>SIAK01000018.1 GCA_009691805.1 Phycisphaerales bacterium
TTCAGGCTCAGCTCTCGTTCAACTTCTGATTTGAAGAATCGCAAGATCTCTTCAACTTGGCTGACGAGTTGACAGCATCATCCACCCGACAATAGCAAATTGCTATGAACGGCTCAGCCGACCGGACCCTCAAGGTCCGGTCGGTTTGTTTTTGCGCCTTTGCATCGCGCGGTTTTTTATCGCGCTCTATTCCGACTGACCGATATCGCGAGTACGCGCAGGATGCGCTTACGGGTGTTTGATGCACCTCATTCCAACTCGGAGTACAGGCAGGATGCCTCCAAAGAGCTTTATTTCGCGGCGTTTCGTGCCACTTCAACTCACCGTTGCAGTGCTTTGTTGTGCTCCTCTTTTCGCGCAAGAGGTTGCGCCGAGTGCGGACGATGTTCGCGCGCTCATGCAACGGGTGAACGAACTTGAGAAGTCCAACACTTCGCTCTTGAACGAAGTCGCGGATCTCAAATCCGCACCTGGCGAGGAGTGGCTTACCGAACAGCGCGCCGCAGAGATCCGCGCGATTGTGCAAGACGTGCTTGCTGATTCGATGACGCGTAACAACCTTCAGGATGCCGGACTCACTGCTGGTTGGGACAACGGCTTCTTCCTCAAGAGCCCCGACGGTCGCTTCACGCTCAATGTCGGCGGCATGGTGCAGGCTCGATGGATGGGCTCGTATGTTTCCGGCAGCAATTCAGATCGCTCGGGCATCACGGAGCCCACCGTTTGGGCGTTGAACAACACGCAGACGGTCTACGGATTCGATCTTGCGCAGACCCAACTCTGGTTTCAAGGCAATCTCTTTGGACCTGATCTTGAGTACAAGATCAAGGGCAACTTTGAATCGGTGGATCAGTGGGGAATCTCGGGCGCGCCGTTCCAGAACACCGGCACAAACTCAGGCGATTTCATGCTGCTCGACGCGTATGTGCGTTGGCACTTGATGGAAGAATGGTCGCTGCGCGTGGGGCAGTTCAAACTTCCATTTATGCGCGAGACGCTGGTGGAAGATCAGAATCAACTGGCGCTCGAACGGTCTGCGATCAGCCAGCACTACGGCGTGGGTCGCTCGCAAGGCATCGAGTTGACCTACATGGACACGGATTTCCGATGGAGCCTCGCGTTTAGCGATGGCGGCGAGGACAATGTCGCCGGACAGATGCAGTTCTTCGGTTCACAGCCCTTGAACTCGCCGTGGGATCAGATCGCCACCAAATTCGCCTTCACGTCGCGCCTCGATTGGAAGCTCGCCGGCGCGTGGAATCAATTCACGCGCATGACGAGCCCGATCGGCGATGAGTACGCGCTGCTCGCAGGCTTCGGCACACACTGGCAGAAGGGCGAGCCCGACTCAGGTGCGAACCCAAACTCGGGTGAAGCGAACAAGTGGCTCGCGTTCACGACGGATCTCAGCGCGATGTACGGCGGCGCGACGCTCTTTGGTTCGTTTACCTACGTCTATGGCAGTTCAGCATCCGCGACCGTCATTGGTTCGGACAACTTTGGTGCATCAGTGCCGTTTGATCTCGGACGAAGTACAAGTTGGGGTGTTGTCCTCCAAGGCTCGTACTACATCGATCCGAAGTGGGAGCTCTACGCGCGCTGGGAATACGGCCTGACGAATGTCGATGACCCGAGCGCGATTCCCACGAAATACCAGAATCAGATCCTGAAGTTCAACCACCTCTCGCTGGTCACCATGGGCGCCAATTGGTACCTCGACGGCGAAGATGTGAAGGTCTCCTTCGACTTCGGAATCACGACCACGCCTACAGACGCGAGTTGGTACACGCCGACGGCTGCGCTCCGAGCGGCGGACCGCGCCGACGAGATGATCTTCCGCACGCAACTGCAGCTTGTGTTTTGACCGAAGAACAAGCGATTTGTGCACGCGATGGTGGGTTACACTTGGCGATTCTTCGCCATGGCAGTTGTGATCACGCAGTCGGAATCTCCCAATCGCACCCCTGAGTCGAGCGCTTCGCCGCCGATACATAGGGTGGAGGTTCGCCCACGCCGCGGACAGATCGATTCGCGTGGCGCAAGTGTCGCGCGCCAGATCGAAGCACTCGGACTTGAGCGCAAACCTCGCCGCGTCGATCACGCGCTCGTGTATCTGATTGAAGGCGTGCTCTCGAACGAAGAGTTGCACCGCATCGCCGATGAGCTGCTCGCCGATCCTGTCACGCAAGTTGCCGAAGTGCACAGCAGTACACGCGCGTCGCGTCCATCTGCCGCGCCCGGCGTGAGTGTTGTTGAAGTGCATCCGCTGCCTGGAGTCACAGATCCCGCGGCGGAGAGCGTGCAAGCTGCAGTGCTCGCGCTGACAGGACGCACGGTGCGCGTGCTCACTGGACAACGCGTTGACTTGCACGGCGTCGACAAGGCGCTCGCGAAAAGTGTGGGCGATCGATTGCTCGCGAATCCCGTGATTCATGCGATTCACACGGAGCCGTATTTCCCTTCGTCGTTTCCTGAAGGCAAGGCGTATGAACTCGTCGTGCGCGAAGTTCGACTCTCGAAGTTGAACGCGAAGGAACTCGAAGTGCTCTCGCGCGAAGGCCACCTGTTTCTCTCACTCGAAGAAATGCAAGCAGTGCAAGCGGAGTACCGAAGACTCGGTCGCGAGCCGCGTGAAATTGAACTCGAGACGATTGCGCAAACGTGGAGCGAGCACTGTGTACACAAGACGCTCAAGAGCACGGTGCGGTACCGCGAGTTGCACTCCGATCCCGCGTTTGCTGGGCAGTTCTCCCTTGCCAAGCAGGCGAGCGGACGACCAGGTATTGAAGTGGCAGCCGATGGCACGGTGACGATCAAGAATCTCTTGAAGAGTTCGGTCGCGGGAGCAACGCACGAACTCATGAAGGACGGCATCGATTGGTGTTTAAGTGTGTTCGTCGACAACTCTGGAGTTGTTGCCTTTGACGATGAGCATGCAGTCTGCTTCAAGTGCGAGACGCATAATCGTCCGAGTGCAATCGAACCCTACGGCGGTGCTGCAACAGGTATCGGTGGTTGCATTCGCGATGTGATGGGCACGGGGCTTGGCGCGAAACCAATCGCTGCGACCGATGTGTTCTGCGTTGCGTATCCTGATGTGAGTGAAGTTCCCGCGGGATGTTTGCATCCGCGCCGCACACTCACGCAGGTTGTCGCGGGCGTTCGTGACTACGGCAATCGCATGGGCATTCCAACGCTCAATGGCGCGGTGTGGTTTGACGACAACTACGTCGGCAATCCGCTCGTCTATTGTGGCTGCATCGGACTGATGCCGCGATGGGCAGTGAAGGGTCGTGTTGTGCGTGGTGATCGCATCGTTGCGCTCGGTGGTCGCACCGGCCGTGATGGCATTCACGGCGCAACATTTTCAAGCGCGGAACTCACCGACACACACGCAGATGAGTTTAGTCACGCGGTGCAAATCGGCAACGCGATTACAGAGAAGACGACACTCGACGCGATGCTGGCGATGCGCGATTGCGCAGGCGGCTGCCTCTACAACGGCACGACGGATTGCGGCGCCGGCGGTTTCTCAAGCGCCATTGGTGAACTCGCGAGTGAAGTAGGCGCAAACGTTTCGCTTGAACGCGCGCCGACGAAGTACATCGGACTTTCGCCCACCGAGATTTGGATTAGCGAAGCGCAAGAACGCATGGTGCTGAGTGTGCCGAGCGAAAACCTCGCGAAAATCGCGGCAATTGCAGCGGATCACGGCGTGGAGTGGTGCGACCTCGGCGAGTTTGGTCGTGAGGACAACGACATCGTGCTGAGTTGGCATGGCACCGAAGTCGGCCGACTTTCAACAGCGTTCCTCCATCAAGCGATTCCGATGCCGATCAAGGAAGCGGTGTGGGATGCATCGTGGGCGCAACAACAACGCGTCAGCCGTCGACCTAAGAAATTCAACGCAGGTGGTCGGTTCAAGACGGGCGCGAGCGCTGTCGATGCGTTGAAGATTCTCGAGGCGCTGCTCGCGCATCCGAATCTCGCAAGCAAGGCGTGGATCATCCGTCAGTACGACCATGAAGTGCAAGGCTCGAGTGTGCTCAAGCCACTCGTCGGCGTTGCCGTCGGCAACAGCGGCGGCGGACCTGGTGACGCTGCGGTGATTCGACCGAAGGCGTCGTCGACGCGCGCGCTTGCGATCGGCAATGGACTTGCGACCGGACTTGGCGCGGATCCGTATGTGATGGCGCTTGCGGCGATTGATGAGTGCGTGCGCAATCTTGTGTGCGTTGGTGCAGATCCAACCAAGATCGCGATCCTCGATAATTTCTGCTGGCCGAGTTGCAAGGACCCTCGCAACATGGGCGCACTCGTGCGTGCATGCATCGGTTGCTACGACGCAGCCAAGGCGTATCGCACGCCGTTCATCAGCGGCAAGGATTCGCTCAACAATCAGTTCGTCACCGAAGATGGTCGCACGATTCAGATTCCACCAACACTCTTGATCTCGGGCTTCGCGCCTGTTGTTGATGCAGCGAAGGCAGTCTCGATGGACGCGAAGCGCGCGACTTCGAAACTTGTGCTGGTAGGCGAAACAAGCGAACGACTCGGTGGCTCGCATCTCTCGCTGCTCATGACACTGCCTACAGGATCGACTGCACTTCCTGCGTCGAGTCTTGTCGATGGTCCTCGCAATGCGCACGCTGTTGCCGCAGCGATTGCCCAAGGAATCGTGCTCTCTTGTCATGATTGTTCGGAAGGCGGATTGCTCGTGGCTGCTGCGGAGATGGCGTTCAGCGGCGGACTTGGTCTCACGATTGATCCTCGCAGCGCACCCGCGAAATCGGAAGTGTCTTTCCTCGCGCGATGTTTCGCAGAAGACGCATCGCGCTATCTGCTCGAAGTCGATGCATCGAATATCGATGCGCTTGCGAAGGTCCTCAACGGAGTGCCTCACGCGATCGTTGGAACCTTCGACGCAAGTGGTCAGTTCGATGTCAAGGATGGCGGCGCAAATGCGCAGGTTGCGAGCAAAGTGCTCGGCGAACGTTGGTCTGGTGGTCTGTCATGGTGAAAAAACAAGCACGGCAGACGCACAATCTGAGAGCGCTCGTGATCACGGCGCCGGGCATCAATTGCGATCTCGAATTGTGCGAAGGATTTGCACTCGCGGGTTGCACGGTCGAGAGCGACCTGCTCGCGCGACTGTCGCGTGATCCAACGCGCATTGACGGGTTCGATCTCATCGGACTTCCAGGCGGCTTCAGTTACGGCGATGACATCGCCGCAGGTCGCATCATGGCCGCGCTCATTCGACAATCGATCTATCCAGCACTCGCGCATGCGGTCGAGCGTGGTTGCCCCATCATGGCGCCGTGCAACGGATTTCAAATTGCCGCGCAAGCAGGATTGTTGCCAGGACCTGAAGTTGGCGCAGCGTGGCCGAAGGAGCCCGCGATTTCGAGCATCGCACTTGCGCCGAATGAATCAGGCCGGTTCAACAACCTGTGGGTTGGTATGGAAGTGCCGGCGGAAACCAAGTGCGTGTGGACGCGGCATCTTCGATGCACGAGTGCAACGTCGATCATTCCATGCGCGCATGGTGAAGGACGATTCGTTGCTGACGATGAAACAGTCGAGCAACTCGAAGCGAACGGACAGATCGCGATGCGCTACACCGCAGCGGATCACTTCAACGGTTCATGCAATCGCATCGCAGGCATTTGCGATTCCACGGGTCTCGTGTTTGGTTTGATGCCGCACCCAGAGCGGTATCTACATTGGACGCAACATCCGCGATGGACACGATTGAGCGCGACGGATCGCGAGGCGGTTCCGCCTGGATTGCAGATGTTCCAGAACGCAGTAGAACACGCAGCGCGCACGTTTGCCTGACGCGATGGACGAGCGAGGTGCTTTGTGGCGAAGACTTCAACGAAGCAACAAAACATCATCGGAAAAACAGTCGCGCCGTCGGCGGAGTCGTTGTGGGTTGGCGCGCATCTTTCGGTCTCTGGTGGATTGCATCTTGCGGCGGAAGAAGCGAAGGCGCTGCACTTTGGTGGTCTCCAGATATTCACGCGTAATCAACGCGTGTGGAGCACGCCTCCACTGCAAGCAGATGAAATCGCAGCCTTTCGCGCAGCGTGCGCGGACTCCGTGTTTGCGGAGTTCGGGCGCATTGTCAGCCACAATAGTTATCTCGTGAATCTCGCGAGTCCTGATGAGGAGGCGCGCGCGAAGTCGATCGCATGCGAATGCGCGGAGCTTGAGCGATGCGAACAACTTGGCATTGGCGCGAGCGTTGCGCATCCGGGCGCGCATTTGGGCGCGCCGCGAAAACCCAAGGATCCGAACGATCTTTTTTCAGAACCCAACGGCGATGAACTTGATGGACTTCGGCGCATCGCCGCATCACTCGATGCAGTGCACGCACAACTTCGCGGGTATCGCGTGCGCGTTGCGCTCGAGACGACAACGGGTAGCGGCACGAATCTTGGATACACGTTCCGTCATCTCGCGATCATTCGCGATCTCGTGAAGGCACCTGAACGCGTTGCGTTCTGCATCGACACCTGTCACATCGTGTCGAGTGGATATGGTCATGCAACCGCGAAAGACGCAGCGACGACGCTCGCGGCGTTCGACAAGATCTGTGGCCTCGAGCATGTCGCCGTCATGCACATGAACGATTCCAAAGCGCCAGCAGCATCTCGGCGAGATTTGCACGAACACATTGGTCACGGAAGCTGTGGCAAGCCGATCTTTGAGGCTGTGATGCAGCATCCGAAACTTGCGCGAGTTCCCAAAGCGCTCGAAACCGAGAAGGGCGATGCGCCATGCGGTAAGTCTTGGGACTTGGTGAACGCGAACGCGCTTGTTCTGATGGCGAGAGCAAGCAGCGTCATCCTCTGCTTGAGTGCGATGCTGATGCTCGGAGGTTGCACTGGTTCGTGGTTCAAACGCACGCCTGCACCGAAGGCTTCTCAACCAGTCGTGCTTCGCACCGAGCCATCCGTCTCTGAAGAAGAAGTGCTCGTCGCTGCAGATCGCGCGATGGCGCACGAAGATTACGACACCGCACTTCGATTGTTTCGCGATCTGTTGAATGACAATCCGACGCTCGCGCCTGCGTACGTGGGCATGGGCCAAGCGCTGCTTGCCGAAGGTGATCCGCAGCGTGCAGAAACTGCATTCGCGCGCGCCGTGAAATTAACGCCAGCGAACTTTGCCGCGCAGTTTGGTCACGCGGAAGTGCTCTCCGCGCTCGGTCGATGCAGCGACGCGCTGGATGCGTTCCGACGCGCGCTTGCGATTCGTCCGCTCGATTTCGCGACGAATCTCGCTCTTGCGAAGACGTATCTTGAACTTGATCAAGCGAGCAACGCGCTGATCTTTGCGCGCAAGGCTGTCGAGATTGATCCAACAGATGCAGCGGCGCAGATTCAACTTGCGGAAGCGTTGACGCAGGCAGGGGATGGCGCGGGCGCCATTCGTGCGTATGAAACTGCCGTGGAGCTCGCAGAGCCTTCGAAGGAACTCTTGCTTGCGCTGGTGCAGGCGTATGGCGCACAGAAGCGATTCGAAGAAGCAGTGAACACAGCGCAAGTGCTCTTGCTGCTCGGAGCAGATGCAAACGCGGCGGAGCGATTGGGCTGGGCGCGATTTCGTCTCGGTCGATTTGATGAAGCACTCGCAGCGTATGAACAAGCGTTGGCCATTGATCCCAACCACTGGCCGAGTTTGAATGGCGTCGGCGTGCTCAAGCTCAACACCTGGATTCAATCGGAGAAGCGACTCGATGCCGCGCGCCATGAGGCGCGGAACGCATTTCAGAAGTCACTGCAAGTGAACGCCGATCAGCCAAAGGTGACGGCGCTGCTCATCAAGTTCCGACTGAGCGACGACCCTCGCTGATCGCGCGCGCCTGCGATCGCAGCGCAAAATTTCAATATTCTTGAGAACCAACGAACAGAACCTGCTGCGCGGGCGTTTTTATCATGCTTCTTGCAGCCACCACTTGACGGGACTCGAGCGACACTGCAGATTTGGATTCTCCTCTTACGCAATCAGCCGGCGCGCACCGGCTGACTGCGTTTTTGCGATTACTGTGCATCTGTGGCGCAACCGAGTTGCCACCATAATGGAATGGTCGTTCGCGCATTGGATGGCTTCAATGCGAAAATTCTGTCGCTAGTGGAGAGTCCTCAATGTCCCCCACGAGATTCCTTCGCACACTGTCTTCGGCCATCACCGCATTCGCGATGGTTCTTCTCGCGCCGATCGCTGCCGCACAGCAACGTGAAGTTCCGCCACCTGTGCCCAGTACCGAGTTGATTACGCTGCTTGAGCGCGCGGGACTTTCCAACGCAGATGCCACGCGCGCTGTTGCAGCACACGAGACGTACTTCGAACGCTACCGAACATTCGAACGCGCGGAAGTTGATCGTTGGCTCTCGGATCGAAGCGCGAATTTCGCGGGGAATCTCATGGGCAGTGGCACTGCTGCGGACGTCGAGAAAGATGTCGCGACGCGACGACGTTTCATCGCAGCCGCACGACAACTCGATGAGCAACTCGTGAGCGAGATCGCAGCGACGTTGCAACCTGAGCAGCAATCTTCAGCGGATCTTCTGCGCGACGCACTTGCACGACGACGCGCGTGGTCGGTGATGCGGAACTTCGGCAGCGAAGGCACGAATCCATTTTCAATCTCCGATTGCCCTGAACTTGCAACACTCACACCCGAAGTGCGCGCGCAGGTGCAGCCGATGCTTGCAGCGTATGAACAGGAATTGACGCGACTGTGGGATCGCGCATTGCAGACCGCGATTGAACGTCCGTTGCGCGTTGCTGAATTGCGCGAGTCGCGCGGCATGACCCCACCCGCGATGCCAACCCCAGCAGCAGATGGCGAGTCGCCACCTGAGTTTGATCAAGCGGCATTCGAGCAGTATTGGAAGTCCATGCAGGCGTTGCGCAATGAGGCTGGCGCAGAGGCCGATGCCGCACGCCGCAAGGTGAAGGACTTGCATCGTTCAACATTGGCGCAGGTCGAGGCTGTTCTCGCAAGCGCAGACGCGCGAGCGCTTCGTCGTTGGGTCATACACGAGAATTATCCGTTCCTCATGCACGACAAAGGTTCGCCTGAGCCACTCTTCCGTGAAGCAGCGGACCTGAAGAAGGCGAACAAGATCGATGCAGCGACATGGGCTTCCGTGGAAACCGAACAGAGTTCGTATGACATGGAAGTTCGTCCTGTCCTCGATGACATGATGAAGGCGCAAGACGCAACGCAGCGCGGCGCTTTGACGATGATGTTCGGCGGCGAAGATGGCGACGACGTCATCGGGCGTCTAAAACTCTCCGAGCGCAAGGACCAGATCGATGCGCGCAGCGTCGAGCGGATGATGGCGATTCTTGGAAAGCAAGGAGAAGCCCAGACAGCGCAGACAGCGCAACAGTTCAGCGGCATTCAAGTGGGCGCCGAATTCTCCGTCGAGTTCGACGGCGCGATCGGCACTGCGATTCTGATGGTGGGTGATGGTCAAGAGCTGATCATGATCAGCGGCGATGGTCTTGGCGGCGGCGCATTCTTGAGTCTCGGCGGTGGTCCTGATCGACGTATGGCGCGCGGGATGAATCGTCAGGAGGCGGAAGCACTCGTCAAGCAACTTGGACTGACGGAATCCGAGCGCGTTGTCTTCGACGCAGTGTTCGAAGATTACGCGGTGCAAGCGCGCGAGATCGATGACTCGTTTACACCGAAGAATCAAGGCGAGCCCCCGATGGGGTTCGCCATGATGGGCGCATCACAGAGCAAGCTCGGTGCATTGCGCAGCGCGATTGAAGCAGTAGATGCGATTTTCTTCGCAGACCTTGGAGTGCTGTGTCCAAGCGCCGCGACATCAGGCGCGCTTGCGAGCGGACAGTCTGCGCGCGCGCGAGCGTTGGCGACCCTTGGTGAAGCGCCGAGCGCGATCTCGGTGGATATTGCGCAAGCGTTTACATCAGCGAGTATCAGTGCAGAAGGTCGCGCGGCGGCACTTTCATCGGTGAAAGGTTGGGAGACAGACGCGACCGCGCAATTGCAGGCGCGCGCGCATGAACTCGATGCTATTGCGCGCGAGCGATCGCTTCTTGAGAAGCAGATGCAGACGGAGACCTCCGAAACTCAGGAAGGTGACGGCACTTCGCAAACGATTTCCATGTCACTCACGGGCGATATTGCGGAGAAAATGCAAGCACTCGAGAAGCGAAAAACAGACATTTCAGCGCGTATGGAGAAATTCAATCTCGCGGCGCTTGACACGATTTGCGGCGCAATGGCTGCCACCGATGCGCAGCAACTGCGTTGCGCGTGGCAGCGCGCTGCATATCCACGAGTGTATGACGCCGGTGGTTCTGCAGAAGGAATCTTCAACAAGGCGCTCGCGATGCGCGAACTCAGCGCAGAGCAACGCGTCGCAGTCGAAGTGATGGCAGTGGAGTACCTCGAAGCGATTGAAAGGCTGGCAGCGGAATTCATCGCGCGACCGAAGTCCGCTGCTTCGGAAGGGATCGATGCGCATGGAGGCTTCGAACAAGCCGCAGAACGGGATCGCAAGCGATTGGCAGCAGATCGCGACGAGCTGAATCAGAGCGCAGTGCGTCGATTGAAGGAAGCGCTCGGTGAAGAACTCGCAGCGAAAGTCGGCGAACTTTCAGCCAAGAAGAAGCGACCCCAAATGCAGTTCCAAATCGGCGGGTAGTTCATCGCGGTGCACTTGAGTATCATTCGCGCCCCATGGCTTTCGTGAATGAGCACTATCTGAAACTGTCTGCGGGCTATCTCTTTCCTGAGATCGCTCGCCGCGTGAACGCCTTCATTGCCGAGTGTCCGCAGTTCGCAGGCGAGATCATTCGTTGTGGCATTGGCGATGTGACCGAACCGCTTCCGCTTGCAGCAGTAGAAGCGATGAAGTCAGCAACGGATGAACTCGCGCATCGCGCGTCGTTCAAAGGCTACGGACCAGGCACGGGATATGACGATGTGCGGCACACGATTGCCGAGGGAGATTTTCGTTCGCGCGGGATTGATGTCGCGGATGATGAGATTTTTCTTTCGGATGGTTCCAAAGGCGATTGTTCGTCGATCATGGAACTCTTCTCGCACAGCAATCGCATCGCCATCACGGATCCTGTGTATCCCGCGTACGTCGATGGCAACGTGATGTTCGGCAACACAGGCGCGCCACTTGAGGGTGGTGGATATGAAGGACTCGTCTATCTGCCCTGCACGGCAGCGAACGGATTTATCGCAGAGATTCCCTCCACGCCTGTGGACATCGTCTATCTCTGCTCGCCGAGTAATCCAACCGGAGCAGTCATGCCGCGCGCGCAACTCGAAGCATGGGTTGCTTACGCACGCAAGCATCACGCGATCATTTTTTATGACGCTGCGTACGAGGCGTACATTCAGGATCCAACGCTACCACGTTCGATCTTTGAGATTGAAGGCGCGCGCGATTGCGCGGTCGAGTTCCGATCCTTCTCGAAATCAGGCGGATTCACAGGTGTGCGCTGCGGATACACAGTGTTGCCGAAATCGCTTTGCGCATCGACCGCTGGCGGCGCACAGATTCCTTTGCACCCACTCTGGACGAGACGATGGAACACCCGTTCCAACGGCGTGAGCTACGCCGTGCAACGCGGCGCGCAAGCGCTGTACTCAACCGAAGGCAAGCGACAAGTCGCCGAACTTGTTGCGCACTATCTCGGCAACGCGAAGTTGCTTCGAGAAGGTTGCACGCAACGAGGTCTCACCGCATGGGGGGGCACGAACGCGCCGTATGTATGGGTGCGCGTCCCCGCGCCGTTTGATAGTTGGGGATACTTCGAACACATCCTGCGCGAAGCACGCGTCGTCGTAACTCCAGGCGCAGGATTTGGTCGTTGCGGCGAAGGGTTCATCCGCATCAGCGCATTCAACTCCCGCGCAAACGTCGAAGAAGTCGTCCGAAGACTTGCATGCATAAATTGAGCGCAAGCGCGAAATTTGCCGCGCAGCGCGGACAAATTCCGTCGCTTGCTTTCGACTCAGGCGCTGCGAGTGAATCGCAGACGCCTGAATTCGTGCGTGCACTTCAGTCTTCCATCCCCTCACCGACTCCGTCGGTGGTTGAGTGCTCGGTTAGGCGCGTTTGTATTCGGGGGGGACTTCGCCGGAGGTGGCGATGATGCGTGAGCGGATGCCGCCGCGGCCGCGCCAGTCGGTGATGATTTGCATCCACCGTGGGCTCATCGCACTTTGAAGATCGTCGCGAATCTGATTCGTGACTGCTTCGTAGAAGATGCCTTCGTTACGAAACGATTGGTAGTAGAGCTTCAGGCTTTTCAGTTCAACGCACACTGCTGCGGGAACATAGCGCAGCGTGATTGCACCGAAATCAGGATGGCCGGTCTTGGGGCAGACGCTTGTGAACTCGTCGCTCACGTGTTCGATCAAGAACGCAGTGTCCGTAGGCGAGTCGAAGAATTCGAGGAGCGCGGCGTTGGGCATGCCGTCAATCTACCCGACGAAGCAGTCACTTCGCTCGGGATGCCCGAACCTTCTCCACACAGTCGCGTTTGAGTCGGATGGTCACGGCAGGCGGAAAATTGCCGAGGATGAACTCGGAGGAGCCTGCGTGATTTCTGCGGAGGCTCTTGCCGATTGCTTCGATGCGCTTGAGGCGTGCGCGTCCTTCGGGCCCTGCGATAGGTGCTCTCATCGCGCGCACACCCGCGTATTCGAAGTACACGAGTTCGCCTGTATCGCTCAACAGCGCGAGCAGTTGACGGAAGATGGATCGCACAAGCTTCGGTGGGAAGTTGTTGAACGGCAGCCCGCACACGATGAGGTCGTATCCCGTGAGAAGCGCGGCGTCTTCGATCGGCGCGTTGTGCAACTTCACAACGACCTGTGGGTGTCGCGCGCGATACTTCTTGAGAAGCTCCTTCTCAAGAAGTTTGCAGAAGACGTCGTTGATTTCGACAATGTCGAATTGATCGCCCGCGCGTAATCGTCGTAGCACGCCTTTGGTGATTGGACCTGTGCCAGGACCAACTTCCAAGATGCGACGATTTCCACTGAGGTCTTCGAGTGACTTCGTCATCGCGCGCGCGAGCAGCGGAGATGACGGCCAGATCGAACCTGTGTTCTTGAAGTGCTTAACAGATTGCGTCAGGAACTCGAGCAAGGGAAGTGCATCGTACTTCTATCCGCGTGCGAACGAGTTCCAATCAAAGCGTGGGGCAAAAAGTGTCGCCTGTTTTCATGCCGAAGCAGAACGCAGCGAACAGTTCAGAAATCCGCTCAAGATCCTTGAGGCTCGTCATCTCGACGGTGGTGTGCATGTATCGAATCGGCAGACTCACGAGCCCGCAAGGAATTCCGCCTTGCTGCAGAAAAATCGCGTCGGTGTCGGTGCCCGATCGGCCTGGTGTCGCGGCGCGTTGCAGTGGAATCTCCTTCTCCCGCGCGTATTGTACGAGTCGCGCGACAACTTCAGGTTGCATCGCGCCGCCGACGGCGAGCTTCGGTCCGCCTGCGAGTTTGAACATGCCGTGTTGCGCGGCGGAGATACCAGGGCTGTCGGTGGCGTGCCCAACATCCGTCACAAGCGCGACCGTCGGTTTGAGTGAGTTTGCGATCATCGTCGCGCCGTGAATGCCGACTTCTTCTTGCACTGTCGAGACCGCAACAACGCGCGCTTGCAGTGTCGAGCGGTTTTCGAAGCAGAGGCGAAGCGTTTCGGCCGCCGCAAATGTTCCCACGCGATTGTCGAGCGCGCGCGCGATGACGAGGTCATCGCTGATGTGCATGAAACTCTCGAGGAACACGCCTGCGTCGCCAATGTTCAAACGTGCGAGCGCTTCATCCGTAGTACGCGCGCCGATGTCGATGAAGAGCTCGTGCAGCTTCCGCATCTTGCCTTCATTCGTCTTGTCTTGCAGGTGAATCGCAGTTGCACCAATCACGCCGATGACTGGGTTGGCGACACCAGGAACGCTCGATTGAAACTGAATGCGCTTGCCAACGATCGAGCCCGCGTCAATGCCGCCGATCGACTTGCAGTAGATGTAGCCCTTGTCATCGACGTGGTTCACCATCAAACCGATTTCGTCGGCGTGACCGCAGACCGCAACGGTCGGCGCATCTTTCACATCGGGAACGAGTTCCGCGAAGCAGTTCCCGTACGCGTCGTTCCATGTTCGTGTCGCAAACGGCTTCACATAATCGAGCCACACGCGTTGACCCGCGCGTTCGAAGCCAGATGGACTTGGTGTATCGAGAAGACGCTTGAGGAAGGAGAGTGACTCTGCGCGCATGGGGCGCAGATTTTAGCACTCAGGAGGGAGTGCGAAAACACACTCGTTCGTCAACTCGGTCGCTTCGGTTGCGCCTTGAGTCGCGGAACGCCACCGTTGAACATTTCACCTTGCGTGCGCAGTGGAGGACTCACGCCTGAAGAGCCCGTCGAGCTTCGCGTGGGGGCGCGCTCGATTGTGCGTGGAGTCGGTGGTGTTGGCGCGATTGGCGTTGGCGCGCGTTGTGGAACGGCAGGGGCCGTGATGAATCCTGCAGGCGTGATCACGGGATCACTTCTCGTCGCAGGAACGTTGTTCGCTGCTGCAGATCCCATCCGTCGCGCCCGTGATTCCTCGATGGAAAGCGCTAGATTCGCCAGAATGGAGCGGACTTGGGTTGGGTTGCGAATCGGGCGGCTCATGATTTGATCCTAGGGGTTTGGTACGTTCCAAGACTATTGGTCGCTACAACTATTGCATCGGCGCATGAGGAAGCGTGGTTTCGCCAAAGTTCGCTTTTTCGCGGTCATCCCGTCCCAAACCTCCAATTGCGGGCGCGACGAAGGTGGACGGAGTCGCGGGTGGTGCTTCCCGTAGGATTCGCGCTCCATGCGACTAACAGTCCTTTCGTGCGTCTTCATCAGCGGATCCGCGCTCTTTGTTTCGACAGCACTCTTTGCTGCGGAGGTTGATCTTCCGCGCTATCCCGCGCTCTCGCCGGACGGGTCTACGCTGACATTCACCTGGCGAGGCGACCTCTGGCGCGCGCCGAGTGGAGGCGGTGGGGCGACGCGTTTGACGAGCGATACGGAGAATGATTTGCACTCAGCGTGGACAGCGGATGGCGCACGCATCGTGTTCGAGAGCGAGCGAGATGGCGCGCGAAATCTTTGGTCGATGCGCGCGGATGGAAGTGATCTCACGCAATTGACCTTCGGAGATGCGTCTCTTGCACTCAGTGGAGTCGGAACGCTGCAAGGCAAGGAGTACGCGTTCGTGGACGCGAGTATCGAAGGAGATTTCTTTCGCTCGCCGCGACCATACGCAGTACCGATTGCAGGCGGCGCACTTGAACGCGTCCACGATGCGTTCGGTGGCGCGGTGACCGCAGCTCCTTCGGGCGCTCGCGTGATCTTCGAGCGCGGTGGAAGTGCGTGGGTTCGTCGCGGCTACAACGGCCCTGACAATCGCGATCTGTGGATCTGGACGCCTGCGGGCGATGCGTTCACGCGCGTGACGCAGTACGACGGAAATGACGGATTTGCTCGATGGATTGGCGACGACGAAGTGCTCTTTCTTTCCGATCGCGGACCAGCGCCGACGGCAGGAACGCTGAATCTGTTCCGCATGAAACTCACCGATGGCGACGCGAGTGCTGTGCGCTTGACGGAGTTTGATGGCACGGATGTCCACTCGCTCACGACCGATGCCGCTGGATCGAAAGCCGTCTTTGGCGTGATGGATCATCTCTACGCGATCGATCTCAAGAGCCCAAGCGCGAAGCCCGTGCAGCTCGCGTTCACTGCGCCCGATGACGCGCTGCGTAATCGCGAGCACCGTTCGATTGGCAAAGATGTGACGGAAGCATCGCTTTCACCCGACGGACTCACGCTCGCAGTCATCGCAGGAGGTGACGTGTTTGTGCGCGCAATTGCGGAGAAGAGCCCAACGCGGCGCGTCACCGTTGGCGAGTTCCGTGAGCGCGACATCGCGTGGAGCGCGGATGGTTTGACGCTCTACTTCGTGAGCGACTCCGATGGAACGTATTCAATCTATGGAGCAACAGTCGCGGAGACGCGCGCAGACTTGAAGAAGGAAATCGAAGCAGCCAACGCGCCCGTGAAGATTGTTGAGCCCGTGGTTCCCGCATTGGAAGTCGCGCCTGTTGAAGTTGCGCCAATCGTGGCACCGGCTGAAGCGGTGAAGACGGACGCGCCTGCGACTCCGGTTGTCGATGAGAAGAAGGACGAGAAGAAGGACGAGAAGAAGGAAGAATCGAAGACTGACAAGAAAGACGAGAAGAAAAAGGATCCGAAGTTTGATCCGAGCCGTTGGGCGGACGCGATTCGCTTTGACGTGCAGCCCATCGTCGCGACACTTGATCACGACACGATTCCGATTCCTTCGCCTGATGGCAAACGCATTGCTTTCACGCGAAATCTCGGCGATCTCACGGTGCTTGATCTGCCCACGAAAGAAGTGAAGATCCTTCGCGCGGGCTTTGATCAAGAGCTTGACTACGCGTGGAGTCCTGATGGATCCTTCATCGCCTTCGCCGAAGATGATCAAGATTTCAACAAAGACATCTGGTTCATTGCGAGCGATGGATCAGGCGCTGCGATCAACGTCACGCGACATCCCGACAGCGACTATCGACCGCGATTCTCTGCCGATGGCAAAGTGATGTCGTTCCTCTCTGAGCGCACGAATGAAGAAGTCGATGTGTGGATGGTGTTCCTTGACAAGGATCTTGAAGGCATGGCGGCGAAAGATCTTGAGGAGTACTTCAAGACAGCCAATGAGAATCTGAAGAAGCGCAAGCCGATCGAAGCGCTTGCATCGGTGATCACGCCTGAAGTGAAACCCGACGCGAAGCCGGAAGCGGCGATCGTTGCGAAGGCGACATTTGCGGATCTCGAACTTGAAGATGCGTATCGCCGCGTGCGCCGTGTGACGACAATGCCTGGAAATGAAGGCAATCTTGAGTTGTTGCCTGCGGGCGACAAATTGCTCTTCTCCGCTGCTGATGCAGCACCCGCTGCAAATCCTGGCGAAGGTCCACCGCGACAAGGCACGCTCTCCTTGGTGAAGTACGACGGCAGCGATCTCAAGAAGCTCACCGCGAGTGGTCGTGTGGTTGGGCTCTCGCTGCAAGGCGACAAGGCGACGCTGGTTGGTTCGACAGGCGCGCAGATCATGGTGCTTCCTGCGGGTGACGCCAAGGGCGCGGATGTTTCTGCGGTGAATGAAGTGGATCTTGCGCAACTCAACGGACAGAAGTTCGATGACGTCGCGCGATTGATGGGCTTGTGCTTCTATCACCAATCGATGAAGGGTCTTGATTGGTGGGCGCTTGCGAAGCAGTACCGAACGCTCGCCGAGCACGCACGCACGAGTGAAGAGTTTGATTGGGTTGCGAATCGATTCATCGGACATCTTGATGCATCGCACTTGGGCGTGCGTTCACCGGAACCAACCGCTGCATCCAAGCGAGCGCAGGGTCGACTCGGCGTTGCGACCATCGCGTGCGCAAGTGGTCGCGAAGTCACCGACGTGCTGCTCGATTCGGCAGCAGCACGCGCGACGCTTGCGTTGAAAGCGGGCGACATCATCACGGCGATTGATGCGGAGATCGTTGTCCCCGCGAAACCACTCGAGTTGCTGCTCGTTGGCAAGGTCGGTCAGGAATGTGTGGTCACCTTTACCCGCCCGAATGCAGATGGAACATCGAAGGAACTTCGCACACTGATCGTTCCTGATGCTTCGATGGAAGAGCGGCGACTTCGCTATCGAGCGGCGACGATCGCGAAGGCGGCGAAAGTCTCGGAGTGGTCGGGGGGCAAGCTTGGCTACATCCATATTCAAGGCATGGATCAGCCATCACTCGATGATTTCGAACGAGATCTCTACGCAGCAGCGCACGGTAAAGAGGGCTTGCTCGTGGATGTTCGCAATAACGGTGGTGGCTGGACTGCCGATCGATTTCTCGCATCCATCATGGTGAAGCCGTACGCGTACACGATGCCGCGCGATGGTGATCCGAAGGACACGGGTCACTATCCGCAAGATCGTTTGTTCATCCAGCGCTACACGATGCCGATGAACATGCTCTGCAACGAGAAGAGTTTTTCGAACGCGGAGATCGTCTCGCACGCGTTCAAGTCGCTCGAGCGCGGCACACTTGTTGGGCAGCAGACGTACGGCGGCGTGATTTCCACGGGTTCAAGTTCGCTTGCCGATGGCACGACCGTGCGCATGCCGTTCCGTGGTTGGTATCTCACGGATGGAACGGACATGGAAGAACATGGCGCTGCGCCCGACATCACCGTCGTGCAAACGCCTGAAGATGAGTCGAAGGATGAAGACGCGCAACTTCGCGCAGCAGTGGATGACTTGCTCAAGCGTTGCGGTGCAGCGAAGCAGTAAGCACGAAGCCGAAGGAATCATCGAATGGCAGCAGCAGGAGACTTCAGTCCATTTCGCCCGCATCCGTGGCACGGGCTTTCGACGGGACAATCGCCGCCATCGTTGCTGCGCGCGTTCATCGAAGTCACGCCGAGTGACACGATGAAATATGAAATCGATAAGCAATCGGGCTACATGCGCCTCGACCGGCCGCAGCGATCGAGCTCATTGCCTCCCACGCCGTATGGATTCGTGCCGCGCACGTACTGCGGTGCGCGTGTTTGCGCGCTCTCGCCGACTTCGACGAAGGGCGACGAAGATCCGCTTGATATCTGCGTGATTGCGGAACAACCCATCGATCGTGGCGAAGTGTTGCTCGACGCGCGCGTTGTCGGTGTCGTGCAGATGATCGACGGTGGCGAAGCAGACGACAAGATCATCGCGGTGCTTGTGAGTGATCCTGTGTACGGCGCGGTCACGGATGTCTCGGAATTGCCAAAGGCGGTCGTCGCTCGGCTGGTCCACTATTTTTCGAGCTACAAGTCGATGCCCGGAGAAACGAACAAAGTTGTCATTGGCGGAACCTTCGGGCGCGCGCGTGCAGAGACGGTCGTGCGCGCTGCGATGGAAGATTACGACGCGCTCATCGCCACGCTCAGCCACTGAAACCGTCGTCGCGATTCAATCGGAATCGACCGAGTCATCCGGCGCGGGCGGTGGAGGCAATGCCGCCTCTTCGTCACGCAAATTTTGACCTTCGCGTGCGATCGAATCGTAAATCGATGCGAGCAATCCCACGAGCGGAAACTTGCCTCCGAGAGGTGACTGGCCGAGTCGTTTGAGCAGCGCGTGCGCAGCGAACGGCTCGGATGTTGTGGCGTCTGAACTTGGCGCGCATTCGCCTTGCGGTCGCCAGAAATGCTGCAAGCACGCGTCGATCGGTGGCGCGTGACTTCCAGCTTCGGCAACAGGTGGCATGGAATGCGCACGCGCAATGCCGCGCGTTGCAATCGCGCGCGCTTCTTGCAAACGCTCGAGCAACTTCTGTCCATCGAGTCCGCGCAGCGTAAACGCGAGGAGTGGATCGCCCGCAAGTCGCTCCGCCAATAGTGCAGCGACGCAGACAACGTGCTTGCAGGAAACTGTCGGCGTGCATGTTCCACAAGTGCACGTACATCGCACTTCGCTCATGGACTGCGGAACAAGACTCAATCCCAACGATTGAAACGGACTCTCGACTTGCGGCGGCAATTCGCCTGCGAGAAGTTTCGCGCTGTAGAGCGCTTCGCGTGCCATGATCTGCACGACGCGGTCCCAATCCGAAGGGCTGAACACATCCGTGTCAATGCGCACTTGATAAGGACGAGGTTCACGACCCTGCACCGCGGCTTCAATGCCGTGCGGGGTGATGATGAGCGACGCAGTTTGCCCTTGTCGTCCGTAGTCAAGCGCTTCTTCGAAGAGATCTGGGTTGCCTGAACCACACAGCAATTCCGTCCAAGGCGCGGCGGGCCAGGGCAGTCCGTCCAAGTTCTCTTTGCGGCGGAATCGAATCCCGTGCTTGAGCCGGCGCGGACCTTCTTGTCTGCGCTGCGAACGGAAGTTCGGCGCAAAGGCGCCTGTTTGGAGCGGACTTTGCAACGAACGCATCGACGTCGAGGTCGAGGTTGTGTTGATGATCTCAGGTTCGTCGGAAACGAAACCATCATTCGCGAGCGCAGCCTCCGTCTTCTCGCGAAGCTCGTCGGGGGTCACGCAGTCGTTGGGTTGCACTGGATCAGGCGTGTTCAATCTTCATCCTCCACGCCGTCGCGCCTGAGTGAAAGCAAATCGCGGAGTTGTCCGATCGAAAGTTCGGTGAGCCATTGCTCGCCTGTACCGATGATTTGCTTCGCAAGTTCGGTCTTCTGTTCGATCATCAAATCGATCTGCTGTTCGAGCGTTCCCGTCGACATCATCTTGTGCACGTTGACCGTGCGGTGCTGTCCGATGCGGAACGCGCGATCGGTGGCTTGATTTTCAACTGCAGGATTCCACCAACGATCGAAGTGGAACACGTGATTCGCAGCAGTGAGGTTGAGACCCACGCCGCCCGCCTTCAACGACAAGACAAAGAATGGACACGCAGGATCGTTCGATTGGAATCGATCGACGAGTTGATCACGCTTCGCTTGCGGAGTTCCGCCATGGAGGAAGAGCGCTTCGATGCCGAGTTCGCGCCGAATCATCGAAACGAGAATGTGTCCCATCTGACGGTACTGCGTGAAGATGAGCGCGCGGTCCTTGTTCGCCGCGAGTTCTTCGAGCATCTCAATGAGTCGCGTTGCCTTGCCGCTTCGCTTGGATGCGACAGGACTCTCGGAAACAACGCCGTCGAGGTCTTCATTCTCATCCTGAACGCCGAGTTCCTTCTGTCGAAGGAAGTGCGCAGGGTGATTGCAAATCTGCTTCAACTTCACGAGTGCACTGAGCACCAATCCGCGTCGCTGAATGCCTTCGCTCGAGTCGACCTTGTGCAACATCTCCGCAACAACTGCTTCGTAGAGCTGCGCTTGTTCCACAGTGAGCGGCACAATCTGTCGCGACTCGATGAGTGGCGGCAGATCGGTGATGACCGTCGGATCGGTCTTGAGTCGTCGCAAGATGAACGGACGCACGAGCGCCTTCAATCGTTCGCCTTGTCGGCGATCCTTATGACGTTCGATCGGCATCGCAAAGCGACGACGGAAGTCTGCGTTCGTGCCGAGGTAACTCGGCGTGCAGAACTCCAAGATCGACCAGAGTTCCGAGAGACGATTCTCGACAGGCGTGCCTGTGAGAGCGACGCGATGACCTGTGCGCAACGAACGAATCGACGCGGTCTGCTTCGTCGGCGGATTCTTAATGTGTTGCGCTTCATCGAGCGCAACGCGTCGCCAGTGCACGCGATTGAGCGTCTCAAGATCGCGCACGACAAGTGCGTAGGTGGTCACGATGACATCGCTCGACAGCGCGACCTTGACGAAATTTTCTTCGGTCGGTCGGTCGGGTCCGTGATGCACGTGGACCTGCAATTCAGGCGCGAAACGATGCAGTTCGCGCGTCCAGTTTCCAACCACCGACATCGGGCAGACGAGCAGTGTTGGACCAACGACGCGGTCGCCCGCCATCTGTCTCTCGTGTTGCATGAGTGCAATGAGTTGCACAGTCTTGCCAAGTCCCATGTCATCGGCGAGGCAACCACCGAGTCCAAACTTGTCGAGGAACGCAAGCCAAGAGACGCCGATCAATTGATACGGACGCAGCGTGCCTTGGAACTTCAGCGGTTGTTCCACTCTGGAGAACGCTTCATTGCCGGTGAAACTCAGCAGTTCCGTGACCCAACCAGAACTATCGAGTCCAAGAATCGGCAGTCCACCGTCCGCGCCATCGAGACCATTCGCCAAGCGCAATGCTTGCATCACGGTCATCTGCCCGCCGGGATGCTCCTTCAGGAAGCGCATCGCGCCGACGAGATCTTCTGGTCGAATCTCAACCCACTGCCCGCCCACGCGCAAGAGTGGCGAGCCTTGTCCTGCGAGTCGTTGAAACTCTTCGATCGACAACGGCTGTTCGCCAAGCGCGATCTGCCAGGAATAATCGACGAGCGAATGCAATCCCAAATGTGACTGCTCGCCTGAGCCTGTTGCGCCGCCTACGAAGTCAGGAGCGGAAGAACCTGAATCAATGACGAGCCGCGCGCCGAGTCTGCTTGCCGTTTGTCCCCACCATGGAGGCGCGATGACAACGAAGCCAGCTTCGGAGAGAATCGGGCGGAAGTCACGAAGGAATGCGTAGGCTTCGTTCGTGGAAAGTTCGAGTCCGCATGGTTCGTTTTCTTCGAGCGCGCGTTCAATGCGCGGCCAAATGCGCGCGGCGCGAGCGAGTTCACTCAAGAAGACATTGGCTGCGGGTTCGCCTTCGTCGCCCATGCGCGCGAGCAATCCCTTCAAGCCATCGCGCCCATGCGCCCACACTTGTTGAGCGTCAATGACGACTGGAGGATCGTCGGTCGTGATCAGTTTGAACTGCAGATTCCAGCGCGCATTTCGACCATCTTGCGCGGGCGCATCGGGACTATCGGATTCAGGTTCTTCCAGTTCAAGACAAAGTCGAACGAGTCGACCTTCGCCAACATCATCCAACTGTGCGAGCCACTGACGCGCGCCACGCATGAGATACGTGTCGCTGTGCTTGAGCCCTTCAACAGTGCGACTACTTCCAAGAAGTCCCGTGAGCCACGCCACATGTGCGTCGGTCTCCGGCACGCGTTCATCAATCGCATCGCTGAAATTTTCGCGCACAAGCATGCTGCGCACTTCGCCGTCGACAAGTCCAACGAGCGCAGCTTCAAGACAATTCCACGGTTGGCTGCGGCATTCATCTTCGCAACAACGCACGACAGGCGGCATCGATCGCAAGAGTGCATCCGTGCGCGCTGCAGGTTCACCATCCGCAAGCCATGGTTGCCACATCGCAATAAAGCGACCTGACTTCTCTTGCACGAGACTTGGTACGACGCGCATATCAGCGAGAAGATCCGTCGCGAGATCCGCGAGCGCGCGCCACCATGCAAGTTCATGACCGAGCAACGTCGCGCTGTGATCGCTCTCTTCCGCAGCGAGCAAGAATCGCAACGCAGCAGGCGCTTCGAGCGCGATCGCGGGCACTTCGATCGTGCTTGCGTGCAGAATGTCGTCATCCACATCAATCCAACCAAGCGCAAGCGCGAGGCGATCGCTCGGCATCGGCTCTGTGCCGCGCTCGGTTGTGCGCGAGGGCAGGACGAGTTTGAGAGGCTCGGTCGCTGTGATGATGTCATCCAGCGCGAGCACGCTGCTTCCGCCCGCAAGTGCACTGACAGCAGATGCGAGCGCTTCACGAGTTACGGCAAATGGATGCACGTGAACAGAGGTCAGGACTTCCGTTGAAGTTTCCGTTGAGGCTTCTGCTGAAGTTGACGCATCAGCGGCAGGACGGCGAAGATTCTGCGCAAGAGGGGCGTCTTCGCCCCAGATATGTAGGCGGTCCCTCGTCCAAACAGCATGAATGACGAGCATGGGCGTGAGATCCGTTCGGTCTGAGGCTATCGGTGCAAAACAATGATTGCGCTGGGATTCGAACCCAGGACCTAGCGGTTAAAAGCCGCTTGCTCTACCAGCTGAGCTACGCAACCGCGAAGGGGGGAAAGTGTACCCGAACCATCACCTTCCACGACTGCCTTTGCGTCAATTTGCGCGCGTCATCAATGCGTGGCACGGCGATTGATCTCTTGGTTTGGACTGACCGATGCACGGAGTGCTCGCTATGAAAACCGCACGGACGCAAACCATCTCATTCTTGACCGCTTCCCTCGCACTGAGCGCGCTTTCGGGCTGCTCGATGTTCGACTTCGGTTCGACCGAGCCGACTCGAAACGCCGTTGCCGCTCCAAAGCGCAGTGCGGCGAAGGCGTCGCTTCCTGCCGCGAACCCTGCAGGAGATGCGCTTGTCTCGGCAGATCATGCCGCAGGAAACTCAAGCAACTTTTCAGCCGCGCCGCGCTCGGTGGAATTCGGTGCGCCGACTTCATCTTCAGGTGGTAGTGGTGATACTTCTGCGGCTGCAGGACAACGTCGCTCCACGATGCCTGTTGGCTTGTACGGCGACACGCGTCGCATTCAAGATTCGAACCTCTCTGAAGGTGGCGGAAATCTCTCGCAGGTTTCATACGCAACCGAAGGTGGCGACTACAGCCCTGATGTTGAGCGTCAAGGACGATTCGTCGTCTATGCGTCCACGCAGCACCGCCCAACATTTGATGTGTATCGCAAAGCAATTGATGGTCGCACGACCACGCAGCTCACGACGGATCCTGCGGATGATCTGATGCCTTCAGCTTCGCCTGATGGAACACGGATCGCGTTCGCGTCCAATCGCAACGGCAACTGGGACATCTTCGTCATGAGTGTGGATGGCGGACCTCCAACGCAAGTCAGCAGCGACGCGGATGATGAAGTGCAGCCAACATGGGCGCCTGATTCCCGTCGCCTCGCGTTCAGTCGCAAGAACGGTCGCACGGAGACGTGGGAGATTTGGATTGTCGACACGTCCGCGCCAGCTGCGCGCACGTTTGTCTGCGAAGGATTCCTTCCGCGCTGGTCGCCTGAAGCAACGCAAGATCGTTTGCTCTTTCAGCGCGCGCGACAACGCGGCTCGCGTCTCTATGGACTCTGGACGATTGAACTCGACCGCGGTGAAGGCAAGAATCCGACGGAGATCGTGAGCGCGAAAAACGCTGCTGTTCTACAGCCAAACTGGTCACCCGATGGGGCGCAGATTGTCTTCACAACCGTTGTGAATCCCGATGGAAACAGCGAATGGCCGACGCAATCGGACATTTGGACGGTCTATCGTGATGGCACGAATCGCGTGAGTCTCACGAACAGTCGCTTCCGCAATATGCAGCCCGCTTGGGGCGTGGATGGTCGCGTGTACTTCGTGAGCAATCGCGGTGGTGTCGAAAACATTTGGTCGGTCGCAGCGCCGACAACTGCGCGAATGAGCGCGCCTACGAATATCGCAACTGTGCCTTTCGTGCCAGCGACGCCGATGATTGTTGCGCCAGGACTCGCGCCTGCTCTTGCAGATCCACTCGCAGGTGCTGATGGTCCGATGTCGATCGATCCTGCCGATGGAACGATGCCCTGAATACGCGCGCGATGAGATTGTGAAAGCCCAAGGAACGGGAACTTCGAGCGCATGGAGGCGCAGCCAATGAACACGCAGCCGAATCAATCTAATCGTTTCGCACTTCGCACTATCAAAGCACTCGCAGCGCTCGCGCTCGTAGTGGGTGGCGCGACAGGATGCAGTCCTGTGCGCCTTTCGAATCCGGTCATCTTGCAGAGTCCGTATCCGGAGGAGCGAGTGTGGGCAGTGGTTCCGTTTGGCAATGAATCAGGTGTGAGCATCGTCGATGGCGCTGCTGTCGCAGATCGCTTCGTCGAAGAGGCGGAAGGCGTTGACGGACTGCGATGCTTGCCAGTGAATCGAACCATCGCAGCGATGAAGTCGCTTGGTATGACGGGCGTGTTTGATCGCCAACAGGCGTCGACGTTGATGCGAACACTGCAAGCGGACGGACTCGTACTCGGGACCGTGACAACGTATGACCCGTACAAACCACTTCGTCTTGGCATCGCGGTTGAACTGATCTCAGGTTCGCCTGAAGACAATCGTCGACCGATTGATCTGCGCGAACTGACGATGCCGACGAGTGAATCGTTCGGAACCGAGGGGACGGGCGCTCGTGTTGCGATGGCGCAAGCGTCGCGACTGTTTGACGCACGCGGTCATGACACCATGGCGGAACTCGATGTCTACACGATGGGCCGGACTGAGCAGGATGGATCTTTCGGGAACCGAGCCTACGAAACCCGAATGGATCTCTTCGCGCGGTTCGCCTCGTATGTCCTCATTCGCGACCTCCTCCACCAAGAGGGTTATCGCATCAACCCAGAGATCGTCGTCGGACAATCTGAGTGATGGGGGCTGAGGATGCGTTTGCGAGGCCCTGAAGGCTTCGCGCCATCTCGACTCAATACGGCGTTTTCACCGCCGGAAAGCCATAAATCTCGTTTAAGTCGGTAGATGCGAACCGTGATTCGAAATTGGTTCTTGCTTTATCGAGCCGAAGATTCCTAATATCGGTCTCTGGTGAACGAGTTTTCGGTCTCAATGATTCTCAGCCATAAGACCGAAAAGCATCAAACACTCGCAGCCGACATAGCCGATATCCAAGTCTCACTTCAGCAAGAGCGCGCGCAAGGACGGTGGGTCTCCAAGCGCGCTCGAAAGGTTACCCGCCATGACAACGAATCTTCCGATCGTCGACCGCTTCCTCAGTTACCTCACGGATGAGCGTCACTTCAGTCCTTATACATCCCGTTGCTACGGGCTCGATCTTCGCCAGTTCATCGAGCACCTCTCGCAGTCGACAGGGATGCAATGCAACGACGCTGCAGAGAAGCTTGCGTTTGAGCGATCGTCGGCAGACGGCAAGTCGCTCACGGGCATGATTCTGCAACTTGATGTCGAGCGTGTCCGCGGATTTCTTTCGAAGTTGAGCGAAGCAAATTATTCGCCCGCAACCATGGCGCGCAAGATTGCCACGTTGCGTTCCTTCCACAAATGGATGGAGAAGCGCGGCATCGTCGCGTCCAATCCGATGGTCCTCATTCGCACGCCGAAGCAGGCGCGTCGACTTCCCAAAGCAATCAGCGTGGATGAAGTGGAGCGTCTGCTCTCTGCCCCCGATGATCGTGATCTGCTCGGCGCACGCGATCGCGCGATTCTCGAAACGCTCTACTCGACTGGTATCCGCGTGAGCGAAGTTGTCGCGATCAATCGCGGCGATCTGCGCGAGACTGAAGAGTGCATCATCATCAAGGGCAAGGGTCGTCGCGAGCGCGTTGTGCCGCTCGGACTTCCAGCGCTTCGCTCGTTGCGTCACTATCTCGACATGCTTGATTCGGAAATGCGCATCGCGGGCATTCGCACAGAAGATGCCGCGCCGCTCTTTGTGAACAAGCATGGCTCGCGATTGTCGAGCCGTTCGGTGCGACGCAAGGTCGCGAAGTATCTGACGAAGGTCGGACTCGATCCTGATATCAGCCCACACACGATTCGCCATAGTTTCGCGACGCATTTGCTTTCGAACGGCGCAGATTTACGCCAAGTGCAAGAGCTGTTGGGTCACCAATCGCTCTCGTCAACGCAGGTCTACACGCATCTCGCGCAATCGCGCATGCGACAGTCCTACGACAAGGCGCACCCTCGCGCTGAAGCAAGCTGAATTCCGCCGACCATGATTGTGCAAGCACGCCTCTGAACTCAGAGGCGTGCTTTTTTCTACCCGACGCGCGCGGCGCTCGACTCGCGTATAAACCGCTGCATGCGGAACACTCTGATTCTCTCGATCGCCTGCATCGCGTTGTCGCTTGGCGCGTGCGCGCAGAGCACGAAACATCAAGAAGCATTGCTTGCGGGTGTGACGGGAAGCACGGCGGAGAACGCAGAGGCCGTGGTCGGCGTGTGGATGAGTGAACAGGATGGCGCACTGCTCACGATGACAGAAGCGGGGCTCTTCACACTCGAGCGTGGCGCGCTGCGCTCGATTGGTACATGGACGTTGTCGGCGGATGAAAGCGGCTCGCAACTCTCACTCACCAACGTGCACATCTCTGCACAATGCCCCGATCAGGAAGGTGTGTACGTTGCGGAGATCGTGCGCAACACGATGCGTTTGGCAATCGTGAAAGACGCGTGCACAGGGCGCGAAGAACTGATGAGTTGGCCATGGACACGCAAGACCGCCGACGCGAAGCTTGATGATGGCAGCCGCTAAGCGCGTGCAGTTTGATGTGCGGATGGGAGATTGCATCGATCTCATCACAACGCTTGCTCCTGCGAGCATCGACTTTATCTATCTCGATCCGCCGTTCAACACAGGGCGCACACACAAGGCTGCGCGCGGCGCCTTTCGCGATGTCTTCGCGGGCGTCGACGGTTACATCGCATTCCTGAAGCCGCGCATCGAATGCATGCAGCGCGTGTTGAAACCTGAAGGCAGCATTCTTGTGCATTGTGATTGGCATGCATCGCACCGCGTGCGGGTGTTGCTTGACGAAGTGTTCGGAAGCGAGCGATTCTTGAATCACCTTATCTGGCAGTACGGACTCGGTGGTTCGAGCCCGCGTGTTTTCGCGAGAAAACACGACGATTTGCTGTGGTACGCGAAGGGAACGAAATGGCATTTCACGCCGCCGCGAGTGCCCGCGACAAGTCGTCGCATGCTCGGTCAAACGAAGAAGGCAACGGATGTGCTCGACATTCCTTCGATCAACAACATGTCGAAGGAACGATGTGGATGGCCAACGCAGAAGCCGCTCGCGCTCTTAGAGATGCTCGTGGAAGCGTGCTGCCCGTTAGGCGGCACTGTCCTTGATCCATTCTGCGGATCGGGCACGACGCTTGTCGCAGCACAATCCCTTGGGCGCGATGCGATTGGATTTGATATCTCGAAAGACGCGGTTGCGCTGACGAAGTCGCGGCTTCAGAGCACGCACTGCACCGAGTAGTGCTCGGCGCAGGAGAGGAGGCGCAGGAGTTCGGTCGAAGTGTCGGCGCACATATTGATGTGTCCAGTTTTTCGACCCTTGCGCGCGTCTTTACCGTAGAGGTGCAACTTCAAACTCGGATCCGCGAGCAGCGTCGATGCGCTCGGCACGCAGCCGACGATATTGAGCATCGCCGTGTGCGCGTTCTGTTGCGCGCACGAGCCGAGCGGCAGTGAGAGGATGGCGCGAAGATGATTTTCAAACTGGCTCGTCACCGCGCCATCCATTGTCCAGTGTCCTGAGTTGTGCACGCGAGGCGCCATCTCGTTAGCGATGAGCACGTCATCCGCGACGAAAAACTCGATCGCGAAAACACCGATGTAGTCGAGCGCTTCCGCAACGACGCGTGCATGTTCGCGAGCCGAAGCGATGAGTGCCGAGTGCACGCGCGCGGGGACGATCGTCGTGTGCAGGATGCCGTCGCGATGGACGTTTTCACCGAGCGTGTATGCATCAAACTGCACGACGCCGTCGACTTTCGCACGCACAGCAACGATGCTCACTTCGCGTTCGAACGGCACAAACGCTTCGTAGATGCACGGCATTCGTCCTAGCGAATTCCACGCCTCCAGCGCCGCGCGCGCATCGCGCACGACGCATTGTCCTTTGCCGTCATAGCCGAGTGATCTCGTCTTCAACACACCCGGCGTTCCAACGGTCGCAAGTGCGATGTCGAGTTCTTTAACGCTCCCGACTTCGGCAAAGGGCTGCACCGCGATGCCACACGATTGGAAAAAACGTTTCTCACAGATGCGATCGGAACTCGTCGCGAGTGCGAGGCGTGAAGGCTGCACTGCGATGACAGATTCAAGCGCGTTCAAACTTGCTGTCGGAACATTTTCGAATTCAAACGTCACCGCATCGCAATCTTGCGCGAAGGATCGAAGTGCTTCGTGATCCGACCACGCACCGATCGTGAGCGTTCCAACTTCGCGCGCGCACGCTTCTGGAGATGGATCGAAGAAACGAAACTGCAGTCCGAGCGGAATGCCGGCGAGCGCGAGCATGCGCCCAAGTTGTCCGCCACCAAGTACGCCCACAGTGCAGTCACTCATGCGCGCACGCCAGGAATAGGTTGCGCGAGCACGGCGACGGTTTGTTGCGCGCGAAACGCGGCGAGCTTTGCGGCAACTTGCGCGTCATGCAGCGAGAGAATGCTTGCAGCAAGCAGCGCGGCGTTGATGGCGCCAGCGCGTCCGATCGCAAGCGTGCCAACCGGAATCCCAGCGGGCATTTGCACAATAGAAAGGAGCGAATCGAGCCCTTGCAGCGCCTTGGATTCGACAGGCACTCCAAGCACCGGCAAGTCCGTCTTCGATGCAGCCATGCCAGGAAGATGCGCCGCACCGCCCGCGCCTGCAATGATCACTTGAATGCCGCGCGCGCGGGCGGTTGTCGCATATTCAAAGAGAAGATCGGGTGTGCGATGTGCGCTGACGACGCGATGCTCATAACGAATGCCGAGCGTGTCGAGAGTCTTCGCGGCATGTTCCATGGTGTCCCAATCGGATTGAGATCCCATGATGAGGCCAACAGGGCCAACGGCGTCTTCCGTGGTCATGCGCGCATCCTACGGGAAGCGCATTCGGGAGATGAAGCGTGGCAAGGAGAACGGCGGGGCTGCTACGATGGACAACCCATGTCAGCGACCATCAAGGTAAACGGAGAGTATTTCCCGCTTCGCGAAGTTTCGAAAGATCACTTCGCCGCGCTCGTCAAGCTTGTCACGCAGAAGATCACGTGGGGAGAACCTATCCCGCAAATCTTCGCACAAGCTGCCGCGTTGATCGCGGGCGAGAAAGGCACGGAGGAGCCTCTGTATCACGCAGCCCTTCGCGCGCTGGCGGAACTCGGCGTGCGGTCGATCACGATCGATCCTGCACAGAAACTCTGCACGATTGTTGAAGAGAGTCCAACGCCCGCTGCGAACGGCGACGCGAGCGTGATCGGATTCAGCGCGATTGAATCTGGTGTCGCGTACGTCGCGGCAACGGTGAATGCATTCCGACGCACGATTCGCGTGAACGAAGAAGAAGTTCGATTGACCCGCCAGACAGCAGAAGTCGGGCAGAAGGTCATGGGGATTCTTGGGCAGATGCGTCAGGTGAATGAACCGATCGTCATCGCAGCGGGTCGCGTCGCGGGTTCGATGATGAAGGCAGGTAAGACATTCGAAGATCCTGAATTGCACATGGCATTGGTGATGCTCTCGGATCTCGGTGTGCGCATGGTGCGCATCGATGTCGAGAAGGGAATCCTCGGATACGGTCCACTCGATGAGGGCAATGCAATTGCTGCAGCGTGCATGCAGGGCTTGAACGCCGAGCAAATTGGCGAAGTCCGCAAGCGAGTCGCGGAGTGGAACGAGAAGATGCGACAGAAAGCTGTCGAGTCTGGACAGCCACAACCGCAGCAACGCACGATGATCCCATCATTCATGGGTGTCCGTCGACGGCGCTGAGCGAGTCCATTGAACGCTCGAACACTACGAGAGTTTGCATTCGACTTCGATCACGCCGAACTCCGATTGCATCGTCGCGATCAGGCTGCTCTCGAGCATTTCTGATTCGAGTGTGCACGGCAACAAGGTGAAGTACGCAATCGAACGACCGGAAGTTCCGATCTGCGTTCCCTTCACGCTGCATCCCATCCGCCGCAACGCATCCGCGAGAATGAGCGCAGCCTTCTGTCGATCCGCGCCGACCGGCAATCGCACCTTGATACGCGCCGCGCGATTGCGCTCGATCCACCACAAGATGACCCAGCCCAGCAGCGCGACCGTGATCGCGGTGACCCACTGCGTGAGACCGCACGCAAGACCGATGACGACGACAAGAATCGCCTTGCCTGTCGCGCGCGGATTGTCGAGCACGGTGCGGAAACGAATGAGGCTGCCGATCCCAAAGACGACGAATGCCATCGTTTGATCCACAACCACGAGAATCGAGACCACCGATGCGAGGAGTCCGAGGATGACGAACGTCTTGCGTTCCTCGTGCGCTTCTAACATGTCCTCTTGACGGCGGCCGCGCGGATGCCACGCAATGAGCGAGGCGAGTCCGACTGCGAGCAACATTCCTGCGATCAACTCGACCCATGTATAGGCATGCGCGAATTGTTCGAACGCGTGGTCCATCCGTTCGGTGGTAGTTTCCTTCAAACTCGTTCGGAACATCGCTGCGGATTCGCTCTTCGAAGTGACGCCTGGCACAAGAGAAGTCACCGAAGGCTCCTGCCAGAGTCCGGCCATTAGGAAGAAAAACGTCGCGGAGAAAAAGGGCATTGGTTCATGGTGACTACTCTCCGCTCCAATTGCAAACTCAACGAATTGCCTCCGGCTTCCACGCGAGGAGCCGCAATCCGTTGACGGCGACCACGACGGTGGATCCCTCATGGCAAACGACTGCGAGCCAGAGCGGAACGATGCCAAGCAGAGTGAGCGGGATTAACGCGAACACAACGCCCATGGCGATGAACACATTTTGTCGCACCATGTTGCGCGTCGCGCGACCGAGCGCGATTGCGTCCGGCAAGCGGAGGAGTTCGTCACTCATCAAGACGACATCTGCTGCTTCGAGCGCGACGTCCGTTCCTGCGCGACCCATCGCGATGCCGACAGTTGCCGCCGCGAGTGCGGGCGCGTCGTTGACGCCGTCGCCAATCATCGCAACGGATCCATACTTCGCGAGCAACCGTCGCACGCTTTCAATCTTCTGTTCGGGCAGCAAGTCTGATTCGACTTGTTCTACAGTTGTTTCCCGCGCAATCGCTTGCGCTGTTGCTTGATTGTCGCCTGTGAGCATCGCGACATGCACGCCTTCGAGCCGCAGTTGTTCCACCGCCGCGCGCGCCTCTGGCCTTGCGCGATCAGCAACTCCGAGGACGCCGAGCGTGCGTGTCCCGGCGACCACAACCATCACCGTGAGCGCGCGCGCTTCGAGTGCGTTGATTGCCTCGAAGACATCGCGTTGCAGCGCGGGATGTCCATCGACGCCGAAGAGCAGCGGTCGACCAACAAGCACACGCTCGCCGAGCACAATCCCTTCGACTCCCTTTCCACGCGCCAGCACCGCTTCGTCACACGGAGGGATCTCAATTCCTCGCGCGTGCGCCCCCGCGACGACGGCTTGCGCAATCGGATGATTCGATGCGCTCTCCACCGCGGCAGCGAAACGAAGCAGTTCAGATTCTTCGACGCCAGGAGACGGCATCACTGCGACGAGTGCGGGCTTTCCTGTCGTGAGCGTTCCTGTCTTATCCATCGCGACAGCGCGAATGGTGCCGAGTGCCTCAAGATGCGCGCCACCTTTGATGAGCACGCCCATGCGTGCTGCGCGCGCGAGTCCCGCGAGTACTGCAGCAGGTGTGGAGATCGCGAGTGCGCAGGGCGAAGCGCCGACGATCATGCTCATCGCTCGCAAAAACGCATGATGCCAATCGAGCCAACCAACAAATGGCGGCAGTACCCACGCGATGACTGTCGCGGTGATGACGCATGGGACATAGACGCGAACGAATTTTTCCGCGGCGCGTTCTGCGCGTGATTTCGATTTCTGCGCGTCTGCAACCAGACGCACCATCCGTTGCACCACGGTATCCGATGCAATCGTCGTGACGCGCACAACGATCTGCGCATCACCGTTGAGTGTTCCCGCGAAAACGCAATCTCCAACATTCTTCGCCACAGGCATCGACTCACCTGTGATTGGACTCTGATCGACGTAGGTGTTTCCTTCAAGCACAACACCATCTGCAGCGATGCGCTCAGCAGGAAGCACGAGCACTTCATCATTGATGAGGACTGTCGACGCGGGGACGATGGTCGTGACGCCGTCCTTGCGAATGCGCGCTCGATCAGGCGCAAGTTTGCTGAGCGCAGCCACGGCACTGCGAGCACGGCCAAGCGCGAAGCGTTCGAGCGCGTGACCAGTCGCAAAGAGCAAAAGGAGAAGTCCACCCTCAGCGTAATCACCGAGCGAAGCGGCGCCGAGTGCTGCCGCAACCATCAGGAAATCGATGTCAAGCCGGCCTTTGAAAAGCGCGCGCGCGCCTGCGAGCATCGGTTCCCAACCACCCGCAAGATACGAGCCGCCATAGAGCAAGAGCGCGAGTTCGGGCGCATCATTTTTCTGCGCGAGAAAACCAGCGCAGAGCAGCACGCCACAGAGCGCAGCCCAAATGGCATCGCCGTATCGAGAGAGAATCGGCGTGTGGTTGTGCTCGTCTTCGTGATGCATGAGAGAGGCGTATCAGAACGCCGATGGCGTCATCCGTCCAATGCGGGGTCCATCAGAAGTTGCTGTTCGCCCACATCGCGATGTTGAGCATAGGCCAAGAGAGACGCCAGTGCCGCGACGGCTCGTTGCGAACAAGTTCGATCGCCGCAGGTGAAAGCATTGCGCGGGCGGCGTCACCTTCAAGCACGGCTGTGCAGTCGGGCATCCATTCCTGAAATGGAAGTGGGAAACTCGCTTTGGGCCGCGCAACGATGGAAGGTGGAAGAACATCAGCGAATGCAGCCTTGAGCACACGCTTTCCAACGAGTGTGCGCGTGCATGTCGTGCCGGACGCATGCTCTTGGAAGAGCAGGGATGCGGGAATCGCGCGCGCAACTTCAAGTACACGCACATCACTAAACGGAACGCGCCCTTCAACAGAGTGCAGCATCAAGTTGGAGTTCAGCCGTTCGAGCAGATTGAGTAGGTTGAATTCTTGTTGCACCGCAAGATGCGTTTCAAGCAGCGACGGATCGCCCGCCTGTTCGAAGCGCAGCGCGAGCTCTTGTTCGAGCAGCGGCTCAAGTCGCGCTGCCAATCGCGCCTTGGGCGCAAGCAATTCTGGAACAGCCGCAGTGGGCGCCCAAGAGAATGCGTCAAGGTGAAATGCAGCGGCGTCTTGTGCGCTCGGACGATGTCCATGATGCTGCGCGTGTTCAAGGAAGCCCTGAATTGCAGCGATGGCAGGCTCATAGCCGCCGAACAATTCATCCGCGCCTTCGCCTGAAAGCGCAACCTTCGCGTGCGGGCGAATGCTTTCGGCGAGTGCGGAGATTGCAATCTCATTAGGCGTTGCGAGGGGCAGTCCGAGCCTTTGCACAGACGATTGCCAGCGACGCAAGAACTCGCCGCGACGGACGATGCACTCGTGGTGCTCGCTGCGAAGTCGGCGCGCGACATGTCGTGCGTGCGTGAGATCGGTGGCTGAAGAAATCTCGTCACCTTCTGCACCTGCGGCAAATGTCGATGCGCCACAGCCATGCGCGCGCGCGATCGCTGCGATGATCGTGCTGTCGACGCCACCCGAGAGCAACGAGGCGACGGGCACATCCGATTGCAGATGTTTCACGATGCTCTCGATAACGGCCTCGCGTACTGCCGCGGCAGCATCTGCGAGCGTTGTCAGAGAGTCTGGTGCGGTCGATGCGAATTCGTGGAACGCAAGCAGTTGCACGTCTCGCGAATCTGCGCGCAGTTGTGCGTGCAAGAGATGACCAGGTCGAAGCGAACGAATGCCTTCATACAGCGTGCGCTCGCCGAAACTTCGCCGTGGCATACGAAGATACGCGCCGACCGCTGCGAGATCAGGAGCTTTGCGAACCGCGGAGTGTTTGAGAATCGCGGGGATCTCGCTTGCGAAGACCAAGACAGGACCGTAGCTGTCTCGCGCAATCGTCCAATGCATCGGCACGATGCCTAGAGGATCGCGCGCAAGAATGAGTTCGTCACTTTCAGGAAACCACGCAGCAATGGCAAACATGCCGCGCAATCGAGGCAGCGCTTCCGCGCCCCAGGCACTGAACGCAAACGCGAGTGTCTCTGCATCGCCGTGCGTTTGAAATTGTGCACCGAGTGCAATCAGTTCGCGGCGGACTTCGAGGTGGTTGTAAATCTCACCATTGAACGCAACGACAACATCGCTCCCATTGGGGCAACGTGCGCGAACAGGTTGTACGCCGCGTTCAGGATCAAGAATCGCGAGGCGCGCGTGACCGAGCGCCAGTGCTCCGAAGCATTCGACGCGAAGATCATCGGGTCCGCGATGCGCAATCGCCGCGAGCATTGAGCGCACTGTGCGATTGCCCTCGTCGCGATCGTGATCGCGCGAGGAACCACTCCATGATGCAAAACCTGCAACTCCACACATTCCGAAAACTTTGGCTGAGGGAACTTTCTTCCGCGATCGCATAGAGCGATCACTGACGCTCTTGCATCGGCACTTCTGCGAGTCTGCTGCATGGTGTTTTTGGGGAAAGTTGGAGACATTGAGTCATAGGGCAGATTCGGCGTAGTTGAGCGCACGCGCGCAATCTGCCCCGTGCCGTATGCACCTTGCGCACGATCGCGAGAGGCGGCAACATTCACGCATGCTTGCTCGAAACCTATTGCGGTGCGTCTCTTTCTCTCTCGTATTGTCGGCGGCGGCGCAGGCGGAATTGCGATTGGGCTCGCCGTTTTCCGAGTCGATGGTGTTGCAGCGCGGCGTGCAAGTTCCGATTTGGGGAACCACCACACCCAACTCGCTCGTCACCGTGCAGTTTGGCTCTCAGGCGGTGCAGGCGCAATCAGGCGCGGATGGCAAGTTCATGCTTTCGCTTGAACCACTCATCGCAAGCCGAACGCCCGCCGTGTTGATCGTGACGAGTGGCACCGATGAGGTGAGCATCAACGATGTGTTGGTAGGAGAAGTGTGGATTGCGTCTGGGCAGTCGAACATGGAATGGAGCGTTGCTCATTCGGATGATCTAGCGCGCGATCAACGCGAAGCGACGAACAGCAGCATTCGCATTTTCAAAGGCGCGCATGCAACAGCGTCCACGCCGCTCACGAGCGTCACTGGTTCGTGGACTGTCGCGAATGCAAACTCTGTTGGCGGATTCACAGCAGTCGGATACTCGTTCGCACAAGCGCTCTCGACAACGCTGGATGTTCCGGTCGGCATTCTTGATCTTTCGTGGGGTGGCTCTCGCATTGAACCTTGGATCCCGCGCGAAGGATTCGTTAGCACGGGATCGTGGCAGCGCAAACTTGATTCGATCGATCGCACGCAGAAAACTTGGCGCGAGCTTGATGGTCCCACGATCGCGCAGTTGCTCAATCGCGCGGACGGATTCAATCGCCGGCAAAAGGAAGATTTTTTCACCCATCAACTTGGCACTGAACGCGGCATGGTCGAGGGCTTCTACAAACCTGAGTTCGATGATTCGAGTTGGGCGACTTGCACGCTTCCAAACCTCTTCGATGCGGTCGACGCTTCGCTTGCGAGCTATGACGGAACAGTCTGGTTTCGTAGGAGTTTCACGATTCCAGAAGGGATGAGCCAGACGCCGTTGCGTTTCGTTTTTCCAGCAATCGATGACAGTGACGTGACGTATCTCGATCACGCGCGACTTGGAGACACGGTGGGCGATTGGCAATCCGCGCGTGCCTACCGCATGCCTGCGGGGCTTGCGGCAGGAGAGCATTCACTTTCGATCTGCGTGATTGATGACGCGGGAAATGGAGGGTTCGCAACATCGCAGCCGATGCGCATCGTGCGCGAGGATGATCAAACGAAGACGCTTTCGCTTGCGGGAGCGTGGAAGTGGCAGAAGGGCGGCGTGGTGCCGCGCGTGGGATATCCAGAGCAGTTCAATCCACTCAAAGAACCCAACGTCGCATTTGATTCACCGATGGCGATGTACAACGCGATGATTGCGCCGTGCGTTCCGTACGCAGTGCAAGGTGCGATTTGGTATCAGGGTGAATCGAATGCAGGAGAGCATGCGGAGTACGCCGTGCTGCTAAAGGCTCTCGTCAATGGCTGGCGCATCGTGTGGAAGAACCCCAATCTTGCGTTTGGCAATGTGCAGCTGGCAGGATTCATGGCAGCTGCACCGAACGAGCCAGTGCAAGCCGGTTGGGCGTCGATTCGCAAGGCACAAGAGATTGGCGTGGATGCGATCGCTGCGGAGTTCCAAGGCAGCGCGGGGCTCGTCACTGCGATGGATATTGGAAACGCGAACGACATTCATCCCAAGAACAAGCGCGAAGTGGGCAATCGACTTTCGCGCTGGGCGCTTGAGCAGGTGTATCACTCGTCCGAAGGCGGGTGGGCTGGCCCTCGCTACAAGAGTGCGAGCGTTGTTGGCGCGACCGTCACACTGCAATTTGATCACGCGCAAGGTCTCGCAACGCGCGCGGGCGCTGCTCCGGGCGGCTTCGCAATCGCTGGGAAAGACGGTGTTTTCGTGTGGGCGGATGCCGTGATCGTTGGAGACACAGTGATCTTGACGTCATCGAAAGTGACGGAGCCCGCGAGCGTTGCCTACGCGTGTCAGAACTTTCCAGAGAGCGCGAACGCCATCAACGCGGAAGGCCTGCCGATGTATCCCTTCCAAGTCAACGTTCCGTAACACGCGAGCAATCAGCCACTCGGCTCGTCGTCGAGCTTCTTGAAGATGAAGCAGTAGTTGAAGCCGCGCAGGAAGAAGTTGCCTTCCTCTGCGGCTTTACGCCAGTTTCCCTTGTCAAGTTTGCGATTGCCGCGGACGACCGAAATGATGTCCACCGGCGACATGTACTTTCGCATGATCGAGAAGAGCTCGAATCCGATCGGCATGAACTCGCCGCCGCCACCGCCTTTGGGTCCTATTCGCTTACGCCAAGAGTCGCTGACGTAGAGAGCCATGTAGCGCCGATTCTTCAGTACGCGATGGATCTCGCGAATCACATCTTCCATCGCTTTGTAGTACGCCGCGCCGTGATCGTCGCCGCCTGAATCAAGTCGACCGATGCAGCGAGGATCATCGGAGTATTCGACATGTGTCGAATACGGTGGATCAATGAAGACGAAGTCGGCGCTTGAGGATTCGAGCGGAAGTTTGCGCGAATCGTTCTTGCGAATCTCTTGCCGCTGCGGATTGAGATCGAATCCAACGCCTGTGCGTTGAAGATCTCGGCACACATCAAGTGTCGTCCCAGATCCGCACATCGGATCGACCACGGTGTCGCCCTCGCGCGTGTAGCGCGTGAGCAATTGCCAGATGACCCAGGAAGGCGTCGCGCCGATGTAGTCCTTGTCGCCCTGCATGCTTCCCGCGCCAACGACAGAGTCGCCTTCGATCTTGATTTCGCGAGGCGCTTGCGATGCAGCTTGTGCGCGGCGAATGTGCACACTGTCGTAATGTTGACTCGGGTATTCCCACAGCGTCGTAGGAAAAACTTTCAACGGCGGGCGTTCGACGCGTTGACGCCCATCGTCATCATCGCGGGAAGAGCGAGGTGATCGAAAATCAGAAGGACCGTGGTCGCGCAAAGACATGGCGCGAGATGGTACGACTTCTCGCGGTGCTTACGAAAAAAACGTGGGGATTGCGCCGACGAGCGCGGCGAACGCGACAATGAGCGCGCTCGTCCACGCTCTGCGATAGAACGAAGCAACCAGCATCGCGCCCATGCAGAGCAGCAGCGGGGTGAGTGCGAAGTCTTCTGAGTGGCCACCGATTCGAACGCGCAGCGCAGCAACCGCCAAGAGCAGCGCGGTCGCGACGACAGCACCCGCAGCAGCTGCAGCGATGCCATCAAGGAGCGCGTGCAGTCGCGGCATCTGCATGATGCGTTCAAAGAAGTGGTGGCCGATGAGCGTAAAGCTGAAGGCGGGAAGAAAAATTCCAACGGTCATCGCAAGTGCGCCCACGACTCCGCCGCCCATGAATCCAACAAACGTCGCGAAGACAACGAGTGGTGCGGGCAACACACTTGCAATCGCGATCGCATCGAGAAACTGTGTGTGTTCCATCCATCCCGCGCTTCCCGTCGCTGTCGCTTCAAGCACGGGAATGGCAACATACGCACCGCCGAAACTTGTGAGACCTCCCCAAAGTCCATCTCGAAAAAGCTGCACCGTCGATGGCGCGGCGCGCAAAGCGGCATCCGCTTCATTCGTCGCGTGTACGAGTGATGTCTGCAACACGAGCATCGTGAGACACGCGATGATCGCGATGCAGAGTGTGACTCGCGTCCTCGTCATGCGGCGAAAGATCAGCCATGCGGCGCGCAGAATGACTCCCGCGATCGCGGCTTGCACTGCGACGAGCATCGGCTGCATGACACCGGTCGTCTCTCGGCATTGCAGGTAAAGCCAGCTCGCAAGAAGCATGAGCACCACGCCTGGCAGCATGAATCCGAGACCTGCGGCGATCGCGCCGAGTCGTCCTCCACGCAACATGCCAAACCAACAGCAGAGTTCGTGTGCCTCAGGTCCGGGCAATGCCTGATAGAGCGCGAGTGCGCGACGAAATCGTGTCTCATCAACCCACGCGTCACGCACGACAAGTTCTTCATGCAGCATCGCAATTTGTGCGGTTGGTCCTCCGAAGGCGCGCAATCCAAAGTGGAAGAATCGAACACCAATGCGACACGCGCTCCACTGCGAGAGTGCGTTTTCAGTGGGGATAGGCGTGGGGCAGGACATCGGAGAATCTGAGCGTGACAATTACCACGAATATCGAAACGCGTTTGAGTATCTGCAGCAGCGTGGGGTAGAGTCAAGACTGGAGATTCCCACAGCATGCAGCCGTTACTCGATTCGGTTCGACCCTTCGCTTTGGCTTGCGCGGTGCTTACTGCAGGTTGCTGCATCTCTTCCGCGCATGCGGTGGATGTCAGCATCGCCGCGATTGAGATCACGCAAGGCTCGCAGGTCGCCGCGAATTCAACCGCGCTCGTCGCGCTCAATCCGACAGCGATTCGCGTGAAGGTCGCGCTCAATGGGCAGACCACGCCGCAATCAGGCGTCGATGCAATAGTGCGTGTGTATTCAAACGGCATCGAGATTGCTGGCTCGCCGCTCTACAGCACGAATGGTCCCATCACCGCGCCTGTTGCGCCGAACAGCGCGAACGTGAACGACACGCTGAATTTTTACTTCATACCTCCGCAGAGTGTGAACGTCGATTTCGTCGTGACGCTCAATCCGTTTCGCACGCTCGTGGAAACGAACTACGCGAATAATGGTGGGTCGGTCATCGATCGCGCGTTCTCCTGTCGCAAGATCGTCGAGTTGGCGTATGTGCCGATCAACTACACCATTGGCGGCGGCTTGCCTTCCGCGGCGATGATGCAACCGGGTAATGGCGACAATTTCCTGCGCGGCATTTACCGCGTGCGCGATTGGAACTACCACCGCTCGTCGCTCGGGAGTTTGACTTGGACGTCGGATGTGAATTCTTCAGCAACGACGCTGCTCAACACGCTCAACGACATTCGACAGAATCAGATTCCTGCTGCGGGATACACGCGCCCTGAGTTCATCTACGGCTGGCTGTTAGGGAACCCGTACAGCGGCAACGGTGTTGCGATTGGAATTCCTGGTGCTGCGGCGTTTGGCAACACATTGCTCTCGAAGTATCAGCGCACGTTTGCGCATGAAGTCGGGCATTTGTGGGGCCTACAGCACAACACCACGACGATCGGTGTCGTTGCCTTCGATGTTGAGAACCACCTGCGTGATCCACTCGCGATTGGACAACCGATGGCGACGACGAAGAAGGACATCATGTACGCGGGTCTCACGACGATTGAAGCGTGGGTGAATCAAACAACGTATCTCGATGCGATCAACGACGCGCGTTCAGCGTGCACGGCGGCGAGTGGCGGAGCCGAGAGCGGCGGCGGCGCATCGGATGAAGGCGCGCAAGCGATTCGTTTCGCGGGCACGCACGATCACGTTGCTCGACGTATCACGTTGCAGCCTGCGTTTGATCTCGTGTCGGGCATCATCGACAGCGATGACCCAACGGGCAACGTTTGGGTGGAGGCGTACGACAATGACGGCGTTCTCATCTACGCGATACGCAAAGACACCGAGCGCTGCCGCGAAGCATGCGAAGAAGAATGCACGCTGCATGCGGAGACTTCGTTCTACGCAGTCTTGCCGCGTTTTCATGGTGACGATGAGATTGCGCGCGTGACGCTTCGCGAAGTTCGCACGGGCGACATTCTTGCGGAGTCCACACGCAGCAAGAATGCGCCTGTTGTGCAGAGCATGTCCGTTGCGCCACTCGTTGCAATCATGGGCAAGCGCGCGGACCCTGCACAAGCCGTGCTGCGCGGTTCGATCGTGGTTGACTGGTCGGCGATCGATCGCGATGGCGACGCGCTTGTCGCGAATCTTCTCTATTCACCGGATGCGGGGAATGCGTGGATTGCAGTCGCATTCAATGATGCGTCGGGGCGGGTCGTCTTCGATGCTGATGCGTTGCCACAGAGTCGCGCGCACGCGGGGCGCTTCCGACTTCGCGTGAGTGACGGCTTTAACACGACAGACGCTGAATTCGAACAAGCTTTCAGTATGGGCGCAGGTACGCCGCCTGATGTCCATCTGCTTTCGCCCAACACAGGCGTGAGTGTCCCACAAGGTTCCACGGTGATTTTCCACGCCAGCGCGTGGGATATGGATGATCAGTACTTCAATGATGGTGGCGTCACATGGACAAGTTCACTCGACGGCGCGCTCGGCACAGGGCGTGTGCTTGCGAAGCGAAACTTGTCAGCGGGTACGCACGCGATGACATTGCGAGGCACTGACGCATCGGGGATGTTTACCGATGTCAAATTTTCGATGGTCGTCTCCGCGCGAGAATTCAACTCAGGCGATCTCGATGGTGATGGCCTCGTGAACGCAGCGGATCTCGCGATCATGCTTTCAGGGTGGAATGGCAATGGTCTTGGCGATCTCAATCTCAGTGGCACGATTGGCGCAGAAGATCTTGCGATGCTGCTTTCGCGTTGGGACGCGTAACACTGCATGCACCACTTCGACGCAGTCATTCTCGGCCTTGGCGGCATCGGTTCTTCAGCGCTTGCGGAGAGTGCAGCGAGAGGCGTGCGCGTGTTGGGTGTCGATCAGTTTGATCCACCACACGCAAGGGGAAGTTCGCATGGTGGAAGTCGCGTCATCCGACTCGCGTACTTCGAACACGAGGGCTATGTCCCTCTGTTGCGCGAATCCTTCGAAGCGTTCGATCGACTTTCGCGCGATGCTGGCGTGCAGCTGATCCATCGCACCGGACTTCTGCAAGGCGGCATGCCGAACAACACGATTACTGCAGGAACACTGGAGTCCGCTCGATTGCATGACTTGCGTGTGGAAGCGTTGACAGGTCGCGAAGCGTCGCGACGATTCCCTGCGTTTGAACTTCCCGAGGCGTGGGAGCTTGTCTATGAACATGACGCAGGATTCGTGCGACCTGAAGAGACGATTCGCGTGCAACTCGCGCGCGCACGAGCAGCAGGCGCAGAGATTCGCACGAACACGGAAGTTGTCGGGTGGGAAGACCGTGCGAGCAGCGTTCTGGTTCGATTCGCCGACGGAACTGAAGTGGAGACGGGGGCGCTTGTTGTCTGCGGCGGTGCATGGGCTCCGAAACTTCTGCATCGCTATGAGAGCTTGCGTGCATTCAACTTGAAGCCCACGCGGCAGACCATTCTCTGGCTCGCTTCACGCGACGCGACGCAATCGCTCGGATCATTCAGCACAAACGCGATGCCTGTCTGGCTCTTTGAAGATGGTGAGGCCGGCGCGCCGTATGGAGTTCCAGCGTTTGATGGAATGGGTTCGCCAAGCGGACTCAAAGTTGGATTGCATCAACACGGCGGCGAAGCGATTGATCTCGCAAACTTTGATCGCACAGTGCTTGCGTGCACGGCGGACGCGATGCTGATGCGAGTCGCTCGCGTAGTACGAGCCGCGCGCGATGCTGCAATCGTCGCAACGGCAACCTGCCTCTACACCGAGTCTCACGACGGTCACTTTGTCATCGATACGCTTTCCCCAGAGTCACCGAATGTCATCGTCGCAACGGCGTGCAACGGACATGCATTCAAATTCGTTCCGGTGATCGGTCGCGTTATTGCGGATGCTATTGGGGATCGCTCGACTATCAGCGCTGGAAGCGCCGCGTTCTTGGCGCGAGGCGCGCGAGGGTGAATTCGCGCCGCAACTCTACTGATAACCAAATAAAAAGGGCCACTGTCTGATCGGCTAGACAGTAGCCCCATGGGGGAAAAGATCGATGTAATGTCGAATCGCTTGCGCGTCCCGGCAGGAGGAATATAGCGAGACTATTCATCTGAGGGCAATGGTGTGGTTCGAACTTTTGAGAATTTTTGAAAAATTCTGGTCACAAACCCGCGTGAGCCCTCGCAAAAAGTCTTATGCGACCACCTTCACTCACAACACGAATTCACCTGCATTCATGGCGAGATGTTGATGCGTGAGTCTGCAGTCACGCGCAACAGTTTCCGTTTATGGGGCGCTCTTCGCCGGCGCAAGCGTGATCTTCGCCTCTCCTGCAGCCCATCGAATGCCACCGTCAAGATGTTCACGGAACAGCGGCTCGGCGTAACTCTCCTTCGTGTGGCCGCCGCCCGTGTACCAGGATCGCCCGCCCTCGAATTCTTGATACCAAGCAATCGGGTGGTCGCCTCCCATGTTTGCGCCGTCAATTGTGGAGTCATCGAGCGCGGCGATCACCTGCACACGCGCGCGCGGGTTGTCTTTGTAGACATACCACTCGTCAAAGCGCGTCCAGCGGTCGGGAAGCATCGTCGACGAAGGGTGCAGCTTCGATTCAACTATCACTGTCGCGGTTTGCGGCTTCGGGTGCGTTAAAAAATACGCGCCGACGAGTTTCCCATACCAAGGCCACTCATGCTCCGTGTCCGCAGCAGCGTGAATGCCTGCAAATCCGCCACCAGCGTGGATGTAGCCCTCAAGCGCAGCTTCTTGTTGCGTGTCAAGAATGTTGCCCGTGGTTGAGAGAAAAACGATGACCTTGTAACGAGCGAGGTTTGTCGGAGTGAAGACACTCGCATCTTCGGTCGCGTCGATTGTGAACTTCTTCGAGAGCAGTTCGCGAAGGCACTGGATGCCGTCAGGAATCGAGTCATGGCGGAAGCTTGCAGTCTTCGAGAAAACGAGCACGCGCGGGAGCTCGGATTTCTGCTCCGCGGGAACCGTTGGCAGCGTGGCAGGAGACGCGGCTTGGAACGCGGCAGCCATCAAAGCGGCGCTTAGCACGCAGATCGACGCAAACGCGAAGAATCGATTGTTGTCTCTACGCATGCGATGGACTCTACCGCCACGGCTCGATTGGCTTCGAAAAATCACGGTGGGGCGATTACCCCAATTCTGCGCCTCCGCCATCGGAATGGTTCGTTCTCCTCAAGAGATCGCGTACTTTCGACTGATCAACGATGACGTATCAGGGTTTTCATTGACGCGCGGCTGAGGAGCCACGGCGAACCGAGAGCGAGCAACTGTATGAGCGTCCCCGATGGTTTCAATATGCCTTCGAAAATCGACGCGCTCCCGGACTTGGGAGTCGAACGTGACTCTTCTGGGGTGTTTCGTAGGCAGGAGGGGTTCCACCGGGGGGCGCCTCTTCTGCTTGCGAACCCCATCGCTGCAGAGCAGTTCGGTACGCAGATCTTGGCGTCAACGAATTGGCGGAGCGAGTTTGAATGCGCGCGCGAGTCGTTGCGAAAATCATTGAACGCTGACTCGCTGCGCCTCGAGGAGGCAAGCGAACGAACGCTCAATCCTCCGTTGGGAGGATGTCGAGCAGAAATCGTGATGGATCAAGAGTATTGGGGCGACCTTTGCGCGACTCGCGTCCTAGGTGCCGTTGCATTCACCGAAGTTGAATCTGAGGCGCTCCGTCGAGCCGCTCGGCATATAGCCTCGGCAATCCGTCGCGAACGATTGGAATCGGAGCATCGACTGTTGCAGCAGGAGCAAGTAGCCGCCGCAGGGTCGGCGGGCATCGCGCACGAACTTCGAAACTTGCTCTGGACCATGCAACTGAATGGCGAAATGCTCGAGCGCACAGCGCACCTCCACGGGCGCGAGCAGCAGATGTTGTCGGACATGATTCGATCAGCAACTGCAGCCTCGGAAGTTGTGCAGCGAATACTCTCTGGAGCACCGTGTTCGATGGTGCCGAGTGACGATGCGGACAACCGCTCCGCGGAGCTGATGCCACAAGCACGGCCTGGTGAACGCGTGCTGTTTGTCGATGATGAGCAAGTGGTGCGCGAAGTCGCAGGCGAGCTTCTGCGAGAACTTGGTTATGCGGTTTGGACCGTTGAAAGTGCAGAAGTGGGGCTCGCGCTGCTCGAGAAAGACAGCGCGTTTTCATTGCTCGTCACCGACCTTCTCATGCACGGCATGGATGGGCTGACGTTTGCTGCAGAAGTCCGTCGACGCTGGCCCTCCCTTGGCGTTGTGTGCTGCACGGGTTACGGCGATGCGACCGATCAAGCACGCGCGGAGGCCGCAGGAGTTCGGCGATTAGTGAGAAAGCCGGTGTCGATGGACGCGTTCGCGCGCATCATTCGCACGGCGATTGATCACGTGTAACGCGCGGCTTGTCACGCGCGCTGATGCACGCTCGCGCTCACTCACACGGCGCCCGGATACGTGATGAATCCAATGTGCAATTGCGAGTGGATGAGATTCACGTGCATCCACTTCTCGTGCGTCATCGCGCCTAAGAACGGACTGCGCATCGTCATCGCTTCTCCAGCATCGAGTCGCGCGAGCACGCGCCGCATGCGCTGCATGCCTTGTTCGAAAGTCACGCCCTCCGTTGGAAGAATCGACGAGTGCTTTGGCAGTTGATATCCCGCAGGCATCGACTTCGATCGAAAGATCTTTCCCTTCAAGAGAAATCCGAAGAGCCGCGCGATTATCGGAGGTCTCTCCTGAGAGCCATCGAGTCCTGTTTCAAAGAGCTTTGCGCAGTGATCGAGAATCTCGCCGGCGTTCCAGTTGCCAGTCGTGATGAGCGTGCCTGCGTCTGCTGCAGATTGAACGCGATCAAGTTCGCTCTTCAAACATCCCGTGCAGTGAAACGAGGGCAATCGGTGAGGCGCGGTTTTTGTGTTGATCGGCATGAGGTGCTCTGCACGGGACGATACAAGCCGCGCGTCGAGTCTGAAAGATGATCCTGCTACCGTGTGACGAATGCGCGCACTTCCGATCACGACAGACCCTTGGAAGTGGCTGAAGAACCGTTCACTACCACTCTTGATTGTGCTGGTGGCGTTGCTCGCGTTTCATCCATTGTTCATCGATGAACATGGGCAGCCGAGTCGCGTGTTTCCTGTGTTGGTCGCCCTCGTGCCACTGCTTGGCATTTCAGTGCTTGTGAGTTGGAAGCGAGCGATTCCGTTCATAGTGATTTGGATCGCGACGGTGATCTGCGCGGGCGTTTTCTATGGATTCGATCTCGACGCGATCGCGCGGAGTCCTCTTGAAATCGTCGTTTTTCTCTACTACGCCTATGCGACGGCGTTGATTGGCGAGACGCTCCTGCGAAGTTCCGCGCAGTTGGATGACCGTGTGTATGGAGGGTTTGTCGTCTTCCTCCTGACTGGCGTTGCATTCGCGACGCTGCACCGGCACATTTCAGCAGTCGATCCGAGCGCATATTGGAGCACGGTACATGGGACTCACGCGCTGCTCGGGTGGGACGACGCGCTGTACTACTCGATGGTGACGATTACGACTCTTGGATTCGGTGACATCGTTCCGGTGGATGCGTGGGCGCGCGCGGTCACGACGTTGGAATCCACGAGCGGATTGTTTCTCACGGCGGTGGTGATTGCACGCCTCGCGTCTGCGCCGAATGGCGAAGCGTCGCGCGCGCATGCGAGTGCTGATCACAAGAGTGCATGAGATTGCAACGACGCTCTACAAGTGCGGAAATCCTGCGCAATCCTCACGCGACCGCGCCCGTAAGATGCGCCCTCTGATCGCATGGAGATTCACTCGACTATGACCGCTACACCTACTGCTTCGCTTCCGACTTTCCGCACCAACGCTGGCACCCCTTCGGGCACCGCAGAGATCGACAACCTCGCCATCAACACGATTCGCACACTCTCGATGGATGGCGTGCAAGCGGCAGAGTCTGGACATCCAGGTACGCCAATGGCGCTCGCGCCCGTCGCGTATGCGTTGTGGCAACAAGAATTGGTGTACGACCCGAAGGCGCCGCATTGGGCGAATCGCGATCGCTTCGTGCTCTCGAATGGTCACGCGTCGATGCTCTTGTATTCGCTCATCCATCTCGCAGGCATCGAAGCGCCAGCGAGTGGTGGTGGGACGAAACCCGCGCTTTCCATCGATGACCTTCGACAGTTCCGTCAACTCGGAAGCATGACGCCGGGTCATCCTGAGTATCACCATACTGTTGGTGTTGAGACGACAACAGGTCCGCTCGGTCAGGGTCTCGCAACTTCTGTCGGGATGGCGATTGCGTCGGACATGCTCGGCGCGCGATACAACCGACCGGGCTATCCGATCTTTGATTTCCGCGTGTGGTCGATCTGCGGTGATGGTTGCATGATGGAAGGAATCTCGGGCGAAGCTGCGAGTCTCGCGGGACACCTTGGACTTTCGAATCTCTGTTGGATCTACGACTTCAATCACATCACCATTGAAGGCAACACATCGCTTGCGTACTCCGATGACGTCGCGACGCGTTTCCTCGGTTATGGATGGAACGTGTTGCGCGTCGGCGATGCGAACGATCTTCCCGCGCTTCATCGTGCTTACGAGCATGCCCGAGGCTGCACCGATCGACCAACACTCATCATCGTGGACAGTCACATCGGTTGGGGAAGTCCCAAGCGGCAGGACACCAAGGAAGCGCATGGCGAAGCGCTCGGTGTTGCAGAAATCGCTGCAACGAAGGCTGTTTATGGTTGGCCAACAGAGCCAACATTCTTCATCCCTGAAGGCGTCGCAGAACGCTTCGACGAGTTACTCGGCGCGCGCGGCGGTGCAGCTCGTGCGGCATGGGACGCGAACTTCGCGGCGTATGCAAATGCGTATCCAATGCTTGCGAAAGAAGTCGAGCACATCATCGCGGGCACATTGCCTGACGGTTGGGACTCAGAGATTCCTGTCTACCCAACCGATGCGAAGGGCGACGCTTCGCGCAACACCGGCGGCAAAGTGCTCAACGCGATTGCGAAGAAAGTGCCCTGGATTGCAGGAGGTTCTGCGGATCTCGCGCCGAGTACGAAGACAACGCTGACCTTTGAAGAGAGCGGCGGCGGATTCGGTCGGAACAATCGTGCAGGACGCAACATGCACTTCGGCATTCGCGAGCACGCGATGGCTGCAGCGATGAACGGGATGACGCTGAGTGGATTGCGCGCGTTTGGATCGGGCTTTCTTATCTTCAGCGATTACGCGCGCGGCAGTATTCGACTCGGCGCGCTGATGGGCATTCCTGTGATGAACATCTTCACGCATGACTCGATTTGGGTTGGCGAAGATGGACCAACGCATGAACCGATCGAGCAGCTCATCGGTCTGCGTTCGATTCCCAACATGGATCTCTATCGCCCTTGTGATGCGAACGAAGTCGCAGAGTGCTTCAAGGCGATGATGATGCACACGGATCATGCGTCGACGATCGCACTCACGCGTCAGAACTTGCCCACGATTGATCGCACGAGATTCCGTGCTGCCAACCTCACGCAGAAGGGCGGTTACGTTCTTGCCGAGAGCGACGGAGTGCCTCAAATCATGCTGATTGCGAGCGGAAGCGAAGTGCATCTCGCGCTCGGCACGCATGAGCGACTTGTCGCCGAAGGCGTGCGCAGTCGCGTCGTTAGTCTTCCGTGCTGGTCGCTCTTTGATCGTCAGGACAGCGCGTATCGCGAAAGTGTGTTGCCTCGCAGTGTGCGCGCACGCGTGACAGTGGAAACCGGTTCTACCGTCGGATGGGACCGCTTCGCTGGACTCGATGGCGAGATGGTCGGCATGCATTCGTACGGCGCGAGTGGCAAGGGCGCTGAAGTCGCGAAGCACTTTGGATTCACGGTCGACACTGTGTACGCAGCCGCCAAGCGCGTGCTCGCCGCAGCAGCGGAGTCACGCTGATGAAAGTTGCACTCGCGTCTGATCACGCAGGATTTGGTTTGAAGGAACAACTCAAGCCGTTCATCATCGCACTGGGTCACGAGGTGATTGATCTCGGCACCGATTCCACAGCGAGCGTGGATTACCCTGATTACGCGAAGAAACTCGCGCTTGCAGTGGTGGGCGGTTCGGTCGAGCGCGGCATCTTGCTGTGTGGATCAGGCATCGGCGCGAGCGTCGCAGCGAACAAGATCCCAGGCGTGCGTGCAGGCAACTGCACGGATCACTACAGCGCGCATCAAGGTGTTGAGCACGACGCGATGAATGTGCTGGTGCTCGGTGGTCGCGTCGTAGGCACAGCAGTCGCTGAAGAGATGGTCACCGCATTCCTCGCAGCGAGCTACACGCATGAAGCGCGCCATCAGCGTCGACTCGACAAAGTCCTCGCGATTGAAGCGGAATTTTCCAAAGGCAGTTGAGTGCGAGTTTGCAACAAGAAAACGGGCGCTGCATGCAGCGCCCGTTTTCGTTCGTTCAAATCAGGTCCGCGTCAATTCACCGAGGAGCTGGTGCGCCAGGAATTGGCGCGGGCGCAGCGGGCTCAGTAATTTCGAGAAGTTCGACGTCGAAGATCAGTGTCGCCTTCGGTGGGATCGGCCCGCGGCCGCGCTCGCCATATGCGATGGCGAACGGAATGATGAGTTTGCGCTTGCCACCGATTTTCATCGAGCCCACGCCTTCGGTCCAACCAGGGATCACGCCGCCGAGCATGAACTGCGCGGGCTGATCGCGGTCGTAGCTCGAATCAAACTTCGTGCCGTCCACGAGCCAACCTGAGTAATGCACCTTCACAGTCGTTTGCTTTCCTTCAGGCATCGCGCCTGTGCCTTCGACGAGGTCGTAGAACATGAGCCCATCGGGCATCGTGGTTGATTCGCCAACGCACGGAGCGCCAGGGAAGCGAGGGATTTCAAGATCGGTCACAACGGTTCCATCGATTGCGTTGAGTTTGACCGACCAATGCTTGCCGCTGTCGTAGACATCGACAACAGCGGTTGGCGGCTCGGCGGTGTAGTCGAAGGACGCGCTGCGCACGGAGCCTGGATGCAACTTGCTCGCAGTGGCTGCAGCAGCGGCGGCGGTGAGGCTTGGAAAAACACAAGCGCCCGTCGTTCCATCAACGATGACCTTCTTGCTCGTGCCACCGACCGCGACGGTCACTTCAAACTTTAGCGCGTTGCCCGATGCACCCAAGATTGCGCGCGCGTCGAGTGTGCTTCCGAGAGTGGCGGACTCGGCTTTGCCGATTGCGGCGGCGAGATCGAGGAAGGCGGCGCTGAGTTGTTGTTCTACGTCGGTCGGTTCAGGCGGGAGGGAGGTGTAGTCCATGTTCGGATTGAATTGCGCGAGGAGTGAGGCGCTGAGCGCGAGGGCAGCAGCGGTTGCGGTAAAGAAAGTGGTTCTGGTCATATGTTTGG
>SIAK01000002.1 GCA_009691805.1 Phycisphaerales bacterium
GCGAGAAATCAACCATGAAGTGTGCTCCAAGCCCTAGGAGCGGGCTCAGTACCACTTCGATTGCAATTGGAATGCCTTAGTGGAGCGCTCGCGCAGGTTTCTTGCCGCGCCGAGGCGCGCGGCAAAAACCTGCGGTCGCTTTCGACTCAACCGTCGCGAGTGAATCGCGAACGGTTGAAATCTGGCGTGCACTTCAGTCTTTTTGTCCCCTCACCGACTCCGTCGGTGGTTGAGCGCTCGCGCAGGTTTCTTGCCGCGCCGAGGCGCGCGGCAAAAACCTGCGGTCGCTTTCGACTCAGGCGCTGCGAGTGAATCGCAGACGCCTGAAGGATTGCGTCCACTTTTGTTTTCCGACACCTCATCGGCTCCGCCGGTAGGGAAAACTGTCGCGACTTGTTTGACTTCCGCTGCGTGCCGATGCACGCGGATGGGTGTGAGTTCGGAGAGCGTGTTAACTCGGCACGGTGAGAGGTGCGTTCGCGGCGGGTGCGGTTGGCACCGCGGGCTTCGGTGCGGGAGGAGTCACCGTCGCTGCTGGCGCTGTCGGTGCAGCCGACGGATTCGCGGTCGCGGCTTGCTCGCTCTCGAGTCCGAGTGAACGAAGTCGCTCAAGCAAGTCCGTTGCTGTTTTCGCCTCACCGGCAGTCTTGAACGCCTTCAGTAGATTCGCGCTCTTCGAGTTGCTCATCGCGTCGAGGTACTTCACGGCCTGTTCAACCTTGCCGTTCGAAACAAGTTCGAGGATCCAGTCTTTGCCCTGCTTGGGCGGCATGCCTTCAAGAAGCTTCACAGCCTTCTTGAACTGTTCGCTCGTTTCGCGTTGCTTCTCATCGGCGATCGCTTGCTCCCATGCCGCGCGACGAGCATCGAGCGCGCCTTCGCGAACACCGACCGCCTCTTCGCGCTCACCGATCTGTTCGGCGAGCCGCGCTTGCTCATCGTTGAGCGTCTTCATCGCTAACTGCGCCCGCTCTTCGAAGCGCTCCGATGCAGCGATCTGTTCCGCGCGTGTGAACGGTGCTTCGAGCAACTTGCGTTCTTCCGCGGCGACACGCACGGATTCGTCGTGCAGTACTTTCTCCTCTTCCACGCGCGCTGCATCTTCTGCCGTGCTTGACGCAAGAATCGTTTTCAAGAGTTCGAAACGCTGCGCGTCCATCCGTCCTGTCTGCCAGAGCCAACCGACGAATGCGGCGATCGCGAGCAAGTTTGCAATCGCCAGGATCGAGAGAAGTCGCCAAAGAGTTTTCATTGTTGCCCTTCCTGTCGCTTGCGCTCCGCGAGATCTGCGCCGAACTCATCCAACTGATCGCGTTCCTTCTTGTCTTCCACGCAGCGATGCTCCGCGAACCGTGTTTCGCGAAGGATCTCCAACGCTCGTCGATCTTGCGCCGCGGCGACCATCGCCGCGCGCGCCGCTTGTAATCCGCGATCGAGTCCTGAAAGTTCAATGACCGTGCGTTGCGCCTTGCGGAAGAGTCCAAGCCCCGCGTTTGCGTGTTGTCGGAGTGCGGTCGGATCAATCGCTCCCACCATGCCGCTCCGCCACGCTTCACGACTCAGCTGAATCTCCGCCTGTCGCGCGCGCAAACCCTCTTCGAGTTTCACGCGCATTGCATCCACGCGGGCGAAGACAGCCCGCTTCTCATCTTCGATCTGCATGCGTCGATCGAGCGCTCGTTGAAGTTTGAAAACGAATCGTGCCATGTGTGATTAGCGACGAGGTCGCGCGCCTCCGAGTGGATTCTGCGACGCAGTGGCTCCAGCTTGCGTCGTGGCGTTCACTTGGCGCAACGCATCAGCAGCAAGCGAAAGTTCAATGAGTGATCGCAAGGAGCGCGGAAACTCTGCGCATTCATCTTTGCCCTGCTTCAAGAACTGATCTATGTGCGGCTTCATCACCACCGCCACATCCACATCGAGATTTGCACCCTTCTGATACGCGCCAATCGAAAGCAATTCTTCTGCTTCCCGATGCGCGGAAAGCAATCGAACAACATGACGGCGCGCCTGCGTGTGCGCAGCATCACTCACTTGATCCGCAACGCGAGAGATCGATTGCAACGGATCAATCGCGGGAAAGTGCGAGCGTTCTGCAAACTTTCGACTCAGCACGATGTGCCCGTCGAGAATGCCTTTCGCCGCATCGGCGATGGGTTCGGTGAGATCGTCGCCTTCCACAAGCACGGTGTAGAAGCCCGTGATCGAACCACCGACCGCAAGTCGCCCAGCGCGCTCGAGCACGCGAGGCAGCAAGGCAAAGACGCTCGGCGTGAATCCCTTCGTCGCAGGTGCTTCGCCTGCACTCAGTCCGATCTGTCGCTGCGCTTGCGCGAATCGCGTGATCGAATCCAACATGAGAAGAACGTCTTGACCTTCACCGCGAAAATGCTCCGCGATTGAACATGCAGCAAGCGCAGCGCGCACACGCATGAGTGGAGTCTCATCACCCGTGGCCACGACGACAACACTGCGCGCGAGTCCTTCTGGTCCGAGCACATGCTCGAGAAACTCAGGAACTTCGCGACCGCGCTCACCGATGAGCCCGATCACATTCACATCCGCTGCTGTGCCGCGCGCGATCGAACCAAGGAGCGTGCTCTTGCCAACACCAGGACCGGCGAAAATGCCAATGCGCTGACCTTTGCCGACGGTCAAGAATGCGTCAATCGCGCGCACACCAGTCGGCAGTGGTTCGCGAATCACGCCGCGATCAAGCGGACCCGTGCGCGCCGGCCACAATGGTTGCGGAGTGCCTGTAAGGATCGGGCCTTTTTTGTCGATGGGGCGACCGAGCGCATCGACGACGCGACCGAGAAGTTGACTTGAAACAGGAATGCTCGCGATCGGTCGTTCGCCAATCACTTTCACACCACTGCCGATGCCGTCCGCTTCGTTCAGAAGCATGACGAGCGCACGAGGGCCATCGAAACCGACGACTTCACCGCGCGGATGTTCGCGTCGCGTGGAAACTGCGATGCGCACGAGTGATCCAACGGGCAAGGGAAGGCTGTCGACAACAACAACGAGTCCCTTGACTGCGGCAACCGTGCCCACGATTTCGCGCGGTTCCACGGAAGGCATCGCTGCACGAATCGCCGCGAGATTCATGACGCTTCGCCGCCCTCCTGCGTGTCGTTCGTGCCGCGTCGTTCGGGCGCGATCGCGCGAGGAAGGTCACCGACGATCGCTTCTTGAATGCGGCGAAACTGCGTGCTCAGAGACGCATCAACGGATCCTTCAGGGGTCATGAGCACGACACCCCCGCGACCGACCGATTCGAGTTGCTCGAGCCGCACCGATGGATTTCCAGCCATGATCGCGACAAGCGCTGGAAGTTCTCGTTCAAGAATCGCGTAATCATCGGGATGACATCGCACGAGCAACGTCGTCGCTTTCGAAACGAGCGAGATCGCTGCTTCCACCTGCCGCACGACCGCATGATCGTCAGCAGCAACAACCGTACGCGCCGCCTTCTCTGCGATCATCACGGCGAGCGCTGCGAGATCTCGTTCAGCCTCATGCAATCGTTCTTCACGCACCGCTTGCCAACGCACAAGTTCTTTCATGTACGACGTCGCGATTTCTTCGAATCGAACCGACCACTCCGCACGCGCCGCTTCGTGTCCAGCGGCGCGACCTGCGGCGTGACCTTCTGTCTCGCCTTTGGTGCGACCTTGCGCGAAACCTTCCGCGTGCGCGCGCTTGCGTTCGACCTCCACAATCTGCACCGCATCGATCTTTGCTTGCGCAAGCACGCGTTCCGCTTCGACCTTTGCTGCACGCAGCGCTTCTTCCGCACCGCGCCGAAGATCCGTGAGATCGAAAGCGCCGCAGGAAGCGTTGACGCCTTTGGAATGCTGCTTAATGACGCTCAATGAAACTCCAGAACAACGCGAGACAAATCAACGCGCTCGATCAGACCACGACATCCTTTTCACCACCACGACCCGAGATGATGATCTCGCCCGCGTCCTCAAGGCGACGCACGATGTCGACAATGCGTTGTTGCGCGGCTTCGACATCGGACATGCGCACAGGACCCATGAACTCCATGTCGTCGCGCACCGCTTCTGCAGCGCGGCTCGACATGTTCGTGAAGATTTTCGATTTGAGAAGTTCGCTCGCCGTCTTGAGTGCCAGACACAACTCGGAGTTGTCGACCTCTTTGAGCACAGTCTGAATGCCCTTGTCGTTGACGTTGAGAATGTCTTCGAACACGAACATGCGACGACGAATGTCTTCCACGAGATCAGGGTCTTCGCTCTCCACGCCTTGCATAATCGTGCGCTCCGTGGCGCGATCCACCAGGTTGAGAATCTCTGCGACAGTTTCCACACCGCCGACTTTTTCCATCGACGATGAAATCATGTTCGAAAGACGGCTCTCGAGCGCCGCTTCGACTTCGCGCACAACCTCTGGATTCGTCTGCTCCATGTTCGCGACGCGACGCACGACTTCCACCTGCTTCTGCGGAGGCAAACCCACCAGAATCTCACTCGCCTTGTGATGCGCGAGGTGACTCACGATCAGCGCGATTGTCTGCGGATGCTCTTCTTGAATGAAGGTAAGCAAATTACCGCTCTCCGCGCGCTGCAAGAAGGAGAACGGCGTGCGCTGAACTTGGGTTTGGATTTGCTGAATGACCTTGTCAGCAAGCTTAGGATCGAGAGAGTTTTTAAGCAGCGTCTTCGCATAATCGAGCCCGCCTTCCCGTAGATATCCCTGCGCCATCGCGAGGGAATAAAACTCGCTGATGACTTGTTGTCCGAGTTCGCGCGGCACATCGCCGAGACTCGCGAGCGATCGCATGACTTCCTCAACCTGCTCTTGCGGAAGTTCGCGCAGAATGGCTTGCGCGGAACCTTCCTCCAACATGAGAAGCAAGATCGCGCACTTCACAGTGCCGTCAAGTTCTTCCATCGACTTCGGAGCTTTGGTTATGTTTGCGCGCGGCATAGGGGAATCTCCTCGACAAGTCGATCAGGCGGTGTTGCGCATCCAGCGCTTGAGAATTCCTGCAAGATCCGTCGCGTCGTGATTGGCAATGTCGTTCAACTGCTTCACCATCTGCTGGCGGCGCAAACTCTCGTCGTCGAGTTCCATGCCTTCGAGCGCGGGCGTTGCTTCATCCGCTTCACCCACGATGTCCGCGTCGTCGCCCTCGAGCGTGGGTGGAATGCCCGCAAGTTCCGCCGCACTTGGAAGTGGCTCTTGCACGCCGGCCTTCTTCACCATGTTGAACATAAAGAACAGACTGCCGATCGCGAGCAGACCGAGCAACGCAGGCTTGATGAGTGTGCTGCCGATGCCATCACTCGAAACGATCTCGCCGATATCAAGGCCTGCGGTCGCGCTCGGATCACCGCCCGAACCAGTGACTGCTTCGATGTCGTAATACCAACTCACTTCAACGATGCCCTTCTTGGACTTCTCGTAGGCATCCGTACTGATCTGTGTTTCTAGCAGTTTGCGAATCTTCGAAATCTCGGTGTCGCGAATGAGGGCGAGCGCCGCTTCGTCGGGCTCCGTCGTCGCACTCGGGTTCATCAACTTCCACACGCCGCGGAAGTAGGTGTACGGGAGTGCGACTCCAACATCGATCTTCGCTGCGTATCCCGTTGGATCGATCGACGTTTCTTGGGTCGAAGGCACGGCAGGCAGGTACCGATTCTCGGATCGCTCCGTAGACTGGTGTGACCCGCTACCACTCGACGCGCCAATGGTCACTCCTGTGTTCGGAACAACACCAGGTTCACGCCCTTGCGACGCACCTTGCGATGCGGTGCTCGACGCAGATTCCGAGAGCGGCATCACCACACCTTCGCCATACTCCGTCTTCGTTCGCGTGACTGCAGTCGTGACGACTTGTGGATTCACGCTAATGAACACGCCTGGAATATTGGCAAGCAGATTCGCGATGCGCGTGTGCACCGCATCGGCGACTTTGAGTGAGTACTCCAAGTTTTCGCCCGTCGCGTTGCTTCCACTCCGTGCGACCTTGTAGCGGCGTGATTGATCGGTCACCGCGACACTCTCTGGCTTCAATCCTGATTGTGTACCCGCGACCATCGCAGCGATCGCCTCGACTTGATTGTCGGAAAGCTCGCCCGATTTCATCGCAACATTCACCATCGCGGTTTGCACCGCACGCGAGGAGCCGAGGCTCAGCGCAGGCTTCTGCGAGATCACGACGGTCGCGCTCTTCACGCCTTTGAATCCGCTGATCATCCGACCGAGTTCGTTCTGCAACGCAAAGTGCTTCTTGTCTTCGCTTCGCTTGCCCGTCTCAAACGGGTTGTCACTCTCGAAGAGTTTGCTGAAGTCGAACAACTCCGCGGCGCCACCGTGCGCTTCTGCGAATCCACTCACAAGCGCCGCATGCTGTTCGACGGGCACGAGAATCTGACCCGCGTTTTCTTCGTACTCAATGCTGCGCTCGCCAAGGAAGCGCTTGGCTTCCTCACGCCCTGTCACCAACACTTCGAAGACAACCATCGAGCGTGTGGAGGAGTATTGCGCGACAAGGAAAAGCGTCATCGCGACGATGACGACCAGCGCGCCCGCGAGCAGCTTCGAGGCAGGCGTGAGCCCACTCAGCTTGGTGCGGATGGAATCGAGAATGGTGCGAATAGACTGCAAGGGCAACGGCCTCCATGCCGTGACTGCTTGATGATCTGACAGCGCTTCATCCTGAAGCACCTGGTGTCCCAACAAAGCGACACTGTCAGAGAAGGCTCATCGGCAGCAGGTCGTTTCAGCCTGCAGGAACTACCGACAAAGGTTTTGAGCGGCAGTTTCTGCAGCGTCCGCGAAGCACGAATGTTTGAGCGCTCGTGCAGCCGGCGCGGGTGCATCGCCGAGGTTGGAGACTGGCATGCGTGACGATCCGTCCAACCGACGGAGTCGTTGAGGGGGTCAAAGACTGACGTGCACGCATGAATTCAGCCGTCTGCGATGCACTCGCAGCGGCTGAGTCGAAAGCGAATGCAACGATTTGACCGCGGCGGCCAGAATCTTGCACGAGCGCTCAAGACTCACACGCGAATCTGTCTGATTTCGTCGTAGGCGGCGACAACCTTGTTGCGCACCGCGAGCAGCGCGCGGAACGCGGAATCAGCCTCTTGCGTGGCGAGCATGACACCTTCGAGGTCGTCGCGCTTGCCCGTCAGGAGATCGTTCGTCGCGCTCGTTGCATCTTTCTGCGCGTCATTCACCTGTTGGATCTGCTCGAGCAACTGCTGCTTGAAATCGGCACCGCCCTGCGCACCTGCGCCTGGCTGGCGGGGCATGATCGGCGGAGTTCCGCCAGCGCGTGAGATGAGTCCGAGTGGGTCAGTCATGGCAATTGCTCGAAATGGGAGGCTTCAGACTTTTCTCTCATCACTCTCATCGGCAAGTGGCATGCCAAAGGCGAGAGATTGCAAACAAGACTTAGGCCAAGAGGGAAATCGCCGCTTCAATCATCGACTTTGAGGCCTGTGCCGCAGCGAGGTTTGCATCGTAGTTGCGCGCTGCCAGGAGCGCGTTCGCCTGCTGCACAACAGGGTCGATGTCCGCGTACTTCACAAACCCGTTCGCATCCGCATAGGGATGCCAGGGCTCGTTGCGCAGGATGAACGCCTGGCGAGATGCAATGCCTGCAACATGCACACCCAGTGGCGACCCATCAGGACCGCCCGCGGCAAGCAGAATCATCCGCTCTGAAAAGGGTTCTTCCGAGCTCTTGGGGTCCACCGCAACATCGGCGTTGGCGATGTTCGCAGCAATCGCGTCCATTCGAACGCGCTGCGCAAAGAGACCGGAGCTTGAGATGGCGAGTGAACTAAACATGGCGGAGAACTTTCATTGCACGCGCTGTGCCACGAGAGAGAAGCGCTCTCACGCGGAAGTCATTTCTATGGACGCTCGCGAATCGCCGCATCAATCATGCCGAAGTTGAAACGCACCAACTGCGTCGCGGCCTTGAACGCGTAGAAGTTTTCATTCAGCATCTGCATGAGATGCTCTGCACTTCGATCGTTGCCATCGTGGAAAAGCACGTTGTCGCCGATCGGTGTTGGTTCAAGCATCAGACCTTCGGCACCAAACGAGACCGCGCCGCCCTCGTCAAAGACAAGTCCACCGGTGGGCGTGGTCTGCTCTCGCTCAATCGATTCTGCGAGCGCGGATTGAAACTCACGCGGATTCACATCACTCGGTCGAAATCCAGGAGTCTCGATGTTGGCGATGTTGCTCGCGATGAGTTTTTGGCGGGCGGCCGCAAACTGCACCGCTCGCGCGAGCGCTGGAATCGGAGAATCGGTAAAGAGGTGCGATTTCATAGCGAAAAGGCTGCGCTGTTTCGCGTCAAAGAGACTGCGGAACGAGCGACTCCTCCTTCCACTTCTTCAACTTCAATCCAAGCGTGCGCACTCCAATGCCGAGTGCAACCGCGCTGCGCTGTCGATGTCCTCGATGCTTCTCGAGCGTTGCAACAATCGCGCGACGTTCGATCTCATCGAGCGTCAAGTGCCCGTCGCACACGATGGGGGTGTTTGGTTCCACGGCGTGTCCAGCAGCAAGTTGCGTTGCAGGCGCATGGATGCGAATCGGCATCGTCTCGACAATCGTCTCGCGGCGCGGCGATGAGAGCGCACCGAGAAACAACCCCATGCCACCGCTCAGTGCAACACTTGCTCCCTGTCCAGCAGTCACGAATGTTGGAAGAATCAGCCAGGGCGCGACGAGTTCTGCGGTGATGTCTTCGCCACGCGAAAGCACCGCCGCACGCTCGCAGAGATTCTGCAACTCGCGGACATTGCCTGGCCAGGGATACTGTTCAAACAGCCCGCGCGCCTCGTTGCTCAATCGCTTTGGTTTGCCACCTTCGCGCGAAGCGACCATCTTGAGGAAGTGCTCTGCGAGTTCGCCGATGTCTTCGAGGTGTTCGCGCAATGCGGGCATCCGAATCGGAAGCACATTGAGACGGAAGAAGAGATCGCCACGGAAGCGACCCGCGTCAACTTCCTTCGCGAGATCGCGATTGGTCGTCGCGATGATCCGCACATCGACCTTCTGTGCTGTGGAGCTACCGACGCGTTCGAAACTCTTCTCTTGCAAGACGCGCAGCAACTTTGCCTGCAATTCAGGTGGAATCTCGCTGATTTCATCGAGAAGCAGCGTGCCGCCGTCGGCAAGTTCAAAGCGTCCCTTGCGCAAACGATCCGCGCCAGTGAACGCGCCCTTCTCGTGACCGAACAGTTCGCTCTCCAAGAGCGCCGCGCTCAGCGCAGCGCAATTGAGTGCCAAGAATGGCTGCGTCGCGCGAGGACTCGCTTCATGGAGTGCACGCGCAGCAACTTCTTTACCAGTTCCAGATTCGCCTGTCACCATCACGGTGCCATGACTCTCCGCGATCGGCTTGAGTTGCTCGCGAAGCGTTTGCATCGCGCCGCCGGAACCGACCATGCGATGGACGGGAGACTTCGAACCCTCGCGAGGAAGCGATGCTTTCAATACCGCGTTCTCGCGCGCGAGTGCGCCGTGTTCGAGTGCCTTCTCGACACTCATCGTCAGTTCATCGCCAGAGAATGGCTTCGTGACATAATCAAACGCGCCCTTGCGCATCGCATCCACTGCGGTCGCGACCGTTCCGAACGCCGTCATCAACACGATCGGAATCTCAGGATCGAGTTTGCGAATCTCGGCGAGCAGTTCGAGCCCGCTCATGCCTGGCATTTGCAAATCGGTCACCACGCAATCGGGGCGCTTCTCCGCGATGCGCGCGAGTGCGAGTCGCGCATCCGACGCTGCAACCACGGAGTGACCCTTGCGCGAAAGCATCGTGGCGACGCCGTCGCGCATGAGTTCTTTGTCATCGACAACGAGAATTCTGGCCATAATGGAATTGCCCTCAATCGAGCTAAACATGCAGGAAATGACTACATACTGATGCGACGCTGCACCGCCGCATCCAGTGAAACACCTTCTGCTACCCCGCGCATTTTCGCGTCAAGCAGCAGCAACACCTCAACTCGCGCGCCGCCGTTCGGCGCATCCATCACACACACCTGCCCACCGTGCGCATCGGCGATGCGGTGCACAATCGCAAGCCCAAGTCCAGTTCCCTCTTCACGCGTGGTGAAGAACGGATTGAAAATCGAATCTCGAAGCGCCGACGGAATGCCAGGACCTGTGTCTTCGACGGAGAGGACGACAGTCTCGCGGCGCACTCCATCCGCCCAGCAGCGCTTCTCACGCGCCACACCGAGTCGAACGACTCGCGTCGCGCGACCGCGCATCGCCTCGACAGCGTTACGCACGAGATTCGAAAGCGCCTGTCCGAGCAACGCGCCATCCGCGCTGAACTCAAGGTTCTTGCCGCTGCGCTCCACGGAAACTTCGGCGGTGACCAAGACCTCTTCGCAATCCGCAAGCGTGTTTTCGAAAAGATCGTCAGAGTCCACAGCTGTCGCGTGCAGCTTCGTATCACGCGCAAACGAGAGCACATCACGCACGATGCGATCGAGTCGCTCCGCTGCACGTGAGATTTTCTCCGCGCTCGAAAGCGGCCCTTCCACCCCGCGCAAATCTTCACGGAGCATCTCCGCGTGCAGCGTGATCGCTCCAAGTGGATTCCGAATCTCATGCGCGATACCTGCTGCCATTTCACCAAGTGCTGCGAGCGAACGCGAGCGGCGGAGTCGTTCGTTCGCTTCTGCGAGATCCAACTTCAGCGCCGTCACTTCCGATTGCAACGCCATGTGGGTGGTCTGCAATCGCTGCGTGGCGTCGTTGAACGCTGTGACGAGTTCGCTGAAATCGTGCGTCTCCGCGAGCGCAAGCGGCGCGCGCGGAGCGTCCTCTTGCAGTGCGAGTGGTTGCGTGATGGAGAGAGGAAGTGCGGACAAGACGGTGTTCCCTAGTGAGCGTTGCGCGGAGTGCACTGAAATCTGGTGGTTAGCCCTGTGTGTCGGTGAATTGTGGAATGGCAGTCGAAGCAGTCGCGCCCGTTGGCCCATACGCGCGCAGCGCAAGTGCGGCATTGCCCGACTTCCGCAGCGCTTCAGAAACTTCTATGCGTCGCGCGACAAGCAACGATGCTGTGCGTTCATCAATCGATTGAATCTCTTTGAGAATGAGCTCTACTTCTTGCGCGAAGGCGCGGGCATTTTCAAGTTCCGCGCGCGAGGCTTGCGCGATGCAGTTGGTCCAACTCGCTTGTCCTACGGCCAAAGAGTCAACGCAGTTCGCGCGCTCGCCGACAAGATGTGCAAGTTCTTCCGTCGCAACTTCTGCCTCGGGAGAATCCGCTTCCGCGCGTTCAAGCCGCGTGAGAATCGCATCTTGCATGCGCGCCGCTTTCAAGAGCGCGCGCGCCGCGTCGATGCGTGTGGTGGTGAGTTGCGCGAGCGTCGCTGTCAACTGCCGTCCCCTTCCGCATTGGGACGGGATTCGCCCGACGCGATGACTCCACCTCGTGGAGGATGATTGCGAAGCCAGCGATCCCACGCTGCACGCGAGAGGATGCCGCCTTCTGCGAGAAACGCATCGTCGGTCAGTTGCGCAAGACGCAGTTCCGCTCGTCGATGCGCTGTCGATGCGCGTTCAGCATCACGCAGTTCATCGCATGCGTTGACGATTTGAATGAGCGCGACCATTGAGACGGCGTGCTCGGGATACTTACGATCAACCACTTCGTAGAACTCAATCGCATCATCGAAGCGACCCAGTTCGTACACGCTGTCCGCGCGATGCAAGTGCGCCTGCCGCAACATGTCGTTCGTCAACCCATCACGCGACTCGGGCGTCATCGCGTCAAGCGCGGTGATGGATCGCATGTACGCCGACTCCGCTTCCGCAAACAGCGTTGCAAACTGCGCGCGGATTTCTTCGGTCTTTGAAGGTGCAAGTCGCGCACCTGCCGTCGCGCGCACCGACGTCGCAAGCGCGCGCAAGCTCTCACCCTGCCGGAACTCGAGTTCACCAGCGCGAGGTGCATCCGGTCGTCGTGCGAGTGCTTCGCGCAGCAGTTCCACTGCACGAGCATGATCACCCTTCCGTGCAACAATTCCTGCGAGTACATCGAGCGAGTCCCAATACTCCTGAGCAGCGGGCTCAAGTCCAAACGTTCCATCGAGCACGCTGCCGAGTTTGACAGCGGCATCCGCACTGCGCCCACCAGCGTTGAGAGCGCGCGCGAGCGGCACAATGGAACGCACCGCGAATGGACCATTCGGCGCAACACCGATTGCTGATTCGTAATGTTGCGCGGCCGCTTCGAAATCACCTTCTGCGTGCAGAATTGCAGCAAGTCGCCACTCTGCTTCTGCGCGCTTGAGATTGTCCGACTGCACACTGCGAAGAAACGCGGTGAATCCTTCGGCCGCGTTCTCGCGCCAACCACCAAGATCGAAGCAATCTGCTGCAGCCCACAAGCTTGCGGAATCAGATCCATTCGCGAGTGCGGCAGTTTGAGGATGTCGTCCGTGCGCGAGGAACCAATCCGCGGCGTTCTTCAACAGTCGATTGACTGCGATGCGATCCGTCGGTGGAAGTTTGCCAGGATCTCCCCCCGCAGCACTCGAGCGCACGCGATCCGCTTCCGCTCGACTCGCACTTGCAAGTCGTAAGAGCACGGGCGAAGCGGGCGCAACCCCAGGCACGAGATCGGATGCGATGAGCGCAAAGGCGAGAGCGTTCGCGGGACGATCCGCAACGAGCTCTTCATCCGCAAGCGCGGTCAACACTTCGGTGACTTCGGCTCCCGACAACAACCCCTGCTTAGATTTTCCGAAACGCTCGCGCAACATTTTGAAATCCGCGAGCGCCGCCCCGTGATCTGGTTGCGCTGCGTACGCCCGCGCGCGACCGAAGAGCGCCGCGCTTGTCACGCGATCATTATGTGTGCCATCGATCGCGAGGCTGAACGCATCGCGGGCGCGTTCGAGATCACTGATCTCCAATGCACTGCGTCCAATGCCAAGCGATGCTTCGCCTGCTTCAACTGAACCCGCTGGTGCGAGCGTTCGAGCGTGTTCGAATTGCACGAGCCCATCATCGAATCGACCTTGACGGCGATAGCACTCACCGAGCAGATTCGAGAGCGCTGCGAAGGTCTTCGCTTCGACACCTTCGGGCGCCGTTTCAATGCGTCGAATGTCAAGGAGGAGACGATCAAGCGCAACCATCGTGTCGCCCGCCGCGAGACGAATCTCCGCAGCGCGCAAGACTGCCCATGCTTCATCTTCGGCTGAAATCACGGCATCTGCGCGATATTCATCGATCGCCGCCAACAGCGATGTGGGTGAACTTCCTGTGCGCGAGAGCAATCCTTCGAGCGCAGACTTTCGCACCGCGCGACGGAGTTTCGACGCGCCTTCGCGATCTGCGGAAGTCGCAAGCGACGCGAACGCTTCATCGCTTCGTCCCAGACGCACGAGCACTTCCGCGCGCGCTTCGAGTTGCTCCGGCGTGAGTGTCCAACCTGTGTGCTCGGCTTCCGCGTAGTGCGCAACGATCGCCTCATCAACTTCGCGAGGCGGAGTGTTCGTTCGATGATCCGCGATAAGGAGGTCCGCGAGTGTCGCTTTGCATCGCGCTTGCACATCCGCCGGCGCAGTCGCGAGTCGCGGCTCAATGACGCTCGTCATGATTGCATGCGCTGCGGGCGATTCGCCACGCGAAAGCAGTTCATCGATTTGCGTCAGCGCCGCAGGAAAATCGTCATTCGGTGTCGCGTGCTTTCCCCAATCGAGTGCAAGCCACACGCCGAGGCTCGCCGCAAAGATGGTCGGCAACGGCCAGAATGATGCCCAACGGAACGGCGCTCTCGCGGTTTCGATGGCAGCCTTCGTGGACGAATCGGGTTCTATTGTCACGCGGCGTTCTCGAGATCCTCTCGAGGTCCTGTGTTGAGTCCGCGCTCGACAAGCGCGGGCTGCTTCTGAATTCCGATCCGCGGCGAATCCATTCGCCGTGAGAAAAGATCGGTGGTGTCGGTAGATCGGTCGGCAGGAAGAGAATCCTGTAAAGGCAGTTTCTGCTCACCTCGCGCGAGAAACGCTCACACCTCTCGTCTCGAATTCTGAAACTTCCCTCTCGGGCACTCCAAACGAGCCGCGGATTCACGCCGAGGGTGTCTCGGCGTCGCCCGCTGATTGCTTCGGCTTCACGCGCACAACCTCTGTTCCTGTAAGGAGTTCAGGAACTCCACGCAAGCGAGGATGCGAGAGGGTCGCGAGTGCCAAGATTGGTGAAATGAGCACGATGACCGTGAGAAAAGCCCTCATGAGCCGCTTCCACCACGCACATGCGCTTCCATCCGCGCCGATCACACGAATTCCGACGAGCCACTTCCCAGCGCTCGCACCGGAAATCGATTCAACCAGCATCGCGAGGATGCCTCCGAATGCAACCATGACGCAGAACGGTAAGGTCGCGTCGAGATCCAACGCAAAGAGCGGCGTGATGAGCAACGATCCGAACTCATTTGTTTCGAGATCAAAGAACAACGCGCCCGCGATTGCACCTGGCAGCAGGTCAATGCCGAGCGCGAGCAAGCGTTGCGCGAAGCTCGCGACAAGTTGCGTCGAAGGTTTCTTCTTCGTCACCTCGGCGAGGGAGGGACGAAGCAACAGTGCGACAAGCAGAAGAGTCGCGGCGAACAGACCGAGCAGCGTCGGTATCCACGTTTCGATTTGCTGCGTTCGTGCTTCAAGCGGAATGAACTTCCCGATCACACCGCGCGCGACATCAATAGGCGCAATCTGCGCGGCGAGTGACTTTCCTGCAGGCGTGTCTTGCAACGCGAAAATACGCGCTCCTGTGCGCATACCGACTGCGATCCAACCTGCGATGACGGGTGGGTCGATCGCGAGCGTGTCGGATTCGATCTTCGTCCACGCGAGCAGTGCATCACCGCGCACATCGAAGCACTCGACAGCGCGCGGCGCATCTCCAACTGCGAGCACGAGTCGACCTTCGACGATTGTCGAACCAAGCCTCGGTGTCGCACTCAGACTTCGTTCGCCCCGCTCGGGCAGCGCGAAGGACCGAATCGACCACGCTGGCGATGACTCGTCGCCCACTTCTTCGAGCGCACGCTTAGCGAGGACGATGACATGCGACCCCGCTTCCGCGCCGCGTGTTCGGCGTGCTTGCGCGAGCAGCAAGCTTCCATCCACATCGACGCCAAGTACTCCGACTCCAGCGGAGAGTTCGAAATGCGCTTGATCCGCAGCGGAAACGGCAGGGCCTTGCTCTTCCTGCCACGCGGAACCATCGCAACGAAAAAGTTTCGGTGCATCGCGCAACGCGGACGACCAGCATGCGAACGCGCCATCTTTCGTGAGTGCAAAGTCTCGCAGCACTCCTCCTGCGGGCAGTGGTGGGCGAGGCGATGGTGAGACCGATGCATTGACCCAACTGGGACTCGATGGGATTTGATCTGCTGCGAGTTGAAAGACTTCTCGCGCGCGGTTCCCTTCTGATCCAAACGCAATCCACACCTCTCGACCGTACGCGGCGATCGCTTCAGGTGCGCGCGAAAAAAACCACGCTCGACGCACCACTGGCTCTTCATCAAGCAATGCGCGATGCATCAACACCCAGATGCGCGCATCTTGGTCGGCGGGTTCAATCTCTCCGATCCACCACACATGCGCATCACTCGCAGCGGCGAGCACCGCGCTGCCTGGCGGCGCCGCGTGTGCGTGTGGAACGCAGAGCATCGCCGCGAAGACGCAGCAGACTGCGCACACCGATCGAATCCATCTTGGCATGCATCTGGTCATGCTGCTCACGGCTGCGGACCACGCGCAACGCTGGGCTTCGAACGTGTGATGACTTGGTCGGGATGCAGCGATTTCAACAGGCTTTCAAGATCAAAGAGTGCAGGCTTGATGCGAACCGCTCGCCCGCTCGGACTGTCGAGTGCAAGTTTCACCTCAGATCCTTCGGGCGTTGTTGCAATGGTTCGAAGCGCGACGCGTGGCCACGCTCCCATCGCAATGCTGTCGACAGGGACGCGCACGAAATCACGCAGCGTGCTCGAAGCGACAAGCGCACCTTGCGCATCGGTGAGCGTGACTGCACTCGGCAATCCTGTCGCGTCGAACCGCATCATGCGAGTCACGGTGTTGCGCGTCCATCGCACCTCTCCAATGTCATTCACCACAGCATCGGCGGGAAGCAACTCAAGAGCTGCGAGTGCGCGAATCGAACTCGGCTCGAGCAATCCGAATCCGCCTCGATGCGCGCCGTCTTCATCGCGAAAAACTTCGACGGTCGATGGCTTCGCATGGAGATCGAACACCCACCAATGTTGCCCATCGCCGCCCGCCCAGAAATATTTTTCGCCAAGCTTTGATAATCGCATCGCTGCTCGATCAGGAAACGCGAGATAGAGATCCGCATCCACCTGTTCGAAGTGTTCGCCACCGTCGTCGCGCCAACGGAACTCAACCACGCCGCGCGATTCAAGCACTTTCAGGTACGCGAGTTCAGCGTTGCGTGCTCTGACGAACTTCGCGACGGATTCCGCCGATGCCGCATCGACAGCGCGAACCTCTCCACCCTGCGCGGTGGGCGGATCGGTTTCGATGAGCGATTTCGGCGCGCAAGAAAGCGGAAGCAATGCACTCAACACGAGCAGACTCGACGTTGGCCAGCAAGAGCAATTCACGACCACTCGCCATCGAGCACTTCGCCGAGTTGCTCCGTGATTTCTCGCATCGCGTTCTCGTCGAGCTTTGGATTTACAACTTCAATGCCCGGATCGCCCTCTTGCGCGCCTTTGGGCGTGACGATCCAACACTCACTCGCGCCACCGTCGCGCTGACCGATCACGCGTAAGAGCCGCTTGCGCACGAGCAGCAGCATGAGGACGAATCGAAAACCCACGCGATGTGGACGATCATCGTTGCCGAGTCGATCAAACAGATCGAGCAGCGCGCCGTCATCGACAAACGCACGACGCTTCGCACCAGCGATAGGAACTTCCGTTTTCCAGAACGCAAAAATCTGCTCTGGTCGACGCCCCGAGTCCCATGCTGCCTCGGAAATTTCGACGCGACGCAACCCTGCCGCGCTCGTCGGATCATCGACCAATGCAGCAACGATCCGCGCGCCCTGTTCGAGCTGCGCGCCCGTGATGGAGCAACGGCCGAGCGAGCGGCCAACATCCCAACCTGAAGTCAATCGAGACATGGGGCAAAGTGTACGCGCACGCGCTCTGCGCATTCGCGTCAGTTCTACAATCCTCTACGATCAACCTGTGGACTCACTGAGTGGACTCATTTCTCCCGATCGCCCGCTCGAGATTTTTCTCGAATTGTCTGCGATCTGGATCTGCGTCTACACCGCGTTCCGATTTCTGCGCGGAACTCGCGGCGCGGGCGTCGTGAAGGGTTTCCTTGTCGTCGCCATCGGCGTCGCGGTCCTCGTGCGCGTGCTCGGCGATGCGACGGACGGGCTCGTCCGACTTCGATTTCTTGTCGATCGGGTGTTCGGACTCTTCGCGATCTTGATCATCGTCGTGTTTCAACCGGAGTTGCGCGCGGCAATGAGTCGACTCGGTCGGACGAATTTCTTCGCGCGCAACAAAGGCGAGGTCAGTGGCATCGCGCGTGAGTTTGCAGAAGCAGCCGAGTTCCTTTCGAAGAATCGCATGGGTGCGATCATCGTGTTCGAGCGGCAGATCGGCATGGGTGACCTGGTGCAGAGCGGCGTGAAACTTGACGCAACGCCGAGTGCTGCGCTCATTCAAAGTATTTTCTGGCCGAGCAGTCCGCTCCATGACCTTGCGATGGTCGTCCGCAACGGTCGCGTTTGGGCGGCAAATGTGCAGCTTCCCATCGTGGAAGAAAATGCGCTTCCTTCGACTTTGGGCGCTCGCCATCGCGCTGCAATCGGCGCAACGCTCGATGCAGACTGCCTCGTGCTTGTGGTGAGTGAAGAAACTGGCTTCATTCGTTTTGCGGAGGGCGGGCAATTGAGCGAACCGATCGCGCGAGACCGCGTTGAAGCGGAACTCGCGGAGCGACTCACGCAGAGCAGCGCGATTGTCAATGACATGTTGGAGACGGCGAAGGCAGCGACGCAATCGGCAACGACGACCACGCGTGTGCAACGGCGAAGCGAGGGCGCACGATGAGTGTGTGGCGAACCGACAAGACGCGGACATGGCGACAACGCTTCATCGATCTCGCGGCGGTGACGGCGGTCACCGCGCTCGTGTGGCTGTGGGCATCAAATCAAACTTTGCAATCACGCTCGGTGTCCTTCGATGTGATTGTTGAATCCAACGATCCATCGCGGCTCACGGTGACGAACTCGGGACCGCATCGCGTCGTGGCGCAACTCGTGGGCTCGCGACAATCGGTACTCAACGCCTTTGAAGTGCTGAATGGACGAGCAATTCGTTTCGTCACAGGCGCGGACGGCGTGCCTGCGAGTGCTGGTGATCACAACCTTCCCGTGCTCGACATTCTCAGCGCATCACCAGTACTCGCGCCACTCGGCGTCGACCTCTCGAATCTGAGTCCATCGTCGATTCGCATCGGGGTTCGCGAAGCGGAGTAGGGTTGGATCTCAACGGATGCAAGCGTCCTACGCCAAGCGAACAGCGTGATACGCCTTCTTGCCGCGGCGCAACAAGAGAACTCCGCCTGCGAGCAGATGCGAAGACGTGATGATCGTCTCGAGCGTGACCTTCTCGCCATTGACGCTCACTGCGCCATTCTGCACGAATTCTCGTGCTTCGCGCTTACTCGCAGCAATGGAAGTTCCGGTGATGAGATCCACAATCGCGATGCCGGCGCCGAGCGCGTCCGCACACACGTTGCTCGAGGGAAGATCCGACGCGATGTCGGCGATCTGCGCGGCGTCGAGACTCTTCACGTCGCCCGAGAAAATTGCTTCGCTCGTCGCGCGCGCACGCGCCAGTTCCGTTTCGCCATGCGTGAGACGTGTCATCTCTGCAGCAAGCGCGCGCTGCGCTTCACGCTTGCTCGCATCGGTCGCGGTCGCATGCGCGAGCACGGCAATTGCATCCGCGTCGAGAAAGGTAAACCAGTGCAAGAACTTCACCGCGTCCGCATCGACGGTGTTCAGCCAATACTGATAGAAGCGATACGGGCTCGTGCGATCGGCAGTGAGCCAGATCGCGCCCTTCTCTGTCTTGCCGATCTTCTGGCCATCACTCGTTGTCACGAGTGGACAGGTCGCGCCGAAACTCTCGCCCTGCTCAACGCGTCGAATGAGATCGATGCCACTGACAATATTGCCGAACTGATCGCTTCCGCCAAGTTGGATGGAGCACGCATCGGCGCGATAGAGATGCAGGAAGTCGTACGCCTGCAAGATCATGTAGCTGAACTCCGTGTAGCTAATCCCCTGCTCACGACCACCAAGTCGCGACGCGACGGAGTCACGCGCGATCATCTGATTCACGGAGAAATGCTTGCCGATATCGCGCAGCATGTCGAGAAATCGCATCTCGCCAAGCCAATCGACGTTGTTGCGCATGATCGCCGCGCGCGGACCGGAGAAATCAAGGAAGCGCTCGAAGATCGCCTTCTGTCGCGATACGTTGTGCTCGACAAGTTCGCGCGAAAGCAGCTGACGTTCGGCACTCTTGCCGCTTGGATCACCGATGAGACCCGTGCCACCACCCGAAACAACGATCGGTCGATGACCACTTCGTTGGAAGTGCGCGAGCAACTTGATGCCCATGAAATTACCGATGGTCAAACTGTCGGCGGTTGGATCAAATCCTGCGTAACCCGATCGCTGACCACTCGCAAGATGCGCAGCAAGCTGCGGCGACGTGGACTGATGGAGCAATCCACGCCATTGAAGTTCATCGAGAAAAGCGAGCATCGGCGGGTCCTGTTTGTGAAGGGCGTTCGCGCTCAACGTACGGCGTGCATCTTCTCGCCAATCTTGGCGATGAGATCGTTCCAACTCTTGTTGAAGGAGTCACGACCCTCGATTTGCAATTCGTCAGCGACCTTGCCGAGATCTACGCCAGCCTTCGTTGCTGCGTTGAGCACCGCTTCCGCAGCGACGCCGTCGGTGGGCATCGCGCCACGCGGACTTCCTCCGCTCGCAAGCGCGAGCAAAGTTTCCTCAGGCATGGTGTTAACGGAATCTGGACCGCCGAGGACATCTACATACAAGCACTTCGACAGTGCAGGATCCTTCGTGCCTGTGCTCGCCCAAAGTACGCGCTGCACTTTCGCGCCCTTCGCTGCAAGTGCCTTCCATCGTGGCGTTGCGGCGAAATCCAGCGATGACTTCAAGATGCGGCCTGCCATCGCGACACCGATCTTGTTCTGCAGGTCCGCAGGAAGTGCCTTGCTCGTCGCGCGATCCCATCGCGAGATGAACACGCTTGCAACGCTTGACACAAATGCAGGAAGACCAGCGGCAACGCGACGCTCGATGCCGCGCGTGTACGCCTCGGCTGCGGCGAGGTAATGCTCGCGCGAAAAGAGCAGCGTGACATTGATCGGAATGCCACGGAAAATGAGTTCTTCGATCGCAGGACAACCTTCCGGCGTGCCTGGAACTTTGATGTAGAGATTGCGACGATTGGCGCGCGCGTGCAATGCAATCGCCTGCTCGATGGTTGCCTTCGTATCGTTCGCAAGAAGCGGTGAAACTTCCAGCGAGACGAATCCATCGACGCCGCCGGACGCTGCGTGGATCGGACCAAAGTGATCCGCGGCGCGACGAAGATCGTCCATCGCGCACTCGAAGAATGTTGCTTCGACGCCGAGGTTCTTCGCCGCAAGCTCGCGCACTTGTGGGTCGTACGCGCTTCCTCCTGCGATTGCCTTTTCAAAGATCGTTGGATTCGATGTCAGCCCTGTCACGTTCAACTCGGCGATGTACTGCGCGAGCGTGCCCGATTCGAGCAGCGTGCGCGTGATGTTGTCGAGCCAGATGGATTGACCAGTTGCGGCGAGAACTGCGGTGGGAGTCATGATGCGCGAACGGTAGCAGATCGCTTTCCTCCCTTGTGCGTAGGTCTTTACCAGAGTTTGGGAAATGCCGCTCCTCCCCTTGTCGAATTCCAACGTTCCTGCGACAGTTCCGCGCTCACTTGCAACACTCGCACGATTGCTGAAGGAACGACCTATGCCCGCCGGGAAAACAAGAACGAATCCCATCGCGACCACGCGCAAGTCCGCATCCGCCAAGGTCGCGAAAGCTTCCGGAGTCGCATCGACCGCGCCGAAGATTCCAGCGTGGAATGGCTCGCCGATCAAGACAAAGGCGTGGAAGGCACTCGATCAACACGCGAAGGCTGCGCGCAAGTTTGAACTCCGCGCGCTCTTTGCGAAAGACGCGCGACGCGGAACGAAACTCACGGCGGAAGCGTTGGGCATTCGCTTGGATTATTCCAAGAATGTTCTCGATAGCGCAACGATGAAATTGCTCTTCGCTCTTGCGAAGGAACGCAACGTCGTTGCGAAGCGCGCGGCGATGTTCAAAGGCGAGAAGATCAACATGATGGAAGAGCGCGCGGTGCTCCATGTTGCCTTGCGCGCGCCTCGCGGCAGCGTGATCAAAGTCGATGGCAAGGATGTCGTCGCGGATGTGCATGCGGTGCTTGATCGCATGGGCGCATTCGCCAAGCAGATCCGCGCGCGCAAGTGGCTCGGATTCACCGGGAAACCGATCAAGAACATCGTGAACATCGGCATCGGCGGCAGCGACCTCGGTCCTGTGATGGCGTATGAGGCGCTCAAGAGTTTCAGCGATCGCGCACTCACGATGCGCTTTGTTTCCAATGTTGATGGCAATGATTTTTATGAAGCGACGCAAGATCTGAATCCTGAAGAGACGCTCTTCGTCGTGAGTTCGAAAACATTCACCACGCTCGAGACGATGACCAATGCGAAGACCGCGCGCGATTGGAGTCTTGCGACACTCAAAGATCCCAAGAGTGTTGCGCGCCACTTCGTCGCGGTTTCGACCAACGCGGAGAAGGTCACGGAGTTCGGCATCGACACTGCCAATATGTTCGGCTTCTGGGATTGGGTCGGCGGCCGATACTCGATGGATTCCGCCATCGGGCTGTCGACCATGATTGCCGTCGGGCCGCAACACTTTGCGGAGATGCTCGCTGGTTTCCACGACATGGACGAGCACTTCCGCACCACGCCTCAAGAACACAATCTTCCGATGATCCTTGCGCTCGTCGGCATTTGGAATCGCAACTTCCGTGAGCACGCGACCGTTGCAGTGCTTCCGTACTGCCACTACCTCCATCGATTCAGCGCGTATCTGCAGCAACTCGAAATGGAATCCAACGGCAAGCAAACGCAGCTCGATGGAAATCCAGTTGCGTGGGACACCTGTCCCGCAATCTGGGGCGAACCAGGAACGAACGGACAGCACGCGTTCTATCAAATGATTCATCAAGGCACTTCACCTGTGCCATGCGATTTCATTCTGTTTGAAAAACCGCTGCATGACCTTGGCGCGCATCAGGACATGCTCACCGCGAATGTCCTCGCGCAAACCGAGGCTCTCGCGTTCGGAAAGACGCGCAGTGAAGTGCTCGCCGAAGGAGTGCCGAGTTGGCTCGCTCCACACAAGACATTCCCCGGCAATCGACCGACGAACTTGATGCTCTGCGCGGCGCTCTCACCACGCGCGCTTGGCCGACTCATCGCGCTCTATGAACACAAGGTGTTCGTGCAAGGCGCGATTTGGAATGTGAACTCGTTCGATCAATGGGGCGTCGAACTCGGCAAGGTGCTCGCAAATCGCATCATTCCAGAGGTTTCCGCGACAGCGGCGCCGAAGCTCGCGCACGACAGTTCGACGAACGCTGCAATTGGGCACTATCGAAAGTCGCGCGGTCGCGCGAATTGATCGAATCGAAAGATGATCATCGCTTGAGCATCGCTTGATCATCGCTTGAGCAAGCGTTAGTCAAGGCACAACGTGCGGAACAGGCGCTGCGCGCGGAGCGCTCGGCGCGCGCGTCGCTTGCATGTGACGATGGGCGAGCACTGCTTGTTGCCGAGCGTTCATCGCCGCCTGCTCATCCATTTCTCGTTGTTGCCACTCAGGAAGCGCGCTGCCTTCGAATCCTTCGTACGGAGGACGCGACGCGTCGCCTGCATGGAGCGCCATCAAGTTCGCGTACGCGAGACCTTGGTAGTCACTCAGACTTGCTTCTTGCGCAGTGAATGCTTGCACGCGAGGCGCAGGAGCCACATGCGTTGCTGGAACAGCTCGCGTTGCATGTTCTGCGGCAGCGACTCGCACTGCTGGAGTTGCGCGTTGAATGAGTTGCAGCGGCGCAGCTATGGTTGGAACCTGCCCGGTGATGGTGGGTGCATAGATCGCAAGCGAACTCGATTGTTGCAGCGCGAGTGCGGCGCTCGGGCTGCTCACGGAGCGATACGGTCGACCTGCGGTTGAATGACCTTGCGCTGCGATGATTGCATCAAGCGCGCGCGGCGTGGACGGACTCGATCCAAGAATCGGGCAGACCTGCACAAGATTGACATTGCGAGCACCCGCGATGCGTGTGGTCGCAGAAGGAAGTTTGTTCCATGAATTGAATGCATCCGCGGGAAGCCACGCATCGTGCGCGACGGATCGAACACTTGACGAGAGAAGGTCGGCTTGTGCGACAAACACCCAACTGAAATCAGGTGGATTCGCGCCGCTCAGATTTGCGTCCGCTGGAGCGAGTTCGCACACCTCTGCAGTTGCTCCGACAGGCGGCATCGCGGCCCAACCAACAATGCCTGGTCGGTATCGCCACACAACCCACGACGGAGCCCACTCGGTTCCTGGTTGCCAGTTCCATCCGAGTGCGGAGTCGTAGAACCAACGACCGTAGTGATACGTCGCCCAGCCGAATGGTTCGATGGAGGCCCAGCAAAGCGATCCGTCTTGCGCGACTTTCCATTCGCCGAGCAGATAGGGCTCCCACCAAGGCGCGAGCTGCCGTGGCTGCCAGACCCAACCGAAAGTTGGGTGCGCGCGCCACGTTCCCCAATTCGAAAGTTGGCGCATGAAATCGAGCATCGAAAGCGTGCGCGTGCCGCCAAGCATGCCGTACTGCTCTTGATGTGCAACGCCTGAGACTGTCGACGCCGAAGCAGCCGATTGCGCCGGCGCATCGTTCGGCGCATGTGCGCTGATCGGCGCGAGGACGATCAACGGCGTCGCAAGTAGCAGAAAAAGCGCCACGCAACGACACGCGGGGAAAATTGCACAAATGCGGCTCAAGGATTGCATGCGGAGATCTTAACCCGTCTCGGGTACCCCAAAGATTGCGCGCATCAACGACAATGTTGCGGCGCTTAGGCGGGCGCCGCGCTTGACGATCGGCGCAATTTGTGGATCGCGTCGATGATGATGCTCGCTGCTCGATCGAGCGCAAGACTGCTCGTCTTGCGAGAGCGGCTAAATCGCACAAAACCATGCGCGCGCTCCGGTGAAACTCCCATCGCGAGGAGAACGGGAGACGGATCGAGTGAGCCGGAGGAGCATGCAGCGCCCGCGGATGCACGCGGACGCACGCGGATGCGTAGACGCCGCGCTCGGAGAGCAAGAGCAGAATCACTTCTGCCTCAAACCGCTCCAACACTGCGCGCACACGCACCGAAACTGAGCGCGCTTACGCGATTGCCGCGCTCGATGATCGGCGCAATTTGTGGATCGCGTCGATGATGACGCCCGCTGCTCGATCGAGTTCGAGAGTACTGGTCTCGCGAGAGAGGCTGAATCGCACAGAACCGTGCGCGCGCTCCGGTGAAACTCCCATCGCGAGGAGAACGGGAGACGGATCGAGTGAGCCGGAGGAGCACGCGGCGCCCGCGGACGCGTAGACGCCGCGCTCGGACAGCAGAAGCAAAATCGCTTCCGCCTCGAGCCGTTCAAACGCAATGTTCGAAGTATTCCACAAGCGAGGGGCTGACGCTCCGTGAGCAGTCGATTGTGTTGCATCGCAGACGGTGCGTTCGAATGCGTCTCGTCGCGCGATGAGTCGGTCGAGTTCGCGACTCCCAAGAAACGCGCGAGCGAACTCTGCGGCAACGCCAAACCCAGCGATCCCTGGGACATTCTCTGTGCCACCACGACGATCTCGTTCTTGCGGTCCGCCTGTTTGTTCGGGAGAGAGGTGCACACCGCGACGCAAGTAGAGTGCGCCTGTTCCCTTTGGACCGTGAAATTTGTGCGCCGCGAAAGATGCGAGATCAATCTGCATCGACGCGAAATCGGTGGGCATCTTGCCGACCCACTGCGTTGCGTCGGTGTGAAATCGAACACCATGCGCGCGGCAAAGTGCACCAAGTTCTGCAACTGGAGAGACAACACCATTCTCATTGTTCGCCCACATGAGCGAGACAAGCGCGATCTCCGATGCGCGGGAAGCGAGGAGTGCAGCGAGCGCGGCAACAGAAGGCACGCCACAATCAGACCCTTCAAGCCAGACGACTTCAGCGAGCCCGGCCCGCTCAAGAGACTCGGCAGTTTCGCGAACAGCACTGTGCTCAAAGCGAGTGGTCACGAGGACGCGGCGGCGATCATCAGCAGCAAGCGCTTGCGCAAGTGAGCCTCGGAGCGCGAGATTCGCGCCCTCTGTTCCACCCGAAGTAAAGATCAGTTCGCGCGGCTGGCAACCGACAAGCATCGCAATGGATTCGCGCGCAAGTTCGACGATGCGCCGCGCAGCAATCCCAACGCGATGGACACTTGACGGGTTCCCCCACTCTTCACGAAGCGCCCGAGCAACGGCATCGGCAACTTCAGGAAGCGGACGCGTCGTCGCGTTGTTGTCGAGGTTGATGGGGTTCACCGAGTGCGACATGAGCAAGCTCGAAGTCTAAGCGTGACTCCACGAGAGAGGCGAGCACATCGCGTTCACACATAGCGATACCTCGCGAAACATCACGAAAGGAAACGATACCCCCTCCATCGAATGCGGCGTCGAACTGCCGCTCCAACGAGACAATCGAAGGTGCTCGCGCGAGCTTCAATCCACTTCTCCCTTCAGTTCTTCGCATTTCTCTTGCGTTCCCGCTCACCGGCTTTCCTGCCTTCGTACTTCCCTGCTCTCATGCTCTCATGCTCTCATGCTCTCATGCTTTCCGGAAAGCAAGAACTGAGGAATGAATGAGCGGAAGACAGAACGAGCAGAAGACCGAAGATGCGGGAATCAAATTCGCGCAGTGCACTCCGCAGCGACCAGTAGGCTGAAGTGACTACGCGCACTGTGGACGCAACTCTGACCCATCCACAAACAACGACCTCAAACGCAAAGACCCGACGCCCGCGGGAAGCGATGCGTCGGGTCAGTATTGCGGCCGAGAGGAATTGAACCTCCACGGGTTTTACCCCACTAGAACCTGAATCTAGCGCGTCTGCCAATTTCGCCACGACCGCGGGGTCGGAAAGTATAGCGCGAGGTCCACGACGCTCGCCTACCCCAGATGCCTCGCGGCGCGGCCCAATGATCTGCAACAACGACGCAACTCTCGCGCCCGCGACGAACCACGCGACGAACCACGCATCGAACATGCGAAGGTTGATCTGCCGTAACGATCACCACACGATTTGAGACAAAGAGCCTTCCGGCTGACTCATTCGACCACAGATCCAAACACGAAGCACGACCCAACCACGATCTAGCCATGACTTCACCATGACTCGACCATGACTCGACCATGACTCGACCATGACTCGACCATGACTCGACCATGACTCGACCATGATTGAATCATGATTTGAATCATGGCTCAGTCAAGCACCACCGCGCGCCTCCATGCGCGCGCATGTGTGCCTGCGACTTCTTGATCGCTGAACGCTTTTCAGTCGCGCGCGAACGAGCCGAGCAACGTGCTTAGTTTTCGTCGCCTTCGTCCGCTTCGTCGGCCGAGGGCGCGAACTTCTTCGCTTCAACTTCGGGAACAGCGAGGCGCTTGTCGAGCACGCGCTGGCGAATCTCCGCGAACAACTCGGGATGGTCACGCAAGAACTGTTTCGCGTTTTCGCGACCCTGCCCAACGCGCGTTCCCTTGTAGCTGAACCAAGATCCAGCCTTCTCAATCACACTGTCCTCGACGGCGAGATCGACCAGGTCGCCCGAGAGCGAGATGCCTTCGTTGAACATGATGTCGAACTCCGCTTCACGGAACGGTGGCGCGACCTTGTTCTTCACGACTTTCGCGCGCACGCGATTGCCAATGTTGTTGTCGCCATCTTTGATTGCGCCAATGCGGCGGATGTCGATGCGGATGGACGCGTAGAACTTGAGCGCCTTTCCACCCGTCGTGGTTTCAGGTGAACCGAACATCACGCCGATCTTGTCGCGGAGCTGGTTGATGAAGATCACGATGCACTCGCTCTTCGCAATCGCGCCCGTGAGCTTACGAAGCGCTTGGCTCATGAGTCGTGCTTGCAGACCCATCTGCGAATCGCCCATTTCGCCTTCGATTTCAGCCTTTGGAATGAGCGCGGCTACCGAGTCAATCACGATGATGTCCACCGCGTTCGATCGCACGAGCATCTCGCAGATTTCGAGTGCTTGCTCGCCTGTATCTGGTTGCGACACCAACATCTCATGGATGTTGACGCCCAGACGCTTCGCCCACGAAGGATCAAGCGCATGTTCCGCGTCAATGAACGCAGCTATACCACCGGACTTCTGCGCGTTCGCAATCACCGTGAGCGCGAGTGTCGTCTTGCCTGAAGATTCTGGGCCATAGATCTCAACGACACGACCGCGCGGAAGACCGCGTCCACCAAGTGCAAGATCGAGGCTCAGCGCGCCAGTAGAGATAGAAGGAATCGGAAGCAGCGAATCGCCATCAAGTTTCATGATGGAACCCTTGCCATACGCCTTCTCGATGGTGGCGAGCGCGCGATCAAGTGCTGCGAGCTTTCCCTTCTTCGCCTCGTCTGCCTTCGCGTCTGCCCTCGCATCCGCTTTCGTATCGCGCTTCACGACCGGTGCGCCATCAGCCTTCGGGGCAACTGCCGCCTTAGGAGGAATCCGTCCGCCCTGTTCTGGACGCTTCTCTTCAATCATCGCACGTGCGGCCGTGCTCGCGTTCGAACATGCGAAAGATGGAGCGGAAGAAGAAGCGTGTGGTTGGGTCATAGGCTTAGTGTTTGTGATCATGGCTGGGTTCGTCCTTGAACTTGGAGCATCTGTCGCGCGATCCAACTTTGTCGTGGATGCTTGATTTGCGGATTGATTCGAAACTGGATTCGTGACTGGATTCGTGACTGAATTCGTAACTGGATTCGTAAGTGCAATCATCTCTTCTTGTCCCCTACTCGTGTGCCTCGTGCGGTCAGGTTGGCGGTGAAACCCTTGTTTCGTGTTCCCTCAGGCGGAAGTTCTGCGTGACTGAGCGACCGGGTGCTGTCGCTCAACATGCGTACTGTTCGATGCTTCGAGAATTCGCTGAAGGCTGACTGAACAACCTCGAACGCCAACCATTTCTACACTCGCTCGGAACTTTCCTCACGCCTTCCTTAGGACGCGCTCTGGAATTGAACTTCAGACTTCGAAACACCGACTTTGGCGTTTTCCCCGCATGAATCGTTCAATCGAACCGAACATCGACCTTCTTTTTGTTCGGTCGATGTTTGGATATTACCACATCGGCTCACTCTGCGGCGATACCCCTACAAAAAGCCTAACAAAATTTCTGAATTTTTCGGCGCGACGATTTCATGGCCAAAAACGACCCCATCCAGTGGGGTCGTTTGATCGCTTCATGTAGAGAAGGCGGCGCGCCGTGATCAGTAGTTAGGCGTCGGCGCGCGGAATTGCGCGATGTCCACCGAGCGGAAATACTCGATCGTGCGCACGAGTCCGTCACGCAACGAAATCGTGGGTTCCCAGCCGAGCACCGTTCTGGCAAGCGTAATGTCCGGACGCCGTTGGAGCGGATCGTCCTGCGGAAGCGGTCGCGCGCGAATGATCTGCGACTTGCTTCCCGAGAGTTCGACGACCAGTTCCGCGAGTTGCAGAATTGTGAACTCCGTCGGGTTGCCGAGATTGATCGGCCCGATGACTCCCTTCGGCATGTCCATAAACTTGAGGAAGCCATCGATCAGATCGTCGCGATAGCAGAACGATCTCGTCTGCGTGCCTTCGCCGTAGATCGTGATCGATTCGCCGAGCAACGCTTGCCGAATAAAATTGCTCACCACGCGACCATCAAACGGATGCATGCGCGGGCCATACGTGTTAAAGATTCGCACGACCCGAATATCGAGACCGTTCTGACGGTTGTAGTCAAAGAACAGCGTTTCTGCCGCACGTTTACCCTCGTCGTAGCACGCGCGAGGACCGATCGGATTCACATTTCCTCGGTAACTCTCGGGCTGCGGATGCACATCAGGATCGCCATAGACCTCGCTCGTCGAAGCATGAAAAATCTTCGCGCGCACGCGCTTGGCGAGGCCGAGCATGTTGATCGCGCCGAGCACACTCGTCTTCATCGTCTTGATCGGGTTGTACTGGTAGTGCCCGGGTGCTGCGGGGCACGCGAGATTGTAAATCTCATCGACCTCAAGCATGATCGGCTCGGTGACATCGTGGCGGATGAACTCGAAATTCTTCAGTCCGAGGAGATGCTCGATATTCGATTTCTGGCTCGTAAAAAGGTTGTCGAGACAGATGACATCATGTCCCATCGCGACGAGGCGATCGCAGAGATGGGAACCCAAGAACCCGGCGCCGCCGGTCACAAGTATGCGCTTCACCATAAGGATTGAGTGTATCGGCGATAGGAATGCATCCCTTGCACGGATTCAGCCGATTGCGGCAAGCAGCCAAAGAATGCACCATGCAACCATGACCGCACTTGCGCATGCCACCACAGACTCTCGCATCGTCGTTGGCACGATGACGGGGACGAGTCTTGATGGCGATATCGATGTCGCGGCGGTGCGCATCGACGGACACGGTCACGAGCTCAGCGCCTGTTTTATCGAAGGAATCTCGCATCCACTCGGTGCGTTGATTCAAGATCTGCGGCGCGCTGCACAGCAAGAACCGATGACTGCGATGGAGTTCGCTCAACTCGCGCACGCTTTCGGGCAAGCGCACGCACACGCGATTCACGCACTTTGCACGGGTTGCGGCATCACGCCAGATCTTGTTGTTTTACATGGACAAACTGTCTTCCACGCGCCCCCGCTTTCGTGGCAACTCCTCAATCCCTGGCCCGTCGCAACCGCGATGCAGTGCCGCGTGCGATTCGATCTTCGCGCGGCGAATCTTGCGAGTGGCGGCGAAGGTGCGCCAATCACTCCGCTCGCGGATCTCTTTCTTTTCGGATCGTCCGAAGCGCCCATTGGTGTACTCAATCTCGGTGGCTTCGCGAATGCGACACTCCTTCCACGCATCGACCCTGGCCGCGCGATGGAATCCTCCCAACACGTGCGAGGCTTTGATGTCTGCGCGTGCAATCACCTGCTTGATCGTGTGGCGCGCGAACGACTTGGCAAAGCATTTGACGAAGATGGCAACGCGGCGCGCGCTGGAGTTTGCGATGGCGCAGCACTCGACGAAATTCTCCACGCGATGCGCGCGCACGCAAAGGAGAGTCTCGCGACTCGTCGCTCACTCGGAACAGGCGACGAGTCTGCGCGCGCAATCGACGCGACGCGTCAACTTTCCTCCAATGATGCATGTCGCACGATTGTCGAAGCGATCGCGCGGACGATTGTTTCAACGCTTCGCGATGCAGGATTGCGCGACGAGGACACTCTGCTTCTCGCGGGTGGATCCGCAAGGCATCACGCGCTTGTGCAGTCCATCGCGCGCGCACGAACAGGGAAGACGCACACGACGATGGAATCGCACGGTGTCCCCGTGGGCATGCGAGAACCTGTAGGCATCGCAGTGCTCGGCACGCTCGCGGAAGACGGACTTTCTTACTGTCTTGAGCAGGTCGTCGGCGCAAAATCGCGCATGCTCGATGGCGCCAGCATTACACCGATGCAACCCTCTCTGCACCGAAGCAGTGTTGGAAACACCGAGCAAAAAGCACTTTCGAAGCCAATCTACGCACCATGAGAGGGCTCCGGCAGGCGACCTCCGCACGACCTCAATGCATCTGCGCCGCTGACACCTACTCTTCTCCCTTCTTCTCGGGCTCCACAACGGAGCCACGACCTGAGACACGCAAGAATGAACCTGAGCCATGACTGTGAGCACTGCCAAAGCAGAAATCCTGATTGTTGAAGACGAGCCGGAGATCGCGGAACTCATCGAGTTTCATGCGCAGCGCGAAGGGATGAACGCACGCACCTGCCACAGCGGACGGCTCGCTCTCGATGCGATTCGCCGCCAGGCTCCCGATCTCATCGTCCTCGACCTCATGCTTCCTGATCTCAGTGGACTTGAAGTCTGCCGCCGACTGAAACAAGCCGCCGAAACGCGCAATATTCCGATCGTCATGGTGACGGCGAAGGGCGAAGAATCGGACATCGTCGCTGGCCTCGAACTCGGCGCGGATGATTATGTCACGAAGCCATTCAGCCCACGCGTCCTCATGGCGCGATTGAAGAGCGTGCTTCGTCGACAGCTCGAAGAACTTCCGCGCAAGGAAGGCAATCGCATCGTGCTCTTGAGCGGTTCCCTCGTGATTGATGCTGATCGCCACGAGACGCTGATCGATGGAAAGAAGATTGATCTCACGCTCACGGAGTTTGGAATTTTGCAATGCCTCGCCATTCGTAAGGGTTTCGTGCGCACGCGCGATCAGATCATCGCGTCCGTCCACGGGAAACACACCATGCTTTCGAGCCGCACGGTCGATGTGCACGTCACGGCGCTCCGGCGCAAGTTGCTTCGCCATGCAGAATGCGTAGAAACGGTGCGTGGCGTGGGCTATCGCTTCGCGGAGTCGCACACCGAGGATGCGTGATCAAAGCAGCACTCGTTCGCGCGCCGCGCTACGCTGATCGCCGATGACTTTCGCGCTTGCGCCCATCCTTGCTGAGGTTTCCGTCGGATGGATTGCCGCGCTGTTGATTGCACTCGCAAGCGTGTGCTACGGAATGTCTGTGCGCCGAAGTATGCAACGACTCCAGCGCTCGATCGAGCAGAACGACGCGCCGCGCGGAGACGATGACTCGGGCGCATTCGGAGATCTCGCGCGTGCGATCGATCGCAGGCTCCGCGAGTCCAATCAACGCACGGCACTCGCGCAAACACAACTCGAAGAGACCCGCAAGACGCTCCGCGCGACTTCCATCGCGGTCATCGCGCTCGATCCGCAGCAGCGCGTGCTCGACATCAATCCCGCTGCCGCGCGCATGCTTGCGTGCGAAGAGACGCGCGCGCGCGGTCGACTGCTTCAAGAAATCGTGCGCGAACAAGCGCTCAACGCGTTTGTCGATGGCGCGCTCGCGACAGGCGGCGATTCCTCTGCGCAACTCGAGATGCGCAGCGCGACGAGCAAGCAAAGTCCCATGACCCTCCACGCGTCGAGTGAACCGTTGGAAATGTCGGATGGGCAGAACGGCATCGTGCTGAGCCTTGTCGACGTCACGCGCGCGCGTCAACTCGAAGCGATGCGGAGCAATTTCGCAGCCAACGTGAGCCATGAACTTCGCACGCCCATCACAACAATCCGTGGATTTGTCGACACGCTGACGCAACTCGGTCGCACCGACCTCGATCGTTCGGAACGGTTCCTCGCCATCGTGCAACGAAACGTCGTTCGCCTCTCCGCGATCGTCGAGGACATCCTCACGCTTTCACTACTCGAAGATCCCACGCACCACGCGACCCTCGACAAGCAACGCATGCCCGTGCTCGAACTCATGCAAGAGTGCGCGGAAGATCTCGCCTCCGCGGCGGAACTTCGCAAGATCCATATCGCCATCGAAGATCCGCACAACGCCGTTGCGATCGTGAACAAATCGCTCGCGATTCAAGCCGTGACGAATCTGCTTTCGAATGCGATTCGATATGCGCCCGAGCAATCCACAGTGACATTGCGGAGCATCGTGAACACGGAAGAGAGTGGCGTTGAAGTCATCGATACTGGATCAGGCATTCCCACAAAGCACCTCGAGCGCATCTTCGAACGGTTCTATCGCGTGGATAAATCGCGGCATCGCGAAACAGGCGGCACGGGGCTCGGACTTGCGATCGTCAAACACATCGCGCACGCCCACGGTGGACGGGTTGAAGCGGAGAGTCAGATCGGCGAAGGATGCAACTTCAAAGTGTGGTTTCCCTCGCAATTCCCAGCATCTCAACACGATCTGAACACAAACTAAACATTGGCTCGCGACCGTGTGTGCCCACGAGGAAGCCAGCCCGATCCCTCTGGTCGTTTCAAACCTCTTTGCGAATCCCGAGAACCATTCATGCAGCACTTGCGACACATTTCAACGGCAATTCTCCTCATCGCCTCCGCAAGTTTGCTCGCCGCAACGGCTCCACAACAAGATGCGGCAACCAAGAATCTGAAGGGGTCGATCAAGATCGACGGCTCTTCGACTGTGTATCCAATCACCGAAGCTGTCGCTGAAGAGTTCCGGAAAGGTGCACCGCGTGTGCGCCCCACCGTCGGCATCTCAGGAACGGGCGGTGGTTTCAAGCGATTCCAAGCGGGCGAAACAGACATCAGCAATGCATCACGACCGATCAAGAAATCTGAATCGGATGTTTGCGCGAAACTCGGCATCGACTTCCTCGAACTCCCGATCGCGTTCGATGGTCTCTCGATCGTCGTCCATCCCAAGAACACGTTCGCCGACAAGTTGACAATCGAAAATCTGAAAACAATTTTCAGTGCAACAAGCGCCGCGAAGACATGGAAAGATGTGCGCAGCGATTGGCCTGCAACTCCGATCAAGGTCTACATGCCAGGTACGGATTCTGGAACGTTTGATTACTTCAGAGAAGTTGTCCTCGGAAAAGATGGCAAAGTGCGCGCAGACGCGAGCGTTTCCGAAGATGACAACGTGCTCGTGCGCGGCGTCGCTGGGAACGAAGGTTCGATCGGATTCTTCGGCTGCGCGTATTACTTTGAGAACAAAGATGCAGTCCGCGCCGTGTCCATCGTGTCGCCCAAAGGTGACGCAGTGCTTCCCACGAGGGACACGATCGAAGGCGGAACCTACGCGCCCTTCAGCCGACCACTCTTTATCTATGTGAGCGCGAAAAGCGCGGCGAAGCCAGAGATTGCTGCATTCATCGGGTACTACATCGCCAACGCGGGCAAGTACGCGGAAGAAGTTGGATATGTAAAATTTCCAGATGCGATCTACGCGCGCGTCAAGGCGAACTGGGATGCGCGCAGAGTCGGATCGCAATTCTCCGATGCGGATGGGAACGCAATCCTCGGCGCACTCGAGTCGATCTATAAATGACGGCCCGGCAAGGCATCACCGAGCGCGCATTGGAAAGGCGTTTGAAGCGTCCATCCATCCACTGAACCGACTTCTTGCGGCGGCAAAATCGTGCGCCGCATGCGTTTACACTAAGCCCCCTCGTGACCACCGCGCCGACTCCATTTCGAGATCCGATGAGCTTCGGACGCGCGCGCTCGCGTCGTTGGCGCGATTGGAGCGAGCGCGGCATTCGCTGGTCGCTCTTCTGCGCTTCGTTCTTCTCGGTCTTCGTGACATTCGCGATTCTTGTCATCCTCGCGAAAGAGTCGTTTCTGTTCTTTGGATTTGAAGAGGTGTCGATTGGAGAATTCTTCGGGAGCACCGAATGGAATCCCCTCCTCGGCGGCGAGAAACACTTCGGCATCTGGCCATTGGTATGCGGCACGATGCTCGTCACCGTCATCGCGGCGTGCTTCGCATTGCCGATAGGACTGACCGCCGCGGTCTATCTCAGCGAGTACGCACGACCGACCACGCGCGCGATCCTGAAGCCCGCGCTCGAAGTGCTCGCAGGGATTCCGACCGTCGTTTACGGTTTTTTCGCACTCACCGCGATCACGCCCATCCTCCATTCCATCGCGCCACGATTTGGAAATTACAACGCGATGAGCGCAGGGCTCGCCATCGGCATCATGATTCTGCCGATTGTCTGTTCGCTCTCCGAAGACGCGCTGCGCAGCGTGCCGCGTAGTCTTCGCGACGGCGCATACGCACTCGGCGGAACGAAGTTTGATGTCAGCGTGAAGGTCGTCGTACCCGCTGCGCTCTCGGGCATTGTCGCGAGTTTCTTGCTCGCGATGAGTCGCGCGATCGGCGAGACCATGGTCGTCGCGCTCGCTGCGGGCGGAATTGCGCAAATGACCGCAGAACCGTGGGCGGAAGTGCAAACCATGACCGCCTATATGGTGCAAATCTTCCTTGGTGATGCGCCCGCCAACGGCGTGGAGTACGCCTCAAGTTACGCGGTGGCTGCGGTGCTCTTCACCATCACGCTCAGTTTCACCCTCGTCGGTCGTTACATCCTCAAGCGATTCCGCGAGGAGTACGAATGAGCACTCCGTCGCTTAATGAATTTGTTGCCCGCGGCAGACTTCGCGGCAGCGCGGCGCGCGTACTTTCCAATCGCGTCTTTCTGTGGTTCTGTCTGGCTGGCACCACGCTCGCTGTGCTCGTGCTGTTCGCGCTGCTGTTCTCCATCTTCTTGGATGGCTGGAGTGCGTTGAGTTGGGATTTCCTCACGCAGTTCGCATCGCGAAAACCCGCTGCATCTGGCATCCGAGGTCCGCTGTGGGGCTCCGTGTGGGTCTGCGCGATTTGCGCGTTGACCGCGCTTCCGCTCGGCATTGGAACTGCGATTTATCTCGAAGAGTTCGCACCGAAGAATCGCGTGACGGGCTTCATCAATCTCAACATCATGAACCTCGCGGGCGTGCCGTCCATTGTGTACGGCATCATTGGGCTCACCGCATTCGCGCGCATGTTTGGTGGATTTGGAACGGCGGCGGATCCCACCGTGCTGCTCGGCTACACCTACTACAACGAGTATGAGTCCGTCGACGGCGACATCGTGCGAGTTCGCGTGGAAGGGATTGACCGCGCTGGCGTAGTCGAGACGACTGGCGTACAGGCCTGTTTAGCACGGTGGAATCTTTGGATCGCGCACCCCGCGCCTGCTGGCGCGCTACAGGATGGCGCGCAGGTCGAAGTGCTGACCGTCACGGACGATGGCGAGGAGAGTTGGCGCAGCGCGACCGCGCATATTCAAGGTGATGCCGAAGAGACTGCGCGCGTGGGCGAGACGAAATCGATCTCGGTTTCCGCACTCGCCGCAGCTACTGCCACCACGCAAGTGCGTGAAGGAAGTTGGTGGAGCATCTCGCTTCCCTTCGGATCGAGCGTGCTCGCAGGTGGACTCACGCTCATGCTCGTGATCCTCCCGGTCGTGATCATTTCAAGCCAGGAAGCGTTGCGCGCAGTGCCGAGTTCGCTGCGGCAAGGCGCGCTCGCGCTCGGCAGCACCCGCTGGCAGATGGTGCGAGAAATGACGCTCCCCGCAGCAATTCCTGGCATCATGACGGGCGCGATTCTCGCGATGAGTCGAGCGATTGGCGAAGCGGCACCGCTCTTGGTCTTGGGCGGATTTCTCTTGGTCTTCGCAACGCCCGAAAATCTCATGAGCGATTTCACCGTCCTCCCGCTGCAAATTTATAACTGGGCAGGCAGACCGCAAGCATCGTTTCACGAGCTTGCGGCCGCTGCGATCATCGTGCAACTTGTCGTCCTCTTGGTGTTCAACGGGCTTGCCGTCTTGATTCGCCAGAAACTGCAAAAGAACCTCCAGTGATACAGTCGAGCACTTCAACCCACGAGCCATCGATGACACTTCCGAGCAGTTTTTTTCCGACACCCGCGCACGACGCACGCGTGCACGCAGTCGAAGCAGCGCCCGCTGTTGTGGTGCGCAACCTCAACGCGTGGTACGGATCGTTTCACGCGCTCACGGATCTGACATTGAATATTGCGGCGCAACGCGTGACGGCGTTCATTGGTCCCTCAGGTTGCGGAAAGAGCACGTTTTTGCGCTGGATTAATCGGATGAACGACACGATTCCAACCGCGCGCGCGGAAGGCTCCTTGTGTTTGCATGGTGATGAAGTCCTTGCGCGCTCGATGGATGTTGTGGAACTTCGTCGCCGCGTCGGCATGGTCTTCCAGAAGCCGAATCCGTTTCCAAAGTCGATCTACGACAATGTCGCGTTCGGACCGCGATTGCACCGCGTCTATTCCAAGGGCGACCTCGATCTACTCGTCGAACAGAGCCTTCGCCAAGCCGCACTGTGGAATGAAGTGAAGGATCGTTTACGCGCTTCCGCGCTCAGTCTCTCGGGTGGTCAGCAGCAGCGACTGTGCATCGCGCGCGCGATCGCAGCGGGTCCTGAACTGCTCCTGATGGATGAGCCATGCTCGGCGCTTGACCCGAAGTCCACGCTCGCAATTGAAGAGCTGATTGAACAACTCGCCGAGCGATACACGATCGTCATCGTCACGCACAACATGCAGCAGGCGGCGCGCGTTTCCGACACGACGGCATTCTTTTTCGAAGGTCGCCTCATTGAATGGGGCGAGACCGAAGCGATTTTTACGAAACCGACGAACCGCCAGACTGAAGACTATGTCACAGGTCGGTTCGGCTGAGTCCGCGCGAAGCGCATTTCTAATCCGGCGCAGTGCACTTTCAATCCGCAAGCAGAGTCGAATCTCATGGCAGTCAACCTTCAATCTCGCGTCATCGACCTTCGCCGCAAATTGCTCGTGATGGGTGCTGCTGTCGAACATCGCGTGACGCAAGCGGTGCAAGTGATTCGCGATGGTGATGTGGAACTCGCGCGCGTGGTGCGCGAGTCCGACACCGAAGTCGATCAAATGCAAGCGGAGGTTGAGGACGAGTGCATGCGCTTGCTCGCACTCGGCGCGCCTGTGGCAAGTGATCTTCGGTTGATTCTCACGGCAATTCGTATCTCTAATGAACTTGAACGCGTCGCGGACATGGCGAAGGGTTCCTGCAAGCGTGTGACCAAACTTGTGGAGTCTGGTTCGTATCGATTCCCGCCGGCTCTGCTCGATATGGCTGAAGCCACGCGCACGATGTTGCGGGATGTGCTTGTCGCGCTTTCGAATGAAGACAGCAAGCTCTGCCTCGAAATCCGTCGCAGCGATAGTTATGTCGACGCGCTCAACCGCGAAGTCATTCTGTGGAGCCGCGAGTGGATTACGCAGGATGTCGGGGCAACGGCGGCGGCGATTGATCTGCTCGCAATCGGCCAACGCTTCGAACGCATGGCCGATGTCATCACTCAAATCGCGGGAGACACCGTGTTTCTCGTCGACGGACGCATCCTCCGCCACGGCGCGGAGTGAGCACGAGCGGTCGCAGGAGATTTATGCCGACTTTGCGGTCTGTGCGGAGATGGCTTCCGCGAAATCCGTGATTTCGAAACTTCACCGTGGATTCTTCGTAATGCTGCGTAGACTCGCAGTGGACAGGGAGTCGTTCACAGAGTCGCGCGGGAAGTCGCACCACGATGCAGCCGAAGGAGTTTTCATCTCAAGATTCACTGCACACAAGTGGGCGCGCAAGTGGCCGCTCCTCTGTGCGATTGAGCGATGAGCACTCCGTTTCCGCCACTCGCGCGCAAGCCGAGCGCATGCGCCAGAGATTGCGCGTCGTTGCCGCTGAGACCGTGCTCTCCAAGAATCCTGAACCGAAAGAGTTCTTCGAAACGAAGTCGCATGCCGTGCTAGGAAGCACTGATCCACGTTGGATTTTCGCGAAAGAAACTGCGCGCGTGCTCGCTGGTGCAGTGCTGCCGCATGACCGCCGCGAAGGCTTGATGCTGCTCGCGCAACGACTCGGATTGCGCCCGTTTGATGCAAATCTCATCGTCGCTGTGGTGCAAGATCGCGCACGACGCGGTGAACCACTCGAACATACAACCACGACGCTCGCGATGATTCCGAACGCGTCGCCCCCACGCGAATCCTTCGCGCGTCTGATGACAACTGCCATCCTGCTCGCAATCCTTGTGGATGCGTGGCTCGTTGGTTGGCTGCTCTTCAGTTAGTCGTACATCAAGAAACTTCTAGCGAACCGCGCCATCGTTGAGATCCGCTTCGCCCGTGCTCTCGTCAATTCTCGCGAGCCCGAGTTCCACGAGCGCTGCCAACGCCGCCGCTTGCTCGGCTTCTTTCTTGCTTGCGCCTGTTTGCATGGCAAAACGCCGCTCTCCGACGACTGCGCAGATGTGAAAGCATTTCAGATGGTCGGGGCCTTCTTCTGCGAGAATGAGATAGTCGGGCGTCGCTCCGCCTCCGCGTTGCAGCGTTTGTTGAAGCACGCTCTTGAAGTTTTCTTGATGCCCTTGTTCATGTGCGCGGACGATGCGCGGGTTCATCACGCGCAGCACAAACTCGCGCGTGACTTCAAATCCAGCGTCGAGATAGAGCGCGCCCACAACAGATTCAAACACCGCTGCGAGAAGCGAGAGTGGAAGTTGCTCGCGTGAACCCATGCCTTTGCCGAGTGAAATCGCCTGATCAAATCCAAGTTCCTTCGCAACCTCAGCGCACACTTTGCGCGACACGATGTTCGACTTCACTTTCGTGAGTTCCCCTTCGAGCGCGTTTGGGTAGGCGAGAAAGAGACGCTCGCAGATGATGACGCCAAGAATCGCATCGCCGAAAAACTCGAGTCGCTCGTTGCTGTCGAGACGTTTGGGTGCAACGGATGCGTGGATCAGCGCGCGTTCGAGCAGGGCTCGATCTTTGAAGGTGTAACCAAGCGCCTGTTCGACGATGCCCCGTTCGGGAGGCTGTGGAAAATGAGATTGCTCCATGACCGCGTTCCCCAGCAGCCCTCGATGAAGGCTACTGCGGGGACTCCAAAAAATGCCAGCATCGCGTCTGGCGCGCTCTTCCTGCGGCGGGAGCTCCAATCGCCGCGACGCCGCGGCAGGTGGAGGACCTGCATCAGAAACTAGTCCTACTCTATATCGGCGTTCGAGCGCGGCAACGCCTGCAGTTTTGGATGAGTCAGGAGCGTCCGAGATCCATGCGGCCGTTTCCAGAATCTCGCCAATCGGAGCATTGCCTTCTGCCGCGACTTCGGATAGCCTCCTCGACCCGTTAGGAAGGTTTATCCATGCATTACCCGCACCGAATTAGTCGAATCAAGAAAGTACGCAGCGTCGGTTTCCGCGCTCGTATGTCCACCCGCAAGGGTCGCAAGATCATCAACAGCAAGCGCGCCCTGGGTCGCCGACTCACGCTGCGCTAAGTACTCCCGCAAAGTAAACCATTGACCGACCGAGGCGCAACCCCTCCGCTCATCCTGCTTGCTGGATTGCGAGCGAGCGGAAAAAGCACCATCGGTCCGTTACTGGCGGCGCGGCTCTCGCTTCCATTCTTCGATCTTGATCATCAAACCGCCGCACTCCTTCGTGGAAGCGACGGTTTTGCTACAGCTTCAGAGTTGTTTCAAGCGCGCGGTGAACTCGCTTTTCGCGCGGCGGAATGCGATGCGTTCGCGCGTGCATGCAGTGTCGAAGCGCTGGCTGCACCTCGTGTTCTTGCGCTTGGAGGTGGAACGCTCATGCAAGGCGCTGTGCAAGAATCTCTTCGTGCGGAACGGCAACGATCAGCACGCGCCATCTGCGTGATTCTGCTCGATCCCTCGATTGAAACGATGCGCGAACGATTGCGCGCGGATGCGGGTCATCGACCGAGTTTGACGGGCGCGTCCGTGATCGATGAGGTTGCGGAGATCGCTGCAGCACGCCTCGGCGTGTATCGAACGCTCGCAGATGCAGTGGTGGCGGAATCGAGTTCTCCCGAGGCAACGACAGTCGCTTGTATCGCGGCAATTGCGCTGTGGAATGCGCGTCAAGCGGCGAGTTGAAGCCAGCGTTGCGCGAGCAATCGAGCCAGCGCCTTGCGCGCGAGTGCTCCTCGCGCGTCGCGACCAAATTCAACGGCGACCGACATCGGTCCAAACAACAATTCCTCGCTGTCTTCTCGCACGACATGCGCGCGAAGGACGACAGCGTGACGAAGTGCAGGGAGATGGATCTCGATTTCGAGTTCCGTTCCAACCGCGATCGCTTCATCGATTTCGAATCTCATGCCGCGCATACTCAAGTCATAGAGATGACCATTGCGCGGCGTCGCAAGCGCGCCGATTTCGCGGACGCGAACGGAGGAATACATTGGTTCCACGTGAAAGCGCGCGCATTGCCTGCGCTCGGGACCCCTGCCACGATGCAATCGAAGAAAGTGATTTGTATTCCAACTGTTCAGCATCTCGAATCCCTTCGTGATGCGCGCTTACTCCACGCGGCGCATCGGTACGCTAACACGATTCACACCAACGATCGGTCTTTGCAACCTTTAAACGAAAGTTTTCTCGGAACTGAAGATTGCGAGTCGCCCCATGCATCCCCCGTGCACACAGTATCGTTCGCGTGATGACTTTCATTGACGCAACTTCTCAGAGCACCGTCATTCGCGAGAGTGATGCGTTGCAGTTCGATGCACTCGTTGCGCCGCTTCGTGGCAAGTGCATCGCTGTGCTTGGCTATGGAAACCAAGGGCGCGCGCATGCTCAAAACCTGCGGGATTCTGGGCTTGAAGTGATCATTGGCGGTCGGCCGATCGAACATGGTGGCAGCGCGCGCGTGCAGGCAGAGCGCGATGGATTTGCGTCGATGGATTACGCGCAAGCGTGCGCCCGAGCCGACCTCGTGATCGTCGCGTTGCCCGATCAAGCGCAGCCGTCGGCGTGGGTGCGATGGATCGAACCTTCCCTTCGCGCGGGCACTGTGGTCGGATTTGTGCACGGCTTTGCGATCCGATTTGGTTTCATCGAGCCACTGGAAGCGCTCGACCTCGGCATCGTGCTCCTCGCACCCAAGGGTCCTGGCGCGACCGTTCGCGCGCGATTCGTCGCTGGCCAAGGTATCCCTGCGCTCCTCGCCGTTGCGCGAGAAAACAAGGCGAATGCAGCACGCGCGACTGCGGTGGCATGGGGTGCGGGCATCGGATGTACGCGGAGTGGGCTTCTCGAAACGACCTTCGCGGCAGAAGCAGAGAGCGATCTGTTCGGTGAACAAGCGGTGCTCTGTGGTGGCATGCTTGGACTCGTGGAAGCTGCGTTCGACATGGCAGTCGCTGCGGGCTATCCACCGGAGGTTGCGTACATCGAGTGTTGCCATGAACTGAAGCAAGTCGCGGATCTTCTCTACGCGCGCGGACCTGATGGCATGCGTCGCACGATCTCCGACACAGCAGAATTCGGCGCATTCGTAGCCGCGAAGTCGCTCGTCGACGATGCGCTGAAATCGAAACTGAGCGCGCTGCTCGCGGATGTTCGATCCGGCGCGTTTGCGGCACGATTTATGCTCGATCACGCGAACGGACATCCTGAGTTCACCGCTTGGCGAGCGCGCGCGAGTGCGCATCCGATTGAAGGCGCGAGTGCACGGGTGCGCGCACTCATGCCCTGGCTTGCGAAGGATGGAGCGGCCTCATGACGATCCTTGATGCGATCGTGCTCGGACTTGTCGAAGGCATCACCGAGTACCTGCCTGTCAGCTCAACAGGTCATCTCATTCTCGCAACGTGGTTGTTGGGTCTCCGCGAAGACAAAGCGAGGCTCGCATCGATTGACGCGTTCAACATCATCATTCAGGGCGGCGCGATTCTCGCGGTCTTGCTCCTCTATCGCGCACGGGTCGCGCAGATGCTGCGTGGAATCCTCGGTCTCGATCGCGCGGGGTTGCAGCTTTTCGGAAAGATTTGCATCGCATTCCTCCCTGCTGCGGTGTTTGGAAAACTCTTCGACGACGCGATCGAAGCGAAGTTGTTTCATCCTGTGCCGGTCCTGATGATGCTCGGCGGCGGCGGAATTCTGCTGTTGTTGATCGGCAAGTGGATGCGATCACTTGTCAGCCGCGAAGAAGGCGAGAGCGAAGACTTCGTGCAACTCTCTTACCGCGCCGCGTTGTGCATCGGGCTCTTCCAATGCGTCGCGATGGTTCCTGGCACGAGTCGATCACTCATGGCGATTCTCGGCGGACTTCTCTGCGGGCTCTCGCCGCGACGCAGCGCCGAGTTCAGTTTTCTCCTTGGATTGCCAACGCTCGGTGCCGCGTGTTTGTACAAACTAATGCAAGCATCCAACGATGCAGGCGGCTTCACTCCGTTTGCGGATTCCATCGGAGGTCCGGTGCCGATGCTCGTGGGCATCGCGGTTGCCACAGTGAGCGCAGCACTCGCGGTGCGATGGCTTGTGTCGTTGCTCTCGCGCGGAGGTCTTGAAATCTTCGGCATCTGGCGCATCGCCGTTGCGGTGATTCTCGGCGCGCTGCTTGTCTCGGGCAATGCGCAACTCAGCTGAACGGTCGATCCATCACACTTCCGAAAGCGGCTCGACGAGCGCCTCGTAACTAGACGCGATCGGTTCTCCAAGAAGTGGGCGAAACTCCGCGACAAGGTGCTCGACTTTCATCCGCGTCTCGCTCGCATCGACCCCCTGCTGCACGACACCTTCGAACTCAAGAAAACTGCCGATGCCAAGCACTTCATCGAGATGAATGCGCACGTTCTCGAGCGTCCACAATTCACGACATTTCACGACGCGCTTCCACGGTCGACGATCAAGTCCTTCGAAACGCAGCGCGACTTGCTGATCATCGAGCAGCGTCCAATGACTTTCGCGCACGCCGACTTGGTCGCTGCGTTGATACCAAATCCAGCGGGTGGGTTCGCCCGCACACTCGCGCCGTTTCAATCGTCCTTCAGGCACGCGCACGAAAACATCCGTCTGCTCAAACTTGCCTTGAAACACCGCGCCGAGTGTTTGCAGCACACCACGCGCAAGTTCGCGTTCTCGAAGTTCCGCTTTGTATTCAATGTTGAGCATGCACGCGTGGCTCCGTTGCTGCACTGTCTTCTATCGGCAGGCAACAACGCCGCGCCGCAACTGTTCAATCGCCCGCGTTGAGCACGGCGTCTTGAGCACCCGCCGCCACTTCGGGTGACTGCAACGCGCGACCTGAAGCAATGCGCGACAATTGCCGCTCGACCGCGAGTCGGTTTGGATACCCACTGCCTCGCACGATCAGCGCGTCTTGCTCGCAATCCACCTCAAAGATCGTCCACGCGGCAAGGCCACTCGACGCACCCGCGAACCAGAGCGCGCCGTTGGGTGCGCGCGAAATCTCTGTCGCGCGGACGACGACCTGTGCGTTCGTGATTATTTTCCACTCGTCGTCATCCGACTGCGAGGCAATTTCAATGTGCCACGTCTCTCGTTCACTCGGAAGGGAATCGAGTGGCGGAATGACTTGCACAATGTGCACGAGCTTCGCGCCGCATGCGATGGTTCCATGCGGAATCACGACAGGTTTCGCGAGAAGATTGCCGCCTAAGAACCAGACGAGCAGCGCTGCGAACACGATAAAGATCGCGAGACGCAGGAAGAGGCTTCGAAGTCCGAGGAGAAACTGACCCAATGGGCAAACTCCAAATAATTGCGAGAAGTGGAATCGTAGCGAAATCCGTCGAACTCTACGCAATGCTTGCAAGTGCGACTTGCAATCGCGTCTCGTCCCAGACTTCAACGCCGAGTTCAAGCGCCTTGTCCAACTTTGAACCCGCTTCGGTTCCCGCAATCACAAAGTGCGTCTTCTTCGAAACACTTCCCGCGATCTTCGCGCCGAATCCTTCGAGTTGCTCCGTCAGTGCGCCGCGCGAAAAGTTCTCGAGCGTTCCCGTAATCACAATCGTCTTCCCGTTGAAGGGATTGTCTTGGACCGCCGATGCGCTCACTTCTTTGCTCTGAAGGTCAACCCCCACTGCTGCGAGATCCGCAAAAATCTTGCGCGCATCTTCAGAGTGCAGCCACTGCGCGACGCTTGACGCGGTGATCGTTCCGAAGTCATCGAGTGCTTCAAGATCCGCTTCCGTCGCCTCCAAAAGTTCCGCTGCGTTCTTGAATCGCTTCGCGAGAGTCTTCGCAGCGCTCGCACCCACATGCCGAACGCCAAGGCCTGCAAGCACGCGACCAAGTCCGCGCGATTTAGAACTCTCCGCCGCTGCGATGATGCCTAACGCCTGTGCGCCTGGACCATCCTTCTCCAATTTCGCGAGCGCCTTGTCGATCCTCGGTTGCGCGTCTTCGCCCTTCTTCAACGCGCCTTCGGCTGCTCGCGCCGCAGTCAACAATCGCGCGACGGGCATTGCGCTGAGGTGAAACACATCCGCAAATGATGCAATCAGTCCACCATCCACGAGTCGATCGGTGATCTCGCCACCGAGACCATCCACATCCATTTGATCGCGACCGACAAACCACTTCACCTTCTCACGAAACTGCGCGGGACATGCGGCGTTACTGCAGTAAATCTTCGGACCTTCTCGCTCGACTGCGCTCTTGCAAGCTGGGCAATGTGTTGGCGCATCGATGGGTCGCGCAGTGGCGCTACGCGCTTCGAGCACAACGCCAATGACTTGCGGAATGACTTCGCCCGCCTTCTCCACGATCACGGTGTCGCCAATGCGTAAGTCGCGTCGACCGATCTCTTCAATGTTGTGGAGCGTCGCGTGCTGCACGGTGGAACCTGCAACGTGCACGGGGCGCATCGTCGCGCGCGGCGTGATCGTTCCACCCTTGCCGACCTGCCACACAACATCAAGCAGCACCGTTTGCGCCTGTTCTGCGGGATATTTGTAGGCGATGGCCCAGCGCGGAGACTTCGCCTTCGTGCCGAGTCGTTCTTGGAGATCAAGATCATCGACACGCACCACCATGCCATCGACACCAAACGGAAGTTGCGCGCGCGTGGTTGCAAACACCTCAATCGCAGCAACAGCTTCATCCACCGAAGCAAACGCGCGACCAGCGGCAGAGATAGGCACGCCAAGTTCACGCAGAGCGCGCAAGAATTCCGTATGCGACCGCGCGGCGATGCCTTCGCATTCGCCTCGACCGTGCGCAGAGAATGTCAATCGACGCGCCGCGACAATTTTAGGGTCCTTGTTCTTCAACGTGCCTGAAGTCGCATTGCGCGCGTTCTGAAAAAGTTCTTCGCCCTCATGTTCGCGCTGTGCATTGATGCTCTCGAACACTGCGGAAGGCATAAACACCTCACCGCGCACTTCGAGCACGGGCGGGATTGCGCGTTGTGAACCATCGAGTCGCAGCGGAACAGCGCGAATCGCGCGCACATTCGTCGTGACGACATCGCCCTTCTCCCCATCACCGCGCGTCAACGCTTGGACGAGCACGCCCTGCTCATACCGCAGCGAGAGCGCGACGCCATCGATCTTCGGATCACCAAAGAGTGCGAACTCCGCAGTGCCAAAGCTCTCGGCGCAGCGTGCGTGCCAAGCGCGGAAATCTCCGAGTGAATACGTATTGTCAATCGATCGCATCGGCACCCGATGTGCTGCGGATTCAAATCCGCCCGATGCCTCACCGCCCACGCGCCTGGTTGGACTGTGCGGATCGAGTGCGTCGGGGTGTCGAGATTCAAGTGCTGCAAGTTCTTCGAGCAGCGCGTCAAACTCGCGATCGCTCATGAACGGCGCGGAGTCTGCGTAGTACGCGCGATTTGCGCGATGCAGCAACTCGCGCAAGACATCGATGCGCGCAATCTCGCTTGCTCTCGATGTTTCGTTCGGTGCGCTCGCGCTAGGCATTTCCATCGCTCTCCTCTAAGAATCTGCCGAAATCATGCTCGGACCGTCACCTGCGCGCTTCTCGTACTCGCCCGTCGATGTCTTCTGATACTTCGTGAATCCTAAGCGGCCCAGGTTCGCGTCAGAGAGTTTGCGCTTCTCGCCGCCTTCAGAATAGGGACCACCGATGTTGGGAAGCACAGGCACGCGGCGCACCGGAAGCCCCGACTCAGGATGCGTCTCGAGTGCAGGCTCACTCATGCGCTGCACAACTTCGAAGTGCTCGCCAAGGCTCCCATCAGGAGTGACAACTGCGTAGAGATACGTCGGCATTGCCTGAAAGGTAGCAGGAGCTGTACTGTTTCGACATGGATCGCCCGTCCCTCGGAATCTGTTCGTGGAGCCTTCGTCCGCAATCGATCGACGAACTCATCGCCGCGCTGCGTCGCGTGGGTGTGACTTCTGTGCAACTTGCGCTGACGCCACTCGTCGAGCCTCGCTTGGATGACTGGGAATCCTGCTGGGGAAGTGGATGCGCGCGACTTCGTGACGCGGGCATCGAGATCGCAAGCGGCATGCTCGAAACCGTTGGCGAAGATTACACATCGCTTGCGTCCATAAAGGCAACAGGCGGCGTTCGCCCGGATGCGACGTGGATTGCCACACTCGCGCGCGCGCAGCAAGTTGCGCATCTCGCTGAAGCCGAAGGCATCTCACTTGTCACGTTGCACGCAGGGTTCATTCCGCATGAAACGCATGATCCAACCCGTCGCACGATTCTCGCGAGGCTGCGCGTTCTTGCAGATCTCTTTGCTGCGCACGGCGCTTCCATTGCGTTTGAGACAGGGCAAGAAACTGCCGCGACGCTCGTGGATGCATTGCGCGAACTTGACCGAGCCTCGGTGGGCGTGAACTTCGATCCTGCGAACATGATTCTCTACGGCATGGGCGATCCTGTCGCGGCACTTGCGGCGCTCGCGCCAAGCGTTCGGCAGATTCACATCAAGGACGCGCGTCCCTCGGCCACGCCAGGCGAGTGGGGAAGCGAAGTTCCTGCGGGCGAAGGCGCTGTCGATTGGAATGCCTTCTTCGCGGTCGCGAATGCGCAGACACCAACCTGCCGATACGTCATCGAACGCGAGGCTGGCGAGTCGCGCGAACGGGATATTGAGCGCGCGGTTGCGTTGCTGCAGCGCACGCACTGCGCCCAAGGCACCTCGTAGTCGCCATCTGAAGATTCGCTGATCCGACACGCGGAAAGAAACCGAAAAACTCCATAGTTTCGCGTGAGCACATCCGACCCCCCACACCCTACCATTTGCAACCTGTGAGTTCTGCTGACCTTCGAATCTCGACACCGCTCTCCGCACGGAACGCGAACCCAACGCCCGCGCGTTTGGGTTGGTATGACCGACTCGAAGCAGCGCTGTCGAAGCTCTCGAATCGAAATCGATTCTGGCATCGAGTCTGCTCACTGATTTGGTTGCCATATGCATTTCGTTCCGGACTTGCGTTGCGTGGTGTGTTCCGCGGCGATCGCGAGAGTAAGGATTGCCCGAAGGCGCGCTTCTCGGCGGTGCTTCCCTTCCGTCGATTCAATCGCAATTGGTACAACGCGATGGCTGGCGCGGCGCTGCTTGGTAACAGTGAAGTTGCGGGCGGTTCGTACGTCTTCTCAGAATGTGCCGGCGATTACACCGTCGTATGCAAAGAGATGAACTACAAGTTCGTGCGACCGTGCCTTGGACCTGCGGTGTATCGCGTGGTCGATGGCGAAGATCTGCGCGCGAAGCTTGAAATCGGCGGCGAATTCAATGTCGCGCTCATCATGGAGATTTATCAACAGCTCCATCGACCTGGCAAAGAGTTACTCGTCGGTCGCTGCAACATCACCTTTCACTGCACACCCAAAGCGATGGTGCGTGAACGCGCTGAACGTCGCCGACAACGGCACATCAGCCGCAACTCGGAGAGCGCAAAGAAGCCGCTCGAGAAGCCCTCGCGCGACGATGCCTCTGACACTTCTTCCGCACCATGACGCAATCTGAAGTCTGCGAACACACCTCCTCCTCGCGAGGCGCAGGCGCAACAGCGTTCATGAATCTTGCGTGGGGATTTTCTCTCGCGACAAGTTGGACATGGTGCATCGGGATGTTCCTTCCGATCATCTTGATGCGATTGTTTGGCTGGCCAGGCGTTGCAGCGTTCGTGATCCCAAATGTGCTCGGATGCGCGTTGTTTGGATTCGTTCGATCAAGGCAGAAGAGTCGACACGAAGTTGCGTTGCATGGACCGATGATGGCGCTGTTTTCCGCGGTGACGATTGCGTACCAAGCGTTCTTCGCAGGTTGGATTTTGGGGCCTCTGCTTGCAGAAGGAACTGCGGGGCGCGCGGGAGTTGCAGCGCTTGCAGGCGCGGGAATGCTGCTCTTGGGCATGCTCTCACTCCGATTCCTCATCGCGTTGAGCGCGCTCGTTTTTCTCGGCAGCGTCACGGTCTTGCTCACCCTTCCGCTGTGGGATCTCGCGCCACTGCCAGCGCTCGGCGAACTCTCTCCGACCGCACTGCTCGCCGCAATTCCAACACTCGCGTTTGGATTTCTGCTCTGCCCCACGCTCGATCTCACGTTTCATCGCGCACGACAAGAGGCTCCCAACGCGCGCGCGTTCACGATCTTTGGTTTCGCGTTCGCATCGATGCTGGTGCTCACGCTTTGCTACGGTTCGATCGCGGGCGCACTCACGAATCCTGCAGTCTTGCTCGCGCACATCGCACCACAACTCGTTGTCACAGGCGCGATGCACGCGCGCGAATTGCGGAAGCTCGAGACCAACCAGTCGTCGCTCTTCTCCAACACGCCGCTCCGCGCATGGATGCTCGCGCCACTCGCGACTCTCGCGGGCGTGCTCATCGCAGCCTTCGCGCCGGGCGAAGATTCGTACCTGCGCATCCTCGGCGCGTATGGGCTTCTCTTTCCGGTCTATGTGTTGATCGCGATGAGCGGACATCCACAGCGCCCAACTCGCACGACGCTCTTCTGGGTTGCGATTGCAGTCGCCGCATCGATTCCGTTCCTCGAACTCGGATTCATCGGACACACGACGTATCTCCTCCCTCTTGCCGTGGTCATTCCTGGGCTTGCGTACTTCATCGCGAGCGCCGCGCGTGCACGAAATACTGCGAATTCTGAGTAATTGCCTTCCTTTGCGGATCAAAGAAATCTAGTCTGCAGTGGTGCGTTCCAACAACGCACACCGCGTCGCAGGACGAGAGGGCTCACCAATGGCGAATCCACTCAAGCCACTTCCGAAGAACCAGTTCGACTTCTGGCAGGCGCAGCACCTTCTCGTGCGTGCGGGGTTTGGTGGAACGCCGGAGCAAGCGCGCGCGCTGGCTGAACTGGGACTTGAAAAAGCTGTCGCTTATCTCGTTGAGTACGAAGCACTCGCTGCGGTGACGGAGCGATCGTTCGATGCGAACATCATGCGTCCTCCGACCGCGGAAGAGCGCGCGCTGCAAGAGCGCGCGCGCCGAGACAACGATGAAGCACTTCGCGCGCAGATCCAGCGCGAACGTCAGGATCGCGAGCGCAGCGATCGCGAACAACTGCGCGAGATTCAGAAGTGGTGGCTGCAACGCATGATTGAATCAGGTCGTCCGCTTGAAGAGAAACTCACACTCTTCTGGCACGGACACTTCGCGACGGGATACCGCACGATTGAAGATAGTTTCCACATGGTCGCGCAGAACGCATTCTTGCGCGAGAACGCGAACGGAAGTTTCCGCACGCTTGTGCACGGAATCTTGCACGACCCCGCGATGCTTGAGTATCTCGATAGCGATGAAAATCGCCGTCGCAGTCCCAACGAAAATTTCGCCCGCGAGTTGATGGAACTCTTCACGCTCGGCGAAGGCAACGGGTATTCCGAACGAGACATCAAAGAAGGCGCGCGTGCGCTGACAGGTTGGACCTTCCGCGACGATGAGTTTTTCTTCGATCCTTCGCAGCACGATCCGACATCGAAATCCATTCTCGGGCGCAGTGGTGAGTTCGGTGGCGAGGAGTTCGCTGACATTCTGCTCGCGCGCGAGGAATGCTCGCTTTTCATCTGCACGAAGCTCTATCGATTCTTCGTGAATGACGCGCCGAAACTCACCGACACGGATCGACTCGCGATTGCGGGGCTCGCCAAGACATTCCGCACTTCGAAGTACGAACTCAAGCCTGTGCTCACGCAGCTTTTTCAGAGCACGCATTTTTACGCACCTGAAAATCGGCTCGCCGTGGTGAAGAGTCCGATGCAACTCATGGTGCAGGCGATTCGCTCCTTCCGCTGTCCTTCGCGCGAACTCGCGTCGCTCATCTCTGCGGGCGATCTCATGGGTCAGCAGTTGTTGCAGCCGCCAAGTGTGAAGGGCTGGGATGGCGGACGCGCGTGGATCAATACTTCCACTCTGTTCGTGCGACACAACATCCTCGTCTATCTCCTCACGGGTCATCGTCCAGAGATTTATGATTGGATGGCAACGACAGATGGATTCGACGCGATGCACTTGGTTGATGGACTCAAGCGCGCGGATGCGAGTTTGGATCCGAAAGAAACTGTGATGTACCTGTTGCGATTCGCGCTCGGCGCGGAACCTCGGCCTGAGCGAGTCGCGCAGATGCTGCAATTCCTTGAATCACGCGGCAATCGCATCGACAACGATCGATTGCTCGCACTCCTCGCGCTCATCAGCGCGATGCCTGAGTATCAACTTTGCTGAGTTCACTATGACGCAACCCACCGCCTACACGCGACGACTCTTCCTGCAGCAAGGCATCACGCTTGCGTCGCTCTTGCCCACCGTGCCGCTCTTCATTCAACAGAGCGCGCTCGGCATGATGCCCGCAATGGGCATGAGTTCGATTCCTGGAGTGCCCGACGATCGCATCCTCGTTGTCATTCAACTCGGTGGCGGAAATGATGGGCTCAACACCGTCGTCCCGTTCGGCAACGATGCGTACTACAACGCGCGTCCAAGCATCGCGATCCCTGCACCCGATGCAGGTCGCGCGGGCAATGCGGGTGCGCTGCTGCTCGACAGTGCGCGCGGACTTGGGCTCCATCCAAATTTGGCTGGTTTGAAAGAGCTTTTTGACGCAGGACAGGTGAGCGTCGTGCAAGGCGTGGGCTATCCAAATCCGAACCGTTCGCACTTCACGAGTATGGACATCTGGCACACCGGGCGCACCGATGCAAGTGGAACTGGATGGCTCGGTCGCTACTTTGATTGCACGTGTAACGGCACGCCGCTGCCTGAGGGTTCCGTGACGATTGGTCGCACCGCACCGCTCGCGCTGGTGGGCGACATTCAGAAGCCCATCGCATTTGAAAGCGCGGATCTCTTCCGTTGGATTGGATCGGATCTGCACGCATCCCTCGGCACTGAATACGACCGCGTGAATCGCGCAGGAAAACTCGATGGCGTGAAGACGGATTCACAACTCGACTTCCTCATGCGCACATCACTCGACGCGCAACTCGCAAGCGATCGCATTCGCGCGGCGGTTGCGAAGCAGCCACTCGTGCCCTATCCCGGCGGTGCGCTGTCGAATCAACTGCGCATGATCGGCGCGATGATTCGTGATGGACTGAAGACACGGGTCTACTACGCATCGCTCGGCGGATTCGACACGCACGGCGGTCAACCTGGTTCGCACGGTAATCTCATGCGACAGCTCGGCGACGCCGTGCGCGCGTTTCAGAACGATCTCAAAGCGCAAGGCAATGAAGGTCGCGTGATGAGCATGGTGTTCAGCGAGTTCGGTCGGCGGGTGAAGCAGAATGCATCCAACGGCACGGATCACGGCACTGCCGCACCTGTGTTTGTCATCGGCGCGAACGCGAAACCTGGAGTCATTGGCGCCCATCCATCGCTGACGGATCTCGATCAAGGCGACCTCAAGTACGGCACGGATTTCCGCTCCGTCTACGCAGCGCTGCTCGCAAATTGGATGGGCGCGGACAGCACGCGCGTGCTTCGCGGCGAGTACGCGGCAGCGCCAGTCATCGCCTAGACTTTCGCCGATGCCCTCCATTCGCACCGCTGTTTCTCGCACACTCCTGCTCTCTTCACTTTGCCTTGGAGCATGCGGCGAAACTTCTGTCGCACCTGTCGCAATGAAGATTTCCGTGCATGGCATGCACTGCGAGGGTTGCGTCGATGCGATCACTGACAAGGTGATGAAGATTGAGGGCGTGCAGAGTTGCGCGGTATCGCTCGAGAAGAGCGAAGCGGACATCAGCGCCGCGCCATCGCTTCGACCTGCGATTGAAACTGCGATCAAGAAGCTCGGCTACAAGCTTGATTGAGCGAGCGCGCGCTCGATCTCAGCCGCTGCATGCGCGAGGGTTCCCTTGATGCGCGCACCCGCGGCATGCACATGACCGCCGCCACCGAATGTTGCCGCGAGTTGATTGACATCGAGAAAATCACCGCCCGCGACAGCAGGCTTCGAGCGGAAACTCACCTTGATAACTCCGTCTTGTTCGACGAGTAACACGCTCGCGCGCAGTGAAGCCGCCATCATCGGAAGATTCACCACGCCCGCGAGTTCCTCTGGAAGTCCGCCGGTTGCTGCGAAGTCTTCTTTCGACAAACTCATGAGTGCAACGGTGCCGCACGCAAGTGTGCGAAGGCTCGACAACGCGCGGCTCTCAAGCAACACCCGTTCGAGTCGATGGCATTGCTCGAGACGCGCGTAGATTTCATCCTTGTGAACGCCCGCCGTGAGTAATCGAGCGGCGATCGCGAACTCGCCGGCACGCGCGTTTGCAAATCGGAACCAGCCCGTGTCGGTCGCAAGACCAACATAGAGCGCTTCCGCGAGGGAGTACCGCCCTGCATCATTCGCGCCAAAACCAAGGTCAATCTGCAGCTCGTCCGCGAGTCGCACCAAGAGCGCCGTGCACGATCCACACGTCACATCGACAACGCGCGCACTCGCAATCGCGTCGCCGCGCGCGTGATGGTCGAGATTCACAACCGAATCCACCCGTGCGCGAATCCAGGGCGCGAGCAGTTCAATCTGCGACCACGCGCCAGTGTCGACGACGACCGCGAGATCGAATGCATCTCCGGGAAAATGCGGCGCTTTCGGGTCCACGCGCACAACCGCATCGCTGCCGACAACTTCCAAGAGATTCTCTTCGAACGGCCCGACGATCCAACCCTCCGCCTCAATCGAGAGCGCGCGACACATGCGAAGTACTGCGAGCACGGAGCCGATCGCATCACCATCTGGCTTCGAATGCGTCGTGACAAGCACGCGCTTCGCGCTGCGAATCCGAGTCGCGATGTCCGCGAGGTTGCAGTTCGATTGGTAACGGAACAGAGTTTCTTCAGGCGAGACGATTTTCATGGAGTGACTCCGCGAACTGACTCAACAATCCTCGCGCGGTCAAGCTCCATTTGGGCGAGCAATGCCTCAAGGCTCTCAAAGCGTACCTGCGAGCGTATGCATTCGCGGAACTCAATCTCCACCGTCCAACCGTACGCGTCCGCGTCAAGTCGCAGCGGACGAGAATCTGCGCCAAGCAGTGTCGCTTCAACCGTTGTTCCCACACCTGCGAAGGTTGGTTTGCTTCCGATGGAAATTGCGGCAATCGCGGGAGTTTCCGCGTTCCACTCGCCCACACGCTGCGCGGTTCGCGCGAAACCCGCGTAAACGCCGTCGGCGGGCAGCAAGAGTTGATGCGACGCGAGTTCATGCGCATCGAGATTCACCGTTGGCCAGCCCATCGTTCTTCCCCGCTGATCTCCGCGAGAAACCGTGCCTCGCAAGGTGAATCCGCGGCCAAGCAAGCGCGCGGCGTCTGCGACATTTCCATCGCGAAGGAAATCGCGGATCCGTCCCGAGCGCGCTTCCACAATCGAGCCATCGCGAAGCGCGATCTGCACGGCTGGCACTTCAACAACTTCAAATCCGAGTTTCAATCCGAGCGCGCGAAGGAGTTCCATCGTTCCTTCACGACCGCGACCGAATCGAAAATCGCCACCTTCCACGATGCGATCGAAGCGCAGGCGCGCGTGGAGATCGGTGATGAACTCGACCGCGCTACGTCCGAGAAGTTCAAACGTGGGACGCAAGATCTCCACAGTTGTGGCGCCACTGAACTTCAATTGCTTAATCCGATCGTCAAGACTTTGCAGCCGTTCGATCTTGCAATGCGGATCGAGAATCGCCCTTGGCGGCGGATCAAAGGTGATCACGCGGACTTCAGAGCGCGCAGAATGCACTCCACCGGCAACTCGGGTGGAGTTCTGAGCAGCGCCCAAGAGCGCTTGGTGCCCAAGATGGACGCCATCGAAGTTGCCGAGAATGATCGTCTGCATGACAATGTCCGCTTCCCTCTCACCGCCCCCCAGTGGGGCAGCAATTGGCTCTACAGCATATGACCAGTGATCTCGGTACGCGCACGGCAACTGACGCATCAAACATTGTGGAAGAGCTCGTCTCGAGTTTCCGCTCCACTGCAGAACGCGTTGGACCTTGGTTCATCTCGCAGATGCCGCAGATGTATTTTCAGGACACCGATCGCGCAAGCCAACTCGCGCATCTTCGCGCGATCATCGCGGCGAAGGCTTCGGGTCGACCCATCGATCTCTTGCTGAAGAGTGAAGACGGCAATCAACTCACGCTCATCAAGAGCACGAATCGACCCGGTGTGCTCGCGGAACTTGTTGCGCAGTTGCCACTCGATCAATCCTTGCGCGCCGCGAAGATCCATTCGTCGTTTGACGGAAGCCTCGTGCTCGACACGTTTGTGTTTGGCGAACCTGAACCCTTTGATAGCCGCGACGAACGTCAATCCGCGAAGTTGACCGACACGATTCGGTACGCGAAGGAACACAAACTCGATTGGACTCCCGATCAAATCTCAACATACTTCGCGGGTTGCTCTGCCGAATACGTGTTGACCTGCACGCCCCTTCGTGTCGCTGCGCATTGGAATCTTTTCAATCGCGTGTCGGGCAGCGATGGCACTGTGGTTGAACTGGAAACCGAATCGCATCCCACGATGAGCCGCATCGTGATCGTCGTCGAGAACGCACGCACCCGCACGATGCTCGAACGTTCTGCGCGCATTCTCGCTCGGCACAGCGTCTCGATTCACCGCGCCTACCTCGACATCGTGCGCGATGGCAAAGATGGATCGGTCACGTTTGTCGGATTCGTTGTTGGTGGTCCTGATGGCAGCGCACTCCGCAAGGATTCGCCGCTTTGGAACGCCGTCGCACGCGACCTTCGTCGTATCAAATGGATCGACGGTCGCGCCCTAGCGTTCTGCGATCGACACGCCAACATCGCGAGTGAAGAAGCGGAAGTGCTCGTCGGCCTGTGTCATCTCACCCAACAGGTACTTTGCCCGCAGAATCGATTCCTTTGGACGCGCGAACGCATCCTCGGATTTGCCGAAGAGTCCCTCGCAGTTTCGCTCGAAATCGTGCGCCTTTTCGTTGCGCGCTTCGAACCTTCCAAGCCACTCTCCGACAGCGCCTACGCAGCAGCGCGTGCGGCGATCGAGTGCGACATCGTGCGCCAGCCGAGCGAGAATCATCGACTGGCATTGACGAAGATGCTCGAAGGCGTCGATGCGACGCTGCGCACGAACTACTTCCTTCCGAATCGATTCGCGTTGTGCTTGCGCATTGATCCGAGTTATCTCGCGAACAGTGAGCGACCCGAGAAACCGTACGCGACGTTCTTCGTGCACGGCCGCGAGTTTGATGGATTCCACAATCGATTCCAAGACATCGCGCGCGGTGGACTGCGCGTCATTCGTACGTCGAGTCCCGCGCAACATGCACGCGAGAGCGAGCGATTGTTCGACGAGGTCTACGGACTTTCGTGGGCGCAACAGCTGAAGAACAAGGACATTCCTGAAGGCGGCGCGAAAGCAGCGATCTTGCTCGAACCCAACGCGACGATTGATCGCTGCGTGAAAGCGTTCGTCGATTCGCTTCTGGATTTGATCGTGCAGACTCCCGAAGTGAAACCGCTCGTCGTCGATCGATTCGGCAAAGAGGAGCTCATCTATCTCGGCCCTGATGAGAACATCACCCCCGCACACATCGAATGGATTGTCGAGCGCGCGCGACAACGCGGCTACAGCATGCCCACGGCGTTCATGAGTTCGAAGCCCGGCGCGGGCATCAACCACAAGGTCTATGGCGTGACGAGCGAAGGCGTCAATGTCTTCCTCGAAATCGCGTTGAAAGCGCGTGGCATTGATCCGAAGAAGCAACGCTTCACGGTGAAGATCACGGGCGGACCGGATGGCGATGTCGCAGGCAACATGATGCATATCCTCGACCGTGACTACGGCAAAAACGCTGTGATTGTCGGTGTTGCGGATGGATCCGGTTCCGGCGAAGACCCCGAAGGACTCGATCACGCTGAGCTCATCCGACTCTTCCACGCAGCGCTGCCGATCGCAAGTTTCGATCCGAAGAAACTCTCCGCGAAGGGACGCGTCACGCCTGTGGATGCACCCGATGGCGCGCGACTCCGCAACACCCTGCACAATCGACTCGTCGCCGACGCGTTCATTCCTGGCGGCGGTCGACCTGCAACGATTCACGAAGGCAACTGGCAGGAGTTCCTCACCGCCGACGGGAAGCCGAGCGCGATTGTCATCAGTGAAGGCGCGAATCTTTTCCTCACGCCAGCTGCGCGTGAGGAGTTGTCGAGCCGTGGCGCGACGATCATCAAGGATTCTTCCGCGAACAAGTGCGGCGTGATCTGCTCGAGTTACGAAATCAGCGCCTGCATGATCCTCTCCGACGACGAGTTCCTCTCGATCAAGGATGTGTACGTCGCACAAGTAATCGAACGATTACGCGAACTTGCGCGCGTCGAAGCAGAGTTCCTCATGCGCTCCATCAAGACACACCCAAGTCTTTCGCTGCCGAAGATCTCGGTGGAACTGTCAAAGGTCATCAACACGACAGCATCGGCAATCGCTGCGGGTGTCCCGAATTGGAGTGCCGCGGATCGCGAAGTCGCGAAGCAAATGATTCGCGATCATCTGCCACCTGTGCTCTTTGAATTCGCGGGCGAGCGGGTATGGAAGTCGCTTCCACAGTCCTATCAAACGTGGATCATCGCGAACCGCCTCGCGAGCTCCATCGCGTATCGCGAAGGCATGGACTTCTTCGATGGACTCGCACCGCGTGAAGTCGCCGACCTCGCGCTGCGCTACATGAAGAGCGACCTGCAAAATCGCGAAGTCGTCGCGAAAGTCCGCGCATCCAACCTCGCAGACAAAGAACGCGTCGCACTCCTTCTCGAACGCGGCGGCGCCCGCGCGGGTGTGGATAGTTAAGCGCGTAGTTGAGCGCAAGCAACGGAGTTTGCCGCGCAGCGCGGACAAATTCCGTCGCTTGCTTTCGACTCAGGCGTCGCGAGTGAATCGCAGACGCCTGAATTCATGCGTCCACTTCAGTCTTTTATCCCCTCACCGACTCCGTCGGTAGTTGAGAGAGAGACTTGCGCTCGGTGCTCGGACTAGTGCCACCATGGTTTCGCGGGTTGTTCGTGGATGATGGCTTCTTGGAGGAAGAAGACGGCGCGTTCGAGTCCTTCTTCGACGCTCATGAGCGGATCTTCGTGTTCGATTGAGAGCACATGGTCGTAACCGTGCCGCCGTAGCATCGAGACGAACGGTTTCCAGAACTCATGACCGTGTCCGTATCCACACGTGCGGAATGTCCATGCGCGCTTGTTCAAATCGCCGTACGGTCGCGCGTCGAGGTAACCATTCACTTTTCCTTCGTGCGTTGCGAGTTCCGTATCTTTCGCGTGACAGTAATACAGCAGCCCCGCTTCACCGAGCACGCGCGCGGCTTCCACGGGATCGATGCCTTGCCAGAAGAAGTGACTCGGATCCAAGTTTGCGCCAAGCACAGGCTTGCCCTTCAAACCTGAAGCCTTCATCGATGCTTCGCTCAATCGAATAATCGTGTCTGGGTTGTAGACACAGAAACCAGGATGCGCTTCCCACGCGACGCGCACGCCATGTGTGTGCGCGAGTCTCGCTTGCGCACTCCAATACGGGATGAGCACTTTGTTCCATTGATAATCGAGGACTTCGCGAAACTCATTCGGCCACGCGCACGTCACCCAGTTCGGTTGCTTGTCGGTCTTCGATCCACCAGGGCAACCGCTGAAGGTAATGACGATGTCCGTCCCGAGAAGAGGCGCAAGTTTGATCGCGTTGACAAAGTCGCGGTGATGCGTGCCCGCGAATTTTTTGTCGGGATGCACGGTGTTTCCATGAACTGCAAGACCTGAGAGTACAAGCCCGGCATCCTTGAGCAAGCCCTTGATCCGATCCTGCTCCTTCTTACTCGCGAGGACTTTCGCTGGGTCGAAAAATCCCTTGCCCGGGTAACCGCCGACAGGCAATTCGATCGCCTCAAGCCCGATTTCACGGCAATACTCGAGCACATCTTCAAGTTTGCGACCGTTGAACAGTGCAGCCATAACGCCAAGAAGCATGATTGAATCCTCGCAAAAAGCGGTGTGCGAACGGAAGCGCTTGTCGTGCGGACGCTACCAAATCCGCGCGGATGGCGCGTTGCGTTGCCGCGTGAAGATCGCCACAATCCACCGAATGCGCTCCGTCGGGGTGATGCCCTCACTCAACTCAACTCTTGCCTACGCGTTCGTCGCGTGCGTGCTTCTCACGATTTGCACATCGTTCGCGATCGCGATCGATCCACCAGCACAGCCTGAGACGACGCCGCCGAGTGCAACTCCTGTCGCACCCGTTGTTGTTCCGCCTGCACCCGTTGTTGTTCCGCCTGCACCCGTTGTTGTTCCGCCTGCGCCCGTTGTTGTTCCGCCTGCGCCCGTTGTTGTTCCGCCTGCGCCCGTTGTTGTTCCGCCTGCGCCCGTTGTTGTTCCGCCTGCACCCACTGACCTCGATCCCCATGCTGCGGCGACGGGCACACGCGTGCATGTCATCGTGGATCGCTTCAGCGAGTTTGGCGGCACGATCGTTTCGCAAACAACGGAAGAACTCGTCCTCAAGGAACCGAGTGGTCGCATGCGGACCATTCTGAAAGCGCGCATCTATGAAGTTGTGCCGCTGCTCGACGATCCAGAACGCACGCGCGTCGAAACCGAGTTTCGGGATGGCCGCCGTCAAGTCGGGCTCTTGATCAATGATGGCTTCGAACATCTCACGATTGAAATCGGCGGCATCCACACGACGTACAAGCGCGTTCTCGTGATGCGCACGATTGCGATCCCAACGGACGAAGAGCTTTATCAACGCGCCAAGATTGCGATCGAACCTGATCAGTATTCTGCGCGCTTCGGTCTTTGCGTCTGGCTGCATGATCGCAAGATGTATGAGGAGGCGGAAGCGGAACTCCACTCGCTACTAGAAGCAACCGACCACTACGACGCCAAACAACTTCTCATCGAAGTGACGGCGCAACTCAAACTCGCGGCGGAAACGCGCGCGAAAAGCGAGAACGTCGAAGCCGGTGATGGAGGCAACGACGCGAACACCGATCCTCCAACACCATCGAGTCCACGCGATCGCGCCGCTGAGCAGATGAAGGGACGCATCCTCACGTCTGATGAGGTTAATCTCATCCGCGTCTATGAGATGGACCTCGCGAAACCACCGAAGGTCGAAGTGGACGACTCACTCATTCGTGCGATCTTCGAAAAATATGCGACCGATCCACTCGTGCCAAGCTCGAGTGCAGAGCGCGCGATGTGGTTCTCCAAAGAGCCGATCGAGGTCGTGAAGTTACTCTTCGCACTGAAGGCGCGCGAGTTCTACTCACGCGTCGAGGTTCGCACCGAGCCCACTTCGCTCAATGTCTTCCGCACAAAGATTCACAACGCGTGGCTCATCAACAACTGCGCGACCAGTCGATGCCACGGCGGCGTGGATGCGGGCCGATTCTTCTTGCATACGCGGGATTGGAAAGACTCAAGGGTGCGCTACACCAATCTGCTGCTGCTTGAGAAGAGCAGTCTCGATGGTCGTCCGCTGATCGACTTTGACGAGCCCGCGATGAGTCTGCTCTATCAGATGGCACTCCCTCGAACAGAGGCGCGAATTCCTCATCCCGCGGTGCGCGGTTGGGAACCCGTCTTCACGTCAGGACGCAAAGCCCTCGCCGACGATTTCTTGCTGTGGGCGCGTGAAATGCGTCATCCCCGCCCGGTCTATCCAATCGAATACGTTCCGCCGCGATTGCGTGAAAGCGGCTCGGTTGGAACGAGTGGCAACGATCGCTAGCGTCGAAGAAAGACCCCCGCTCCTCTTGTACACTTCGCGACTCGCGTCTTCCTCGCATGTCGCGGCGGAAGACCACTGACGCGCCGAACCCCTCCCATGCTGAACTCACTCACTCTCGCTCGTTCCACTTCCGCGCGTCCGTTCGCACGAAACCTCGCTGGATTCCCTACTGGACTCCTCGCAGGAATCCTTGCGATCGGCTTGCTCGGTAGCGCGACACTCTTGGGCGGTTGCAGCGATGAAACCGTTGTGAAGGCGCAAGCATTCGACGCTGCGTTCAACGCCGCAGCACAGAAGGCGCTCGCGACAACGGACGCTTTCAGCAACGATCCGAATTCCGCCGCACTTGATCAACTCAAGTCGCTCGCGGCTGAACTGAGCACGCTCAGTGGCGCGACCGAAAATCAAAGCAACGCCGCGCGAGCACTCGCCGCGAGCCTCTATCGCAAAGTTGGTTCCGCGCAACTCGCACGCGCGCAAGGCTTCGAGCAAGATGAAAACACCACGCGCGAACTCGCCCTCGCGCTTGCTGACGCTGCTGCAACACTCGACGGAGTTGCCGCGAGCTACGAGAGCGCTGACTTCACTTCAACGCGTAACGCCGCGACTGCGCTCCGCGATCAATCGGAGCAGATTGCACAATTCGCACGCGCTGGTGCTGGCGCTGCTACAGCACAACTCGGCGAACTCGACCGACAGATCGCCGCTGTGAACTCCACGATTGCACGGCTCGAAACTGAATCCGCCGTGCTGCTGTTGAAGGCGCGCCAATCAGGTGCGACAGCGGGCTATCCGTTTGTGGCTGAATCCGCGCGACTCACCGCCGATGCATCCGCGTTGAAAGTTTCGATGTCCAAGCTCGTCGCACAACTCGATGCAGCTGCGCCACTCGTGCAGCTTGCTTCGCTGAAGGGCGAAGGTTCAACCTCCGTGCAAGGTGCAGCGGAATCCGAACTCGACCAACTGCGCGCGCTCGATGGTGTCTTGGGCGAACAAGCGAAACTCGCACACACGCTCGCAGGTCAATTGCGCGATCACTCAGTCGCAACACTGGAACGCATTGAAGCGGAGCGCGCAGGGCCACTGGCGGAGGCGTACACCGCCGCGGTTGAAGCGCTCGATCAATGCAGCTCGTTGACGCGCGGCAGTGACGCAAGCGACGCGCTCGCGATGGAAGTGCATGTTGAGCGCACGCAGCTCGCTCTTTCCGCACTGCGCGGCATGACCGAGCAAGCGCGCGGCTACGCAGTGCTCGCAAACTCGGGCGCCCTCTTTGGTGGTGATGCGAAGTACGCGACGCAACTCGATGCACTCAAGAAGAGCGCAACCGAGCGCATCACGGCACTGCGTGAACAACTGCAGCTCAGCCTCGATGCGACGCAAGCGCTCGGCGAGGATCCGCAATCCGTTGCGACAAAGAAGTGGTTTGATGATGCGAAGAAGAGCGCGGATGCGCTTGACGTCGAAAAACTCTTCACGCCACCTGCGCCTGTGGAAGTCGCAGCAGCGAAGCCTGCGGCAAAGCCAGCGAAGCGGAGCACACTCGGCAGCGCGACAGCAGCCGCGACAGGATTCCCAACGCCAGAAGCTTTGGCCGCAGCGATGAATGCGCTCCGACTCGATCCTCGCGGAGATCCAACGAAGTGCTTCTCCGCTTCAAGCGCGGGTGGGCAAGCGATGCTGGGCGTGATGGGACCCTTGCTGAAGGAACTCATGCCTTTGCGCGAAGCAGTCGCCGAGAAATTCGGCGCAGAAGCGCTCGCGACCATCGTCGATGTTGGCGCAAGCATGGGCATGCCAAGCATCGGCGGCCTCGGATCGGCTGAACTTAAAGTCGGTGAAGTTTCTGGCGATACCGGCACTCTCACGGATGGCACTTCAACCATGCCGATCATGAAGATCGCAAGCGGTTGGCTTGTTGATTTCAACGGCATGCTTGAGGCGTCTGGCACGGACATGGCGCAAATGGAACAGATGGCGCCGATGATGAAGGCAGGCATGGCGATGGTCATGCCGATGATGAAGAAGGCAACGGCAAGTGTCATCGCGCAGATCAAGAGCGGCGCGATCACCGACCCATCCGCGATTGGCCCTGCTTTCGAGGAAGCGCTCAAATCCAGCATGGGCGGCATGATGGGCGGCGGCGGCGGCAGCGGCAGCCAAGAGTGACGGACACGCATGCATGACACGCATGGATGACACGCATGGATGACACGCATGGATGACACGCATGGATGACACGCATGGATGAAAAAACACTCAAGCAAGCCGGCGGCTGCATGGCGATCGCGAAAGGCGTTTCGCTTGCAGCAACTTCGCTGCTTGTGATGACTGGATTTCTGCTCTTCGTCCCCATCTTGAAATCGAAACTACTGGATTGGGATGTGGAACTTCCAGCGCTGAGCGTGTTCGTCATTGAGCATCCGTTCGTCACATCGCTCTCCGCGCTGCCGCCACTCGCGTGCGGCATCTGGATGATCGCCACGCGCAAACGAACGGTGCTCATCGGCTGCCTCGGCACGGTGCTTCTGCTCGTTCCCGCTGGTCTCTTTTTCGCCGCCGTGGGCATGCCCATCATCGCGGTCTACCAGAACGCGCTTGAAGATCCGCTCGGTCGCAACCGCTAATCGCGCAGATTCGCAATCCATTCCAAGGCAATGTTCGACTGCTCGCGTACGAGTTTGTCTTCTTGTGTGTCGTTCGCGAGCGCATGCAGACGAGCTTCGATCATCGCGCGTGAAGTTGGGTAACGCGCCGCGTGTTCGGCGAGCAGGACGACTGCGTTGCGCTTCATCATCGCGAGTGTTGCACGCTTGAGCGCGCTCGACATCACCACTCGAGCGCGATCCGATTCCGTCCAACCAAGCATTTCAAGAAGCGGCAGTTCGCTCAATCGCTCGGCGTAACGCGCCGCGACGCTACTCATGCGCGCTTCGGTCGAACGCCGCTTTTTTGGCTGACAATGCGGGCAGACCGTCTGACAGTCGTCGCATCCAAAGAGCCATCCGCGCATCGATCCGATGAACTCCGCGCCGATCGTCCCCCGCTGTTCGATCGTCAGATACGAAATGCATTTACTCGCGTCGACCGAAAACGGTGTGATCGCTCCTGTCGAACATGCGTCGATGCAACGCGTGCACGTTCCACAAGGATCGACGCGATTCCATGCAGGAGGTCGCGCGCTTGGCGCAATGACAAGCGATGTGTGCAGTTCGCCAAGCACGAACCAAGATCCTTCACCAGGCACGAGCAAGAGCGAGTTCTTTCCGATCTGTCCGTTGTATGCCGCCGCGTGCACTTCGCGTTCCATCAACGGTTGAATGTCACCGGTCAATCGAAACTGCGCGTCGGGAAATCGCAGTTGCATCGCGTGCCGCAACTTGTGCGTGCGATCGCGCACGAGATTGTGATAGTCCTTCGAACGCGCATACCGCGCGATGCGACCTTGTGCGTCGGAGGGATCTGGTGAAGGCTGCTCGCGATCGCGCGCACCATCGTGATAGCGATCCGCAAGACAAATGATGCTCGCAACAGTTGGAAGCAATCGGCGTGGATCGCAACGATCGGCAACCGTGTCGGCAATCCAGGACATGTCGCCGTGTTTTCCTGCGGCAATCCACGCGTGTAACTCAGTTTCACGCTCGCTTGCTTCTGGCTTCGCAACTCCGACAAGTGCGAATCCAAGGTTGTGCGCGAGCTCGACAACCCAGTCATGCAGCGCGCTCGGATCGTCCGCGATGAACAAGCTCTCGCGCGACATCATTGCCTCCGCAATCCACAAAGGCGCGAAAGCAACGCAATCGGAAGATCTTCCACAACGCCGCCCTGCTGCGTGATCGCTCGCGCAGCGGCGTACCCACTGCGCACAGCACCTTCCATCGTGGCGGGCCAACCGGTGTCCGTCCAATCTCCCGCGATCGCGAGATTCGCAACGCCGCCTTGGAGATCGCCCGCATGCGGAGACGCGCGCGGACGCAATGCATCCACGTTCGGTGTCGATCGAAATGTTGCGTGCTTCTCTTTCACGCTGCGCGCCTCGATCGGTTCGACACCTCGCGCTGCGGGAAGTGCCCAACGCACATCTTCTAACACGCGCGCGACGATCGTGGCTTCGTCAAGCTCCATCCACGCATCTGCTGCGGAGATGACCGCGTGCACAAGTTGTCCGCCCGCAGTCGCGCCACTTGGCTTCGAAAACAGCCATTGCGTCGCTCGACCCGGAAGCACCACATGCGAAAGCTCCATCACCACGCGCGGGAAGAAGAGATGCACGCCAAGAATCGGACTCCATGCGAACTTGTCGAGCTGCTGCAGCCGTTGGTCCTTGCTTCGAAGTGTGCTTGAAACAAGCTTTTCCAATCGATCGGGTGGCACAGCCGCAATCACCGCGTGCGCTTCGATGAATCCTGCGTCGGTGACCACACCCGTTGCGCGAGTCCCATCAAACGTGATCGCCTTCGCGCTTTCGCCGACACGAATCTCGCCACCCGCGCGCGCGATCAACGCTTGCGCGCCATCGTAAAGTTCGCGCAAAGGAACACTCGGCACACCCATCGCGCCCGCCCACGCACTCGCGAGAAATCCTTCTTGAAACACCTGCATTGCATGCGCTGCGTTGCACTCTGCGAGCGAAGCGTTGCACGCGCTCACCACGATGGGTTCCCAGAAAACCTTGCGCGCGTGCGCGCTCTGCTGCGTCCAATCCAGAAACACCTCGAAGGCACGATCGTGCCATCGCATGCGTCCACTACATCCAGCGCGCAGCATGCTCCACATCGCAAACCCGATGTGATGTTTCTCGCTCCACGAAAGCATGCGCAATCGCGCGAAGGCAATCGCGGAGTGCAATGGCGCAGGAAGAAATCGCGCGGTCGACAGCGTGTCGAACTTTCCGTCGCCTCGCGCCCAGTTCGTTTGCGTGTGCCAATCAATGGCGTCCAGCACGCCGAGCCGCTCGTAGAAGTCGCAGAGATTCGTGCAACAACCCATCACGACATGCTGACAATTGTCGAGCGTGCGCCCTGAGCGCGGATCGACAAAACTCGTCGCGCGTCCGCCAAGTTTTCCGCGAGATTCGAGGATGATCGGACGCCAGCCTGCTTCCGCAAGACGAAGCGCTGCCGCGATTCCAGCGATGCCTCCGCCGACAATCACCGCGTGACGAGGAGGCGTCATCGAAGCATGCCTAGTTTCGCGCGCACGGTGATCGATGCAGCGATCCATGCTTTGCGCCAGATTGGAAGTGCGACCCGTTGCGAAGACAACACGCGCGCGGGATGCTCTGCGATTCGCTCAAGGAGCTCCCGATAGATTCGCGTCATCGCATAGAGCGTTGGTCGGCAGGCCGGCGCCACGAGCGATTCAAGCTTCGCGCTCTTCGCAAAGCAATCACGCGCCATCACAATCTCGCGCGCGATGCACTGCTCACATGCTGCGCGGTTGGAAGGAAGTAAAAAATTCTCCCTCGTCAATCCAAACGACTGCAACGTTTGCGTCGAAAAATAACAGCGACCTTTCGCCGCGTCCTCCTGCAAGTCACGAATCATGTTCGTGCGTTGAAATGCGATGCCGCGAAGCGTGGCTAGTCGCATCGCTTCGTCCAACGATGCGGTCTCGATGACGCCCCAAATGCCAACACAAATTCGACCGACGGTGGAAGCGACGCGATCACAGTACTCATCCACTGCGGTTTCATCGACCAAGACATACGCGACGAGATCCGCGCGCTGACCATCAATCGCGCCCAAGAAATCTTCAATGCGCACGGAAAACCTGCGCGCAACATCGCTCAACGCACGCAGGATCGCGGCGCGCTCTCCCTCGGAGCTGACGCTCGGCTGCTGCGCGAACGCCGCGCGAGTCTCAAGTTCGAGCGCATCAAGCGCAATGCCTTGCGCAGCTGCATCGAACACGGTTCCATCGACGAGGTCATCCGCAACGCGCATCCACGCGTAGACAACGGTGATCGCAGCGCGCTCGTCGCGAGGCAACAACTTGATGCCGTACCAAAAATTGCGCGCCTCGCGCTTCGTGATTGCGGCGCAGATTTCGTACGCCTCCTGCAACGCGTGTGTCTCCGTCGGATTGCGTGCGGTCGCGAGCGCGCTCACGCTGTGCCTCCACGCAGTCGCATCGCGTGCGCGCGAGCGACGAGCCAGAGCTTGCCCACCGCGAGCATCTTCGGTCGATGCAACACAGTTTCGTAATTCCAAAGTTCAATCAATCGCAACGTGCGCGATCCGCCTGCCGCAAACAACCACAACAGCGGACTCGACTCACTTCGCACACAGGAAAAGAGCGATTCCCCCTGCTCATACAGCGGCCATGTGCGGTCGACAAGGACGCGCAGCAGCTGCCGCGACTCTTCAAAGAACTCCCCGTCGCACGCGAACCCTTGATCGATCGTCGCGCGAAATCGAAACTCAAAGTCCTTGATGCTCAACTGCGCGTCTGAGATCTCCTGCGGAATGTAGATGCGATCTCGCATCGCAAGATCTCGCCGAACGTCCTGCCAATGATTGGTGAGTTGCAACGCCGTGCAAAGCGCGTCGCTTGCTGCGAGTTGTTGTGCAGTGCATGGTTCACCCAGCAGTTTGAGCACGATGCGACCAACAGGATTCGCACTAAGCGCGCAGTATCCAAGAAGTTCATCCCACGTTGCGTACCGCGACTTCGACTGATCGAGTTCGAACGCCGACATCAGATCCACGAAAGGCTGCTCGTCAAGGTTGAGCCGCTGCGCTGCGTCCGCGAGCGCAATGAACACAGGGTGCACATTGCGCGCGCCGAGCGTGAACGCGTTGAGCAGTCCAGCGCGCCACCATGCGAGATGCGCGAGCGATTCTTCGCGCGATGCAAACTCATCTCCAAGGTCATCCGCCCAGCGACAGAATGCGTACACCGTTGCGAAGTCATCGCGGCAACGTCGAGGCACCAGTGCCGAAAGCACACTGAAATTCTCGGCATGCGCGCGGGTGAAGGTGCGGCAATAAGCGCGTGACTCCGCAAGCGATGGCGGAGTCGCATGCGATGCGCTCGGACCAAGTCTCGCCATGTCTTGAACAACCACACTGCCATGCGCCATAAGCGAGGCAGCGTACCCCTCTGCGCGTTCTCGGGTGCATGAGCCACCGCGTTGCGAAGCGCGTGCATCCAGAATCCTCTGCTCATTGCAAAATCCAAGGCGCGAAGGCGCAACACGTCCCCTATGATGACGCACCCCCCCGATGAAGATCTTGCTCGCTAATCCTCGCGGTTTCTGCGCAGGCGTCTATATGGCGATCAACGTCGTAGACGAACTGCTCACGAGCTGCCCTGGTGAACCGATCTTCGTCTATCACGAGATCGTGCATAACCACCATGTCGTCGAGCGATTCCGCGATCGAGGTGTGCAGTTCATCGAAGACATCGACCATGTTCCTGAAGGCGCGATCGTCGTGTTTTCCGCGCATGGCGTAAGTCCCGCCGTGCGTGCGCAAGCGCGCGAACGCAAACTAATCTCGATCGACGCCACCTGCCCACTCGTCACCAAAGTGCATGCCGAGGCGATTCGATTCGCCAAGCGAGGCTGGCAAATCTTGCTTGTCGGTCATCGAAATCATCAAGAAGTTGTCGGCACGCGCGGCGAAGCACCTGACTCGATTCAAGTGGTGGAGAGCCCCGCAGATATTCCGAAACTCATCATCGCGGATCCATCGAAGCTCATCTATCTCACGCAAACGACGCTCTCGATTGACGATGCAGCGATTGTCATTGGCGCGCTCAAACAAGCGTTCCCATTGATTCACGAACCGCCGTCAAGCGACATCTGCTACGCAACGACGAATCGACAAACTGCCGTGCGCGCCATCGCGCCGCAAGCACAACTCGTCCTTGTGGTCGGAAGCAAGAACAGTTCGAACTCCGTGCGCCTCAAGGAGATCGCGGAGGCTGACGGCACTCCCGCGAAACTCATTGATGACGCGCGCGAGTTACAAGCGTCGTGGTTTTCGGGAGTCGAAGTGTTGCTCCTCACTGCGGGTGCTTCTGCGCCGGAAGATCTTGTACACGGCGTCATCGACGCGCTCATTGCGCAGCACGGCGGCGAAGTAGAACAAGTCGATGTCTTCGACGAACGGGTAGAGTTTGGACTTCCCGGCTCACTGCGCACACTTCTACGCACGCGCGGCATCGATCCAGACGGTCGACGCATCTCGCTTGATCGCGAACGCGACACCGCCGCATTTCTCGCATCGCGCAACATTCCGCATCACACTGTTGCACTCACCATTGGTCAGACGAAGTAACGCGTCCGCTGCTCGTCCATCCACTCCCTCTGTACTTCCTATGGCCACTGCCCTCGAATCTATCTTTGACTTCAATCCTGTCACCCTCGAACAGCGATTCGAAGCGCTCGGGCTTCCGAAATTCGCAGCGCCGCAAGTGCTCGATTGGGTCTACACCAAAGGCGTCACTGACTTTGATGCGATGACGAATCTGTCGAAGCTCGCGCGCGCGAAGCTCGTGGAGACTTTCACTGTCCTGCAAGGCGAAGTGATTCGCCATCAACTCGCGTCGGATGGAACACAGAAACTTCTCCTTGGCTGGCGCAGCGCGGAAGAACGCGCGGAAATCGCGAAGGGCGATATTCGGCTGGCGGGCGGCGACCCCTCCAAGCAGACGGAAACAGTGATGATTCCGACGGAGGACCGCAAGACCGCGTGCGTGTCGAGCCAAGTCGGTTGCCCTGTCGGCTGCGCGTTCTGCGCGAGCGGCATCGGAGGACTCGACGGCAATCTCACAGCTGGACAAATCGTCGAACAAGTGTGGCGACTCGCGCGGCTCGAAGGCGTCGATCGCATTTCGAATGTTGTCTTCATGGGCATGGGCGAACCACTCGCCAATTTCGCCGCGGTGACCGAAGCAATTCGAACGATCAATGCGCCCTGGGGCATGGGGGTTGGCGCGCGCAAGATCACCGTCTCCACCGTCGGGCTTCCCGCGGCAATTCGCAAGCTCTGCACGTTTGAGATCCCGATCACGCTCGCGCTCTCACTCCACGCGCCCAACGATGAGCTCCGTCGCAAGATCATCCCTTGGGCGGAGTACGCAACAATCAAGGAGCTCCTTGAAGCGTGCGATGAATGGTTCCGAAAGACGGGTCGCGAAATCACACTCGAGTACATCTTGCTCGGAGGATTCAACGATCGACGCGATCACGCAATCGAACTCGCCGCACTCGCCAACTCACTGCGCGCGAATGTCAATCTCATTCGCTACAACGAAGTGAAGGGCATGCCCTTCAATCGTCCCGAAGACGGCATCGTGCAAAGATTCCAAGAACTCCTACGCGAACTCGGCGTGAACGCACACATCCGCGCAAGCCGAGGTCGCGACATCGCGGCAGCCTGTGGTCAACTGCGGCATGAGAGCAAAGCGAGAAGTTAAGCGCGTAGTTCAGCGCAATCGACTCAACCGTCGCGAGTGAATCGCGAACGGTTGAATTCGTGCGTGCACTTCAGTCTTTTTGTCCCCTCACCGACTCCGTCGGTGTTTTAGCGCTCGCGCGGAAGACCGGCGGCGGCGAGTTCCCCATTGGTAATCGGGTACTATCGAGCCAACAGAATCGAAACAAAGTCGGGCTCTACAACTCCGATCAACACGGGGGCATAAGGTGCATCCAACACCATTCGCAAACGAGCAGCAACGACAATCGGGCATTGGCATCGCTTCGTTCGCTCTCAGTCTCTTCTCGGGAGGCTCGTTGCTCCTTGTCTTCGTTATCGCAGGAATACTCGAAGAGTCTTCACCTGGCGGGATGGACGAAGATTCACTGGCTGCGAGCACTCTTGGTTGTTTTTTCTTGCGCTGCTTTTCCTCTCGGTTCTTGCGTTCGGGATGGGGGTTGGTGGTTGTTTCATCCAGAGTCGGAAGAAAACACTCTCGATCATTGGAGCGACAATCTCCGCCGGAACAATTTTTGTCTCGATACTTCTCGTGATTCTCGGCCTCGCGATCGGATGATCGAATGGAGGCGGGTGGAGCTATAGGCCTTCGACGGCGATGCGGAGTTCGATTGGGTCCATGCCGCGGATTCCGCCTTCGCGTGAGAGTGCGGCGAACTGCTCCATGCGTGCGAGCCAGAGGCGCGGATCGGCTTTGAAATTCGCGGCAACGCGACGCGCGAAGTCGATGCTCCATGCGCGAATCGCACGATCGCGTGCGTCGCCACGCAACGTCCACGGCACGAGCGGTCGCAAGAGCCTCACGATTTCCGCTGGCCAATCGTTCGATCGAAAGTCGAGACGGTATCGACGCGTCCCCATCGCGAGATCAATGCGGTTGAGGTAACGCCGCTCCATCTGATCGCCGTTGCTTCCGCGCACAACGAGCCTCTCGCGAATGCGTCGACGTTGTTCGAGACTCGTCGTCATCGAGAGCACGTAAAAAATATCGCGCGGCAACATCGCTTCCGCGAGCGGTTCCGCGGCAGCGCAGGCGAGGCGACCATCGGGGTCAGCGTCAATCAGCGCCCCCAGAAGTTCTTCGTACTGAAACAGCGCGCGTGAACCGCCCCAGACCAGCGTGCGATGCAGTGCTGTCACGGCGAGTCGAATGGTCGCTTCATCCATCGCTCCCGCGCGCGTCGCCTTCAAGCGATCGACAAGTTCGGTTGCGTGTCGGCGAAATCGTTTCGCGCGACGGCGTCCACCGAATCGCTCGCGCACAAGTTCAAACGTCAGTCGACTGATCACGCCACTGACGCTCTCGCGCTCTTCCGTCATGCGGCGCGCAGTCGAGGTGTCTTCGGCAAGACTGCGACCGAAGCAAAATGCCTCAAAACTTCGACCAAAACCGCGCGCTTCAAATGCGTGCATCGCGCCTTCAATCGCTTCAATCGTCACCGGAATGAACCCGCGCTGATACGCGAGTCCGAGCAGCGCGACATCCAGCAGCCGCTCCGAAAGCAGCTCGTTGCGCGCGCGTGAGGCGAGGTCACCGATCACGCGACGCGTCGGCATGCACGAAATCTGCGCTGCGTTGAAAAGCAACGCGCACCGACGAATCGATTCTTGATCGAGTTGATCTTCCAGCGCGCCATCATTGGCGACGATCGCTGTTCGGTGCGAATCAGCGACGCGCAAGAGTGGATCTGGCCCGAGCGCGCGCAATGCTTCCACCGCGTCGACTCCAAGCACGAGATCTGCTTCACCGTACGGAATCGTTCCCGCGCACGGCGGTCGCGTGTCCGTGGCTCGAAAGCGCGTGAATGTCACCTGCGCCCATGCCATGCGTCCAAGTCCAACGAGCGAGCGATCCCATCCGACCTCCACGCGGTATCCCATCGCGCGTCCAGCGTCGGCGAGAATGTCCGCAACCCCTGATTCACCGATCGCGCGAATGCCCGCGCAGTGTGCTCGCCAGATCCCCTGCTCTGCGTGCAGCGGTCGCGGCGTTGGAAGTCGACCGCCCAATCGCGCGACCGCCGACCACGGTGCTTTCGTGCGAACAACTTCCACCTGCTCAAGCAGCGTCTGCATCGTCAATCGAACAAGTCCAGGAACTCGTGGCACATCGCTCTTGGTGAACTCCCCTTGCAGCGGAGTTGCGCCGCGTTCGAGTCCTTGCTCAATGCGATGGAGTGCAAGTGGCGGACGCAATTCGCACGCGAGATCCGCATTCCACACGAGACGTTGTTGCGGCGGGTATCCAAGCCGATCCGCTTCCGCAATCGCTGCGCCACCACGTGCGTCCATGCCGTGAAACAGCAAGACCGACACGCCATTGCGATACGCGGCAGTACGCAATCGATCCAGCACAGTCTGAGGATCTTTCAAACTCACGCGCTCGATAGTGACGCGATCCGCAGCGTTTGCTGGAACAGCAGCACTCGCAAGTCGTTCAAGATCGGGATCGGTTGCGCTCGCGATGTCAAGGACTGCAATGATGCGTGGTGCAGGATCGCGCGACGCTTGCAACATCGACGCTGCGCCTTCTTCGATGAACCGCGCGCGCTTCCACAATTCACAAATGACCGTGCGCGCGGCTGCCCCGAGTGAAGGCAGTTCATCGAGCGCAAGAACTGTCGGTGGTTCATCGGAATCGCTCGAGCCCGCTTCTGATCGAAGCTCTTGATCGAGCGCGGCAAACTGCTCGCGCAGCAAAGTCTCCGCGTCACTTCCTTCCGGCGTGCGAACAGGCAACTTGATCGACTCCAACATGCCCCGCTGCGATGCGAGACGTTGACCAAGTTGTGCGTGCGGACGCGCCTGATGCAAGAGATGCAGAATCTTGCGCACCAACAACGACGGATGCAGTGAGTCACCCGGTCGAAGATCAAACACTTCGCCGTCGTCCTGCGCAGGCATGTCCGTCCACCACAATTTCGCCGTGCGATTGCCCCGTCGCCGAATGATCTCCGCGACTTCAATGACGCTCGGCACAACACTGCCAGGGCGCGGCTCCAGCACAACCGCATGCTGCACGCGATCGAGAAAACGAGTGAGAATCGAGTCATCGACAGGACTGATGAGTCCCAAGCGCAAGACCGGCACGCGTCCGACGAGTCCAAACTCATCGAGTAAATGCATGAGCGCGCGATCGCACGGACCAACAGTGAGGAATCCCACAAACTCGCGTTCACCAGGACTCGGCAGCGCGCTGAGTTGATCGATTTCCAATCGGCGCGCCATGCGTACCAGATCGAGCGCTTCGCCGGCGCGAGGACCGTGTCGTTGTCGCCGCGAAAGAATCATTTCATCGACACTGCCATGCACGCGATTCGGTCGCGCTTCGATCGTGTCAGCGCTCTGCAAGATCGCGCGATGCATGATCACCGCAGCGGGCTTGCCTGCCGCGCGTGAAAGTCGCAACGCCCACTCGATGCTGCTGCGAAGGCTCGAGATATCCGTCGGTTCAATCGTGGGCAAACCTGCACCAAGCGCGATGCGACGCGGGCAGCATCCAGGCACACGTATCGGATCATCTTCAAAGAGCAGCGCGAGCCCTGCATCCGGATGCACGAAACATTCCGTCGAGCGAAGCACGGCATCTGCACCGCGCACGAGTTCATCATTGGGCACAAGCGCGATCGCGCTCCGTCCACCGCGAACTCCCGCGCACGCAAGTGAAATCGCGCGCGCCGCATCACCACCGATGAGTAGTTCCACTTGATGTCGCGCAAGGACACGCGCATGTTCGGGCTCATTCGCGAATCGTTGCAATCGCTCAAACGGCGCGCGTCGTGGTGCAGCAACAACACTGACTGCGACTTGTGACTCAAGGACGCCCTTGAGAATCGCCTCATACGCATCAAAGAAGACCGCTCCCTCCGCGCGGGCGAGCCGAGCGGGTACTGAAGTTGTCGCAGAGGCGCCGCTAGTGGCTGATTGCACCGGCGAATAGTAACTTGAGCGCTCACGCAGTGCAGGAATGCTCAAGCATGCAATGCGCGATCAACTGCCTCCGCGAATCCGTCTTCTGCATTGGTCGCAACTCGGGCGCGCGCGACCGCCGTGATGCGAGGATCCGCGTTGCCCATCGCGATGCCGAGGCCAGCTTCGCGAATCAACTCCAAATCATTGAGCCCATCACCGACTGCCGCAATCTCGTCGCGACAAATTCCTTCGAGCGCAGCCAACGCCGCAACGCTCGTCCATTTGCTCACCTTCGCAGCAAACGTCTCGAGAAGGTGCGTCTTCGTCGCGATTGCTTTCTCCGCCGTGAGTGCTGGCCAATGCTGCACATTCACCAACTCACCGAGCGAGGCAGCAACATCATCCGCCACCACACCAAGTTCATCACCAAGCGCGACCGTGCCCACGCGCACTGTGTGATGCAACGCGTCCACTTCCGCGATACTTCCGATGCGTTGAAAAGTTACGGGCAGCGTGTCGAACCACCACGCCGTTGCGGGATCAAACGCTTGTTCACCAATCATCAGATAGTCATGCGGCGAAACGGTGTGATCCTGCAGCAAATGCACGAGATGACCATGACGACTCACGACCTCCACAAGTCGCGCGACCAGATCCGCCGCAATCGGACGCCGCAGCACAACACTTCCTCGCCGCGTTTCATGCACAAGCGCGCCACCCGCAGCGATCATCAGCCCTTGCTGTCCAATCGCCTCCATCACATGTTGACACTCGGGCAGCGAACGACCTGTTGCGGGAATGAACTGCACTCCGCGCCGACGCAGTCGCTCGATTGCCGCCAACGCGCTCGCAGAAACTTCACCGTGCTCATTGAGCAGCGTTCCATCAAGATCGGCGACGAACATACGAATAGACATTGGCGAAGGGTGGTCTGAGCGACCGATAGGGCTGTGCGAAGCGGCGAGGGAAGCGAGGTGGACTCTAACCTGCCACGAATCTCACTTCTTCTGCGTTGATCGGCTTCCGTCCGAAGCTCAAACCCCGTATTCTCTTCCCTCCCATGGCTGACAAGAACCGCCTTTCCCAAGTCGCGAGCACTGACCTCTCTGAGAGCCGTCTCAACGAAGACCTTGTCTACTGGATGAAGACGAAGGGTTCGAATTACCTTCTCGTCGTCCTCCTTGCTGTCTGTGCGTTTCTTGGCTGGAACCTCTGGCGCGAGAAACAACGCGACACGGTGATCTTGGCGTGGACTGATCTCGGCGAAGCAACAACACCTGAAGATCTCGAAGGCTTTGCGAAAGCGCAAGCACACGTTCCGCAAATCGCAATGCTCGCGCTTCTCGCTGCGGGCGACATGCGATTGCAACAATTGCAAAGTGGATTCCTCACGCAACCTGTAGAAGGTCAGCCGCAGCAACCACTCGACGAGACTGCTCGCAAGATTGTGCAAGACGCAGCGGACGAGGATTACTCAAAGGTCGTGGAACTCGCGCAGACAGTTGCGAAGAGTGGAAGCACCGCACCTATCGTCGTGCCCGCACTCATCGGTCGCGCGGCGATTGCCGAGAGTCGCGGCGATTTCGCGCAAGCGCGAGCAATGCTCGAGCAAGCGTCCAGTGCAACAGGAATGTATACGGCGCTTGGCAAGGTGACTGCATCGCGTCTCGCATCGTTGGGCTCCGTCGAACGCGGCGTTGCGCTTCCACCAAAGGCTGCGCTGCCCGTGAAGGCTGTCATCGATCCCATCGCGCCTGACATGAGCGGCGACATTCTTCGCTCGCTCGAAATGCCTGTGACGAATCCAACGCCAGCTCCTGCGCCGACTGTCGCGCCGACGCCTGTGACTCCAGGCGGCTGATCGCGAGGAGTGATGGAAGACAAACAAACTGCTGCTGCACAGGATCGCGTCGAGGACGCGTCCACCGTTGCGTCGTCTGCTGCAGGCGAGATTGAACTCATTGGTCCGAGTGGAACTGTCGATCGCGATGCGCTGTTTGCGCTCTATGAACGTCAAGCCGCTGTCGATGATGAAACGCCTGTGCGCGTGGAGTTCACGCTGCTCAAAGATCTCGAGAAGCGGCTCGATCGCTATCTCGTCGATCGTGTGCCCTTTCTCTCACGCACGCAGATTCAGCGCTTGATTGAAGAGGCCGCAGTCACAGTCAATGGTCGCACACCGAAGTGCTCGACGAAATTGCGCATCGGCGATCACATCGTCGCGACGCTTCCGCCGCCGCCCTCAGGCGAGATTCAACCGGAAGACATTCCGCTCGACGTTCTCTTCGAAGATGACGCGATCATCGTGGTGAACAAGCCCGCGGGTCTGATTGTGCATCCTGCGCGAAGTCACAAGACAGGCACACTCATCAACGCGCTCGCGTGGCGATTCAAGAATTTGTCGGGTGGCGCGCTGAGTTCTGTCGGCGAAGAATTCGCGCGACCAGGCGTTGTGCATCGATTGGATAAATGGACATCGGGTGCGATCGTTGCTGCGAAGAACGACACCGCGCATTGGCGACTCGGCAAACAATTCGAAATGCGTCGCACAGACAAACGCTATCTCGCGCTCGTGCATGGCGAAGTGCCTGACCTTGTCATGCAGATCGATGCGCCGCTTGGCAAGCATGTGACCATCAAAGAAAAATATGCCGTGCGGCATGATGAAACAGGCAAAGCGTCGCTCACGATTTGCCGTGTCCGTGAACGATTCACGCTTGCAACAGGCGAGAAGTTCACGTTGGTTGAATTGGAACTCAAGACCGGACGCACGCATCAGATTCGTGTGCACATGTCATGGCGCGGCTATCCCGTCGTAGGCGATGATATGTACGGCGGCAAGCATGTCACTGAACGCGATGTCGGAGGGACGTCGACGACAATGTTGCTCGCGCGACAAGCACTGCACGCGACAACCCTCGGCATTCGCCATCCGATGACGGATGTTCCCATGTCTTTTACTGCGCCTGTCGCTGCAGATTTCCGCCGTGCCCTCGAGCTTCTCCGAGGCAGCGCGCCGAATGCATTGCTCACGCCTGCCGGTGCGACGATCGATCTTGCGAGTGCAGGCGTTTAAACCGCCGAGTCTCTACACTGAAGGAATGCTGCGCATTCTTCGATGGGCTCTGACCGCCGTGATCGTGGCACTCGCCTCAAGCGAAAGTTTGCATGCCGCCGCAGCTGCTGCGCCTCCACCGATGGTGTCTGGGAAACTGAAACCGCAGGATTTTCAAGTCGAAGGGAAGCCCGCCATGCGATTGCTCGTCGTGCATTACCACCGCGCGGATGAGAACTACACCGATTGGAATCTCTGGGCGTGGCCCGAGAACGGCGTTGGTCATGCGTACCCATTCACGCTTGAAGATTCCTTTGGTCGCATGGCGGTCGTCCCCTTCCTCGACTTTCCGCCGCGCGTTGGATTCCTTGTCCGTAAAGGCGAATGGCAAGAGAAGGACGTTGATCAAGATCGATTCATCGCGACCACAACAAGCGCGAAAGTGATGGAAATATGGCTGAAATCAGGTGATCCCGCGATTGCTCTAGATGCCAAGTCTGCGGAACCTGAGTTCTCGATCGTGAGCGCATTTCTCGACAAGGCCGACACGATCACGCTCGCGACAACTCGCGCGCTCACGAAACGTCAATTGCACGCGCTCGTCGTTTCGCATGCGACCGACGCAAAGAAACTGTGGAAGGTGAAGAGCGTCACGCCCATCCAAAGCGTCGGCGGAAGAGCGATGTACAGCGTCACGCTGACGACGCGCGTGTCAGAGTTCGATGTCGGCGCGCTCCAACTCAGTTTGAAACCGAACGACGGCGATGTCGCGCCAACTCCGGCAACGACGATCGTCTACGCGCGCGATGTGCTTAACGATGCGGTGTTTCAAGCGCTCGACACGCCTCTCAGCGCCATCTGCACAACAACATCAACGCAGTGCACAACATGGTCCCCTGTTTCGAGTGCAGTCGATCTGCTTCTGTTCTCGTCACCAGATGCGACGACGCCGGATCGCATCCTGCCACTCACGCGCGGTGCACACGGCGTGTGGACAACGACAATCACCGGCGATCTCCATCGCATCGCCTACCAATACCGGTACACCAACTACGGCGCGCAGCGCGATGTTGCGGACATCCACGGATACGCCGCAACCAGCGACAGTAAGAAAACTGTGTTCGTCGATCTCTCTCGACTCGAGCCTGCGGGATGGAGCAGCGCCGTTCCACCGCGTCTTGCGCAACGCACGGACGAAGTGATCTACGAGATTCATGTGCGCGATTTTTCGATTCGCGACCTCTCGACGCCGAGTACCCACCGAGGCACATACCTTGGATTGCTCGGAGGTCGTGCGAGAACGGCGACAGCGCCTTCGACAGGGCTCGCGCATGTACAAGATCTCGGTGTCACGGCAGTCCATCTCCTGCCGCTCCATGATTTCTCGGCAAAACTGGACGAATACAACTGGGGCTACTGGACGACGCTCTTCAATGTGCCTGAATCGAACTACGCATCGAATCCGTCGGATCCGACGAGTGCGATCGTCGAGTTGCGCACCGCTGTGGATGGACTCCATCGTGCAGGACTGCGCGTCATTCTTGATGTTGTCTACAACCACACTTCGGATGCGAGTGTGGACTCCCCCTTCGGCGCGATTGCGCCCTTCTACTTCTTTCGCACGACGCCCGATGGTCGGCTGATGAATGACACGGGTGTTGGAAACACGCTCGATGACGGTCGTCCGATGATGCGCAAATACATCCTCGATAGTCTGTGCTTCTGGGCGGAGCAGTACGACATCGATGGATTCCGATTTGATCTGCTCGGCACAGCGGAAGTCGAGACAGTGCGCGCGATCTGCGATCGTCTCATGAGCGTGCGCAACGACTTGACGCTCTACGGCGAACCGTGGACGGGCGGCGGCGAGACGCGATTTGGCAAGGGTGCGCAGCGCGGCTTGCCCATCGCCGTTTTCAATGATTCGCTGCGCAACGCAATTCGTGGTGATCTCGATGGACGTGAGCACGGATTCGCGTTTGGCAAAGGTGGCGATCGCGCTGCGATCCGACGCGGCGTTGCAGGTGCAATCGATGAGTTTGCGACCGAGCCGTCGGAGAGTGTTTCGTACGTCAGCGCGCATGACAATCTCACGCTGTGGGACAAGATCGCGAAGACCCGCCCGGATTCGGATGAAGCGACGCGTCGATCGATGCAACAGCTCGCGATTGGCGTTGTGCTGACGAGTCAGGGACTCGCATTTCTGCACGGAGGAAGTGATTTCTGCCGCACCAAAGGCGGCGAGCACAATTCGTACAACGCTGGCGATGATGTCAATGCGTTCGATTGGGAACGCAAGGCGCAGTATCAATCCGTGCAAGACTTTGTCGCGGGTCTTGTTCGCTTGCGACGCGCGCATCCTGCGTTTCGCATGGACACCGATGAAGAGGTTCGCAAGGTGCTCGCGTTTTCATCACTCGAGCATGTCGTCGCATTCACGCTCGATGGAAAATCCGTCGGCGATGCGTGGTCGCGCATCTTTGTCGCCTACAACGATGAGCCCACGACGCTTGAGCTTGAACTTCCGCGCGGCAACTGGAGCGTCGTCGTGGATGACACGCGTGCAGGCACGACAACGCTGCGTGATGCGCGTGGACGGGTGACGCTTCCGCCCTACAGCGTTTTCGTCGCGCACGCAGATTGAGTTCCGCACATCACAGATGACTTCGGTCTCGCACCAGCACCGCCATGACAAGCGGCACGAGCACAATCGTGAAGATGGTCGAGACGAGCAATCCGCCGCCCATCACTGCGCCGAGTCCTCGATAGAGTTCGCTGCCCGCACCAGGTGCGAAAATCAACGGCAGCATGCCCGCGACACTTGTGATCGCGCTCATCAGGATGGGACGAATGCGCGTGCGCACACTTTCTGCAATCGCCGCGCGCAGCGGCAACGCGCCACCTGCGATGACGACGGGCGCTCCGATCAGTCCGCGAAACGATGCATCTGAAGGTGTCTCGTCCGCAGTGCCTCGCTGAAAATTGATCGCCTGATGGACGATGAGAATCGCGTTGTTCACAACGACACCGATGAGAATCACGAAGCCGAGCATGGTGAGGACATCGAGTGACTGCATCGGCAACGTAGGACTCGTCAGACTCACGATGAACACAATGAAGAGCGCCGCGACTCCACCAACCGCAGCAAGTGGCACGCTAAACATGATCACAAACGGCAGCAGGAAACTCTGGAAGAGCACCGCCATCACGAGGTAGCACACAAGCAGCGCGAGAAAGAGCGTGCTCGCAAGGACGCCCAACACCGTTCCATCACCGACGATTTCTTTACGAACTGCAGCAAGCGCACTCGCAGTTCCTGCAACTTCACTCACCACACCAGAAGCAATCACGCCGTTACTTCGCCCCTGCGCGAGCGCGTCATGAATGGCTTGCACAGCGTCTTCGAGCGCCATCGTCGGTGGAGGCGTGACCTGCAATCGAACAGAGCGCTGTCGATCAATGTGATTGATCTGCGTCGGAGCGGTGCCGCGCTCGACCGTCGCGAGCTGACCAATCGACGCAAGATGTCCACTCGGCAGCGCCACGGGAATATCCGCGACCGCATCGACACTCATCGAACTTTGTGATTGACCCGCCAATGCACTCGTGCGATCAATCAGCACGAGATCAATCGAGTGACCGCCCGCGTTGTACTCCCCAATCAACGCGCCATCGCCTGCGGCTGCGACGGAAAGCGCAACATCTTCTGGATGGAGTCCCGCATCAGCGAGCTTGCGTTGATCGGCGCGCACACGAACTTCCAATCCTGGCGTGGCGAAATTCGACGGCTCCGGCTGCACACTCCTCGGGCCAAACAGCGCAGAGAATCTCTCAAGCATCGATGCTGCTGAACTCTTCACCGCTTCAAGATCATCGCCGCGAAGATCGACAGCAACCGCGCTTCCTGACGAACCACTCGTGCGAAACAGCGGCACTTGAAAGGCGAAGGCGTTCGTCCCCGGCAGCACTTCAGGTCGCGTCGCGTGGCCGAGTAAATGTTCGTTGTAGCTCGCGCGAGCATCGTCGGAGGCGATACCGCCGTGAAACATCATGCTTCCGAATCCGACGACAAAGTAGTTTGCAAGCGGCGCAGGCTGCACGGTTGGTCCGTACTTGAACATCATCCACGGAGTGACAGGGACGGAGGGAAGCGCAGCGTCCGCAGCATCGCGCTCAGGTGTTCCGCGCGGAGGCAGCATGCGTTCCCAATAGGGTGCGACGGATTCTTCGACGCGACGCGCGATCGATTCTTGCGTTGCACTCGAAGTGCCTGGAGGCGGAATGATCAATCCGAAGACGAGATTGCGATTGCCCGCAGGCAGGTAGTCCGCAGGTGGCATGAGCGCGAGCGTCCCTGCGATCGATGCCGCGGTCATCAGGAGCACGATCGACAGACTCACGAGTTTCCTTCGCGAAACGCGGAAAATCATGCGCGCGATGCTTGTGGCAAATCGCTCACCGATCCCCATGCGCACAGGCGCTGCAGCGGGATCTCGCGGCTTCGGCGTTCGAAGTAAGAATGCGCATGCGCACGGTGTGACCGTGATCGACACGATCATCGAGAGCAGATTCGAAATCAAGATCGCGAGCGCGATATCACGGAACAACTGTCCAACTTCATCGCCGATGAGAAAGACCGGGATGAACACGACGCAAGTTGCGAGCGTCGAGCCGAGAATCGCGCCGGAAACTTCTTGCGTCCCGACGAGTGCAGCGCGACGCGCGTCCTTTCCCATCTCCATATGTCGCGTCACGTTTTCAAGCACGACGATGGAGTTATCAATGAGCGTGCCGACCGCGAACGCGAGCCCTGCGAGACTCACGACATTGATCGTGCGGCCCATCGCGAGCATCACGACCACGGTCGCGACGACGGCGAGCGGAACACTTGTGCCAACGATGACGATGCTGCGCCACGAACGCAAGAACACAACGAGCGTCAGCACGGCGAGCAATCCGCCTTGCCAGATATTGTCGAGCACGAGATTGAGGGCATCGTCGATGTACACCGTTTGGTCGTAGACGAGTTCGGCGGTGAGTGGCTTCGTCAATCCGAGCGCGCGCGATTGCGCATCGAGCACTCCGCCCGACAGACGGAGATTCGCGAGCGCTTCATTCACGCCTTCCATCACTTCGATGACGTTGGTGCCGACTTCTTTCTGCACGTTGATCGCGAGCACAGGAGTGCCTTGTGAACGCACGAAACTGCCTGCTTCCGCCCACGTTTCGACAACTTCCGCAACATCGCTCACCAAGATCGGACCTGTCAATCCCTGTGCGAGCGCGACACCCGCGACATCCTCCACAGATTCAAACTGTCCGACTGCGCGCAGCACGATCTCGCGCTTGCCTTCTCGTAACGATCCCGCAGGTACGTTCTTGTTCGCGCTGCGCAACGCCTCGGCAAGTCGCGCCATCGTGATCCCGCGTGCGGCAAGCGCTGCGGGTTCGACGCGCACTTGCAGCACGCGCTCACGTCCACCAAGCACGTTCACTTCCGCAACACCTTGCACGCGCTCGATCTGCGGCTTCACGCGATCGGTCACAAAATCTTGCAACTTGCGCACATCAAACTCAGTGCCGTCAGGCGCGCGCGCGTCATTCGCGGAGACAACGATCCACGCGATGTAATCCTTGTTCTCAGGATCACTCGCTTCAACGACAGGCTCATCCACGCCAAATGGATACTCGGGCACTTGTCGAAGTCGATCACTCACTTCGCGCATCGCGACGTCAGAATCCGTCCCCGGCGCAAACTCCAATCGCACACTCGCCGCGCCTTGCGATGCACTGCTCGTTGTCTGTCGCACACCCGCGACACCTTGCAGTTTCTCCTCCTGTTTCTCGACGATGGATTGCTCGACTTCTTCAGGAGAAGCGCCAGGCCACACCGTCGAGATGCTGATGATCGTGTCATCGACATCCGGCGTCAGTTGCACAGGCACTTGTCGCACGGCAATGATCGCCGTGAGCAACACAAGCACCACACCGACGAGCACAGTCACAGGTTGACGAATCGATCCTTCGACAATTTTCACTTGGAATCACCTGTCGCGGGAGTGATTGTCGCAGCGACAATCGGCGCGACGCGCGACATCGGGGTCAATCGTTCATTGCCCTCGACGATGATGCTGCTTCCTGCCGTCAATCCAACCGCTTCAATCGCAACCTCATCACCCATAGGGAAATCAATGCGAATCTGCAGTGGAACCGCGATTCCATCGCGCACGACGTACACGAAAGGTCCTGCGTCACCATGCACGATTGAGTCACGCGAGATGACGAGTCGCGGCGCACTTGCACCCGTCGGAATGAATCCGGTGAGTGCGAATCCTGCGGCGAGTTTCGCGCCCGAGGACTCCACATCGAGTATCGCGGAGAAACTGCGCGACCGCGGATCGATCGCAGGCACGACGCGCAACGAGCGCACGACGATCGAGTGATCAAGCGCATCGCGAATCTGGATCGCGCCAAGCATCGATGCACTCGCTTCTGACGTGTGCTGCAACAATTCCACTTGCACAAGCGCCTGCTCGAATAATTCCTGCGGCACTTCAAACCACGCTTCGAGTTTGTCCGTCGCTTGCAAATCGACAACAGCCGCGCCTTCCGCGAGCCACGCACCTGCATCGACATGCTTCTTCGTCACAACGCCCGTGAAGGGCGCGCGCACCACATGGTCACGCAATCGTTCTTCGAGCAGTGCACCCGATGCGTTCAGGATTTCGAGATTCGCCTGCGCGAGTGCAATCTTTGCCTGCGCAATCGAGACTTCGCTCTCTGCATCCGCGACTTCGCGAGCGTTCGTTCCTCCCGCGGCCTCTGCGAGTCTGAGCAGCTGAAGATCACGGTGGGCGCGCGCGCAGATCGCCTGCTGTTCCACCAACGCTGCTTGCATGGCGGCGCGATTGGACGCATGCAAGAGCAACTCCAGATCCATGCGCGTTGCATCGAGCCTCGCAATGGCATCACCTTGCGTGATGATGTCGCCTTCGCGTGCAAGCATTTCTCGCACGATGCCTGGCTCCTCCACGGCAAGTGTCGAACGCTGCGACGCGCGAAGTTCGCCAAAGACTCGCTTTCGCGGAGCAAGCATCGTTTCACGCACAACCTCCACTCGCACTGGAGTCGGCGGAGGCGCGTGGCGTGCTCCATCCTGCGCGTCACTCGGGAGCGCGGCAATCGCGACGGTGAAAAGCGCAATCACGCAGGGGCGATACATCGACGAATCAACTGAAGAGAGCATGGCTCGAATAGTACGGCTTTGGCGGGAGTTCTCGACTACCATCTCCGCCCTCGCTGGCTTGACCAACGAGAAAGAGGAACCCCATGGAAGCAGGCATCGTTGGACTCCCGAATGTTGGCAAGAGCACCCTCTTCAACGCGTTGACCGCGGCGGGGATCGAGGCTTCGAATTATCCGTTCTGCACAATTGAGCCCAACGTCGGCGTTGTGATGGTGCCTGATGATCGACTCGACCGGATTCAAGCGCACATCAAGACGAAGAAGGTCATCCCCGCGGCGGTGCGACTCGTCGATATCGCAGGCATTGTTAAGGGTGCTTCTGCGGGGGAAGGGCTCGGCAACAAATTCCTCTCGCACATTCGCGAAGTCGATGCGATCTTGCATGTTGTGCGCTGTTTCGTCGACACAGATGTCACGCACGTCGAAGGCTCGGTCGATCCCATCCGCGACATGGGCATCATTGAAACGGAACTCTTGCTCGCAGACTTGCAAGTCATTGAAGGAACGATCGAGAAGTCAAGGCGCGCTGCGCGCAGTGGCGACAAGGAATCGATCGCGCGACTTGCCATTCTTGAACGTTGCGCCGCCGTTGTGTTGAAGGGCGAGCCGATTCGATCGCTCAGCTTCGAACCGGATGACGCGAAACTTGTGCTGTCGATGGGCATGATGACTTCGAAGCCCACGCTCTACGTCGCCAACATCGACGAAGCGCAAGTCGGCAATGAAGGTCCGCTCGTCGAGCGCGTGCGCGCGCATGCGAAAGAAACAGGCGGCCAGGTCGTGGTTGTCTGCGCGAAAATTGAATCCGAGCTTTCGGAGATGGCGCCGGCAGATCGCAAGGAAATGCTCGAGAGCCTCGGCATGAAAGAGCCAGCGCTCGACGCGGTCGTGCGTGCGTCCTATCAATTGCTCGGTCTGCAGAGTTACTTCACCGCAGGCGAAAAGGAAGTGCGCGCGTGGACGATTCATCGCGGATTCACCGCGCCGCAAGCCGCTGGCGTCATTCACACTGACTTTGAGCGTGGGTTCATTCGCGCAGAAATTTTCACGCTCGCCGATCTCGAAAAGCACGGCACAGAAAAGTCCGTGCGCGAAGCAGGCAAACTCCGCAGCGAAGGCAAGTCCTACGTCATGCAAGACGGCGACATCACGCACTTCCTCTTCAATGTTTGAGCGGCGTGGAGTTGAGCGCTCGCGTGGAATTCACGCTCGGCGACGGCGAGCGGCAAAGCCCGCGAGCGCAAAGAGTCCGAGAGCACCTGGTGCTGGCACAACACCGAAGATTATGCTATCGACGGTGGCGAAGAGGTTCGTTGAGATTGGCAACGACAGCGAGATCGACGAGATCGCGGCCGTCGTGGACACGAAGCCGACGAACGACTGATCAAAAGTTGTCAGATTGACATATGAAGTTCCGTCATCAAGCTCCACAACCACGATCGCGGGCATCGGCGTGAAGTCGGAGTCGGCCGCGAAGAAGTTTCCACCCACCGCTCGAATGTTGAGACCTGGCGCGTTGAAGTTGAAGGTCAACATCTGCCCAGCCATATTGGTGGAGAAGAAGCCGTTGTCGACAAAGAGATCGCCCGTGGCAACTGCGGTCCAATGGACTGGCCCGGTTGACGATGAGTAACCGCTGGCGAAAAACCCTGTTGGGATCGAATCAAAGGTCTCAACGTAACTCGTGCACCCTGTCGAATTCATGAGCGCGTTAAAGATCGCGTTGTTCGGGGTGACATACAGCGCAGCCGAAGCCGTCGTGGTCAGGAAAGAAAGAGCGACAAAAGTTGAGGGGAGAATACGAGAGCACATAAGAAACCCTTTGCGGATGAATTCGCAAACAGTTACTTCCCTGGAAGTAGCTCCCTTGGTGATGTCCCCGGACTCCACGGACAATGTGGTGCAGAATTACGCGTCTCCAAACCAATGCGAAGCAATCTCAACAAATTGCACGCGTGTGCGCAGTTTGCATTTGCTTTCGCACGGAACCGTATGTGGTTTCCGAAATTGCGTGCGCGAAATATGTAGAAATGCGAAACGCGTTTGGACTTCACAGCCACGCATGCGGTCGCGCAACAGCGGCAGTCAATCGTTTGATGTAGTCGGTGAACGGAATCTCAATCCCGCCAAATTGCTGCATGTGATCATTCGCCTCTTGGCTGTCGAGCAGTGAGAATCCGCGCACGCGAAGTGTTCGCACGAGTTCGAGCAGGCAGAGCTTCGAGCTATTCGATCCGCCCAATTCACGACGGCTAAACATGCTCTCTCCAAAGAATGCTTCACCGATACTCACTCCGTAGAGACCGCCGACAAGCACGCCGTTGTTAAACGCTTCCACGGAGTGCGCAAATCCTTTCGCGTGCAATTCCTCAAACGCACGAATCATGCGCGGAGAAATCCAATTCGGATTCTCCTCACTGCGATCTTGCGCACACGCACGAATGACACGATCAAACGCCGAGTCGAATCGAATTTCAAACGGCACTTGCTTGGCGATGCGCACCAGTGATTTCGGCACTTTGAGCGCGTCAATCGGCAGCACGAAGCGCGGCGTCGATGTGATCCAGTGAATCACGTCCGTCCCTGGCTGCGCCATCGGAAACACTCCCGTGCGGTAGGCAGCGAGGATTGACTCCGTATCAAATCGATGTGCAACGGCGAGAACGTGAAACACGATCGCGAAGCCTAACTCTTCTTCTTGCGTGAGAGCACGCGCATCTGCGCGAATTGCCGATGTCCTTCGACACCAGAGTGAAATCCAACGCCCGATTGCTTCGCGCCAATCCACGGACAGCCTTCGGCGCCGCTGCACCCTTGATTCACGCCGACCATGCCCGCGGTGAGCCGCGCAGCAACATGCGTCGCGCGCACTTCATCTGCGCCAAACACCGCAGCACCAAGGCCAAATGGCGTGTCATTGGCAAGCATCACCGCTTGATCAATGCCGTCAAACTCCATGATGCACGCGACTGGACCGAAGGTTTCTTCGCGCATGATTTCCATCGTGTGATCGACGCCCGCAAGCACCGTTGGTTCCACGAAGTTGCCTTCTTGCTTACGCGCGCCAAACAGCAACCGCGCGCCGTCTTTGAGCGCTTTCTGAATGTGTTGATCGACGAGTGCCTTCTGTCGAGCGCTCGACATCGGACCAATCTTTGTCGTCGCATCCGCAGGGTCGCCCAACTTCAACAACGCCGCGCGTTCCACCACCGCACTCTCGAACGCGCTCGCGATCTTGCGATCAACATAGATGCGCTCGGTCGAGACACAGACCTGCCCGGCGTTGCGAAAACTATTGCGCGAGGCGAAATCCGCAGCGAGCGCGATATCTGCGTCATCGAGTACGACAAGCGGATCCTTGCCGCCGAGTTCAAGAATCACGCGCGCGAGTCGCTTGCCCGCGACGGCACCGATGTGTGCGCCTGTGTTGCGACTTCCTGTGAAGACGATGAGATCCACGCTTGACGCGACAAGCGCCTTGCCCTGTTCGCCATCACCAACAACAGTGATCAGCACATCCGTCGGGAGAAACTCGTTGAGAATCGCGTAGTACGCATCGGCGACCATCGGTGTGATTTCACTTGCCTTTGCGACGACTGCATTGCCTGCGATGAGCGCGGGGAGAACCGACTGCTGCAATATGAGCATCGGAAAATTCCACGGGGTGATCGCCGCGACAACACCGAATGGCTCAAAGTGAATCGTCGAAGCGGTGCGTTCATCTTCGCGAGCGAAAGAAGTGAGCGCAGCGGCGATGTTGTCCGCCTCCGAGGCGAAGGAGTCCGCGCAGTAGTTCGCTTCGCCCACTGCTTCAAGCAGCGGCTTGCCCATTTCCTGGCTTGCAATCGCGCCCAACCGACTCGCTTCTTCCTTCAATCGCGCCGCAGCCGCTTTCAAACACGACACCCGCTCGCTCATCGGCACCGATTTCCAAAGCTCGCCCGCGACCCGCGCCCGCGCCACGAGGGCAGGAATCGCATCGAGCGAAGTCATGGGAAGCGAGCCAACCGTCGCGTGGGAGAATGGATTGATGGAAATCAGGCAGCTGCTCATGTCTCTAAAGATATGCGTTCTTCCTCAAATGGGCGCTTTTCATTCGCTAGATTGCACCACCCCCTTTGAAGAACGCGTCGACTCTGCTAGACTCTCCGCCCCTTCACCAAGGGCCGTCGACGACTTGCAGTTTGCAAGGAGTCGCATGGGGCGCCATTGCGGCCAGCAGGCGCGCCAGCCTTGAAGGGTTTTGTGGCCGCGGAGAGCGATTCCGATGGAAGGAATCACGCCGCGGGCTCCCACTGAGGATGTTCCTCAGTGGGCCGTGTTTGGGATACGCGTGATTCTCCGTCGCGTCCGCAGGATCGTCCTGCGTGCGAAACGGATACCTCGGAACACCTCTCGGAGAGCAATCTAGAAAGCTAACGTCCCCCGCAAACTGCTCGACGCGCATGTCTCTGAATCATGCCTCTGAATCATGTATCCGAATCATGCATCAGAAGACTGAGCGACGAACATCTTTCAACTCAATTCATTGGCCCGTAGTGTAACGGTAGCACACGAGTTTTTGGTACTTAGAGTCATGGTTCGAATCCATGCGGGCCAATTGAGTGAATGAAAGAAGTTCCGCGCAACGCGCGTCTGAACTTTCCCCGCGGCAAAATTTTACTGTCTCACTTTCCTCTGTTGTCTCGCTTGCGTTGTTGCATCGCTGGCAACCTCAAGTCTATGGAACTGCACTGTGTCTGATTGCACCTCTTCAAACTCTGCCTGCGCGACAACGACTTCCACTCGTCCGCTCATCGCGATCATTCTCGCAGCAGGCAAAGGCACACGCATGGAAAGTGATCTGCCGAAGGTCATGCATCCTGTTGCAGATCGACCGATGGTGCGATGGGTTGTTGACGCGGCACGCGCGATTGGATGCACGCGCATTGTGCTCGTCGTGGGTTATGGCGCGCCTTTGATTGAAGCGGAATTCGCGCAAGATCCAGATGTTGAATTCGCCGTACAAGCAGAGCAATTAGGCACTGGGCACGCAGTCTCGATGACAAAGGCGCTGCTCGAGAACTCTGCTGCGGGTGCTGATTTCTTCGTGCTTTGCGGGGATGGACCATTGCTGCGCAGCGACACTTTGCGAACTCTGCTCGATGCGCATCACCGTCACGCGGCAGCGGCGACGCTTGCGACAAGCGTGATCGATGCGCCCACCGGATATGGACGCATCGTGCGCGATGCAGCGGGCGCATTCACTCGCATCGTCGAACAGAAAGATGCGAGTGAGAGCGAACGCGCCATTCGCGAAATCAATCCCAGTTACTACTGCGTCCGCGGCGAAGTGCTGTTCTCGACGCTCGCGCAGATCAGCAATAGCAATCGCAGCGGCGAGTACTACTTCACCGATCTCTTCGGCATTCTCGCGAGTGCAGGCAAGAGTGTGCACGCGGTTGCTGCGGTGCCTGCGACGGATGTTCTCTCGATCAACGATCCGACGCAACTTGCAACGGTGGACGCAATCCTGCGCGCCCGCGTTGTGAGTTCCGCTGCATCCGCAGTTTCAGTTTCAACTTCAACTTCAACTTCAACTTCAACTTCAACTTCAACTTCAACTCCACACTCGACCTTGGGAGTCTCCTCATGAGCGCATCCGACCGCGACACATTGAAGATTTTCGCCGGCACTGCATCGCGCGAACTCGCGCTCAAGACTTGCGCGCATCTCGCACTGCCCTTGGGCGAAGGGCAGACGCTGCGATTTCCAGATGGCGAAACGCTCGTCAAAGTCGACGAAGACGTGCGTGGTCGCGATTGCTACGTGATGCTCTCGACGTGTGAGCCTGTGAATGACAACTTGATGGAGTTGCTCATCTGGATCGACTGCTTGCGTCGCGCCAGTGCCAAGCGCATCACTGCTGTGATGCCCTACTTCGGCTACGCACGACAAGATCGTAAAGATGAAGGACGCGTGCCGATCACCGCGAAGCTCGTCGCGAATCTCATCGCGCAATCCGGCGCTGATCGCGTGCTCTGCCTTGATCTCCACGCTGCACAGATCCAGGGTTTCTTCGACATTCCCGTCGATCACATGAGCGCCGCGCCTGTGCTTGCGGACTATTTCCTTTCCCGCCGCGCCTCGCTCGGCGACATCGTCGTGGTCAGTCCTGATGTTGGCAATGTGAAGGTCGCGAACATGTACGCGAACGTGTTGCAATGTGATCTCGCGATCATCGACAAGCGTCGTCAATCAGGCTCGCAGGTGGTGATGAAGAATCTCATCGGCGAAGTGGATGGACGCACGGTGCTCATGTTCGATGACATGATTTCGACGGCGGGCACGGTGTGTGAAGCAGCGAAGCTCGTCATGGAAAACGGCGCGAAGGATGTCATCGCCGCGTGCACCCATCCAGTGTTTGTTGGTCTTGCGATGGAACGACTCGCCGCAAGCCCGATCAGTCGCATCGTGACAACTGACACGATTCCTGGCGGAACACGCACGAAACCCATCGAGCACAAACTCGACGTTCTCTCGGTCGCTGTTCTCATTGGAGAAGCGATCCACCGCATTCATCACGATCAATCTATTTCCGCGCTGTTCCGTGGAGGCGTTGCCATCAAGCGTTGATGGCGAACTGCACAGGCAGCGCTCATTGTTCTCACTCACACTCATTCACACTCATTATGGAGGTCTGAAGTCATGGCGAAAGAAGTTCCCGTTCTCAAAGCGATCCCCCGAGATCGCATCGGCAGTCGTTACGCAAAGCGACTCCGTACTGCAGGCCGTTTGCCTGCAGTCGTGTATGGACACGGCAGTCAGCCTATGTCCGTTTCTCTCTGTTTCCACGAAACACTTTTGCACCTGAAAAAGGGCGAGAAAGTGTTCACGATTGACATCGAAGGACAAACCACCGAGACCTGCCTCGTCAAGGATTTGCAGTTCGGATTCCTCGGCGACAACGTCATTCACGTGGATCTCACCCGCGTCAATCTCGATGAAGTCGTGACCGCACGCATTCACCTTGACTTCGCTGGTTCACCAGAAGGCGCGAAGAAGACTGGCACGATCGTTGTGCATATGACTTCTGAGATTGTCATCCGCTGCAAGGTGCGTGACATTCCTGATCACATCCGCGTGGATGTTTCGACGATGGGCGATGTGCTCACCGTTGGACAGATCAGACTTCCTGCGGGCGTCGAAGCAGTGACACCAGCATCGACCATGCTTGTGCAACTTCAGACGATTGCCGAAGTCGCAGTTGCGGAAGCGACACCGGCTGCGGGCGCGACGGCACCTGAAGTGCTCACGGCCAAGAAGGATGAAGAAGTCGCTGGTAAGGACGCGCAGGCTCCTGCTGGCGACAAGAAGAAGTAAGTCAAGTTTGAAAACGCAGTGCAACCACCGCACGATTGATGTGAGAGAACCATGAAGCTCGTTGTTGGACTTGGCAATCCCGGCCCCCAGTACCTTCGAACCCGACACAACGTCGGATTCGATGCTGTGGATCGACTTGCTCGGCGATTAGCGCCACCAACATCGAGCGTGCCGAAGGGTCGCTTCGGAGGCCTTGCCCTCGAAGTCGACTTTGCAGGTGAAAAGGTGATGCTTTTGAAGCCACTCACCTTCATGAATCTGTCAGGTCAGTCTGTGGCGGAAGCAACGCGTTTCTACAAACTTGACGCAACTACGCAACTGTTTGTGCTTGTGGACGACATCGCGCTTCCCTGCGGATCCATTCGGATTCGCGGTGAAGGTAGCGCTGGCGGACACAACGGACTGTCGGACATTGAGTCCAAGCTCGGGAGCGCCAAGTACGCACGATGCCGCATTGGTATCGACGCACCTGGACGGATCCCGCAGGCGGACTACGTGCTCGGCAAGTTTCGTGAAGAGCAACAGGCGCCCGTCGATGAGGCGATCAACACCGCCGTCGATGCGACGCTCTGCTGGCTTCAATCAGGACTCACAGATGCGATGAACCGTTTCAATCGCCGCAGCGCCGACGAGACGCCGCGGAGCGCAGAACTCAATTCCTAAACGCGAAAGAAAGCGAGATAGCAACCTATGTCCGAAACTCGAATCTGCACATATGAGGGTCTCTTCCTCTTCCCACAGGCAGCAACCGCTGACCTGAAAGCCGCACTCGACCATGTGTCTGACATCCTCAACCGCGCAGGCGCTGAAGTGATCAGCATGTCAAAGTGGGACGAGCGCAAGCTTGCCTACGACATCGAAGGCAACAAGCGCGGCGTCTTCTTCCTGACGTACTTCAAGTGCGACACGAAGAACATCGTCTCGATCGAACGCGACACGCGTCTCTCCGAGCGCCTGCTCCGTGCACTCGTGACCCGCGCTGAGCACGTTCTCCCCGAGGAAATGGCAGCCAACGAAGGCCGTCAGAAGCTCTCCGACGAGATCGTCCTCCGTGGAACCGAAGCGGCAGCCGCAGCAGCTGCAGCAGCTACCGCAGCAGCAGCGGCAGCAGCAACTGCAGCAGCAACAGCAGCAGCGAACGCAAGCGCAGTCGCCTCAGCAGCAGCAGCCTCGACGGCTGGCTGATGACGGCTGCCTGTTGACAGCGCGACAGCGCGAACGGCGCTGCGCGAGACAACCGCTCAGACGTCCGTTCACAAGTGAGAACGCAAACACACACCATGCTCGCAGTCGCAAGACCGCGAGCATGGTTGTTTCCGCGCACAAATGCATCGACCGATTGCGCGCACCCAACAGCTGTTCCACTACACGGGCCACTCGGGCAGCACACCGCACGCAGACATCCATCCATGAATACTGGAGTCAACTGCTGTGCATGAGTTGTGGCGTTCGCTCACTCAGAACGGGATGTCTTCGTCGCTGATTCCACGATGATCGCTCTGCTGCTGTCCACCGTTGCTACCGCTCGAGCGAGTTGGCGCGTATGAACCTTCGCTGCGAGGCGGACGCGACGCACTCGATTCACCTCCACCGCTCGCTCCGCCTCCAGCTCCAGGACGCGAGTCGATGAATTGGAACTCTTCAATCACAACGCGCATTTTCGACCGCTTCTGCCCATCTTTGTCTTCCCAAGAGTCAAGCTTGAGACGGCCTTCGATGTAGACGGGCTTTCCCTTCGAGAGGTACTTCGCGAGAATTTCTGCGGTCTTGCCCCAGGCTTCGCAGTCGACGAATGTCGTCTCTTCCCGATCCTCGCCTTCCTTGGTACGGAACTTGCGATTGATCGCGAGGCTCAACGAAGCGACGTTCTGGTTTCCCGTCGTCGTCTTGAGTTCGACATCACGGGTGAGGTTGCCCATGAGCATGACTTTGTTCAGATTCGGCATTAGCGTGTTTCCTTAATCATCAAAGTACGGACTGTCAAAGTACGGACCATCAACATGCGTGCGAGAGAAAAACTCTTACAGGGTGCGCGTAGCAATCAGTTTCCCACAACTCACGAAATCTGTGGAAGGGTTCGTTCCCTGAACCGCATCGAAACCCACACAAACTCCGTCTCGCTCCAAATCCTTGGCGCGAAGTCGCAGCATAGCGTTGTTCGGATTCCGTTCGGTATAACCTCCCCATAATTCTGGAAATATTTTGGTCTGGGGGAAGATTCCTCCGGACGGCGCTCGTCGGAAGCCTCAACTCTCGCAACCCCATGGACTTCGAACTTGGGCTCAAGCAGCCCTTGAATTGCCGCGCCCGATTGCGGTAGAGTGTTCGGTTCGCAATTCGCTGAGGCGACGCACCAATTCGGGTGCTCCCGCTTCTAACTGCAAAGGACAGCGACCTATGGCACGACCAGTTGAACTCCTCCTTCTCCGCACGATCGAAAACCTCGGCATCGTGGGAGACATCGTCAAAGTCCGCGCAGGCTTCGCGCGCAACTACCTCCTTCCTCACGCGCTCGCGGAAACGCCAACGCCAGAAAAGGTTGAAGCACTGAAGGAAGCTCGCGCGAAGGCGCAAGCTGGAGTCGCCGCGCAACGCGCAACACGCGAAGCGACAATCGCCAAGCTCGAAGGCTACACGCTCAAACTCGTGCGCAGCTGCAACGATCAGGGTCTGCTCTACGGTTCGACAACGCAGCGCGATATCTCCGATGCGCTCGTCGCAATTGGTTTCCCAGTCGATATGCGTGCAGTGCGCCTCGCGGCTCCATTCCGTCGCGTCGGCAGCTACCACTGCACGATTCAATTCGATCGTGATCTCAAGGCTGAGATCAACATTGATGTTGTTGCAGATCGCGTGCTCGAGTCGCTCATGAGAGCTCAAGATGCAGATGCAGCGGCAGCAGCGGAAGCAATCGAAGAAGCGAAGCACGCGAAGTCTGAAGAGACCGCGGACGCCGGCGCCGAAACGAAGAAGACCGCGAAGCCTAAGAAGGGCAAGAAGGCCGAAGCGACAGCCTGACGCGATCGTCCAAGAGATACACATGAAAACGGCGGCAGTCTCAGGACTGCCGCCGTTTTTCATTTCACTGCGTTGATGTTTTCATCAGCTGGCGAAGCGCGAGTCAGCGACGAGCCGCACGAGTTCACTGCTGTGAGCCATTCCAATTCCGCCCCGCCGCAGCCAGAATCTTGCATGGGCGCGCGACGACGCGCGCGCACCGACGCGCTCAACTCCGACGTTCGATGAACTCAAATTCGAGATAGCGCGCGACGTAGTCGAGAATGCTCGAGCACTCAGGAACATCGGGGTTGCTCGTCGGACCGAGTGGTTCAAATCGCATGCCTTTGAATCGCTCGATGGCATCACTCAGCCCTAGCCCATGCTGCAAACACAGGCTGAATGCGCGGCAGAAACCTTGGATGAGACCAGAGAGCGTCGAGCCCTCCTTCGACATCTTGATGAAGATTTCGCCTGGCCTTCCGTCAGGAAAGAGACCAATCGTCAGATAGCCTTCATGGCCGCCGATGGCGAATTTATGCGTGACCGAGCTGCGTGTTTCAGGAAGCACTTCGCGGCGTGGAGAAGTCGTTGCGTTCATGTCATCCATCCTTGAACTTCAGTGCCGCGTGGCGCGGCGCAAGTTACGGTCTCGTGCATCAGGAACTCGGGAGCGCAGCGTGGGAACAATCACGAGGCGCGCAAAAGGGAAGACTTCGAATGTATCGGATATGTGTCGCTTCGAGAATGACTTCCTCGCAATCTCGCGTGAACGGAAATTTTTCCGCGCGAGTGAAGTTGACACGAAGCCTCCGGCGGCGCGGCGGTCAGATCGTCAATCGTTTGCGCAGCACCGTCACAAGTGTCGGCACTTCAAGGAATCCGCTCGGCGGACGCAGCCAAACTTCCACCAATCCGTCCGCGGACTTCCCGCTCGGCACGCGCACCGTTCCCTGAATCCCCGCAAGGCGTTGCTCGAGGTCGCGCGGACGACTTGTGCGAAAAATCACATCTCCACCGCGACGCATGAGCGTCTTCACGCCCAGCAATGTCGCGCGCAAACGGATCTCCGCGAAATCAAACAGCGCGTCGACCAGCGGCGGCGCCTTTCCGTACGCGCTCGTGAGATCATCCGCCGTTTTCTGCAATGCCTGAAGTGTCGCCGCGCTTCCGATGCGCCGATACGCATCCAGTCGACGGGCGTCGGATGGAATGTACGCACGCGGAATCGCGCCCGCCAATCCGATGTCGACGACGGTATCGATCGGCACCAGCCGCTCTTCATTGCGCAGCGCACTCACTGCGTCTTCGAGCAGCTGACAGTACATCTCATAGCCCACCGCTGCGATGTGTCCCGATTGCTCCGCGCCCAGCAGATTGCCCGCGCCGCGCAATTCGAGGTCACGCATCGCGATCTTGAATCCCGCGCCCAGCATCGAGAAATCTTCGACCGCGCGCAATCGCTTGAGCGCATCCTGCGTCGGTGGTTTCCCGTCGGGCAAACAGAGATAGCAGTACGCGCGATGCTTCCAGCGACCCACGCGACCTCGCAATTGATGCAGCTCTGCAAGTCCAAACATGTGCGCGTTGGAAATGATGATCGTGTTCGCCGTCGGAATATCCAATCCACTCTCGATAATCGTCGTCGAGACGAGAATGTCCGCTTGACGCCGCATGAACTTGAGCATGACGGCCTCCAGCTCCTTCGGCTCCATCTGCCCGTGACCGACGACAATGCGTGCATTCGGCACCATCGCTTGCACTTCATCTGCCTTCTTCCGCAAATCCGTAATGCGGTTGTGTACGACGAACGCTTGACCTTCGCGCGCGAGTTCGCGCCGCAACGCTTGCTGAATGCGTCGCTCATTCCACGGCATCACTTCCGTCACGATCGCGCGCCGATCCGCGGGCGGCGTAGTGAGTGAAGAGATATCTCGCAAACCGAGCATCGCCATATGCAGGGTGCGCGGAATCGGTGTCGCGCTGAGTGTGAGCACATCCGCGGTCACGCGGAACGAAAGCAAGCGTTGTTTATGCTCGACACCAAACCGCTGTTCCTCATCCACCACGATGAGACCAAGATCTTTGAAGCGCACATCCTGGGAAAGAATGCGGTGCGTGCCGATGAGAATGTCTACGTCGCCTCTCGCCACTGCTTCGAGAATCACGCGCTGTTCAGCATCCGTTTTGAATCGACTCAACGATGCAACGCGAAATGGATAGGCGCGGAAACGATCGTGAAAACTCTGCTCATGCTGCTCTGCAAGCACTGTGGTCGGAACAAGCACCGCGGTCTGTCGACCACTCTCGGCGACTTTGAATGCCGCGCGAATCGCGATCTCCGTCTTTCCAAATCCGACGTCGCCACAGATGAGGCGATCCATCGGTCGCGGCCGCTCCATGTCACGTTTCGTCGCGGCAATCGCAGTGAGTTGATCCTCCGTTTCGTCATACGGAAACTCCGCCTCAAAATTCTTCTGCCACTCCGTGTCCGCAGGAAAAGCAATGCCAGGCATCGAACCGCGCGCAGCCTGCACGCGCAGCATCTCGCCCGCGAGATCCTTGACGGACTCTTCCGCTTCCTCTTTCGATCGCTTCCAACGTTTGCCACCAAGCGTCGACAACTTCGGCTTCGCTGCACCGGCGCCAATGTATCGCTGCACAAGTTCAATGCGCGCGGCAGGCACGAGAATGTTCGCGCCTGCGTCGAACTCGAGTTTGAGGAACTCCACCTCGATCGCCTTGCCACCCGCCTCTGTCGGATCTTGCATCGACAGGCTCAAACCGAGAAATCGCGCGATGCCATGATCGCGGTGCACCACGTAATCGCCTGGTTCGAACGAGAGAAACACGTCTTTCGCGCGCGCTGCGCCGAGTCCCCTGCCGCGTCGGCGCATGACCGAGCGATGCAACACTTCATGCATCGGCACGAACGCGACGTGCGCGGACTTCTCGGGTTCCCAGAGGAATCCGCGCTGCAGGTGGAGAATCCGAACATCCGCGTGCGTCTTCGGCGCATGCCGCGCGAGAAGATCGCGCGTGCGCGCAAGTTCGCCCTCGCTCTCGCAGCACAACACGAGTTGGTGGGTGCTCACGAGTTCTTCCAGTTCGCTGAACGCGCTCTCGACTTCCTCACTAAAGCTCGCGAGGGTTCGCACAGGCAGCACGTTGCTCGTTGCTGTCGCCTGTAACGGACCATGCAATTCCAGCGTTGCGAACGCGCGCTTCGTCACGGCCGCAATCGTCGCAGGCGGACCAAAGACTCCTCGACCATCGCGCACGCGATCCCAATACGCACGCGCCTGCTCGACGATTTCCGCAAGGTCGACAAACACCGCGACGGCACTCGCGGGCAGCCAGTCAGAAAACGGGCGCGTGCCTTCTTCACGCGCGCGATCTTTCGATTGCTCGCCCAACACCGAAGTCATCGATGCACTCAAGAGCGTGACGCGATCGATCGCGCAATCACTTGCTTGCGTCGCGAGATCAATCTCGAACATGCGTTCGATCTCGTCACCAAAGAAATCAATGCGGATCGGCGCGCCGCCGGTCGTCGGATGCACATCCATCAGACCGCCGCGCACCGCGAAATCGCCAGGTTTCTCGACACTTTCGACGCGTTCATACGCGCCCGCTACGAGCCACGTCGTCAGGACTGTCTGCGAGATTCGCTCGCCCACGCGCAATTCGCGCACCATGCTTTCGAGTCGCTCCGCCGTCGGCACCGCTTGCATCAGCGCCGCAATGGGCGCCACGATCACCTGCGCAACATCACCGACCACCATCGCGCGCAGCACGCCCAAACGCGCCGCAATCAATTCTGCGCTTGGATTCGATTCGCCCGGCAGCACCTCCACCGCTGGAAATCCAACCGCTTGCACACCGAGCCCGCGCAATTCCTCAAGGCACTCATCCGCTTCATCGATGTGCGCGACGATTACCAAGATCGGTCGCGCGTCTGCGGCAATCGAAGCAAGCACAAGACTCGCGGCACTTCCGGCGATTCCACTCGCGGCGATGTGCGCCCCTTCGACGAGTGCGCGTCGCAGCGCAAGAATTTCAGGCGCGTCGTAGAACGCGTGAAGATCCTGCGCTCGCTGCGTCGCGTCTCCGCTCATCGAGTTTGCTTTGCGCCTCGTGCGTCGAGATCGTCAGCGTGTGCAAATCCGCGAATCTCTTCCGCGATCGCTTCTGCGGTCTTCGGGCCAATGCCTTCGACTTCTTGGAACTGCTCGAGCGATTCGAAAGCACCGTGTTCTGTGCGGTATTGGATGATGCGCTGCGCAAGCGCTGGTCCCACGTTTGGCAGTAACGCAAGTTCGCTCGCGCTCGCTGTCGAGAGATCGACGCGGTGGACGGGCACCTGCACAGTTCCTTGCGTGGACGGTACTGACGGTGCGATGAAGGACAGCACGAGCGTCGAACAACCAAGGATTGAAATCCCTACGCATAATCCAACGCGTTGATGTGTCTCGCGCGCCTTCGCGGCAGGTGAATGCGTCGCTGGTTTCATGCTTCAGCCTCTCCGTCTGCTTCTGCTTCTTGCGCGGACGGTGCCACACCACCAAACGGTGTGCGCATCGACTGTCGCCACGCGAGGAGTTTCCCGAGTACTGCCTTCGGCTTTCCGTGGATGTCGAGCACTCCATCGAATGCGGTTTGCGTGTCGACGAGTCGCGACCACCACAACCCTTCCACGAATGGCTTCGACATCGCGACGCGACCAAATCGCGTCGCCCAACTCGCTTGCGTGGTTACGCTCGGTTCGCCGCGCCACGAACCGCACTGCGATACATCGCCGCCGGAAGGCGTGCCAAAAGCGGAGATGAAGACGGGCAACTGTCGACCGAGGTAACGATCAAGTTCACTTGAAATCATGAGTAAATCGCGCAGAGCGAGCCGCTCAGGCACGAAATCAAAGCGCAATCCAACCGCGTTGACGGGAACGCCATCCGACACAAAGCGCTCGATCAATCCAGTCGGCGTCACCGCGCCGAGCCGATTGGAAGTCCGCTCATGAAAGGGATGATCGATCTCGACCATCGTGCGTGCATCGCGTCGGTGCGTTCGCAGCGCGAAGCACAACTTGCGCACGAACTCGCTCATCTGCGTCGGGTTCATTTCGCACAACAGATTGGAACCAACACCACTCGCAACATTCCAGAAGATGTTCGCCTTCTGATACCGCTCCGCCAGCACACAGGCGTGATCCCAGCAGGTTTCGCGAAAACGATCCACCTCGGTTGCAAGCGCCGCGACCTCATCCGGCAACGCTTCGCCTCGCAACTCGACAATCGGACCGAGCGCGATCTGTTTGCGTTCCTTCGTGGCAAACGCGACCCATTGATCGAGCGCTGTGAAGTCGTAGATCGCCTTACCTTTGCGATCTTTTCCGCGGGCAAGGGCGCGCCAAGGAACACGAATGGCGAGCACATCAAACATGCGTGCCGCAGCAGCCACGAGTCCTCCGGGCTGCGCGGTCGTCGGATCAATCGCAACACCGAGTAACGCACTACTCGCGGGATGCACTCGATAGCGACGACGGAGAAAAATCTCCGCATGCTGCAACGCGAGCGCTTCACCGGCATCCATCCCGTTCGCAACCGCATCGCGCGCCGAACGCTCCGCATCTTCGGGCACCGACGCGACGCTGGCGCTTCGAAACAGCTTCCGCGCGCGCTCCCATCGCTCAAGCGCATCGCCTGCGCGTGACGGATCCCACATCTGCCAATCTTCCGTCTTCTCGATGTACTGTTTGATGCGGTGGCGCGCGACTTCGAGGAAAAAATCGTACGCGTCATCACGCGATGGAAGGATGCACGTCTGCACGAGCATGCGTCCCATCGCACCGACAGGCGCGAGACACGCGAGCGCGGCTTCTTGCGCGCGTTCGGGCTGAAATTGCAGATCCGAACCCGCACGAATACAGGTTCCTCGCACCGCCCGATCCTCTCCGCCAAGGCCATGCCCGAGCGCACCGAGCGCCGCGTCCTGAGAGAGAGTTCGGTCATGAATTCTGAATCGAAGCATGCGCAATTCTCGCGTCCCCTCAAGGGGGCGTGCGAGTGTACCCTCCACTTTCCATGACCTCCGGTTTTGCCTCCATTCCTCCTGTCTTTCAGACGAACTTGCCGCTCGGTGGTCGTCGGCAAGGCAAAGTGCGCGATCTCTATTCGCTCTCGCCTGACGCGGACGGTCGCGCGCGATTGCTCGTCGTTGCGAGTGATCGCATCAGCGCATTTGATGTCGTGATGCCAACGCCTGTGGGTGGTAAGGGCGCACTCCTCACCGCACTCAGTCTCGGATGGTTCGCATTTCTTCGCGCTCGCGGAATTGTGAATGATCACGTCTTGCAAGCGGGCATCGGTGGCATCGCCGAACTCGACGCGTTGCCCGCCGAAATGCGCGCAACACTGGTCGGGCGCACGATGGTGTGTCGCGCCGCGAAAGTTGTGCAGATTGAATGCGTGGCGCGCGGATATCTCGCGGGGAGTGGATGGAATGAGTATCGCGCGTCGGGAACTGTCTGTGGCATCGCGCTTCCCGCTGGACTCCGACAGTGCGAGCAATTGCCCGAACCGATTTTTACCCCTGCAATCAAGGCAGAAACGGGGCACGACGAAAATGTCAGCTTCGACGGCGCGGCAGCACTTGTGGGCGGCGAGACCATGGAACGCCTGCGTGCGCTCACACTTTCGATTTACAGCCAAGCTGCGCAACACGCGCGCGATCGCGGTGTGATTCTTGCGGACACGAAGTTTGAGTTTGGATTCGAACTTGATCCCGACGGTCGACCCACGAATGCATTGCTACTCGTCGACGAAGTCTTGACGCCTGATTCAAGCCGCTATTGGCCCGCCGATTTGTATGCGGCAGGTCGCGATCAACCAAGTTTCGACAAGCAGTTCCTTCGCAACTGGTTGCTGGAACTCGTCGCTGCAAAGAAGTGGGACAAAGAAGCGCCTGGCCCTGAACTTCCCGCAGAGGTTGTCCAGCAAACGCTCGGACGCTATCTCGAAGCGCTCGACCGACTCGGTCTTGAAGAGTTGCGCCGTCACACGTTTCGCGAGCGATTGACGCGATCGCGATTTGAGAACCCTCCGCAAGGGCCGCTCGTTCCCTCGACGGGAGCAACCATCATCGATGGCCGATTGCTTTCGAACGCGCTTCGCGCCGAAACGAAGGCGCGCATCGTGGCGAGTCCGCGCGGCGTTCGGCTCGATGCCGTCATGGTGGGTGAGGATCCATCGAGCGCCGTGTATGCAGAGAATCAAGCGAAAACGTGCCATGAAGTCGGCGTGGACTATCGATTGCATCGCATCGGAAAAGGTGCTGGGTTTGACGAGATCGCGGGACGCATACTGCTGTTGAATCGTGACAGCGATGTGCGCGCGATCATGTTGCATCTTCCACTTCCTGAAGGCGTCGAGACGGAGCGCATTCAATCGCTCATCGCGCCTGAGAAAGATGTTGAAGGCGTCAATCCCGCAAACATTGGCAACGTTGTCTACGGTCGTCGCAGCCTTGTGCCTTGCACCGCGCTCGCTGCGCTTGAAATGATTGAGTCCACAGGCATCGTCTTGCGTGGCGCGCGCTGCGTGATCGTTGGTGCATCGAACATCGTTGGCAAGCCGATCGCCGTGCTACTCATGCGCTCGGAAGCAACCGTGCTTTCGACGAACAAATACACGACGAATCTCGCAGAACTCACGCGCGGCGCTGACGTCATCGTTGCAGCCGCGGGCGTGCCGGGGCTCATTACCAAAGATATGGTCAAGCCAGGCGCGGTCGTCATTGATGTGGGCATCAATCGAGTGGTCGGCGCGAATGGAAAGACTTCCACCGTCGGTGATGTCGATTTTCAAAGTGTCCGCGAAGTCGCAGGATTCCTCTCCCCTGTTCCTGGTGGCGTCGGACCGATGACGGTCGCGATGCTCTTGCGCAATGTGGTCGATGCCACGCTGCGATAAAGTCTCTGCTGCGCCGTTCAACGAATGCTTCATTTCTCGAAGGATCTCACAATGATTCGCAAGACGCTCCTCCTCGCACTCTCCACGCTCGCACTCGCAACTCCATCCACGCTCGCGCAAGACGCGCCCGCTGTTGAGAAAGCGAAGTCGGTTCCTGCAATCCAACTTGTGCCGGCGCCGCAAGCTGCGCCGGGCGCGCAAAATGCACCACCTGCGATCACACTGCATCTTGGTGACGCGGCGCCCGCCTTTCAAGTCGACGCGTGGGTGAAGGGTGATTCCTTCAGCGCGTTTGAGCAAGGCAACGTCTACGTATTGGAGTTCTGGGCGACGTGGTGTGGCCCCTGCATCGCTGCGATGCCGCACCTCACAGCGTTGCAGGCGAAGTATCCCGACGTGCGATTCGTCGGTGTTGCTTCGAGTGAGCACGGCAAAGACGCCGCCGAAGACATTGCGAAAGTGACTGCATTCGTCGAGAAAAAAGGCGAGGGCATGGGCTACCGCGTCATCTTCGCGGGTGACCCAGCGAAAATGAGTGCGCCCTACATGGTCGCCGCAGGTCAGAACGGCATTCCTTGCACGTACATCATCGATCAGAAGAGCCGCGTCGCGTGGATTGGTCACCCTTCTCAGATGGATGCGCCCCTCGCGAAGATCATCGATGGAACATGGGACACCGCCGCAGCTGCGAAGGCCATGGAAGCAGAACAAAGCGCGCGCGCGGTCATCATGAAGATTGGCGCAGCGCACCGACTTGCAAAGAAGAGTGGTGATTGGGCACCTGTGCTCATCCTCTTGGATGAAGCGATGGCTGCGGATCCAACCTCTGCGTCCACTCGCATTCAAGCGATGAAGATTCTCGCGGGTCCTGCGAAGAACCCTGAAAAGGCTTGGAAACTCGGTCGCGAGGCACTCGTGCTTGCGAAGAACGAGCCGATGCTGCTCAATCAAATCGCGTGGTCGATTTGCGCGAGCGACAACTTTGAAACACGCGACATGCAACTCGCACTCGCAGCAGCAGAGTTGATGGTTGCCGCTTCAAAGAATGATCCGAACCCTGCGTACCTCGACACCTGCGCGCGTTGCTTGTGGATGACCGGCAAGAAGGACGCGGCGATCAAGATGCAGATTGAGGCTGCAAAGCTTGCGGAAGGAACGCCCATGGCAGAGGGCATCACGGAAACGCTGGCTTCCTACGAAGCGGATGAAGATCCCGCATCTGAGCGCGTTCCTTGACCTCATCGCGCTCGTCCATCGACCGCGGTTTCATTGAGTGCTTCGCATGACCAAATCGGCAATCGTTGTCGGCGCTGGCATCGTTGGTGCATCCACCGCGTGGCATCTCGCGCAACGTGGCTATCAAGTCACGCTGCTCGAGCGCGATGCAGTCGACGCAGTCGCTGACAGTGCAAGCGGTGGCAACGCAGGCTTGCTCTCGATCGGACATTTCCCGCTCACGAGACCTGGCGCATCATGGCGCGGTTTGCGATGGATGTTCTCGCAGACCGCGCCGTTGTACATCCGTCCGCGCTTTGATCGTGAACTCATTTCGTGGCTGTGGAACTTTCATCTGCATTGCACGCAGCGTCATCTAGATCGATCGATGGCGGTGCTTGGCGAGATGGGTTTCAAATCACTTGCGGTCTTAGAATTGATGATGGCGGAAGCGCACATCGAATGCGATTACAAACGCGATGGTTGGCTCGATGTCGTGTTGAAGCCTGAAAATCTCGCTGTCGCAGAGGCAGAAGCGCGCAGCCTCGAGCAGTATGGATACAAGTGGGAGCGCCTCGAGAAAGAGCAATTGCTCGCGCGAGATGCGTGTTTCACCCCCGAAGTCTCGGGCGCCATTCATATGAAGGACAGCGCGCACTGTGCGCCGCATCTGCTCATCGCGGGGATCGTGCGCGCACTTCCACAGCGCGGCGTGAGTGTGCTTGGTCGATCAGAAGTTCGTGCACTGAAACTTGCGCGCAGTGGTCGCGTCACAGGCGTGCAACTCGTGAGCGGTGAAGAATTCCACGCGGATGTCGTCGTACTGACTGCGGGCATTTGGAGCGACGCGATTGCGAAGCTCGCCGACGTTTCCATCCCGATGCAGGCGGCGCGCGGATATCACCTGCAGTTTGCGTATCCATCGACCGACGCGCCCGCGCTACCGAGTACGGGCATGGTGCTGCATGAGTCGTTTGTCGCAGTCACGCCGATGCAAACTGCAACAGGTCAAGAGTTGCGCATCGCAGGCACACTTGAGATTGGTCCTGTGGGCGCGCCGTGGATGCACGAACGCGTCGCGATGCTCTTAAAGGGTGGCAACGCGTATCTCAAGGGACTTGATGCATTGAAACCCATTCGCGAATGGGCGGGATACCGACCATGCACGAGCGATGGGCTGCCCGCAGTAGGCGGGCTGAAAAAACGTCCTGGACTTTTTGTCGCAACAGGTCACGCGATGATGGGCATGACGCTTGGTCCCGTCACGGGCAAAGCGCTCGCGGAAATGATTGATGACGAAGCCCCTTGCTTCGACTGTCGCATGCTTGATCCCGAACGATTTTCCTAGGTGCGCGCGTCGACGGTGACGGAAGCGCACAACGCTGCAGCTCCAAGCACCCCGCTGCTATCGCCGAGTTCCGCGCGCACGATGCGAGTCGCGAACGTATCGCTAAAGACGAGCTTCGACACACGATCAGCGATGGAATCCATCGTCACGGATAGGTTGGAGACTCCGCCGCCAAGCACGATCACATCGGGGTCGAGCAGATTGCACACGTTCGCAAGGCTCTGCGCGAGTCCTGCGACGAAGAACTCTAACACTGCCGTTGCGTGCGCGTCACCACTTCGTGCCGCGGCTTCGATCGCTTGCAGCGAGAGCGGCTGCCCACTCAGCCGTGCATAACGCGCTTCGAGTGCGGGTCCGGAGAGGAATTGCTCGCGACAACCGCGCTGCCCGCAGTAACACTTCGTCGCGCGAAGTTCCGCTTGATCCACAGTCGGCATGGACGAGTGCCCCCACTCGCCCCCGATACCGTTTGCTCCGTCCCACACGTTGCCGTGCAAGACGACGCCGCCGCCGATGCCAGTTCCAAGAATCACACCGAACACAACTCGTGCGCCGCGCGCCGCGCCAAAGACCGCTTCAGAAAGCGCGAGACAGTTCGCGTCGTTAGAAATTGCAATCTCGCGACCGAGTTCGCGCGTGAGATCCTCGCGAAAACTTCGTCCGTTGATGCAGGTTGAATTCGAATTCCGATGCAAGCCTGTTGCAGGCGAGACGCTGCCTGGCGCGCCGATGCCGATGGATCCGCGCACGCCCGCCTCACGCTCAAGCTTTCGAACAAGTTCACCAACAGCGCGCACGGTCGCGTCGTAGTCACCCTTCGGTGTCGCAATGCGCTCACGCCAGAGAAACGCAACCGGCTCCTTGCCCTCTACTGCGGCGCGTGTGACGAGCGCTGCTTCAATTTTCGTTCCGCCAATATCAACGCCAATGCAATGCGAGGTCGTCACGAGCATGACCTCGACTGCGCGTACGCCGAAAGCAGCGTGAAAAGAAGCGCCGCGCCAAGACGCGCGGTGTGTCCATCGATATCCAACGCAGGGCAAAGTTCCGCAATCTCGATGCCGCGAATGTCGTTGTCCTTCTCGAACATCGATTGCAACATCGATGTGAACGACGCGCCAGGAATCAGTCCCAGTGCAGTCGGCGCACTCACTCCAGGCGCGTGCGCTGCGGCGAACACATCAAGATCAATCGACAACGCAATCGGCGCGCCGCGAAACTTCGCCATCGCTTGCGCGACAGTAGCGGCGTGCACACTCGACGCACGCACGATGGCTGCGTCAACTTCTTGCGCACGCTGCGCGAGCAATTGCGTGTTCGCGCAGTCTTGCCAACCAGCGATCACGTACTGAAACTTCTCGCCGCGCGATGCGCACCACTCTGACGCTTGCGTGTAGGGAGTTCCTGAGTTTGGACCACTCGATGGAATCGGACGAAGATCCGCATGCGCGTCGAAGTTGAAACACGCAGGTGCGCGGTGGAGTGCGCGCGCGATGCCGAGGAAATGACCAAACGCTTGATCGTGTCCGCCACCGAGAATCACCGGCAATCCGCCGGCAGTGACGATGCGCTCGACTGCCCATGCCAGTGCTTCCTGCGTTTCAAGCACGGAGTCATTCGCAATGATGTCGCCGCAATCGAACAGATGCAGCGATGCGATCGCTGGAAGATTCGACATGCGTTCGCGCAGTGCGCTCGGACCCTCGGCTGCTCCCACGCGCCCGCCATTCATGCGGACGCCGAGATCACTCGCGTAGCCGATGAAACATGCGGTTGGCACTTCGAACGCTTGGATCGGCGCAGCAACATCAACGAACGAGATGCGTTGATGCCAACGCGCGACATTCGCTGCATCGCCATCATCACGACCCGTCCAACGCGCGCGATGAGCGGCATTCGCGCTGCGGTACTCCTGTGGCGGATCACTCCGAGTGCATTCCATCCGTGCACGATACGGGCTTTTTCAGCGAAGGAACGCGGGACGAGCGCGTGCTTGCCCTGCTACGATCTCCGCCCCATGCAGGAACCTGATCTCACGACACCCGACTCAAAAAAGGCGATGGACAACGTCCGTTCCCTCCTGAGCTTCATCGGCGAAGATCCCACGCGCGAGGGTTTGCTCGACACGCCAGCGCGCGTCGTGAAGGCGATGCACGAACACTTTTGGGGATATGGCGCGGATCCGTACGAGCCGCTGCAGCGCACCTTCAGCGAGGTCGAGGGATACGACGAGCTCGTGCTCCTCAAGGACATCGAGATTCACAGCCACTGTGAACATCACATGGTGCCGTTTGTGGGCAAGGCGCATGTGGCGTACATCCCGAATGGCCGAGTCGTGGGACTCTCAAAGCTCGTGCGAGTCGTGGACATTTTCTCGAAACGACTTCAGGTGCAAGAGAAGTTGACTGCACAGATCGCGAACGCGATCAATGAAACATTGAGACCGCACGGCGTCGCAGTGATTATTCAAGCGCGTCATTTCTGCATGTGCTATCGCGGCGTGAGACAATCAGGCGCGACGACGACGACATCGAAACTGCACGGCTCATTCCTCACGAATCCTGCATCGCGCATGGAACTTTTCACGCTGATTGGGCAAGGCGGGTAGTAGAGCGCGCGTGATGGAAACTGCCCGCAGCGGGCAGATTCCATCGCGCGCTTTCGACTCGCTGCAAAAAAACCACAGGCGGTCTCGCGACCGCCTGTGGCTCGTCCCTAGACCGGACCCGTTGAACGGACACAACGTGAGGAGTCGCTGTGTCCCGGGCCCGAATCGAAAGTCATCTCCGGCAGAGGTTTCCCGGATAGGACCTCGCGGCGGCTGACTTCCTCACGCGGTTGCGTGAGGAAGAGATGATCGGCGTGAAATCCGGAGCGCGCCATGCGGAGAATTCCCCATTGAGCGAACTATGCCGTGCTTGCTGCCAAAATCTCTGCGAGGCAATGCGCGGCAGCCAACGCGGTAACTCCAGCGTGATCTCGGTCGGGCAGTACTTCCACAACATCCGCGCCCACGATCTTGATGCCTTTCGCGGCGCGGAGATGTTCGAAGAGTCGCGCTGTTGAAAGTCCACCGGGAACTGGTGTTCCTGTGCCGGGCGCGAACGCGGGATCGAGGACGTCGATGTCGATGGAGATGTAGGTTGCTTGCGCGTTCGTGCTTGTTCGAAATTTCGCGATCGCTTCAAGGGCGCTGCTCGTGGTGATTGCGTCTTGGGCGGAGATGATTTCAATCCCCTGCGCTTTGCACCACGCGAGATCCTCTTCCATATTCAACGGACCACGCACGCCGATCGACAGCATTTTCTTTGGCGCAATGATGCCCTCTTCAATCGCTCTTCGGAACGGAGACGCATGGCTGTACGCTTCGCCCCAAACGCGATCGACGGTATCAAGGTGCGCATCGAAATGCAGTACGCAGAGTCCACCTTGCGGGCGGCCCGCTCGCTCAAATGCCACACGCATGTTTGCAAGCGCGATCGAGTGATCGCCGCCGACGGCGAGCAGTTTCGTGGTGTTCGCGCCGATACCGCGCGCGAACTCCGCCACTGTGTTCACATTGTTTTCGCAGGAAAATGGCGCGACCGTTGCATCGCCCGCGTCGGCAACGCTCATGCACTTCGACCAATCTACTGCGTGCTCGAGGTGATACGACTTCACATACTGGCTCGCCTCGCGCACCGCGCGCGGACCAAAGCGCGCGCCCGACCGATACGTCGTGCCTCCATCAAACGGCACTCCGTAGATCGCCCAATCCACGGGGGCGTTGGCCGCTGCAACATCTTGTAGACGCGGCGTTCGCAAGAATGTTGTCAATCCAGCAAAGCGCGGATGCACGCGACCATTTGGAAGTTCTGTTGATTTTCCACTCTTCACGCGAACCACCTTTCTTCAGCGCGCATACCCGCAGGGAGCAGTGCATCGCTGGATTGTTCGATCATGCTGGCGACGGGGAAGGCGCAGAAATCCAGCGCAAACGCCGCAGCGGGACGATGATTTCCACTCTTGCCTAATCCCCCAAACGGCAATCGACTCGACGCGCCTGCGGTGCCTGTGTTGCGATTGATGCAACCGGCGCGCACGCGCGCGATGCAGTCTTGCCAGACATCGTCGCTCTTCGTGAAGACGCTTGCGGCAAGTCCGTAGTCGCTCGCATTCGCCTGCGCGATCGCGTCGTCCAATGTCGAAACTGTTGCGATGCGCACCAATGGCGCGAAGGTCTCGCGATCATCTTCGCGCGTGAAACGATCCACTTCAACAACACTCGGTGTCACAAAGTATCCCGCGCGCTCGAGTCGCGTACCCTCAAGCAAGACTCGTCCGCCGCAACGCGCAAGACGCTCCTGCTCGCGCAGAAATGCTTCCGCTGCGGCTTCAGAAACCAGCGGACCCATGAACGCAGGGTCGGTGCCGAACGCTGGTCCGACGAGTGTGCTCGACGCAACTTGACAGAACGCCTTTATGAATCGCGTTGCGATGCGCTCGTCAAGAATGATGCGTCGCGTACACGTGCATCGCTGCCCGGTTGTCGCAAACGCTGCGCGTGCGCATTCGTAGACCGCTTGCCGAAGATCGCAATCGCCCCAGACAATTGCAGCATTCGATCCGCCCATTTCGAGCGCGATGATGCGACCTGGTCGATCAAGATTCGCTTCGAGAATCGCGCGACCCACTTGAAACGATCCGGTGAAGAGAATGCCGTCGATCGCGTCGTGGGCAGTCAGTGCGCGCGCCACATCGGCGCCGCCCTGCACGACATTGAACAATCCCGCAGGAAGCCCGGCTTCGACGAAACACTCCGCGAGAATCTCCGCAGCACCCGGTGCTTTTTCGCTGGGTTTGAAGACGATTGCGTTTCCTGCGAGCAGCGCAGGAACGAACTGACCATTCGGCAAATGCGCTGGAAAATTAAACGGTCCGAGCACCGCCATCACGCCGTGCGGTCGGAAGGAACAGACTCCCACCCGGCTCGCGTGCACCGCGACTTCGTAACCTCGCACGCGGGACATCGAATGTTCTTCGAGCGTGATCGCGACCTTCTCAGCGATCAACTTCGCTTCGAGCAATGCTTCGCTGCGGAGCTTGCCCATCTCACGCGCGATGCAATCAGCAATCGCGTCGACACGCTTGGATGCAGCCTCTGCGTATCGACGCAAGACTGTGGCGCGTTCTTCCATACTGCGCCGCGCCCAATGGACTTGCGCACACTGCGCCGCACGCACCGCCAGTTCGATATGCGCGAGGACGGGCGTCGCGCTCCAAACGATCGTCGAACCGTCGGAAGGATCACGCACGCAGATCGCGTCGCCATCCAATGCGCGAAACTCGCCCGCGACAAAGTCTCGCCCCACGCGAACAACGGTGCGAACGACTGTGCGAACGGCGCTCACGGGGTGGACTTCCTCGACTTCTTCCGCGTCGATGCTTCGCGCGATGCAGGCAATGGCGTGACGCCAATCGTCGCGCCCACTTTCAGTCCGAGCATCGCGACGACTTGTTCAGGAAGGAAAACTCCCTCGGGCGTCACTTCGAATGCGCAGCGTGTCGCTCGGAATCCGTTGGGACCAGGATTCGAAACGAATGCATCACTCGCGGTCGCAGCGAAACTTTTCGCCCCCGCAAACTGCAATCTCTCGGTCGCCTTCACCAACGGAATCTCGTCTCGCACCGCTTCGAGGTACGGCCCGCCATCAAAGGGATCGACATGGCCAAAGAACCGAAACCCCTGTTTTTCAAGCAGTTTTCTAGCAGGCTCGGTTTCCTCACCGACGCGTCCGATGAGCGCGCGCGCCTCCGGTGGCAGCATCGAAACATAGATCTCGCCCTTCGGAAAGAGTGAGAGCATGAACTCCTTCGAGCGCGAGCTGAAGAGATCCGCTTCGCGATAACTCAGATTGATGAACCGACGACCGAAGTACTCCCAGAGCGGCGAGCCGGCGTCAGGCGTGAGTGGACCCATGAGCTCTGCAAGAATGCGCGGCGCGAACAATTCGCGATGGAGACCGATGAAGTGAAATCGCACGAGCGAGAGTAGTGAACCGAGTCGCTCGGGCCGACCACGGAAGCCTGGCGCGAGAATGAGACCGCCCACTTCGCTTGGGCCTGACTCATCGGTGCACATTTCGACCGTCGTGTGCACCTGTCCGCCTTGGAGGTCGAGGCTGTAGTGCTCGCGCTTGCGAACATTGAGATAGATGTGTGGATGATCCTTCCAACTCACCGAGCAGATCACCGTGCAGGTGCCGATGACTTCGTCGGACTCATGTTCTTGCAGCACGAACATGAACTCACGCTCATGCACATCTTCGGCGTGCATCGTGAAACTCTTGCGGCTGCGCGCAATTTTCGCCGCCAAAAGATCTTTGTCCGCAGGCAGATTGATGAAGTGCACCATCTTCGCGAACTTCAACAGTGTCGCGAGATCGTCTTGAATTGCAGGGCGAATGACAAACATGATCGGTACCTAGAACAGGGAAACGTTGGAGCGTTACGAGGTGCGCGCGAAGGAGCGTTCCATGATTTCAAAGACACTCTTGAATTGCGCGGGTTGCATGACGCCGATAGGCGGAAGGAATCGAAGGTGGTACGGACCATGACCGCAACTAAACGCGATCACGCCGTCTTCGAAAAGATTGTTGAGCAGACGCCCGATCTTTTCTTTGCTGCCGCCGAAGGGAGAGAGCCGCATCATGCCGCCTGTGCCTGCGACAAATCGTTTGCTCTCACCGCCAGTTGCAGTCGGAAGCGAAGGGAACCATTGCGGATGTGATCGAACGAACGACTCCGCCTGCTGGCGGAAGGCGTCGAACAGTTGTGCGTTGCGACCATTCGCGCCGTAGAAACCGCCGCTCCTGAGTCGTTTCAGAATTGCGAGTCCCGTCGCAAACGCGCTCGAAGATGCGCTAAAGGTGCCTGAGAGCAATCCCGCTTTGGGATTGAAATCAGCGGTATACAAGCACGCACACGCTTGCGTGATCTTGCCCACAGTCGCAACGTCGATGTACTCGCCAAGATCAAGATGTTCAAAGCAGAACATGCTTTCCGTGCGACCGAACGTCTGAATCTCGTCATCCCAGATCGGAATGCCCGCAGCGCGCGCGCGTTCAAACAGTGTGACGAAGAAGTCGCGCGGCGCTGTGTTGAATCCGCCTTCACCCTGAACGAGTTCCACAACCAACGCGCAATGCTGACCAGGATAGCGATGGATGTACTGCTCGAGTTGCCAGATTGCACGATCCATCGATCGCTCGCCGAAATCCGCGTCGTAGAACGGGAGATAGTCGACGAGGACATTGAGCGCGACCCCTTGTCGATACCCCGCGGTGTCGCCAATTTGTGACATCGTTGTTGAACGACCCATGAAGCAATCCGCGAACGCAATGATGCGCGGTGCGCCGCCTGTTTTCTGTTGACAGACTTTCAGTGCGGCTTCGTTCGCCATGCAACCTGAATTCGTCACGAAGCAGTGCTGCAAGCGCGAGTGCTTCGCCGCTTCATCGCGCAACATTTCCGCAAACTCGATCGCATCTTCGTTGTATTGAAGATTGCCTTGCATGACGAGATCCGAGAGCGACGCGCGCAGCATCGCTTCGACCAGCATCAAATCGGAGTGACCAAACATGTGCACGCCGATGCCGTTGATGAGATCCCACTTGACGCTGCCGTCCGCGAGCTCCACAAGCGCGCCGTTGCCGAGACCAGATCCCAAGTAGGGATAGAGCGGACCGCGTCCACGCACATCGGTCGCGCGGCACAACCAACTGTCGAGCGACTCGCGCAGCTCGCCGCACGCTGGCTTCGCGCCCGTCAGCGTTTGCTGACGCTGCGCGAGCTCAGCAAGAATCGATTTGATCGCAGTTTGAATGACAGGGCTCGCGTGAAAAGCGGCGCCGAGAGTCTGATTGGCGTTGAGCATGGTGGGCATGGAAATGGGCTCCGAACCTCTCACGGTAGGGCGCGGCGGGAATACCTTCTTCGTCCGTTCTGCAGCGGCATCTATAGGAGGCAGCGCGCTCGCCTCACTTTGAGTTATCGGTCTAGACCTGCGACGCCGTTCTGGCTTCGCAGCAGCGTGAGCGCCAAGATCGCCGCCCGTGGCGCCATGGAATCGAGGTCGATGAACTCGTCCGTTCGGTGGAGATTTCCTCCGCGCGGTCCGAGCGTGTCGATCGTCGTCAGGCCTTCCGCTTGCATGAGATTGCCATCACTCACGCCTCCCGATTTTCCAAACCCAATCTTTTCGCCCAACAACGCACCGATCGATTGAATGCGATGCGCGAGTGATTGCACCGTCTCGGTGACGGGCTTCGCGGGTCGATTCGAATCGTATTGAAGTTGCGTCTGTGGGAGTGGCGCGTCCGTCGGAGTTTCAAGCGCGCGAAGTCCGCGCAAGAGTCGCTCCTCTTCCTTCGCATCGCGAAAGCGCGCATTGCCCCAAGCTCGTGCGCGCTCGGCAACGATGTTCGTCGCGCTCGCTCCTTCGAGTGGACCAATGTTGACGACAGTGCCGCGCGGAAGATCCACCAGATTCGCCGCTTCAAGAATACGCGCCGCAAGCGCGTTCACCGCACTCACGCCTTGCGCGAAGTCACGACCCGCGTGCGCAGCGCGACCCTTGCACTCCAGCAGAAACGTTGCGCTGCCAAGTCGCTCAACAACGATCGAACCATCGGGCAGCGACGGCTCCATCGCGAATCCAAGTCCGCCCGCGGCTGCATGCTCGCGGCTGATCGCGCGAATGACGCGCGCGCTTTGCAGGCTGCCCGCTTCTTCATCACTATTCAGGAGCACCGTCCATCCAACTTGCGCGCCGCACTCTGCGAGCACTTCAAGTGCGTGCAGCATCGTGACGAGTCCGCCCTTCATATCAATCGCGCCCGGACCCTCTGCGCGAGTGAGTGAGATGCGACGCAAATTTTGAAACGAACCGAGCGGATCATGCACGGTGTCGAGATGACCCGTCAACAAGTGCCGCACCCCGCTGCAGTGTGCAGAAACAGCGCGTAAACAAGGCGGTGGCGCTGCATCGCGAACTTGCCCGGGCATCGTGATCCATGCGGGCTTCGAGTCTCCCGCGAAAAGATCAACGCTCGCGCCGAGTTGTGTGAAACGAGATTGCAGAAGTGCGCGCAATTTCGCGAGACCAACCTCGTGACCGGTGCCTGTTGGAATCGCGACGAAGGCATCAAGATCCGACTCCATCTCCGCTTGACGCGCCGTGAGTCGATCAACGATGTCTCGTTCAAGTGTCGAGAGTTCATGCGCGGGCACGACGATTCCTTTCGAGTGCGGCAAGGTCAACCTCGCCTGAAAAAACTTCCGTCGCGCTGCCTGTCATGAACACCGATGCGTCATCCGATGGCCAGCGCAACGAGAGCGCACCACCAGGCAAGTGCGCGACGATCTCGCGTGCGCGTCCGGTCAAGACTCCCGCAACGCAGACGGCGCTTGCGCCTGTGCCACACGCGAGCGTGATGCCGCTGCCGCGTTCCCATGTTCGCATGATGCACACCTCGTTGGACTTCCACGCGACGAAGTGCACATTGATGCGATCAGGAAACCACGCGCATCGCTCGATCGACGGACCGACGGAAGGGAGATCGATCAACCACGGGTCATCGCAATCCAAGATCACATGCGGATTGCCCATCGAAACCAACGTCATGCACGGCGAAACATTAGCTCGCGAATGCCAGCCTGCAACATCAAACTGCGCGAGATCGACAGGATGCGCGATGCAGTGTGCATGAGGCGAAACACCGGCAATCACAGCGGGAATCTGCGCACACGCGAGGATCGGCGCGCCCATATCGACGGTTGCGTGCGCGACCATTCCGTCCTCACCTCGCGTCCAGACGACGGAAAGAACGCCGCGCTTTGTTTCCACATGCAATGGATTCGCAGTCGCAAGTCCGCGATCAATCGCAAACTTCGCGACGCATCGAATGCCGTTGCCGCACATGCCGCCTTCACTTCCATCCGCGTTGAACATGCGCATGCGCACCGATGCGCCACGCGCGCGCGCGTCGTCGCTCGGCGGAGCAACGAGAATCAGACCATCTCCACCGATACCAAACTGTCGATCGGCAACGAGCTGCGCAACGCTCGCAGGATCCGCAATCGGATGCGCGAACGCATCGACGTAGACATAATCATTCCCGATGCCATGCATCTTCGTAAATGGAATGCGCTGTGCAGTTCGCGTCACCATGGAAGGGTACTCCCAACTGCGCTCGGCGCTCAAAGGACATTCAGCAACGCGATGATGATCGACGCGAGTTTCAAGGTGTTCGCGGTGCGGTCGATCGGAAATCGATGGAGGTCGATGCCGTGGAGTGAACGAAGCGCATCGGTGCGCGAACGAATCGAACCGTGTCGCCAGCTGTGCCGTGTTTCCGCGACGCCGCTCGCCTTGCAGACCATCTGCAATGCACCCACCACCGACGCGATCGCTTCAGGCGTCGCTTCCGATGCGCCTTGGCGAGTCGACAGCAACTGCACAGCAAACGCGTCTGCTTGACGCTCAAATCTTCGGCTGGCGAAGCCGAAAATCCACAATCCGAGCGCGAATGCAGCGCCGATGGAGATGACGTCGCGCATGCCGGCGAGCGATTCGTCCTGCGACGCTTCCACGCTCATCCACCAAAGTGGTTCGACAATGAATCCGCCCAGCGTGAAGGACGCGATGATCACCACGATGAACCACAGCAGATGACGGCGCTTGATGTGTCCGATCTCGTGCGCGACCACCGCGTCGAGTTCGTCATCGCGCAAACTCTCGACAAGCCGATCGGTCAGGATCACCGCGCGCGTTCCTGGAATCACGCCAAGCACCATCGCGTTGGCGACGAGTCCGCCTGTTGGCCAGATGTAGATCGCGCGAATCGCGGCACCTGCGTCCATAGCGATCTGATCGAGTCGCATACGAAGTGCGCCCTGTTCAAGTACGCGAAGTCCGAGCGCGCCGCGCACGAGCAGCGGCGCGAGCATGAAGAGCAGCACTGCCGAAGCAACCGTCGCGATGTCCATACTCGTTTGCCCTGTGCCAGGCTCGACTCTCTCTATGCACTCTGCGACGAGCGCGCCGATACACATCGGGATCCCAATCGGCGCAAGCGTGAGGAGCACCGTGAGTCGCAACCGTGCCGCGACATAGGCGCCGCGCGAGAGAAACGGTTGCAGCGCGCTGCCCTCATCGAGCCGGCGAATGAGCGTCGAGGCGAGAAATCGCTGCTCGAGCGGATACCACGCCGCAAGCGCGCCAATCGCTGTAAACAAAGGGATTCCAACGCACACGAGCGGCAGCAGCCAGCGTCTCGTTGTGCCTTCAGGAAGCTGCGCGACGAACGGACTGCCGTAGAGCAAGAGCGCACTCGCGCCGAGTCCAATCCACGGTGCGATCTCACGCAGACGCACGGCGCGCGCGTAGGCATGGGCGCCACCACGATCAAACGCGCGCAGTGTCTTGCGAACGAGCAGCGAGAGCAACACGGTCGTCACCACGGGCGCAGCAATCGCAAGTGAGAGCGCCCACGTCGTCGACAAGACTTGCATCGACTCAAGACCACCGTGCAGCCCCGCATCACTCGCGAGTGCTGCGAGTCCGATCGCGATGATCAAGACCAATTGCATGCATTAGTTCTCTGGACGCGTCATCGCGCCGAGGTCAACGACGAGTGGACCGTGTCGGTAGAAATCGACGCCCAATTCGTCTTCGCTCAAGAACGCAAAGACTAAGCAGTTTGCGCGCGAGGCAAGTGCGAACTGAAAGTCACCCAAATGCGGACCTGCGTACTTGTCGTTGTCGTAGGCTTGCGCGTGATTGTGAAAGTGGAACAGTCCTTCGTACAGCGCATCAAAGAGTGCCTGTGAACTTTCAAACCGCGTGTCGCCCGATCGCACGCGCGGTGGAAACTCCGTCAGCACGCCGCGACTGTCTGCGCGCATCGACAACACGCCACCAAACTCCGTGCTGCGTTCTTCGCGATCGCGATCCGCGAGTTGAAAGATCGCTCGCTGAAGCGGCTCTTGATCAAGAACGTCGAGCGCGATGAGCATCGCCGCAAGATCGCCCCACACGAGGGAATTGCGCACTTCATAGAGGTTTTCGGTGAAGTCGCTGCCGAATCCGCTGAAGTCTGGGCTCACCTTCTTGCGTGCTTTCACCCGCTGTTCGAGCTCCGCGTACATCTCAGGTTCATTGCGGGCGAGCAGCTCTGGTCGCAGTGCTGCGCAAGCAATTGCAATCGACACGCTGCGAAGTTCAAGCGCGCTGCGCCGACCGATTGGCATCTTCGCGAGTGCCGCTTTCGCCGCGGCGAGAAACTCCGCGCGACTTGGCTCACACAACTTGCGCGCCCAGAGAATCTCTTCGCGGTTGCTTGGCACGATGCCGAGGTCGCGTGTGATCGTCGCGAGGTCCGTGAGCAACGCGTCGTCCTTTGTTTGGGCAGGATCGAGCAACGCCGCAACGAGTATCTCTTTTTGACCACATCGCACGAGCAACTCAAAGCAACGGATGCGAAGATTCGCCTCGGACACAGGGTTTGCGTTGCGCAGCGTCTTGAGCAGAAACGGAACGACGTTGGATTCGCCAACAATCGCCGCGAGCGCGAGACGCTCGGGTCGCTTCGCGTCATCACTCCACGCGGGAATCAGATTCGCCCATCCGCGCACGAGCGCGATTTCCGTCCCTTCGAGTTTCGTCGCCGCGATTTTTTCGCAGAGCGTTTCACGCCAGACAAGATCGCCCATGCGCGGCAATCCCTTTGTAATCGCCTCCGCGAGCGCCACGCGATCGGCTTTCGCGAGGATGTCAAACGCGCGCGATCGCACGTCATAGGCGATGCCTTCCGCGACGACCAGTCGACGGAGTGCCGCCGTCGATGCCTTGTCGAGCCCTCGCATTTCGACTGCTGTCAGTGCCGCGTCATACTCATCCACACTGCGACCAGTTTCCGTCAAGAGCGCGGCTGGGTCGTCGATCGATTCAGGTGACGCTTTGCAAGACGCAAGGGAAAGCGCAACAGACGCAAAGAGCGCAAGGCTCACGCCGCGAGTGCATTCGAAGGCAATCGCGAGTCGAAACTGAGCAGCGGTGCGCATCGTCATAGAGCCGCGAAGGATAAAGGTTGAACGCGCAAACAAGGGGCGAATGCGGGGAAAACTGCCGATGTCGAAGTGCGCGGCTACACCGACGACGATTCGACCTTATGATCGGGCACCCTCAACCGAGGGCTCGCGCGCGGAGCAAGCATGGTCGATCGATCCACTCCTCAACCCTCAACCGACGCCGCGCACACAGCGTTGCGGAGTAACGTTGAACGGGTGATGCAGAAGATTCGCCCGGGCGTGCAGCTCGACGGTGGCGACATTGAATTGGTGGAAGTGACCGCGGACGGTGCCGTTCGAATTCGATTCCTGGGCGCTTGCATTGGCTGTCCCTCCGCGCCGATGACGCTTCAACATGGCATCGAACGGACCCTGCGTGACGAGATACCTTTGGTCACGACGGTTGAAGCGGTCCCGTAAGCAAGTTCTTTGCTCGTAAATGCTTAGGGAAATCTGAATCCACTGTTGCAAAGTTGCGCCGGAGGAAAAAAACGCCAACTCCCAAGAGATTTATTTCCACTGCTTCAGCCTTCGTATACTCTTGAGTTGAAGTCGCAACGACGCGCACATCTCGACAATGACGTCGAGTTGGGCAGGAGGTCCCGAATGCTTGTCATCACTAGACGTGAAGGTGAAGAAGTCGTGATTGGAAACCCCGCATCGCCCTTAGGCATCGTGCGGATCAGCAACATCAAGGGCGATCGCGTTCGCATTGCCTTTGAGTTCCCGCGCGAGATCGCGGTGCATCGACGCGAAGTCGCAGACGAGATCATCGCGAATGAAGCTGCAGGTATTCAGGTCGTTGGAAAGATCCGACCTGCTGCGGAAGCCTGACGCCGAGTACGAACGCGACACGCTGAGTCGCGGCGTTCCTCACACCGAACAAAAAACACAGCGCGTCCCATCCTGCGATGGGACGCGCTGTGTTTTTACGGAAGATGCGCTCGCAGCCTTGCGAACGTCTTCCGTTGCCGAACCATCCGTGGCTCGGCGCTGGAGCGAATGTGGGTCCGCTCTGCGCACCCGTTGCAGAGCAGTCCTTGTCACACGAATCCTGCCTCGGACTCGCGCTTGCAACCCGTCCTTAAGCTGCAAGCTTGTGCCATCCACCAGATCTCACGAATCTCGAGAGTCTTGAGAGTCTTGCGGTCACGATCGGTGGAAGTGACATCCATGTCGCTGCCACCGAGTATTCAATCCAATCGTTTCGAAGCTCTGTCGAGCGTCGATCCGAACGCGTCACTCACTTCGACGCATCAGTCGCAAGCGCCGCGCGTGCGCGACGCCAAATTTCACCTTCAAGAGGTTGCAGCTCTTGCTGCTTCCCTCGCCACTCGTCAGGTCGCACCACTTCAAGGTGGTCACGAACACCAAGCACCAACACCTGCGCAGTCAGCCCATACCGTTGCAAGAGGCGATCGGGAATCCGAACGCGACCTGCGGAATCGAGAGGAACTCGTGCGGCCTGCGAGAAGAACAATCGCTCGAACTGCACGAGCGCTTCCTCGCCGAGGAGGTTCTGACCCAGACGCGCGCTCAGTTGCGCAAACGTCTTCTCGGGCCAGAGCCAGAGCGCCCCATTGGCTCCTGGGGCGGCCACGAAGGCCTCGCCATGCAGTTCAACCGACATTGCGTCGCGAATCTCTGCGGGGATCGCAAGTCGTTGTTTCTGGTCGAGGTTGTGTTCGTACTCGCCGAGAAACAGCATGCTTGCCTCCTTCCAGTTACTGGGATGGCGCGATCACATTAACCCACCTTGCCCCACCTTGCAACACATCAGTGTCAATTTTCTCCACTTTTTCTTTGAAGAGTTTTACGATCTCAGTGGATTATGCTCGCAAATGCTTCACATTGCTTGAGTTACGAAGGCAAAATCATTTTCGATGCTATCAGGGCAGTTCGCCTGAAGCAGACACGCCTCAGAACGACTGTCCACATCTCATCCACATGCATGGACCCGACTCACTCTCCGATTCGAACCCGTCGCCCGCCGACCTCGTGACGCAATTGCGTGACGCCGCACTCTCTCGCATTCCGACCGCGGAGTTTCTTCTCACTGCGAGCTTCGGCGACATCCGCGACGGCGTGCTTGTGCAGCGCGTGCAAGTCTGCGGAACGAATCCAGCAATGGTGCTCATCGCGATGGAAAAAGGTCACGCGCTCAGCCCACTCATTCGAGATAGTCGAACCTTTGGACTTTCGCTGTTAGGCGCACGCGGACGATTGCTCACGCGACTCTTCAGCGATGATCGAGCGCTCGGTGATGATCCGTTCATCGCGCTGACGCTGAAAATTGGCGTACTGGGTGCTCCCATCGTGACGTGCGCAGAAGCGTGGTACGACTGCGAAGTCATTCGCCACTTCGATGTTGAATCGAACTTTGAGGTGTACGTTGGCATCGTGCGCGAAGCAGATGTTGCAAAAGTTGAGTTGCCTTCCCCGCAACTTCGCACGAGCACAACGCGTGCGGAGGCGCATCCAAGAACATCGGAAACCGCACGACTGCCGCACCTTGCACGCTTGCCAAAGTTGAGTGTGAAGAGTTCGACGCGTGGAAGCCGCGCGTAAACTCCGACGCAGTGACCCTCCCTCCACTCACGCTCCCCACCGCTGCCGCGGTTTCGTCCCTCGATTCGAACAATCGCCTCGGACTTGATTACGCACATGAAGCGACGCACTTCCCCGCTCTCGGCTACGGCATCATCGATGCGCATGCGCACATCAATGGACTTGTTGCGTCCGAACTCTGGCATCGCGCCGCGCGTGCGTACGGCATCGAGTGCACGTATTCGATGACGAAACTCGAAGATGTGGCTGCTTTCCGCGCAAGATTCGGCGCTGCCATCGAGTTCATCGCCATTCCTGATTGGAACGCGCCCGATCGACGCGTCGCGCAAGGCGCATCGTTTCTCGATCGCATCGATCGCTTCCACGCGCTCGGTGCGGGCATCGTGAAGTTCTGGAACGCGCCACGCGTCATGGACTTCGCGCGCGAACTGCAATCACCAGGACTCTTCGCCCTTGATGGCGAACTGCGCACGATTGCGATGGAGCATGCGTCTCGATTGGGCATGTCGTTCATGGTGCATGTTGCGGATCCTGACACGTGGTTTGCGACGAAGTACAGCGATGCTGCGAAGTACGGAACCAAGCGCGACCACTACGTTCCACTTGAGCGCGCGCTTGATCGATTCGACAACCCATGGCTCGCGGCACATTTGGGCGGATGGCCAGAGGACCTTGAGTTTCTCGATGGACTCCTTGAACGACATCCGAATCTGCATCTCGATACAAGTGCGACGAAATGGATCGTGCGCGCACTCGGCAGTCACTCGCGTGCTGCGGTGTTGCAGTTTCTCGAGAAGTTCGCCGGGCGCATTCTGTTTGGAAGTGACACGGTCACGAGCGATGAGCATCTTCGCACGGGTGAAAAATCCAACGAGATGGCGATGAAGGCGACCAGCGAGTCGGGCGCGTATGACCTGTATGCAAGCCGTTTTTGGGCACTTCGGATGATGTGGGAAGGCGAAGGGAGTTGCGCGTCGCCGATTGCGGATCCCGATTTGCATCTCGTCGATCCGATTACACACACGACCAACGATGCGCCGGTGCTGCGCGGACTGCATCTGCCTCCTGCGCTCTTACGCTCGCTCTACCGCGACGCAGCAGTCGCGTTTTTCAAGCGCGGCTTCTAACGCGCGAACCGCGTGCATGCGATCACCACCGAATCGGTACACGCGGTCGCTCCACGCATCCGGCAGCGCGATGGATTCGTGGACAAGTGTTGGCACCGCATGCGCAAGCGTCCACAGCGCGGGAAGCGCACTCGGCGCAGATGGCTCAAGTGATTTCCAGATTGCGAGTGGATGCAATCGTCCGCCCGCCGCGGCGCGACCGCCTGTCGATGCGCCATCTTCATCAAGCATGGCTGCGTCCAAGAGCGGCGCGCACTCCCAAGGTCGCTCGATGATGTCGCTCTGCACGAACATCCGCTGCGCTTCCATGCGGGTGAAGTGGCGCGTTGTGTGTGCCAATCGAGACATCGCAGGATGCACTAACAGTCGCACTCGCTTTCCGTTGGCGAGGGGAAAACTCAGGATCGATGCCGCGTTGAAGACATCCGCGCGCTCGGGGTTGGAGCACAGCAGGCCGATCAACTGCTCGTCGTCTCGCACACCGAGCGCTCGTCGTTTCGCACTCCGTTCCTGCGCAGTACGAGTCTGCACAGTGCATGGCGCGGCTTCGAGCATGTTGACCTGCTCAGCCTTGGGCGCAAGGTCCGCAGCCGCTTCATCCCACGCGAACAGCGGACTTTGTTGGTTCGATCGTCGCAGTCGAACGCGCAAGTACCAACGGGGAACCGCGCAACTCAGCCGTTCGATCCGCGCGAGGCATCCCTCCGACCGCAGGAACTCCGCATCGCGATGATTGCCCACGAGCAAGCATCGATCGCCGATCTTCGCGGTTCGCGCCAATCGTTCAAGACCAACGCGACCCGCTGCCGCTGCGACGATGAGATGCGTTGGCGAAGTGTTTTCCATCATCTACACGTGCACGCGTCAGCTGCGCGGACCCAACTTCTCGCCAAGATCAAGTCGTTCGTGCTCGTAGAAAAGTTTCGCGACATCGTCGGCGATCTCCACTGCAAGCGCCTCTTCGATTTTCCGTCGACCGATGCTCGTCGAGAGTTCATCGCGGTTGACATCGCGCAAGAGCGCAACCGTGATGTCGCGACCTTCAGGGAACGAATCGCCAGGCGGGTACACACGCACACGATTCGTCACATCGATAACTTTGATATGCACCTTCGCGGTAGGTCGCGCGCCCGCCTGATCCTCATAGCCATCGAGATCAAAGGCGTAGGGTCGCACCCAAATGAGCTGGTCTGCGCCGAGTTCTTTGCCCAGTTTCTCAAGCGAAAGCTTTGTGCCTTCTTGCTCGCGATTGCGCGACATCGTGATCGCGTCACGCGGCGAGATCGTCGACGGAACGAGTTCTTCGTTGAGCAGCTTCGCGGAGATGTCATCGCCAATGATCACGCGCAGCGTCGTGCGCGGAAGCACATTCTTGAGGTCATCCACGAACACGACAGTCTTCACGGGACGCAACTCATACTCGGCTTGAATCTTGCCAGGACCTTCGAGGATGTAGCTGCCCGCGTGCACGATGTTGCAACCGCTGAGCGACAGCAAAGTCGTCGCGGTCAGGGTGAGCGCAACTGTAGAAAGCGTATGAAACAGCGTCATTTTGGATACTTGTCTTCGATGTGGCGATAGAAGAGCCAACTCGTTTGTTGGACAAACTTGAGTGCAAGCCCCGTGTTCACTTGTGTGGCAGTCGCTTGGTTGCGACCAAGCCCTTCCACATCGGGGAACCTCACTGCAACCGCCGAAGTAAAGACGTATTCGTCAGGCGAAAGTGAATCCACTTCGGCGACGTTGATGTTCGCACCCGCCATGCCATCCCAGAGAAAGCTGTTGCCGAGAGGATTGAGTCGGTACTCGTAGAGATCAATCACGACGAGGCGTTCCACACCAAGCTCTTTCGCGATTTCACCTGGCGCGAGCGTTTGCCAACGCGGCGTGCGGTACTTCCACTCTTCGACTTCGCCCGGACCGAGCACTGAAACTTGATCGACATTCTGTGCGATGCGCAACGCGATGTTTGCCGCGATGTTCCCCGCAATCGCCGCGTGTTCCATGAGGACGGAATGATCCGCGCTCGCGAGCACCGCAACAGTCTTGCCTTCAAGTCCGTCGTACTGCGCAGGGACATCGAGCTTCTTACTCTTCTCGACAACCGAACCAATTCCGCCGACAACTGCGGGCACCATGCAGCCGCTCAACGAGAGGAGCGTCACAACAATTGCGCTTGAGCAAACGATCGGGCAGAACAGAGATGTGGAAGATGACTTCAAAAGTAATTCCTCATGACGGCAATCTTGTAGCCCCAACTGAGGAGGCCAAGGACACCCACGATGAGCCAGAATTTTCCGCCGCTACAACGTCCAGCAATCGGAGCGATGCTGCGACCAGTCGCAACAGACCAAAGCGATGCGACAAAGATACATCCTGTCGCGAGGGCAACGATCATAGCCATCGGTTGATTGACGAAACTGTCGATGAAATGCCCCTTCGCTGCGAGCGCGAATGAGGTTGTATAACCGCAGGTTGGGCAGGGAATGCCGAAGCGCTCGGGCCATGCACAGGCGGGTAAGCCTAGTTGCTGATGCGTTCCGATGCCTTTTGCAGCAGGTTGCAGCCACCATGCGAGCCCGAGCACGGCGCCTGTGATCGCGGCGACGAGCAATCCAGTGAGCCGTCGGCGGCGTAAATCTTTTGGCGTGTTGGGTGGCAGAAATTCCATCGAAGCCGCACAGAGTAACGCAGTCGCGAGAGAGCGCGGAGGGTTAGCATGACCTCATGGCGGCTGCAGCTCCAACGCGTTGGCTCGATGGGCACCTTGATCTCGCGTACCTCGCGCTCGAGCCTGCTTCGAACCGCGACATGTTCGCGCCGATTCCCGCAGATTCAACGGCGTGCATCACACTTCCCGCGCTTTCTGCTGCGCGCGTTGGCGTTGCGCTTGGAACTATTTTCACCGAGCTTGGCGGCAATACGAATGACCCGTGCGCCTATCGCGCGGGCGATCCTGAAAGTGCGCACGCTGCGGGTGTGCGCCAACTCGAGTGGTACCTCGACGCGCAAGCGAAGGGAAAGATTCGTCTCGTCACAACCGTCGTTGAGCTTGACGAGTGCTGGAACAATACGGATGCGAACGCGCCGCTTGGTGTCGTGCTGCTGATGGAATGCGCGGATCCGATTCGCAATCCTGAAGAAGTGCCGTGGTGGTTTGAGCAAGGTGTGCGTGTGGTTGGCATGGCATGGGGACGCGGGTCGCGCTACTGCGGCGGCAATGCGATGGCTGGCGGATTGCATCCGATCGGACGCGCGCTTGTGGACGTCTTCGATGACCTTGGCATGCTGCACGATACGTCGCATCTTTCGCGCGCGGCGTTTGATGATCTCCTCAATGCGACCGATCGGCGCATCGTCGCGACACACTCCAACGCCGCGGCATTGATGCCGCATTCCGAGCGACACCTCACCGATGTGCAACTCGCCGCGATCGCTTCGCGCGATGGCGTTGTTGGACTGAATCTCTTCGGCAAGTTTCTTGCAACCGGCCGACCTGCGACGCTCGACGATTGCGTCGCGCACGTTGAACGCATCGCAGAATTCGCGACCTCAAAGCGCATCGCGCTCGGCAGCGACTTCGATGGTGGATTCAACCGACTCGATGTGCCGCAAGAGATTGGCGGGCCACTCGGGCTTGATGCACTGAGCAACGCGCTGGCGAAGCGTGGCTTCTCAAGCGCGGAAGTGCTTGGTTTTCAGCATGAAAACTGGCTGCGCGTGCTACGCGCGTCATTGCCCAAAGGCTGAGCATCGTCTGAGACTGCGTGGTTAGCGCGGACCGACGATCGCTTGGCAGAACCACGCCGAAGTACCATCGACATCAATCGCGATCACCTGGTGATACGCGACATGATCGAGACCTTCGGGCACGATCAACGCGCCGCTCTCATTCTGTTCAAGCACGATGTCCGTCGTGACATTGCTCTCGATGCACAAACTCGGGTACGCGAGCGCAAGTAGTTCCACATGCTCTTGCGCCCACTGACGCGCGTGCAAGACAAGCGCGATGCGCGACGCAGGGACGACGAGGTGCAGACTGCCTTGCGCATCAAGTGCAAGTTCAACCTCTTTCCAACGAGGCGGACGAATCGCCAATGGTGAAAGTCCTGGCAATAGTTTCGCGAAGGATGCAGGCAGCGCTTGGGTTGAAATCTGCGCAATCTTCGGACTCACTTGCTTCGGCGCGACGGCAAACACAACCGCGTCCGCACGGGCAGCGGCTTCAGGAATCGCTGCAATCTCCGCAATAACTGACGGAGCTCGCATCGGCGGTTCTTCAAGAACGACTTGCGTTGGCGGGACGGGACCGATGCGAAACGGAAGCACTGCGGAGTACTGCACGGGCGGAACAATCGTCGCGGCTGCCGCTGCAGTTTCGAGCGCAACCGCAGCGTTCATCGCGACTGCGGCGTTCATTGGAACTACTGGACGGGGCGCAGTGCGCGTGGGTGACTTTGCGGCAGTCATGGACGGAGCATCAAATCGTGACGCGCGAGCGCTGACTGCTTGCGCGACGGTGACGCACACACTCGCGAGCGAAGCGCCAGGAACTTCGAAGCTCTCGCGAAAGCTCGATTCCACCGCGTCCATCCGCTGCATGCAAACGCCGACCGTGAGATTCGTGCGCAAGAACGCGCGCGTCGTGCGATCAAGTCGCTCGGCGATTTCGCGAGACTCCGCATCGTTGGCGCCCACAATCGACAGTTCAATCGGCGGAATCGTGCGGCCACCGCGTTCTGCGTGCTCGACAAATCCCTTGAGAAGTTTGTACGCGCCAACGGTCGCCGCGTCGTCCGCACCAGTGAGCAAGATGACGCGATCGATGCCGTCAAGCGCAGCAGGAATGTGCGACTCCGCATCGCCAAAGACGCAGAAAATCCAGCGTCCCACAGTGCGCGCGAGCGTTGTGACTGCAGTTTCGAAGTTGTCTCTCGCGCTGACTTCTATCTTGCGACCGCCTGCCCGCAGCACTTCGATTTCAACCTCGCCGTGCAAGACGCGAACAAGCGCAGTTGCGCCAGTGTTGCGCGCATCGCGATCCGCAAATTGCGTGAGCCACAGTCCGCCCATCACGGGAAGATGACCGACGAGCAAGAGTGTCCGTTGATCGCGCAATCGCGGCGCCGCGCGATCACCGAGGAATGCGTCGGTCACCGATGCCATCACGTCGCGCATTGCACTCATCGTTGTTCACCCTTTGATGCACCAAGGGATTGCGTCTCGGCTGGAGTTTGAGCGCCGAATCCCTGTGGAATCGGCGCTTGCGAGCGCGCATCCCCATTGCGTGCGCGTTCAGCAAGCGCGCGCAAGCGGGCGGCAAGATCCGCTGCTCGATTGAAGGGAGGTGGCACGTTCATACCTGCGGCGATTGCCGCGCCTGAAACGTCAATCGAGACCTGCGCAAGTGCGGAGTCCGCCTGCACAACGGACGGAAAATCAACCGAATGCGTTGGCATCGGTGGTTCGATCAACGGTTGTGGCGGCATGCCAAGCATCGCTTGACCGCTCGCCTCGACCGCGTCATTCGTCTCTATGCGCCATGCTTCGAGCCACTGCGCGAGCACTTGGAAATCAACCTCTGCATCAGAACCAGGCGCGTACTCCGTCACCGCTTGACCGAAGCTCGCAGCCTCGCGCAAGACTTCATGATTGTGCACGACGACGGGAAGTAAATGTTCGCTAAAACGGCTTGAAAGCGCGGCAAGAACGTCGCGCGAGAGCGGCTTGGATTCGTCGACGAGTGTCGGCAAAAGATAGAACGGAATCGGTTGTTGTCGACGCTCGACAAGCGCGCCGATGGTTTGAATCTGCTTCTCCGCGCCCTTCAAGCTGAAGTAACCAGTTTCGACAGGCACGAGCACGAGATCACTCGCCATCAGTGCGTTGAAGGTGAGCAGACCAATCGTCGGTGGGCAATCGACGATGCACCAATCGAAGGACTCACGCCACCATGCGAGCAATCGCGAAAGTCGGCGATCGCGATCGAGGCGCGAAGCGAGCGGACCGTAGGGAGCTTCGAGCATCGCGAGTTGCACGGTGCTCGGAAGCAGATGGAGATTCGTTCCAATTTCCCAGAGATGCGATTGCAAGTCGAGCGGTCGTTCAAGGTCACCGAGCAACAATTCGGCGACTCCATGTTCGATGCCAGATTCAGGCACGCCCAAACCCGCCGCGCAATGCGATTGCGGATCCATGTCCACAAGCAGCGTGCGCGCGCCGCTTCGAGCGAGGACGGCAGCGAGATTGATGGCGGTCGTGGTCTTGCCACAACCACCCTTCTGATTGATGATCGATACCACTCTCATGCGAGAAGTGGAATCGGCATCCGCGCCGCTAGGAGGTGAAATTGCGTTACGCTCAACTCGTGTCGACCACGATTGCACCTCGACAGGATTCCCATCCACCAACGCCGCCGCCGATCGACGGCGCGAAGCCAGCGTTTGGGGGGATGGCCATTGAGTTCGAGTCGGAGTCGGGAAGTCCGACGCCGAGCGCGCTGCCCTTTCTCTCAAACCCCGCCCTTGATTTGCTTCGATCCGTCGGACCGATCGTCCTCGTCCTGCTCATTGCATCGATTCTCGTGCGCGCATGGTCGAAGCGAACCGCCTCGAAGGCAGCGAAGCGGGTGCCGTGGCGACGCTCGCAAACTTCAGTTCCGGAGAGCCATGCACCGAGCCCCAATGAGCCGATGATCCAGCCTGATTCTGCGCTAGCCGAAGGCACTTCGCCTGAGGATGCGCTGCGAAACCTGCGAGAACGCGCCTCTTGATTGCAATTCCCGTCGACATTCCAGGTCAAGCGTCCGTCGTGGTTGTTGCGCGCGGCGCACTTGAAAATCTCGCGGCGATTCTCACGACGCACGGGGGATCGGCGCTTCCCCGTCGCGTGCTGCTTTGCTTCGACCGGAATTGCACCGTGCATGCGAATCAAGCTGCGCGTGTGTTGCGAGCAGGCGGTGTCACTGTCACGGAGTTTGGACTCACGGCGACGGAAGATGCGAAGTCCGCGAGCGCAGTGGAAGCGATGTGGGATGCCGCGCTTGCCGCGCGTCTCGACCGAGGCGATTGCTTCGTTGCGCTTGGTGGTGGCCTCGTTGGTGATCTGGTTGGCTTTGCGGCGGCGACCTACTTGCGCGGCGTTCGCGTCGTGCAGATTCCAACCACGCTGTTGGCGATGGTGGATGCTGCAATTGGCGGGAAAACTGGGATCAATCGCACCTTGCCCGAGGGTGGACTTGGCAAGAATCTTGTGGGTGCATTCTGGCAACCGAGCATCACGATTGTGGACGCGAACACGCTGCGAACGCTCGGCAAGCGTGAACTGCGCGCGGGTCTTGCAGAGTGCGTGAAGCACGGACTCATCGCCGATCTCGCGCTTTTCGAAGACATTCGCCGCGATGCTGAGGTGCTCGCGAACAACGATGAGTCTGCGATCGATCGGCTGCTTCCCCGCGCAATCTCCGTGAAAACTGCGATTGTCGCGCGCGATCCGCTGGAGCGAGGTGAACGCGCGAAACTCAATCTTGGTCACACCTTTGGGCACGCGATCGAAACGATTCCGACTTCTACGGGCAGATTGCTGCACGGCGAAGCGGTCGCAATCGGCATCGTCGCCGCTGCCGCTGCTGCAAAGTCGATGCAGATGTTGAGTGCAGATGAAGAAGCGCGCATCGCAAACACGCTTGAAAACTGCGGACTTCCTCGCATGTTCACCGGCGCGACGACAGCGAACGAGGTGATTCGCCGCATGGGATTCGACAAGAAAAACGAAGGCGGCAAGTTAAGACTCATCCTCCCTCGTGGACTCGGCGCGTGCGAGATCGTCGAGAATCCGCCCGACTCCGCAGTCCTCGCGGGACTCGCCTCGATTGGGATTCGTTAATAGTGGCGTGCTACGCGCACGCTTGAAGGACACAACTCAAAACCAACAGGAGCCACTGCATGCAGTGGCTCCTGTTGGTTTTGAGTGACCCCAAGGGGATTTGAACCCCTGTCCCATCCGTGAGAGGGATGTGTCCTAGACCGGGCTAGACGA
>SIAK01000063.1 GCA_009691805.1 Phycisphaerales bacterium
ACAATGTACGCGAAGATCTGCCACGCAATGGAGGGCCAGTCTGCGTTGTGACTCTTGCCATCGGAACCGATTGCGATTCCACCGATCGAAAGCTCTTTCGAAACCTTCGCCGTCCATGCACTGTCGCTCGGCTTCGGATCGGCGATCAATTTTGTGAGCGCCGATGCAGTCGCGTTGCGTTCAAGTGCTGTGAGCTCCACAAGCGTCTTGGCGTAGTCGATGGAAGAGGACGCAACCATCGGCGCGACTTCATCGTGGAACTTCGCCTGTGCAACGTCGATGCGCGCCTGCGCGGTTGCAGAGACGACGAACGCGGCGACGCACAGAAAGAGTCCTGCGCCAATCTTTCGCAGCGGTGTCAGCGTGACGACTTTGCCGAGCGCTGGATAGATCAAGTACGAGAAGAGCGGAATGAAGATGAGAATCAACAGTGGATTCACCGCTTGAATCTGCGACTCCAACCAATCGATGCCAAGGAAATGGCAATTCATCTGCGCTGCTTGCAAGACCCACGCGCCGCCCGTTTGGTCATAGAGCGCCCAGAACACTGCAACAAACACGTAGATTCCTGCAAGGCGCGCGAGTGTGAGCAGACCGTCCGTCGAAACCAATTCCTTGACGAAGCCGATCCCCTTGGGCGGAATGTGCGCGTAACGATGACGTCCGAGCCAGAACATGAAGGTCGCAACTGCCATCAACACACCAGGAATACCGAACGCCCATCCAGGCCCGTACTGCTTGAGCATGTAGGGGGTGAGTAGTGTCGAAAAGAACGACCCGAAGTTGATTGAGAAGTAGAACCAACCGAAGACGCGCGTCAGCAAGTGCTTGTTCGCCTGTCCAAACTGATCGCCGACGTGCGCACTCACGCACGGCTTGATGCCACCCGCGCCAATCGCGATGAGGAGCAAGCCAGCGATGAGCCAAGTCTTTGGTTCGAATGTCGCTTGCAGAATCGGTGAGGGAAGATCAATGCACGCGAGTGCTGCGTGTCCAAGGCAGTAGACAAGCGAGAGCAGAATGATCGTGCGGTACTTGCCGAGAAAAATGTCCGCAAGCAGCGCACCGAAAATCGGGAAAAAGTACGCGCCCGCAACGAACCATGCGACGTTCTCGCGCGCTTCTGATGCGCTGAGATACGCAGGCGCGCCCGAACCCGTCATGAGATACTGCGTCATGAAGACCGCGAGGATCGTCTTCATGCCATAGAACGAAAATCGTTCCGCTGCTTCGTTGCCGATGATGTAGGGGATGCCCGTGGGCATCGAGGTCGTGTTCGCGGGAGCAGTCAGGTATCGTGCGTGCGCCATAGATTGAGAGTGTAATGAACATCGAGCGAGTCTGTCCCTTGCGCATCATCCGCCTCCGACGACCACCTGTTCTCGCGATGCTCGCTGGTCGATTTGTTCCATCGCGAACAACGCTTGCAGAGGTCGACGCGTGTTGGAACGCGCTCTGTGCGATGAACCCCAAGTACTTCGATGGCACGCTCTTGCAAGTCTTGGGCACGAGTCGCAACGGACATGGTGGCGTCACGATCCATGTGCAGGAGTGCGCGTATCGATTTTTTGCCGTGCAAACAAGGGGTTTTGAATGTGGCGTGCGTCCACTCGGGGTGAAAGGAATCGTGCAAGTTGGCGACAAGTGGCTCGTCGGCAAGCGTTCACAACGGGTCGCTGCGTATCAAGGATTGTGGGAGTTTGTCCCTGGCGGAGGACTCGAAAGTGCGGCGGATCCGGTGGCTGATTTCCGACGAGAACTTGTGGAGGAAACCGGCGTTGCGATGGAGGAGCCATCGACGACGACGCCCATCGCGATCGCGCTACTCGATGACCCAATCGCACGGACGTGGGACATCATTTACCACTGCACACTCGAGCGAGCAGATGCGTTCACGCCGAGTTTCGAACATGACGCGCTCGCGCTGCTTGACCGCGAAGAGTTGCATGCGTTGACTGGGGCTTCCCCCGCGTTCACGGCGATGCTGCCACTTGTGCGCGAGTTACAAGGCGAGCGCTGAATAGCAGGCGGCTTCAAACGTTGCCATCGTGAATGGCTTCAGGAGCGCGGATGTTTTCACGGGAAGTGGAACGTCGATCGTCGCGCCTGAGATCACGATCGCGGGAGTCATCACACCTTGCGCGCGAAGTCGTTGCAGCGCTTTGAGTCCGCACAACGTCGGCACCGCAGCATCCACAATGATCAACTCTTGCTGCCGAATATCAGGATGCGTGTCGATCGATCCAGGCGCATCGCTCGGCACAACATCGGCGCCAAGTGTCTCCAACATTTGCACAAGCAGCGCGCGAATGAGCATTTCATCGTCGGCGATGAGGACGCGTTGCGGAATCGCTCGTCGCTGCGTGAGCAATGCGAAGGTGACGACCGAGCGCATGCCTTCATGCTCCGGGCGTGCAAGCACGACGTTTCCGCCGCATTCACGCAACGCGCGCTGGGCAGTGGCGAGCAGCAGTTGTTCAAACTCAAACCCACCGTGCAGAAAACTTGGCGCAGTCGAGAGCGCGGTGAGCGACGCATCGCCCTCAAGTACGCGATCATCTTCGAAGATCAGCGTGATGCTCTGCGCGTGTAGTGCAGAGGTGATGCGCAGCGTGCCGCGCGCACCAATCCGGATCGCATGCAGCGCGAGCAACTGTCGAACGCAAACGAGGAGCGCCTCAGGATGCGCGCGGAGCATGCGTTGCGCGTCGGGAATGGATTCCCTTTCTATCGTGACATGCTGCAAGAGATCCGCAGACTGGGCGATCGCGTCCGTCAGTGCGTTCTCGAGCGCGTCGGTTGCGTCTCTTGCTTCTGCGTGCGGATAGATGCGTGCGCAAGCAGCGGAGATCGATGCATTGATCGACTCGAAAAAGTGGATCGTCTTTCCAAGGTCTGCGGCAAGTGCTTGCAGTGCGGGGTTGTCGAGTCGGCGTTTCAGCAGTTCGAGTCGGCCTGAGATTGCGAAGATCGCGTTGTTGAGATCGTGGACGATCGTGCTGCCGAATTGTTGCATTCGATCGCGCTCCGCAAGCGAAAGCCGCGGAGAACCACGCGTGTTGGTCGAATGCGTTTCATCCGTCGGCATGCTCGTTAGGATCGTGCTTCTCTCGAGAGAATGCAAACTCGCGCCGCGTGCATGCAATTGTCGCGATGCGTGCATGAATTGGTCGTGCATGAAAACGACGAAACCTGTTTTGCAACAGGTTTCGTCGTACTTTGCGTCGTTACGCACGGGATGCCCCCTGAAGGACTTGAACCTTCGACCCGCTGATTAAGAGTCAGCTGCTCTACCAACTGAGCTAAGGAGGCTGAAGGGGGGAGAGTCTAACGATCCTGCCGCAATCGTCAAGTTTCGATGCGCAGAAATCGTTCGTTCGACTCGCTTACGCGTCCTTCTTTCCGTGGCACTGTCGGTACTTCAAACCAGATCCACAAGGGCAGGGTTCATTGCGACCGACCACCGAGATCGTCGCGGGGTCGACAGGTTCTGCAACGGCGGAGGCTGAGGATGCGACCGACGCAGCGAGTGCCGTGCGCTGAGCAACTTCATGCTGCGCGCGAGCTTCATGACGCGCTTCAACTTCAGCCTGACTTTCCGCCATCGCTGCAGTGTCATGTGCAGCCTCAACTTCGGACGCCGCAGGTGCACTGCGCGGAGCGGCGCGCGGTGCAACTTGGAATCGTCCACGGAACACAACATCGCTCACGCGATCCCGCACCGTGTCCTGCATCTCCTCGAAGAGCCGCGCGGATTCACGCTTGAATTCGATGCGCGGATCTTTCTGACTGAACGCTCGAAACCCGATCGCGTCGCGCACTTGATCCATGCCCAAGAGGTGGTTCTTCCACGCTTCATCGACGATCTGCAGCAGCACCCAGCGCTCAAACTGCGTCAACTCGATGCGCTTGAGGTCGCGCATTTTCGAGATGAGGAAACTGCGCGCATCCTTCTTGAGCCGTTCGCGCTCGGGCTCGGTCAATCGCACCAAGCATTGCTCGCTCAGCCACGCTTCAAGCTGCACCGGATCCGTCTGCTGCGCGAGCATCGCGTCCGCCCGCGCATCCGCGTCAACGTGCGTCAGTGCAGTCGCGCGCGCGACGAGCAATCGACGCAACTCTTGAGGATCGTTGCTCGGCAAGCTCTTTGCATCCCACCCGAGCTCGTACCGCGCATTCACAAATGCGCAGAAGCTCGTCAAGCTTGCGCCAGCGTCAGCTTCCATGCGGGAGTTCGCGGTCTCGATCGCATGATCGATGGCGAACTCCACTTCACGACGCTCGTAGGCTGCCTTGACTTCTGCAACGAGTAACTCCGCTGCGTCAGGAGCAAGCGTGTTGACAGGGAACCTGGAACTGTCGACTTCGACGCCGAACTTACGCTTCGCCCAATGCGAGAGTTGCGTTGCCGCAAATGTTGGTTCGAGGAACGCATTCAACGGAGACAAGTCGAGACTGGTGTAGCGAGCGCTTGCGGCAATCTCGATCGAACGAATGATCTCCGAACGATCGCTTGTGCGAATCTCCTCAGGAGTGATGACCGCACCAAACTTGCCATGCGCCCATGAGGCGAATCCATCCGCGTCCCAATCTTCCACTTCGAGATCAGGCGACATGAACTCCGCCGCAGTCACACGAATCATGTGTTGCGCCTCTTCCATCGCATCGGTGCGCACGAGTTTTTCAATCTCTTCGCGATCCTTCTTGATGAATCGATCCGCGTCGATCGTCACGCCACACTGCTCGCGCACCCACTCCGCGATCGTCTTCGGAACGTGCGATTTGCCGAGATAATCTTCGGCTGCCGCATACACGCTCTCCTCGAGATGCGCCCAAATCGTCTCGCGCACGCCGATGTCTTCCACGATCGGTTGACGCGTTCCATAGAACGCGCGCCGTTGATGCTCCATCGGTTCGTCGTATTCCAAGATGTTCTTGCGCATCTGGAAGTTGCGTTCTTCAACCTTGCGCTGCGCCTTCTCAATCTGCCGTGTGAGCATCGGCGCTTCGATGTCGTCGCCTTCCTTCATGCCCAACGTGGAGAGCGCGCGCAGCATCGTCTTGCCTGCGAACATCTTCATGAGATCATCGTCGAGGCTGAGGAAGAAGCGGCTCGAACCGCGATCTCCCTGACGACCTGAACGACCGCGCAACTGATTGTCAATACGACGACTCTCGTGGCGCTCGGTGCCCACGATGTGCAGACCGCCCATCGCTTCGATGTTCGTCCACACCGCAAGTCGATGCAGCGGCGCGCGACCTTGCTTGTCGAGCTCGACGCAGAGCGCTTCTTCATTGAGTGAGTTCAGCTTGCCTTCTGAAAGTTGCGAACGTGCGGCGACCCAGTGACGGAGCAGCATCATGCGAACTTCTGCCGCATCGTGAGGCGCGACAACTTCCTTCGTCAGGGCGCGCTGCGCCATGTGCTTCCAGCAGAGCGCGAGGATTTCTGCGTCGGACATTTCCGCTTGCGCTTCTTTGGGTGCGATGTTGCGACGCTTCCAATGCTCGAGCAAATCAAGTCGCGTGAAAGGACGGAGTTTGATGTCCGTACCGCGACCCGCCATGTTGGTCGCGATCATCACTGCGCCGAGCGCACCAGCACCCGAGACAATTTCCGCCTCGCGCTCGTGATGCTTGGCGTTGAGGACTTCATGCTTGATCTGATGCTTCGCGCCGAGAAGTCGTGCGAGATGTTCACTGCGCTCAACGCTGGTGGTGCCTGCGAGCACGGGCAGTCCAACATCATGAAACGCCTTCACGTCTTCCACGATCGCGTCCCATTTATCTTTCTGCGAGAGATAGACGCGATCTTGCCAATCCGAGCGCGCGATCGGCACGTTGGTCGGAATGCTCACGACATCGAGGTGGTAAATCTCGTGAAACTCCGTTGCTTCCGTGTCTGCGGTACCGGTCATGCCAGCGAGGCGTTTGTAGAGCTTGAAGAAGTTTTGGATGGTGATCGTTGCCATCGTCTGCGTCTCTTCTTTGATACGCACACCTTCCTTGGCTTCGACCGCTTGATGCAAACCATCCGACCACTGTCGACCAACCATCTTGCGACCTGTGTTCTGATCGACGATGACAACGCCCATCTGTCCTTGCTCATCCGGAGCGACGACATAATCGCGATCGCGTTGATACACGACATGCGCGCGCAGTGATTGTTCGACCAAGTGCGGAAGATCGATGTTGTCGCCGACGTAGAAACTGCCCACGCCCGCAGCCTTCTGCGCTTCTGCAATGCCGTCGTGTGTGAGTTGCGATTGCTTCTTGTCGAGTTCGAGTTCGTAGAACTGCTTGAATCGATCGCGCTTGGCTTCGAGTTGACGCAATTCTTTGCGCTCCTGATCCATCGCCGACTTCATCGATGGGATCGTGCTCTTGTCGCGCGTGTTGCGAATATCACCTTCAAATCCAGCGATGCGCTCCTTCGAACGCTGTACGGCTTCTTCCGCATTGCCCCATTCACTCTGGCAGGTCACGAGGTGACGCGCAACGCGATCGGCAATGTCATAGCGCGGCAGGGACGAATGTGCGGGACCAGAAATAATGAGCGGCGTGCGCGCTTCGTCAATAAGAATGGAGTCGACTTCATCGACCACCGCGAATTCGCGCTTGCGCTGCAATTGTTCTTCCGCGCGCGTCTTCATGTTGTCGCGCAGATAGTCGAAGCCAAACTCCGCAGTCGTGCCGTAGACAACATCGCACGAGTACGCGGCCTTCTTCTCCATCGCACCCTGCATGTGCTGCGGATGAATCGCGCCGACGGTGAGTCCGAGCGCGCGGAAGAAGGGGAATGTCCAATCACGATCGCGCTGCACGAGATAATCGTTGACCGTCACGACGTGCACTTGCTTCATCTCGCAGCACGCGAGATAGCAAGAGAGCGGGCCGACGATCGTCTTGCCTTCGCCCGTTTTCATCTCCGCGATCTGACCTTCACTCAATACAACGCCGCCGATGATCTGCACATCGAATGGACGCGCGCGGAAGGGAGGGCGAGACTCCGGATACAGCGCGCGCACCGCTTCATAGAGCGCAGGAGGAATGTCAATGAACATCCAACCTGGAACAGTTTGTTCGCAGCCCGCGAGATCGCCTTCGGGCGCTAACGGTGTCGCCGCATCTGCAGCAGCCTTCACTTCGGCGAAGAGTTTCTGCGCATCCGCAGGAAGGAGTGACGCATCAAAGCCGTGCTCCGGATTGAGAATGCTGCGAATGCCGACGGCGCGATCCATCGCCTCGCGTGCGACCGAGAGAATCTCAGGAATCATCTCGAGAGGATTTTCGCCGCCGGTGATTCGCGCGCGAAAATCTGCTGTTCGACCGCGCAGTTCTGGATCCGTGAGCGCACGCACGCCGGGTTCGAACGCGTTGACCTTCTCCACGATCTTGAGATAGCGCTTGACCATGCGCTCATTGCGAGTACCGAACAGTTTCTTTGCGATCCAACCGAAAACGGGAACACCCATGATGAGATCCTTCTATGCAGCGATTGCTGCGATCGACGACGCAGCCGTTGCTGCGGTGCATGCGCTCAGTGCGTCATGCGGAATTATGAATATGAATTGCGAAAAACCACTGCGAATCAACGACGGCGTGGATCTCAAGCGTGACGCTTAGACCAACGCAACAATCGCGGCAGGTGGTGGGAGTGCTGCGTGCAATGCAACGTGCGACTCTTCCATCGTTGCAGTTGCAACGCATGCAACATGTGTCGTGGACACCGTCTGCGCGAACGCATACGACGCGACCAACGACGGAGTGACGTGCAGATCTGCCGCAGCTGCAACGACCAGGCGACCAAGTCCAGGGACCCAGGTCGTTGTTGCAACGCGTCGCTGTCCATCTGCGCGTGCGCCCACTTCAGCCGTCGAGAGAATCGCTGCGACCGCCATAAACAGCGCTGCGCAAATCGCTGTGGCTGTTGTCGGTCGGTGGCGGTGAGAAGTCGAAGGCATGAGGAGTGGAGGGGTGAAGCGTAGCCTAGTTTGCAACACAGGCGGCGACACTGAAACGGAGAGTCCGTTATCGTCCGACCTGTGCTTGAAGTTCGCAATTTGACCGTTGATTTTCCAGGAGTTCGCGCGCTCGATCGCGTCGGGCTGTCTTTTAAACCTGGAGAGATTCATGCGGTCATCGGCGAAAATGGCGCGGGTAAGTCCACGTTGATGAAGGTGCTGAGCGGCGTGACGGAGCCCACGCAGGGTGAAGTCTTGCTTCACGGCCGCGCAGTGCGTTTTTCTCAACCGCAGGACGCGATTCGAGCCGGCGTCTCGATGGTGCATCAGGAGTTGCATCTTGTGGACGCACTTTCGGTCGCGGAAAATATTTTTCTTGGACGCGAATCAACGCGCGGATGGTTCGGGATTCGACTCGATCGCGCCAAGATGCACGCGCGCGCTCAGGAGTTACTCAACCTGCTTGGCGCGGAGATTGATCCACGGCGAGAAGCGCGCGATCTGTCGATTGCGGAGGCGCAGTTCGTCGAGATTGCGAAGTGTCTTGCGAGCGATGCGCGAGTGTTGATCTTCGATGAACCTACCGCCGTGTTGGGCGAGCGCGACGCAGCGCGATTGCTTGCGCTGCTGAAACGATTACGCGATGAGAAGCGCGCGATCATCTTCATCTCGCATCACTTGGAAGAAGTTGTCGACATCGCCAATCGCGTGAGTGTGTTGCGTGATGGAAAGTTCGTCGCGGAGTTTGAACGCTACGACGGCGTGCTTCGTTGCAAGGACGGCAAGCCGTCGAGAGAGAGTGCGCTCGCGCAGGCGATGGTGGGGCGCGCGCTCGGCGACTTGTATCCAACGCGCGCTGTGCAAACGCGAGGCGCGCCTCGAATCTCGATCGAAGAGTTTGGTGCGATGGGACGAAGCGCGGGCATCAACCTCGCGGTGGCGCCAGGTGAGATTGTCGGCATCGCGGGACTCGTTGGAAGTGGGCGCACGGAAACGATGGAAGCGATTGTCGGGCTTCGCAAGTCGGTTGGTCGCGTGCGCATCGATGGAACCGTCGTGCGTTTTCGTTCACCGCGCGAAGCCATGCGAAGCGGCGTTGCGTATGTGAGCGAGGATCGTAAAGGTCGCGGACTGCACGTCAGTTTGAGTTCGATCGTGAACTGCACGCTGCCGACACTGGACCGATTCGTCACGCTCGGCGGCGCACGCATTGCATCCGAGCGCGAGCGTACAACGACGACGAAATGGATCGACGAACTCGGCATTCGCTGCGCACGACCCACGGCGCCGATCTCGTCGCTTTCTGGCGGAAATCAGCAGAAATTCGCGATCGCGCGTTGGCTCGAAGCGACGCCGCGCGTGTTGATCGTCGACGAACCCACGCGAGGCGTGGATGTCGGCGCGAAGGCCGAGATCTATCGAGTGCTCGCGCAACTTGCCGCGCAAGGCATGGCGTTCATCGTGGTGAGTAGCGAACTGCCCGAGTTGCGCGGACTTTGTGATCGCGTCGTCGTGCTTCGCAATGGACGACTCGTTGGAGAACTTTCGCGCGATCGACTCCATCTGCCTGATGCGGAGGAGCGATTGATTCGACTCGCGAGTGGATTGACTGCAATGAAGGAAGGTGTGCAGTGAGCGTTCCTATGACCTCAACGAAATCGCATTCCACGCGTGCAAGCATCGCGCGTTTGTTTGAACACTGGGGCGTCCTCGTCGCGTTCGTGCTTCTGTTCGGCGCGAGCACGTGGATGCAAGGCAGCGAGTTCGCAAGCGTCGAAAACTTCCGCAACCTGTTCAACCAGAACGCAGCAGTTGGCATTCTCGCCATCGGCATGACGCTCGTGATTGTCTCCGGAGGCATCGATCTCTCCGTCGGAAGCATCGTCGTGCTCGCGGCGGCGTTCGGACTCACGCTCACGAATGAGATGCTCGCGCGTGAGTGGAATGAAACGACAGCCGTTGTCGTGGGAGTCGCCGCGAGCATCCTCAGCGGCATGCTCGCCGGTTCGATCAACGGCGCGCTCATTGTCTTCGGTCGACTCGCGCCGTTCATCGCAACGCTCGGCGGTTTAGTCGCGTTCCGCTCCATCGCACTGGCGATGGCAGACGCTGGTGAGATTCGTTCTGCGAGCAGTTCGGTCTTCGCGATCCTCGGTCGCGGTGGAATACCGTTCTTCGGTTTCGAAAACACCGCGGGCAAGGCGCTGACGATCACCTATGCGACGATGCTGTTTCTCGCGATTGCATTGGTTTTTCAGTGGTTTTTGTCACGGAGCAGGTACGGCAGACAACTCGTCGCCGTGGGTGCGAATGAAACCGCCGCGCGCTATGCAGGCGTGAGCGTTGCTTCGGTGCGATTGCGAACCTATGTCATCATGGGCGCACTCGCGGGAGTCGCAGGGCTTCTCCAAAGCTCACGCATGAACTCCGTCTCGACGTCTCAGTTAGGACTCGGCATCGAGCTTGACGCAATCGCAGCAGTCGTGATCGGTGGAACAAGTTTGCGCGGTGGATTCGGTCGAGTGTGGGGGACTGTGATCGGCGTGCTGATCCTCGGGATGATCGCCAACATGATCACGATCTCAGGCATCAGTCCGTACTGGTCGGGTGCAGTGAAGGGCGCAGTGATC
>SIAK01000064.1 GCA_009691805.1 Phycisphaerales bacterium
CCACATGGAGTCGAGGCATTCGCGCAATCCGCGCCCGCAGTCACGCCACAAACCGTCGCCGCGAGTATCAAACTTGATGCGGTGCATTCCGCGGCGCTGTTTCGGATTCAACATCTTGGAGCAGGATTCTTTTGGGGTCGATTCAACGCGCTCGAAGGAACGGTGCAGTGGCCGCTCGACAACAGCGCGGTGCCGATGATGGATGTCACGGCGAAAGTCGCGAACATCGACACGAGCAGTGAGAAGTTGGATGCGAATCTCCAAGGCCCAAACTTCTTCAATGCGAAAGAGTTTCCCGACATTCACTTTCACTCCACAGGTGGAACGCGAACGAGTGAACACATATGGCGCATCGAAGGCGATCTCACGTTGCGAGGTGTGACGAAGTCTGTGGCAGCGGAGTGCCTTGTCGCAGGCATCGGCAAAGGACCGATGGGCAAGAAGGTTGGCTTCGAATGCACACTCACGATTAAGCGCAGTGACTTTGGCATGTCTTGGGGAATTGAAAAGCCGCCGAAGATGCTCGGTGATGAGGTGCGTCTGATCATCGCGCTTGAAGGTGACGAAGTGAAGACTCCAACCGCGGACTAACACATCATGGACACGAAAGAGCTTCTCGCGTACGCGTTTGATGTGGTTGCGATTCCGGCGTTGATCGCGTGTCTTGCGGCGTTGCCCGCGCTGATTGGCCCGTTCCGTACGCGGCGCTCGATCGTGGAGATGAGCACATCGTTCGCACTCGCGCTTGCGTTTCTCCTCTCCTTCGTGCGTGAACTCAATCTTGAAGTTGTGTCGCGTCAGTTTCCGTGGAGCGCCGTCGACGCCGATGCTCCGATTGAGCGCTGGCATCGACTCGCGATGATCGCGGTCGGTCTTGCGATGCTTGCGCCATGTCTTTCGACGCTGCGCGCGATGGCGACGCGAGGGATGGATCGCTTGCTCTCGGCGCAGTTCGTTGTTGGCGCGGCATTGTTGATTGGTCTTCTCGTTGAGTTTCCTGAAGCAACGCCAGAGCGTCAATGCACGCAAGCGGTACTTTGCGCCGTGAGCGCGTACGCATGCACACTCGCGGGAAGTGCAGCGCTGTGGATTGCAGCGATTGTGTTCGGCGCACTTGCAGCAATGTCGATGCTCTCTGGTTGTGCATCGTTTGCGGTGATGAGCACTGCCACGGGGTTTGCCGCGGCGGGCATGGCGACTCTCGCAATGATCAGCGGTTGGCGAACGCGCGACGAAGTTGAAACTGTTGCAGGCGGTGCGTTTGCACTTGTCGCAGGAGTGCTCCTCGCCTCCACCGCGATGGCAGGGCGCGCGTACGACATGATGGGGATTCCCGCGTGGGCTTGGATCGCGATTCCATGCCTTCCGTTTGGCGCGCTCGTCTTTCATTCCCTCGCAAGCCATGCGCCATCCCGCGCGTCATCAACTTTCTGGCGCACGCTTGGAGTGTTGCTCGTTGCAGTCGCGCTGCTCTTGACCGTCGCGATGCTTCAACCTGGTGAGGATGGCGCCGCTGGCGATGACGCAGATCCGATGGATGGCATTTACGGCAGTTGAACAGTGCTTGAGGCTTTTGAGACGGTTGATGGAGCGTCCTCATAGACTGCCACTATGCATCGCAATTCACTCACTCGAATGGGATCACTCACGGCAATCGTTTTTGCGTTTTCACTGTCAACACTCAGTGTTTCGACCATCGCGGCTCCGTTGCAAGATGCTCCCGTCGCGCAGTTACTCGTCGCCGCAGCGCCGATTGGAGAGGTGACGCTCTATCAAGGGCGCGCGATGATTTCGCGCACCGCCGATGCGCCTGAAGCGCAGGGACTCTTTGAACTTCGATTCGAAGGACTTCCACCCTCGCTCGAGCCAGACTCTCTGCAAGCGACTGTGCTTGCGCCGAATTCGGACTGCCGCCTCCTCGATGTGCGTTACGAGCAGCGCGTCTCCACAATCGATGTCACCAACAATCCTGAACTCAAGCAAGCAATCGCGGATCTCAATGCGACCAAGCGCGAGAGTGAATTGCTCGAGATGCGTGCGGCGCTGATTACGGATCAGAACGCGTTGTTGAACAGCATCGCATCAAAGACTGCAACGGAGAACGCGAAGGACTTTGGATCTAAGGCGCTCGACCCGACCGCGCTCGCCGCGCAAGTTTCTTACCTCGCCAGTGCCCGTGAAGCGCTCATCGCGCAGCGCACGGAAGTCGATGCGCGTCGGCGTGACAATGCGGATCGCGCGAATGCACTGCAAGCCATCGTCCAAGCACTCGGCGGGCGCACGAAAATCGAGCGCACGGCGGTGGTCGCGATTGGTCGGTCGAGTAACGCGCCTGCGACTGTCACGCTGAGATATCTTGTGCGCGATGCAGGTTGGGCGCCACGCTATGCGGTGCGTGCGGACATGGGGTTGAGCGCACTCTTGGTGGAATACAACGCAGAAATCAGGCAATCCACCGGCGAAGATTGGAAAGATGTGACGCTCACGTTGTCGACCGCGCAACCAACGCAGAAGGCGCAGCCGATGGATGTTCCATCGACCTATGTGGACATCTTCGTTCCTCCACCCCCAATCGTGGGCGGGTACGCAGGTTCCGTCGGTTCGATGCCCGCGGAGATGTCGGATGCGGCGATGGCAGCTGAACCGATGTCAAAGGCTTTGGAGAAGAACGCTGCGCTCGAAGCGTTCTTCAGCGATGCGCAGGCAGTTTCAAGCGGATCGGTCGTGAACTTTCCACTTCCACGCGCAGTGTCCATTCCATCGGACTCGCAGAAGTCTCGTTCGCAACGCATCGCGAGCATCGAAACGAAACCAGAGTTTGTGTACGTCGCTCGACCGATCGTTGAGCCTGCGGTGTACATCAAAGCGGTGACGACGAACGCATCGAGCTATCAGTTCCTCGCAGGACCTGCGACAGTGTTTCTCGGCGGTGACTCGGTGGGCAAGGCGACGATTCCTGATTTGTCGCCAGGTGCAGAAATGACATTCTGGCTCGGCACGGATCCGCGCATCACTGCCAAGCGCGTGCTGGTGAAGAAGAACGAGTCTGAACGCGGCATGTTCGGCAAGAGTGATGTGATGCAATGGGATTACCGCATCGATCTGGCCAGCACGAATTCGCAGCCTGTGATTATCGAAGTGCTTGACCGCATGCCCGTCTCGCGCAATGAGCAGATTCAGATCAAGTTGCAACAAGTGTCACCTGCACTCACGACGGAAGTGAAGTACGAGAAGGACGAGAAGCCACAAGGACTGTTGAAGTGGACAGTGACGATTCCTGCCCGAAAAACAGATGAAAAGGCTGTGGTGAAGGTCATTGCGTGGAGCGTCGAACTGACAAAACCTACGACCGCGATCATGAGTGGGAATCCCGAGTAACCACGCATCAACGATCGTGTTGCTTGCTACGATCTTCGCCCTCGACAGTCGTCGGGGGCTTTTTTCACGAACCTTAGAGCACACGAATATGGCTGCGATGGAACCATTTACCGGTCAAGAGTCACTCGCATTCTCTATCGAGAAATCGATGGGCGCACTGCGCGATCTCGAAGCGGTTGTGAAGCGCATGGGCGACGTGCAGAGTGCGACGCGCGTAGATGCAAACACCTTGAAGCTTGTCGTGCGGCCAGGATTCAGTTTCATTCGCGGAACGATGCGCACAACGGTGACCTGCACGGAGACCGCGCCGCAAACACTCACGCTTGTCGCGAAGAGTGAAGGCATTGGCATGGGCATCACAGTGGAAAGCGCGATGAAGTTTTCCGCGGTGAGCGCGCATGAAACCACAGTCGACTGGACCGCCTGCGTCACCGAACGCAAAGGTCTCGTCAGCGCAGTCGGTCAATCGCTGATCAAAGCCGCCGCAGACAAAGTCCTCAAAGACGGCTGGGCCGCCGTCCGCACGCATCTTGAATCGACCGAGGGCTAAGCGTGCAAAGGGCGCGCTCGCGCTCAACTACGAACTTCAGGCGTCTGCGATTCACTCGCAGCGCCTGAGTCGAAAGCGAGCGATGGAATTTGTCCGCGCTTCGCGGCAAATTTCGCGCTCGCGCTCAACTACCTAAAGGCTTCGTAGTCTTTGCCGAGGAGCTTCACGGCGATTTTCATTTTCATGATCTCGTCGGTGCCCTCGTAGATGCGGCAGACGCGCACATCTTGAAGGTGGCGGAAGGGTCGATAGAGTTCGCTCCAGCCGCGACCGCCGAAGATTTGCACCGCGTGATCGCACGCTTCCCATGCGGCGTTTGAAGCGAAGAATTTCGCTTGCGCAACTTTGAAATCTGCGTCGGCGTATCGCTCTGCACAGCCTGGATTTTCATCCGATGCTTGCTTGGCGAGTGCTGCGCGCTCGATCATCGCTTCGCTCGTCGCGCGCGCCATCTCGATCTTCGCGAGGTGGTCCTGCACGAGTTGATGCTTGCCGATTTCTTTGCCGTGCTGCTTGCGCGTTCGGCAATACTCGATGCATTCCGTGAGGCAATCTTCAATCGAACCGAGGCATCCTGATGCGACGGAGAGTCGACCGGACACGAGCGTGTGCATGGCGATGCGGAACCCTTCGCCTTCCTTGCCGAGCAAATTGTCCGCACGCACTGGATGCTCGGTCATCTGAAACATCGCGGTGTCACAAGTGAACATGCCAGGCTTCGCGTGCAACTGCTCCTTCTCAAAGGTGTCGCCCGCGGTGTCGACGATGAACGCGCTCATGCGCCGCGCCGCGCCTGTGGCACCTTCGGGAAACGCGAAGAGCACAATCGCATCCGCGAGCGTGCCGTTCGAGATCAAGTACTTCACGCCGTTGATGAGGAACTTGTCGCCCTCGCGGCGATAGGTCGTCGTTCCTTCGAGTGGATTGGATCCTGCATCAGGTTCGGTCAATCCAAATGCCATCGTGCACTTGCCTACGCAGGAAGCGGGGAGGTATCGCTGCTTCTGATCCTCGGTGCCGTAGCGCATCACGGGATACTGCCCGATCGATGTTTGGCCGGAGAAGAATGTGCGTGGCCCCGAGCCTTCGCGGTTGATGCGCGAAAGTGCACGTGCATATGTGATGCTGTCCGCGCCGCGACCGCCGTACTTCTTAGGAACAGGCATCCCGAGAATGCGGTGTTTGTTCGCGAGTTCCGCAATGGCTGGATTGAATTTATGTTCGAGGTAGCAGATCTCTTCAATCGGCCGCAACTCTTGACAATACGCTTCGACGTCCGCCTGCAATCGCGCGCGATCCTCGGGAGTAAACGTGTCAGTGCAAGCGTTTGTGGAGCAGCAGGTTGGCGAAGCGGCGGTAGAGCTCATAGTGCGGGTTCCTCGATCGATTGTTGGGTCGTCATAGTAGCTCACTCGCTCACGCATTGGCGGATGCGTGGAAGTGCCGAGTCGTGTAGATCCCCGTACATTGCTCCGTGATGACGAACACTGCATCTGGCGTGACTGAGCAGAGAAGCAAGTTTGCTTGGGTTCTCAAGGAACTCCCCGTGGTTATCGCGCTTTGCATAGGCGGGTTGATTCTCGCGCACTGGCAACCGTTTGCGGCGGGCGGCGCGACTGGAACTTTCGTGTGGATGTTGTTTCTCGTCGGATGCATTCTGGCCGCGTCGATGCGCGCGATGGCGCACGCGGAAACGCTCGCCGAACATTATGGTGAGCCAATAGGCACGGTCATCCTCACGATCTCCGCGATCACGATCGAAGTTGCGGCTGTGTGCGCGTTGATGCTTGGCGCGGACGGCGAACCAGCCATCGCGCGCGACATGATGTTCGCAGTACTCATGATCATTCTGAATCTGCTGATCGGTGTGATCATTCTGGTTGGAACGTGGAGAAAGCAAGAGGCAGAGTTCAACCTGCAATCTGCGCGAAACTATCTCGCGATGATCGTCGCGCTCGCAATGATTACGCTTGTTCTGCCTCGGTTTACACGGGCAGAGGCGGGCGGTTTTATGAGTGACCCGATGGAGCACTTTGTTGGGGTCACCTCGTTGCTCATCTACCTCGCGTTCTTGTGGGTGCAGACTTCGAGTCATCGCGATTTCTACGAGTATCGAGCCGAGGGATCGACTGCGCGTGTTGCGCCCGCGCCGCATCCGCGAAGCGCAAATGTGTGGCGACCTATTGTGTTGCTGATTCTCTCGCTTGTCGCAGTCGTCATGATCGCGGAAGGTCTCGCACCCAACATCAATGGGCTTCTCAGTGACGCGCTGATTCCCGCGCCCATCGGTGGTGTGTTCATCGCGGCGCTTGTGCTTGCGCCTGAGGGATTCACTGCGATTCGTGCCGTGCGTCGACAAGACATGCAACGATCAATCAATGTGCTGCTCGGGAGCGCGCTCGCGACGATTGGTTTGACAGTGCCTGCAGTGCTTGTCATTCGCCATCTCACCGGACGCGATCCTGAATTCGGACTTGAAGGTCCCTACATCGTCCTGCTCGTCGCGACACTATTCGTCACCTCGTTCAATCTCAATCGCGGTCGCGTCAATGTCGTACAGGGGTTCATTCATATCTTGCTCTTCTTCACCTGGATCATTGTGATTCTCGATGAAGCAAGCGTCTCCACCTAGTCGTTCGAACCGCAGCGGCGCGTCAGTACACTGCGTGCATGTATTCACGCGTGATCATCGCTTGCTTGCTCGCCTTCGGAACTCTTCCTGCACTTGCTGATCGGTCCATTGACAACGCACTTGTTGCGAGCGGGTCGAATCGCAGTGAGCTCGAGCGCGCGCTCGCGGATGCGCCCGAAGCGCAGCGTGCGCACATGGCATGGCTGATCGCGCACATGCCGACGACGGATCTCACGGGATTGGACGCGAAGTTTCTACTCAAGCATGTCGATGCCGCGACGATGGCGTGGGAGCACGCGCCGTGGCACGCGCAAGTGGATGAAGCGTTGTTCCGCGAGGCGATCTTGCCGTACGCGAATGTTTCCGAGCAACGCGAACTTTGGATCGAGCCATTGCGCGCGCAATGCATGCCGATGATCGAAGGCCTGGCATCACCTGATGTATGCGCCGTTGCGTTGAACCAAAAACTTTTTCCCGCGACGAAAGTGCAGTACTCCACCAAGCGCAAGCGCGCTGATCAGTCGCCGAGTGAATCGATTGCGAGCGGCATGGCGTCCTGCACCGGGCTTTCGATTCTGTTGATCGATGCATGCCGAAGTGTGGGTATTCCTGCACGATTTGTTGGTGTTCCGATGTGGATGGATGGCAGCGGCAATCACTCGTGGGTGGAAGTGTGGGATGGCACGCAATGGCGTTTCACCGGCGCCGCGGAACCGGCGGGTGACAAACTCGATGAAGGGTGGTTTTCCGCGCGAGCTGCCGCGCAAGACAACGCGAATCCAGAGCACGCCATTTATGCGGTGACGTGGCGCGACACAGGCATCGCGTTTCCCATGCGATTTGACGAACACGGGCCGGAGGTGCATGCCGTCGATGTGACGGATCGTTACAAGCGCAGCGCAACGACGGTGATGGAAGGACAAGAACTTGTCCGCGTGGTCGTGCGTGACCGAGGCTCGAAGCAGCGCGTTGCGCGCACCGTGGTGTGCTGCGATCGCGCGGGCGCAGAACTCGCGCGTGGCACTTCGCGCGACGAGAAGTGCGATCTCAATGATCATCTTGAATTGCTCGTCCCCCAATCGGCGTCGATTTCTTTCGCGGTCGCCGAGGAGCCGCTGAGCAAACAGGTGCGAGAGAATTCAGATGACCCCACGCTCACGCTTTTCGTCGAAGGCGCGCCTTCGAAAGGATTGTCGAAAGAGGAATCCGATCGGCTCACGAAGACACTCGTGCAAACGTACATCAACGAAGCGCGTGTCAAAGAAGAGGCGGAATTTCGCGCGCGCGTGCTCAAACTCGATGCGTTGGAGATGCCATTCTGGTTCGCGACCTACGGCGAGAAACCTGCAGCGGGTCGCAGCCTTTTCATCTCCATGCATGGTGGTGGTGGTGCGCCAAAGGAAGTGAACGATCAACAGTGGGAGAATCAGAAGAAGCTCTATCAGCCGAAGGAAGGTGTGTATGTTGCGCCGCGCGCGCCGACGAACACCTGGAATCTCTGGCACGAAGGGCACATCGACCCGCTCTTTGATCGCCTCATTCGCGACATGATTTTGTTTGAAGGCGTGGATCCGAACAAGGTCTACATCATGGGCTACAGCGCGGGCGGCGATGGAGTTTTTCAACTCACGCCACGCATGGCGGATCGCTTTGCTGCCGCGGCGATGATGGCGGGGCATCCGAATGAAACGAAGCCCGATGGATTGCGGAATCTTCCGTTCACCTTGCACATGGGTGGCAACGACGCGGCCTTCAAGCGCAATGAGATCGGCAGGCAATGGGGCACGATGCTTGATGCATGCGCGGCTGCTGATGCGGGTGGGTATCCGCATGAAGTCGTGATCCATGAAGGCAAGGGACACTGGATGGATCGTAAAGATGCAGTGGCCATCGGATGGATGGCGAAGTACACGCGTGATTTGCGACCGAAGAAAATCGTCTGGCTGCAAGATGATGTGACAGAAGCGAGGTTCTATTGGCTTGCGAACGCGCAGCCGAAAGCAGGGCAACGCGTCGTCGCGATGCGCGATGCGCAGATCATCACGATCGAAGAAGCGAGCGGCGTTGAAGAGTTACGCATTCGGCTCGATGACTCGATGCTCGATCTTGATCTGCCCGTGCGGGTAGAGATGCACGGCAGCGCGCTCTTCGAAGGCATCGTGCCGCGCACGCAAGAGACGATGATGCAGACGCTCAACGAACGAGGCGATCCTACGGGCGTGTTCACCGCAGAGATCGTGGTACGCGTCGCGCCAGCGTCGCCGTGATCGCGGGGAGATTTCACGTCGTGCCGACAAAAACAACAACCGGCAGCGCATAGAACTACGCGCTGCCGGTTGTTTGCCGACTTGGCGAGGATCACTTTCCGCGGCGATCCTCAGTCGGCACCCTTTTTCGTCCCGCCCGCATGAGAGCCACGCAAGGGGGTCTGCCCACTCATACGAGAGAGTGGGTGGCAAGAGATCGACCATTCCGACGATTTCTCTGCAAGTGGAGCGCTTGCCCCACCGGCGCGACCGAGAATCGCCGTCGCGCACAGAGCATCCGTTGCAGGGTGCGTCCTGTTTTCCATGGCTCTGCCGTCGTCTCCGTGCAGCGTCCGGAGCGAAAAAAGCACGCTGCGTGGCCGAGCGGATTCTTGCAAATTAGAAATCAAATGGTATATTGCAAGGATGCGCAGACGCCTCGTAGCGCCCATGTTGCGACAAATGCTCCGCCAGTATCCGGCAGCGGTGATCGTGGGTCCGCGTCAATGTGGCAAGACGACGCTTGCCAAGTCGATGGGCGGTCTGTACTTCGACCTCGAGCAGCACCGCGATCGACTGCGCCTCGAGCTCGAGTGGGATCAGTTGTGCGCGCTGCCCACACGCATCATTCTTGACGAAGCGCAGACGTGGCCAGAGATCTTTCCTCGACTGCGTGGCGCGATTGACGCGCAGCGCAAGCGGAAGGGGCGTTTCTTACTTTTGGGTTCCGCTTCCATCCAACTCATGCGCTCCGTGAGTGAGTCGCTCGCAGGACGCATGGCAGTGCTTGAGCTCACGCCGTTTCTCGCAGGCGAATTGAGCGCTTCACCGATGCAGGATCGTCTCTGGCTCTGTGGAGGATTTCCCGATGGAGGTGTGCAAACTCCGCGGTCGTTTCCTGAATGGGCGAACAACTACGTGCGATTGCTTGTCGAGCGCGATCTCCCGAATCTCGGATTGCCTTGCACGCCGCAAACCACGATGCGTCTTGTCCGCATGCTTGCCGCGCTCAATGGACAGCAGTGGAATGCGTCGGAGGTCGGACGCAGCATGGGTCTCACCTATCAGACGATGAATAGCTACCTCGACTTTCTCGAAGGGATCTTTCTCGTGCGGCGGCTACCAGCCTTTCACGCGAACCTGACGAAGCGCTTGGTGAAAGCGCCGAAGATTCTGTGGCGTGATTCAGGCGTGCTGCACAGCTTGCTTGGCATTGAGAACAAGAAGGCGCTGATGATTCACCCAGCGGTTGGCGCGAGTTGGGAGTCGTTCGTGATCGAGCAGGCGATCGGTCTGCTCAACGCGCTCGGCGCGCGCTTTCAAGCGTTTCATCTTCGCACGAGCGACGGCTATGAGGCGGATCTCGTGCTCGAGTGCGCAGGAGAGCGCTGGGTTGTGGAAGTCAAACTCACATCCGATCCAGGCACACGCGCGTTTGACAGGCTTGATATCTGCGGCGATTTGATCAGCGCGACCAGACGAGTGCTCGTTTCCCATGTGCCCAAAGACGCGGTCAGTACGACGCGCGTCTCCTGTGGGCTCCTGAGATTTCTCCGCGAACTGACAGCGCTCGCCAAGCGTGGCCGTCCGCAAGAGTAGAACGACGCATCGCTGGCGCTTACGGGCAGATTCCCCAAGCGTCGAGGACGATCGCGAGATCGGATGCGTCGACGGTGCCGTCGTTGTTGGCGTCCGCGCGCGGATAGTCCTTGGGCATCGTGCCCCAGCGCGAGAGGATGATCGCGAGATCGACGCCGTCGGTTGTGTTGTTCTCGTCGATGTCGCCG
>SIAK01000065.1 GCA_009691805.1 Phycisphaerales bacterium
ATATCGAGAATCGGTTGCAATTTCGCTTCGAGTTCCTCTGCCGGTGTGTTCGTGAGCACATCACAGAGATGCATCAAGTCTTTCCAATCTTCGTCACGTGCCTTCGACTTGATTTCATATCGCGATTGATACGCAGCGACATCATCGCCCTTGTCAGCAAGCCCCGCACTTCCTTGCGGAGAACCTGGAACTTTCCATCGCGCGCCTTCACCCTTGAATTGTGGCCAATGTTCTGCGACGAAAAGTTTGTTGAACTGCTCGACGTTCACAAAGACGCCCCACGATGCACCGTTCACGACGACTTCGACGAAATTTGCTTTGGGAACAGGGATATGCGGCGCAGCGAGTCGCGAGTAGAGCAGCGTCGAGAGCATCGACGGATCGCCATTGCTGTTGAGAAGATTGAGCGTGCTCGCGCCGTGCAGTCGCAGTTTCGCATCGGTGTGATCGATCGAAACATTGAGCGAGCGCTTGGAACCCTTCGGCACTGTCATGTAACTCGACGCGCCGCGAAAATGCACACCAACGCCCGCGTATGACACGCCGTCGACAGTCATCGTCGCAGGAACATCGATGTCCGTGCCGTGAAAGAGTTCGAGCTCCGCTTCCCAATCCTCTTGATCGATGGTGAGGAAGATCGTGCGCACGATGCTCGTGTCATAGAGCGGTGCATCCGGAAAGATCGCGACTTCGCTCGGTGAAACCGAACGACCCGCGGATGTTGCGGGCCGCTCCTTCATGCCGGGAGGACCACCACCCGGACCACCAGGCCCGCCGCGCATACCACCACGCATTCCACCGCGAGCCGGAACAGGATTCGCTTTCAACTCCGCGCGCGCCGCGTCGAGTTCATCACCTTCGAGTCGTCCATCGTCGTTCTTGTCAAAGTCTTTGACGAGTTTGCGCTCTTGCCCCATCGGTCCACCAGGTCCACCGGGTCCTCGCGGACCATCAGGACCCATCGGCGCGTCTTGCGGGAGCGCAAATGCGTTCAGACTTGCGAAAAGGGCGCTCACGGCGACGATGCGGAGGAGGTGATTCGGGTGCATGGGTGTTTGACTCGTAGAAAGGTGTTGCGAAACGAACGCTCGAGGGGACGCGAGAGGACCGCGTTCCTGCTGAATTTTCAAAGATTACGCATCCCATGCACCTCAGCCGATGCGCGCGATGCCGCCCATGTAGGGGCGCAACACCTCCGGCACGATGACTGAACCGTCCGCTTGCTGATGCATTTCGAGAATCGGAATCAGCACACGTGGGCTCGCGATCACCGTGTTGTTGAGCGCGAATGCAAACTGCGTCTTGCCCTGCGCATCCTTGTAGCGAAGGTTAAGACGACGACATTGAAAGTCACGCAAACGACTCGCCGAATGCGTCTCGCCAAACGCGCCGAGCGGTGCGCCATCCGCACCAATCTCGCCGCGACCTGGCATCCAACTTTCAATGTCGATCATGTCTTCGTTCTTCACGCCAAGGTCGCCCGTGCAGCACTGCAAGAGTCGATACGGAAGTGCGAATGATCGCAAGATCGTTTCGACGGTCTCGATCATCTGCGCGTGCCACGCGCGACTCTCATCGTCGTCTGCTTTACACACGACGACTTGTTCGACCTTGTCGAACTGATGAATGCGATAGAGACCCGCAGTGTCTTTGCCTGCAGCGCCTGCTTCGCGTCGGAAGCATGTCGAGACGGTGCAGTACTTCAGCGGAAGATCTTCGAGGCTGAGGATCTCATCAGCGTGAATGCCCATGAGTCCCACTTCGCCCGTGCCTGTGAGAAAAAGATCATGCCCGGAGCCGCGGCGAGATTCCTCGATGTGATACGCCTGCTCGCGACCTGCAGGAAAAAACCCCGTACCCACCATGCATTCTTCTTTGACGATGACAGGCACGCCCATCGGCGTAAACCCGCGCACATCCGCCATGAAATCCACGGCGTATCGAAGCACAGCTTGATGGAGTCGCATGCCCAAACCTGTCAGCACATAGTGGCGCGTGCCCGCCATTTTCACGCCGCGCTCGAAATCCGCGAGTCGGTGCATCTTCAAGAGTTCAACATGCGTGCGAGGTTTGAAACCACGATTGCCTTCGAATGTTTTCGCGAAATCCCAGTTGCTCGGCGACCAACGACGAATCTCGACGTTGTCGTCACTGCCTTTACCTTTGGGAACATCCGCTGCAGGCGGTTGCGGAACCTGCATCCACAATGCTTTCCACTCAGGCTCGATCGCGAGGATGCGATGTTCGCACTCTTGAATCTCGCTCTTGAGTGCAGCGGGGCGCGACTCAAGTTGCGCGATCTCCGCTTGAAGCGCCGCGCGATCATCGCCGTGCGCGCCTTTCACTTTGCCTTTGAGCGCGCCAAGTTTCGGCCCCATTTCTTTCGAAATGCGATTCTGTTCCGCGCGCGCAGTTTCTTGTCGCGTGAGAATTGATCGTCGCGCTTCATCGAGCGCGAGCAATCGATCGATGTCCACATCCATCGCTTTGTCAGCGACGCCATTGCGGAAACGGTCGGGATTCTCGCGCAGTTCTTTCAGGTCAATCATTGTCGTGCCTCTCAGAGAGGGGCGCAGGATAGCCGCGACTCGCGTCGACTAGTGCGTATCGGTGCGGTAACTTGGCATCGCGGCCCAACGAAGTTTTTCCGTGAGCGTGCGCCAGTAAGAATTGTCGGGATTGGTCACGAACATCGCGCCCTGCAGATTGCGTTCGATGCTGATCTGATCGCCCACTTCAAGACCAACCGACTTCATGCCGTCGAGAATGAGCGCGGTGCCGAGATTCGCGCGGCGGAGCGTGAATTGAATGCGTGCCGACGCGGGAATCGTGACAGGTCGAAACGCGAGGCTCTGTGCGCAAATGGGAACGATGGAGAGCGCGTCCAACGATGGATGCACGATCGCGCCGCCCGCGGATGCGCTGTACGCAGTCGAACCCGTGGGCGTCGCGACAATCACGCCGTCGCCGACAACTTCCGGTCCCGATTCGCCGTCCACCGTCAGCGCGAGTTCGATCATGCGGAACGGTTCGCCCGCAGTGATGACGCAATCGTTGATCGCGATGCCGCCGCCGATCCGCTGTGCGCCGCGCATTGCCGCAACTGCGAGCACCGTCCGTGCGCGAACGCTGGCGCCACCCGCGAGGATGAATCTTGCATGCTTGTCGAAACTCTCGCTGTCAAACTCAGCCAGAAATCCAACGCGACCTGCATTGATGCCAATGATCGGTGTTGCGCGCTGCAAGAGGAGCCGCGCTTGTTCGATGATCGTGCCATCGCCACCGATGACGATCGCGAAATCATGCGCGACTTGCGTGATGCACGCCGCATCTTCGGCGTCGCACTGCGCGACGAGTGCGTTCGTGTTCGCCAGCGTTGTAAGCACGGCGCTCAAGACTTCGCGGGTGCGCGCGCGCTCAGGACTTGCGATAAGAAGAATGCGTGCGGGGTTTGCCACGAGCGTGCATCCTAACTCACAATGCCTTTGGTCAAACGCATGAACGCCGTTTCAAGACTCACCTGTTCAGGGTGCAATCGTGCGAGGCGGAAGCCATTCGCAAGCAGGCGAGATGCGAGTTCGCTCGGCGAAAGCGCGGAGTTTGGCTCAAGCGTGACATCAATGCGTCGAATGCTGCTCTCGTCTGCGATATCCACGCGCAAGACGCCGCGAAGTTTACCGAGCAGTTCCGCAGCTTCCGTCGTGCGCTCTTCAACGACGAGTTGCACGACCTGACCGACCTTCGCGCGTGCCATGATTTCACTCACGGATCCAGCGAACACGAGCTTGCCTTGTTCAATCACGCCCACCGCATTGCAGAGTTCGCCGAGTTCATACAAGATGTGGCTCGAGATCAGAATCGTCTTGCCCATGCGACGCAGTTCTTTGAGCAACTCGCGCATCTCGATGCGCGCGCGCGGATCAAGTCCACTCGAAGGCTCATCCATCAGCAAGACTTTCGGATCGTGCAAGAGCACACGAGCAACCGCGAGTCGCTGCTGCATGCCGCGCGAGAGTCCGTTCACTTCACTCGAAGCCTTGTAGGAGAGATCAGTCAGCGCGAGCACATCGGCGATGGTCTTCTCGCGCTTGGCACCCGTGAGTCCGTAGCAGGCGGCGAAGAACTCGAGGTATTCCGCAACGGTCATGTCTTGATACGCGCCCATGAAATCAGGAACGTAGCCAATGAGCGGCCGAATGAGATGATTCTGATAGCCGACGGTCTTGCCATCAATGCGCGCTTCGCCCCAGGTCGGCTTCAGAAGCGTCGCGAGAATCTTGATCGTTGTCGTCTTGCCCGCGCCGTTTGGACCGATGAATCCAAAGCAGGTCCCTTCTTCAATCGTGAGATTAAGATTGTCGAGCGCGGCGAGTTCGCCGTACTTCTTCGTGAGGTTGACCGTCTCAATCATCGCCATAGAAACACTCCATCAAACTTCGGGCATTACACAGGATCTACTTCGCTTGGTCGCGCCTCTTCAACAGGAGAAACGACACTCGCAGTCGTGCCGAGCGAAGGCACGATGTCATGCGCATCCGTCGACGAAGGCAAGGGGAGAATCCATCGCAACACGACTTCGCCCGTGGAATCCACATCTTCACCATCGACACGCAGCGGCACGGGCGAACCTCCACCTTCAAGAAGTCCATAGACGATGAGGCAGGGGCGCGTGCACCATTTCGAGAGGTCTGCGTCGCGCGCGATGAGCCGTTCGACCGCGAGGAACTTCGATTCTGCATCCACCGCGTGCGTGTACTTCGGCGGCTGCAACATGTTGTAAAACGACAGCATCTGGAGGAAGCGTTCTTCTTCCGCTTGGGAAACCTTGAGCGGTCTGAAACTGTTGAACGGCGAAGCAAGATTTCGCACCGAGTCGTAGAAACGAAAATCAAATTGCGCTTCGAGTGAACTTTGATTCAGCTCCATCTTCGTGCCGAATGCTTTCGCAAGATCGAGCGGACTATTCGGCTTCCATTCAGGCAAAATCACCGACGTGCCGAGATTCGGCATCGCTCCGCTGGGAGTGCGCAGCGGAAGTTTTCCTGCACGAAGACCAAGCACGGGAGCGCGCAGCGGCCAGATGTGCACAAGCATGACATTGCGCAGCGTGCCTGGAAGTTGATGCACGAGCGTTCCGACGAGCTTGACTTCGATGGGTGACTTTGTGCGATCGATATCGACACGGACAGGTGACACGATGGAAGGGAGCTCGCCCCAGTTCGGATCGATGCCACCGAGCCAGCGGAACGAAAAATCCGTACTCGCTGCGCGCGAAACCATCGCCAGTGTGTGATCTTCGTCGAGCGAACGATGCACACGCGCTTGACTCGGAAAGCCTTCAATCGTGGGATCCGATGGATTCAACCAAGTTCGCACCATCGTGCGTCCATCTTCAGGCGCGCCAATGTTCAGCTCACTTGAGGCATATTCAGGCACATGCACCGAGAGCCAACCGCTCGCGCGAATCGGTTGTCGTTGCAAGAGTGATACTTCGCCCTGTGGTCGCGCGGCAGCATCGAGAAACATCAGATACTTCACCTGCGCAGTGCTGCCTGAGAGCGCGCTTCCTACAAACCAAATGGCAATGGCGAACGCAAGCGAAAGCATTGCGGAATAGACCCACGCCCATCGTTCGCGCTTCATCGACTTCAGAACGGCGAAACCAACCGGTCCTGCGAGTAACCAGTAGATGCTGAAAGTTCCCGTAGCGGCGAGAATGCTGATTGCAGCGGAGCCGAGTAAACCAATGCGTCCTGCGACCAGCCCGCCGCCTTCAAGATCACTCGAAACTCCGCCTTTCGCGAGTCGTTTCGCGTCTTCGAGTGCTTTGAGTTCACCCGCTGACGGTGTGTCGCCGCGTCGACCAAGGATTCGATTCCAAAAGACATCGCATTGTGGCAACGAGGTGTCGCTCTGCAACCGTCGCGCGGAAATCTCGAAGAGGTCGAGCCCGACGAGTGTGATCGTTCCGTAGCCGTAACTGCGTTCGACTGCGTAAATCTTGGCGTCAAGCGAACCCTCGCGCGGCGCAGCGAAACCTGCCGCCGTTTTCTTCGAAGGAAAAGCGAGCACCGGTTCCCATTGGCGATCGAGTGCGTCCTTGTCGAAGATCGCTACGCGCGTGGATGCGTTGGGCGCATTGTTCTGCCGACTGAGCGAAAGCACGGGCAACACGTCTTGCATGTTCACGGCATCCATGCGCATCGGTGCAACCGAAGGAAGCAGCGGTTGCAATGCATGTCGGCCGTTGCCGCCGAGATCCCACGGATCGCCGTTCGCATTGAGCGCGATGACGAGTTGTCCGCCGCGTTCGATCCATTCGAGCAGCGCGTCGGATTGATCGGTACTCAGCCGCGCGGGCGCCGCAGATCCATCGGTCCACACGAGCGCATCGAGTGCGGCAAGTCCATACCAACGATCGGGAAGTCCTTCGACCGATCCAACGCGCGCGATGATGGAGTTTGTGTTCTGCGCCGGTGATCGCTGGCTGTTGTAGTTCGTTGCGTAGCCCGACAGCCCCAGCGATTGCGGTCCCATCACTCCGAAGATTCCAACCGTGTGACTCACAATGGATCCGGTCGTCTCCGCAGTTTCCGCGCTGATCGGCAGTGTCGCGAGTTCACGTTGACGGCGACCACCCGTGAGTGAGAACACCCGCAATGTCGTGACGGCACTCGTGGCATCCGTGGCGCTGTCCGCCTCGGGGGTTGTTCCGTAGATCCAACGCTCGATCGGTTGACCAGGATTGAGGACGAACTTGCGCGCGTTTTCTTCGAGATCACCGTCGGCGTTGCGCGTCTCCCAGACGAGTTCAACTTCCGTCGGCGCGTCGAGCGAGTTGCGAACTTCAACGAGCAGCCCAACAGGGTCGCCCATGCGCGCGACATTGCCGACGCCGTATTGCAGCAGTCGAATCTCTGTTTCGGCAAACTGCGCGCGCGTGGACTGCGTGAGCGAGCACACGCAAAGCAGTATGCAAAGCGACACGGATAGAAATGCGTGCGACTCGCGACCGATGCGCCGAGTGAGAGGGGTTTGAAGAAGAGAGCACAACCTCCCAAGCATGAGTGAGGGAAAGATACCCGCGTCAACCGTCTCTGGCGGCATCTGAATTCAAGTTCTCGCGCTGTCCTGCTCAATTCGCGCGTCCAAAGCGCCGATTCGTGCTCGCATGGACTCTGCTCTCATCGTCGCTGTATTCGTTATCGCGTGCTGTGCATCGGTCGCCATTCTGCGCATCATTGCGGAACGCATGGAGTTTGCGCAGCGCTTTGCGCAATTGCGCATCGAGACCGAGCGACTCAGAGCGGGTCGACGTGATCATCAAGGCTAACGCAATCTTGAGCAGCGTCTACGTTCGCGAGAGTTGGGAGAGTTCGCCCAAGAGCGCCGCGTGACTCTTTGTGCCACCGTAGAAACAACGTAGTTCAAACTTCTCATTTGGCGAGTGGACGCAATCGTCATCGAGTCCAAACCCAATCAAGAGCGAATCCATCCCGAGGATCTGCTTGATCGAACCAACGGCAGGAATCGATCCGCCGGTTCCGATGAGCAATGGCTTGCAGCCGTAGACCATCTCGAGTGCGTTGTTGGCAGCCGTCAAACACGGCGATGATTCACGCACGGAGAGAGCAGGATTTGCGCCGTGCAATTCGAACTCTGCTCGGCATCCCGCAGGAAGTCGCGCGTTGATGTGCGCCTTCAACGCAGCAGTGATGCGCTCAGGATCTTGGCGACCGACGAGCCGACAAGAAATCTTCGCCGTCGCATGCGCGCCGATGACGGTCTTCGCGCCCTTGCCGATGTATCCGCCGAAAATGCCGTTGACTTCAAGCGTCGGTCGCGACCATGTGCGTTCGAGTGAAGATCGATCGCGTTCTCCGAAGCCACTTGGTAAACCGATGTCGCCGAGAAACTCTGCGTCGCTGAAACCAAGGGATTCCCATTGTGCTTTCGTTTGCGCTGAAAGTTCGTCCACGCCCTCATAGAAACCCGCGACCGTGATGCGTCGATCCTGATCATGGAACGACGAGATGATGTCGGCAAGCACTTGAATCGGATTTGGAACTGCGCCGCCGTACATGCCGCTGTGAAGATCGCGCATCGGTCCGTGAATGGTGCACTCGATGTACACCAAGCCGCGCAACCGCGTGGTAATCGCAGGCGTGTTCGCGTCCCACATCCCCGTGTCACTCACGATGCAGATGTCGCCAGCGAGTTGATCCTTGGCTTCGTGCATGAACGGTTCGAGGCTGCGACTGCCAGATTCTTCCTCGCCTTCAAGCATCAGTGTCACCGGCACGGGCGGTCCACCCGCAATCGCATGCCATGCGCGTAACGCTTCAAGGAAACTCATCACCTGTCCCTTGTCATCAACCGCGCCGCGGGCAACCACGCGCGTACCTTCTTTGCCCTCGACAAGCACCGGTTCAAACGGCGGACTCGTCCACAATTCCAGTGGATCCGCAGGCTGCACGTCGTAGTGACCATAGAAAAGAACGCGCGGCGCAGTCTTTGCTGCAGACCCAATACCCGGATGATGCGCGACGACAATGGGATGTCCGATGGTCTTGCAAACTTCAGCGGAAAATCCCATGCTCTTGAGATCCGCAGCAAGCCACTCCGCGGCGCGACGAACTTCGCCGTCAAACGCAGGATCCGTGCTGACGCTCGGGATGCGGAGCAATGCAATCAGACGCGCGACCGCTGCCTTCTGCTCGGATTCGCACTGCGCGAGCACCTGCGGAAGCAGCGCATGGACGGTGCGAGGCGAAGCAACAGGGGAGGGCAACGAGGAAGTCATGCGCGTGACTTTACCGCGTCAACTTCAGCTCTGCCGGAACAAAGAATTGCGCGGACCTGCGCGATATCCAAGCCGTGTGCGCTCCAAGGTCGCGCGCGAGGAAATCTGCACCAAGCCGCAGATTTCGTCGCTAGACCCTTGAGCGTTTATTAGGATGCCTCCACGATGGGATGCTCAACAACAGATTCGTCTTCGCGCGGCATTGTTTCTCCGCGATTCGTCAGCCTCTTCGATGCGATCCCTGCGGCGCTGCAACCGTCGCGATTTCCGATCGCGCTGCTGTGCGTGTTGCTCTTCGGTGGACTGCTCTCGCTCGGCGACGCACTCGCGCCACACGATTTCACAGCGCGTGGATTGCACTTAGCAGAGCGAACATCAAGTGACGCGCGCATTGCAGCGATGCGTGCAGAGGCGGCGGTTCGTGAAGCGGTCGCGGATCCGATCGCGTTTGATGAAATGTTGCAGTTCATGGCGGCGGACGCGAAGGCGTCTGGTGCGGTTCGAACGTGGGATGTCTCTTGCGAGACCCTCGCAGAGATCGCGCGTGATGGCGTCGCGAGTCGGGTTGCGTTGATCGAAGCAGACGCGACGCTCGACGACGCGGCGCGCGCGCGCGCAACGCTTGCTGCGAAGAACGGTCTCTCGCGCGCGCTTGACACGATCGACGAATGTCGTCCACGCGGCTTGTTTGAGTCCTTCGCGCAGGAAGAACAACGCGCAGCGTCGCAGCTTGTGATGGCTCTTTTTGCCCTCGATTTCGATGGATTCTGCCTCGCGGCTTCGGGCGCGATCTTTCGTGCGCCTTACGCACTCTGGCGTCTTGAGCCGTTTGCGACGAGCGTTGTACTGCTCGCAATCCTCGCCTGCGCATGCTTTGCCGCCACGGCACTCGCTCGCATGAGCGCGCTCGACCTTGCGATGGGACGCAAACTGTCTGCACGTGAAGGCGCGTGGTATGCGGGCGATCGCGCCGTGCGATGCTTCGCGCTTCCGCTCGCACCTGTTGCGGTGGTGGTGCTCCTGCTCCTTGTGCCTGCAATACTTGGCACGCTGTCGGCATTGCCTGGCGTCGATGTGCTCAGCGCGCTCTTGTTTCCGATCGCGCTCCTCTTCGCACTGCTCGCGAGCGTCGTCGCAATTGTTTCGCTCCTCGCGCTTCCACTCATGCCCGCAGCGGTTGCGGTGGAAGATTCCGATCTTGCAGACGCAATCACCCGCGCGACTTCGCTTGTGCTCGCGCGACCACTCGACTGGCTGCTTGTGCTTGTGACATCGCTCGTCACGCTCGCCATTGGTGGATGCATCGTTTCTATCGTGCTGCAAGTGACCGAGGTGCTCTCGCTGAGCGCGGCATCGGTGTTTCTTGAGCCGACATCGCTTGAATCGGCGGCAGCCGGCGACGGCGAGGGCGTCGAGCTTTTGACTGGAACATCGCGATTTGCAGGTGTTTTACTCTCGGGATGGCTGACGCTCTTCCACGCACTGCTCGGCGCGTATCTCTTCTCGCTTCTCGGGGAACTTGCAACGCGGGCGTATCTGCTGATGCGCGCACGAGTCGAAGGCGAAGATCCAACGACCGTGCATCAATCAGCCTGAACCAAGTGACTGCTTGAGATCTGCGACGACGCGTTCGAGCTCGCTCACGCGCGCTGTCAG
>SIAK01000066.1 GCA_009691805.1 Phycisphaerales bacterium
GTTCAACCGCGCTCCTCGACCACTGCGCGATCGTCGGCCGCTTTCACGACGAAGAAAGTGGACATCCACAAGGCTCAGCACATCTCTTCACGATCGATCCGATCGCAATCACCCGCACCGCACGCCTCAACTCCAGCATCGCAGAGAGCGCCGCCGACGAGTAACAACCACAATCCCGCCCACAAACCCAGCACTCAACCAACAACCGCATCAAACGCCCCCTCCGATTCCAAGCGCTCGCGAGCGCTCAACTACCGACGGAGTCGGTGAGGTGATGAAAGACTGAAGTGGACGCGAGATTTCAGGCGTCTGCGATGCATCGCAGCGCCTGAGTCAGAAGCGAGCGACGGAATTTGTCCGCGCTGCGCGGCAAATTTCGCGCGAGCGCTCAACTACGCGCTCAACTACCGACGGAGTCGGTGAGGGGATCAAAGACTGAAGTGGACGCGAGATTTCAGGCGTCTGCGATGCATCGCAGCGCCTGAGTCAGAAGCGAGCGACGGAATTTGTCCGCGCTGCGCGGCAAATTCCGCGCGAGCGCTCAACTACGCCCATAGTGCTCGCGGAGCACTGCTTCCCACTGGACGGTGGTTTCACAGCGGATGAACGCTGACTTCACGAGGTCGCGATTGGGATGATGATGGGAGAACTTGATTCCGAACTTCCGCATGCGACGACCAGCGACAGTCTCGCCGTGCAGCTTGTGCGCAAGTTCAAAGTGCTCGAGCAACGCCGCGCGCTGTTCCGCGAGCGTCGGCGTCGTCGCTGCTTCGCCACGCATGAGTTGTCGTGCCTGCCGAAAGATCCACGGATTCCCGATGCATCCTCGTGCGACCGAAACACCATGCACACCGGTGTAGGCGTGCATCCGAAAGATGTCATCGACATTCCAAATGTCACCCGAACCAAAGATCACGCGATCAGGATGGCGTGCGACGAGATCCCGAAGGAACTCCCACTTCGCCGCTCCGAGATATTTCTGTTGCACCGTGCGGCAGTGCACGACCGCCCACGCGTAACCGAGCTCATACGTTGCGTTGAAAATATCTTCGAACGCGCGCTCCATCTCTGGCGTGTCGTCGAAACTGCGCCGAAGTTTTACCGTGCAAGGAATGTTGGCTGGCACCGCCGCACGAACGGCGCGCAGCACTTCGATCGCGTCTTCTGGGTGCGCAAGGAAGTGGCCACCACGGTTGCTCTTCTTGACCTTCTTCACAGGGCAGGCGAGATTGACATCGACAACGTCGTAGTTCATTCCGACGATCAGCTCCGCAGCGCGCGCCATTTCTGCGGGCAACGTGCCCATGATCTGACCTGCAATCGGATGATCATCAAGACCTGCGGCGAGATTGTCTTCAATGTCGCCCATGCCGCATTCGGTCGCGAGGAGATCGGGATCTTCCTTGCGTCGACCGCGTCCGCCATTGATGAGCGTGCGATCGAGCAACGCTTCCGTCACGCAGAACGGCGCGCCATGTCGACGCGCGATGAGTCGCATCGCTCCGTCGGAATAACCCGCAAGCCCCGCTTGAAAGAACGGCGCATCAAATCCAGCCACCGTCTGCGGAATTCTCGGATCGATCTGCCAAGTCCGCGCAATATCCGCGACCTCGCGCGAGATCGCATATTCAGGAAGTGCAGATGGATCGAGATCAACAGACATCGAGCACAGGGTATGCGGAAGCATCGATGCAATCGCGAACGAATGGCACGAACAACGCATGAGAATGGCGGAATCCCGCACGACTCGCGAGCGCGCGATCCGTAGGAGCGCTTCGGGGGCGCAGCGTCATGCCTTGCTCATCCCTTGATCATGCCTTGATCATGCCTAGATCATCCCTTGATCATGCCTAGATCATGCCTTGATCATGACTTCTTCCACGCATTCTTCCATGACTCGCGCATCGTTGCGTTGAACGGGGTCACGCTGCAATCGATGTCGAGTGAGAAGAAGCCGCCGCGATGCGCTTGCACTGCGGGCCACATGATGCGGCGATCGGTGTCTGGAATCACAAGGGTGTTGACATCCGCAATCGCGTGCCACTCCAGTCGACCCTCATCGAACTCGGTGTGCGGAATCTCCGCAGGGTTGATCGGTCGAGTGACTTCGAACAGAAACAGCAGCCAGTGTCCGGACGCCTCGTAGTTTGATTCGTTCACCATGCCGATGAGACGAATCTCTTCGGGCTTGATTCGAATCTGCGCTTCTTCCCAAATCTCTCGTTGCGCGCAATCGTGCGGCGACTCGCCGAGCGCAGCCTCAAGCTTGCCTCCGATGGGCGAGTACATGTCGGAGTTTGGTGGCTTCCGTCGATGCAGCAAGAGCAGGCGTCCATCGGTGTCGTAGAGATAGCACAGCACAGCAATCTTGTACGGCAAGCCCCGAACATCGTGCGGGTCAGCCACGGTTACGCCCCCGCCACACGCGCGAGCTGTCCAAGTCCAAACTCCGCGAGCAGCGTCGAGATTTTCGTCGTCGCATCTTTCGATGCTTCCGCGAGTGGAAGTCGCACGGTGCCGCGATCGCGACCGAGCAACTTCATTGCAGCCTTGAGTGGCACTGGATTCACATCAATGGAAAGGAGACCCTTCGAAATCGGGAAGAGCTCCATATGAATGCGCTTGGCTCCTTCGAGATCTCCATCAAGGAATGCGTTGCACAACGCTTGCACGCGCGCGGGCAGCAGATTGGAAACCACACTCACCACGCCCGCGCTTCCGCACGCTGCGAATGGCAGCGTGAGCGAATCATCGCCCGAGAGAATCGTGATGTCGCAACGCTGATGAATCTCTGTCGCAGAGTCCATCGAACCTGTCGCTTCTTTGATCGCGACAATGTTCGTGTGTCGCGCGAGCCGCACAACTGTCTCTGGAAGAATCGGCACGCCGCACCGACCCGGAATGTTGTAGAGCACGATCGGAAGATCGCAGGAATCCGCGATCGTCATGAAGTGCCGATAGATGCCTTCTTGCGAAGGCTTGTTGTAGTACGGCGTGACTTGAAGCCCGGCGTCCGCGCCAAGGTCGTGCGCCAACTTCTGATACTTCACTGCATGCGCGGTGCAATTCGATCCCGCGCCCGCGATCACCGTGAGCCCGTGACGATGGCCCGCGTGCACTGCGCGCGCGACGACTTCACGATGCTCGTCAAACTCAAGTGTGGGCGCTTCGCCTGTCGTGCCGCAAGGGACGATGCCCGAAACTCCACCTGCCGCTTGAAATCCGATCTGCTCTTCGAGCAAATCGAAATCGACGGCCACGCCGTTGGCGGTGAACGGAGTGACGATGGCGGTGTAGCAACCTCGCAAAGTAATCATGGCGCGATCCTATCGTGCGAAGTCGACAACCTCGATCAACCCTCCATTTTTTCGGGCAATTTTGTTGCGTGAGAAATTGCGCGTCCCGCTCATGACTCTGCGGCGCCGTCTTCGGAAAGCATCATCGCGACTGCTGCGTCGGTCGCAGCAGCCGCACGATCTCCGCCCTGATTTGTCGCAGCTGCAAGCACGAGTCCACGTTCAGGCGCGACCCACGCGACCGCGTACCACATCGTGTTGGAACCGGAATGCGTAAGCACTCTTCCTCCGCGCCGAGTTGCCGCTCCTGTCGCGTCGACACTGCTCACGCCAGCCCAAGGTCGATCCGCAACTCCCCAACCGAGTCCGTACTTCGATCCACTGTCACCTGTCGGCAGACGGGCAATCTCACGCGCGCTTTCAATCGAGAGCCCCAATGGAAGTCGCTCCTCTTCGATTTTCGTTTCTCCATCAGGCGACGCCGTTGCGGACTTCAACGCCGCACGCTCAAGTTGCGCGACACCGACGAGCAATCGCAACCATGCTTCCATCGAAGCGTGCACTCGTCCGGCGGGTGCGATCGCAGGCGGATTGTCCGCGCCCTGCCCTGCACCCACGGGCTTGCCATCCGTTTGATGTCCGCACATCGCACGCGCCGCACCGCTCTCTGTTCGAAACGAATCCGCGCTCGGTGGACCAAATCCCCATGCGTCACTTGCTGACATTGGTGTGAGCACACGCTCGATGAGTAGTGCCTCAAACGGCTTTCCATTGCGTCGTTCGATAGCGTGACCAACGACCGCGTATCCCTGATTCGAATAGGCAAATTTTCCACGCGCGGACATTGGACCCATCGCAAGAATCGCTCGCACGAACGCTTCGCGCTGCTCCGTTTCCGAGTGCTTGCCATCCGCGGCGAAACTGCACGCATCACGCCACGCACTCGTTTTCATCGCGTCGGCAGCGATGCCGCTCTGATGCTGCAAGAGTTCACGCACCGTCGCTTCACGCAACGCCTGCGGAATGGTGGACGCGAGTTCAGGAAAAAGTTCCTCCACGCGCTCGTCCAATCGCAATCGTCCCGCTTCACATTCCGTGAGCGCGAGCAATGCGGTGAGCGCTTTCGTGCAACTTCCAAGATGCACTCGATCCGTCGTTTCAACTGCCGTCACTTCTCCGCGGACACGAACGCCGCACGCACGCACGCGAGGCGAACCACCGATGCGCATGCTTCCCGCGAGGATCGCAGGCAAGTCAAACTTTGTTCGAATTGCTTCGAGCGCATCGGGACACGACTGCGATGGCGAAGCAGATTGCAGAAGACCCCACGGCGTGCAATGCGTCAGCGCCGCGGATGCGTGCTCCGCGAGCAACAAGGACGCAGGAATCGCACACTGCGCGAAAGCACGGCGCGTCAACATCCCGCGCTCCTGTTCGTTGCCATCGCGCGCTTCATCGCAGCGACAGCTTCGCGTAGTCCCACGAACACCGCGCGGCTCACGATCGCGTGACCGATGTGCAGCTCCTGTATGTCTTGAATCAGTGCGATAGGCCGCACGTTTTCATAGTGCAACGCATGACCAGCATTCGCGCGCATTCCACATCGTTGCGCGTGCGCGACCGCGTGCACGACCTTTGCGAGTTCCGCGTTCGCTGCAGCTGATGCCGCTCCAGCATGCGCAGCGTGCGCGTAAGGGCCCGTATGAATCTCGCAGTACGAAAACCCTGCTTGCGCCGCAGCATCGATTTGCCTTTCGTCCGCATCGATGAACGCACTCACAGGAATGCCTGCGTCCATCAGCGCGCGCACGCGATCACGAATCCGATCGACTTGCGACGCGACATCAAGTCCTCCCTCGGTTGTAACTTCGAGTCGCTTCTCAGGCACGAACATCGCGAGATGCGGCTTCAGCGCGATCGCAATCTGCACCATCTCTTCGGTCGCTGCCATCTCAAGATTCAGTCGCGTCTGAACCACGCTCTTGAGTCGCGGCAAATCCGCATCTTGAATGTGTCGACGGTCTTCGCGGAGATGCACTGTGATGCCATCCGCGCCGCCAGCCTCCGCCTCGATCGCCGCCTCCACAGGATCAGGTTCATGCGTGCGTCGCGCCTGTCGAATGGTGGCGACATGATCGATGTTGACGCACAGACGCGGAATCGCGCCCGCGATGTCAGAAGAATGCAACGGCATGCCGCAAGCGTATCCCCGTTCGCCGCAATCGATCAACGCAGGCGTATACTTGCGCTCCCTCCTGAGGAACGACCCGTGCCTACATTCGACGAAAGCCTCAAAGTCCTCCGCCAGTCCATCAACACGCAAGGCGAGCGCGTGCTCTCTCTGACGCTCTCAGCAGTCGAGAGTTACTTCGATGGCGATCGCAATAAGGCGATGGCGGTCATCGCGGGCGATGAAGAAGTCGATCGCGTCGATGTCGAGATCGAACGAAGTTCCGTGCCACTCTTGGGCATTGGCGTGAACGATGAGTTCCGCATCCGATCCGTGCTCACCATTGTGAAGGTGAACAACGAACTCGAGCGCATCGCGGATTGCGCCGTCGAAATTGCCGAGCATGTGTTGAAGGATCAACCTTCCGCGATGCGCGTGCCTGCAGTGTTCCGAGTGATGGCGAACAGCGTGATCGGCATGCTGCGTGACGCCAACCGCGCGCTTGCGACTGGCAACGCAAACCTCGCGCAACAAGTGTTGCTCTTTGACGACACGGTTGCGGCGTTCAAGACTGAACTGCTCAAGACCGCGCAATCAGATGTGGAAGATGGAACGATCACCGTCGAGTTTGCGTTTCGCCTTCTCGGCATTACGAAATCCATCGAGCGCATCGCGGATCATGCGACGAACATCTGTGAGCAAGTGATTTATCTTCAAGCGGGACTCATCGTTCGGCATCGACCCGAAGGTTGGTCGGCTCCACTTCCACCCGCGCCATGAAGCGCTCCGCCGCGCCGCACGGCACCCTTTCCTGATTCGACACGAGAACCGTATGCAAGATCGATTTGAAGCTATTCGTCAGGCACTCGACGCCGTTGGACAATCACACGTGCTCTGCCATTGGGGTTCGCTCTCCTCGAAGCAACGCGCAGGATTGCTCACGCAGATTGAAGAGATCGATCTCGGCATGATTGCGCGACTCGCCGCGCAGACGACGGATGAAGCGAAGGTCGACTTCACGACGCTTGAGCCCGCAGAGTTTCGCGCGATCGGTGATCCGACGCTGCCGTCCTTCCGAGCGGCGGGCGAAGAACTCTTGCGCGCCGGACGTGTTGCTGCATTCACCGTCGCTGGAGGACAAGGCACACGACTTGGTTGGCGCGGTCCTAAGGGAAGTTACCCCGCGACGGTCGTGACAGGAAAGCCTTTGTTTCGTGTGTTTGCGGAGCAAATCGCCGCTGCGGAGAAACGCTACGGTCGCGTGATCCCGTGGTACATCATGACGAGCCCGATCAATGATCAGGAGACGCGCGCGTTTTTCCAAGACAACAATTGGTTCGGACGAAGTCCACGCGACACGCTGCTGTTTCCGCAAGGCACGATGCCATCCATCACGTTGGACGGCAAGCTCATGCTTGAAACGAATTGCACACTCGCAGTGAATCCAGACGGTCACGGCGGTTCGCTGCGAGCGCTTGCTGCAAGTGGCGCCGTGGAAGACATGAAGGCGCGCGGCATCGAGCAGATCAGTTACTTCCAAGTGGACAACCCACTCGTGAAGGTCATTGATCCTGCATTCTTAGGTCTGCACGCGACTGCTGCGGACTCATCAGGCGAGATGTCGAGCAAGATGGTGCGCAAGCGCGACGCTGCGGAAAAAGTCGGCGTGTTCTGTCATCACGCGGGCAAGACGATGGTCTTGGAGTACAGCGATTTGCCGAAGTCACTTGCAGAAGCGACGGACGCGAGCGGCATGCTGCGATTTGCCGCGGGCAGCGTTGCGATCCACGCGATCTCGGTTGCGTTCGTCGATCGATTGACGCAGGGCGACTTCGCATTGCCCTTCCATCGCGCGAAGAAGAAAGTCCCGTACTACTGCGACAAGTCAGCAAGCACGATCGAACCAACAGAGCCGAATGCGATCAAGTTTGAAGCGTTCATCTTCGATGCGCTCGTGCTCACTGCGAAGTCGCTCTTGCTCGAAACAAGCCGCGTGGAAGAGTTTGCGCCGATCAAGAACTCGACAGGCGAAGATAGTCCGAGCTCAAGCCATCAGACGCAGTCCAATCGCAACGGCGCGTGGCTTGAACGATTTGGCACGCAGATTCCGCGTCGCGCAAACGGCGACGTCGACGCGCGCATCGAGATTTCCGCAGCCACAGCGCTGTTTGAGGACGATCTTGCGACACTCGCCGCAGCAGGGCAATTGCCCAAGCGAATTGCAGTCGACTCCGAAGCTGTCGTCTGACTCTTTTCAAGATCTCCGTGATTGAGGGACGATGCTCTAATCGTTCAACCTGCAATTTCGCAGTTTCCTCAACTGGAGATCCTCATGAATCGTTGCACCAATGTGTTTATCGCGGCTATCGCAGGCGCGGTTGCCTTCTTCATCTGGGGCGTAGCGGCGCACATGTTCCTCCACCTCGGAGAGCGGAATTGGTCAAGTCTTCCCAATGAAGACGCGATCGTCGCTGAGATGGGTAAGAACACGCCGCTCCCTGGTGTGTACTTTTTCCCGTTTTCCGATTGCTCGAGTTCCGACGAAGCGGCGATGGCAGAGTATGAAAAGAAGTACGCCACAAGCCCAGCTGGACTCTTGTTCTACAAACCTGTGGGCGGCGATATGGATTTCCCGTCCGTGATGGCGCAAGAATTTCTCGGTGGATTCGCCGCGGCAGCACTCGTCGCATTCATTGTGGGGTCGCTGCCACTTGGCATGCGAGGCACCGCAGTGATGTGTGGACTGTTCGCCCTCGCAGTCTGTTGCAGCAACGAATGGTCCAACCACATTTGGTACGGCTACCCGCTTGGATGGATCGTGGACGGCGCAATCGAATCCGTCGTCGGTTGGATTCTTGCGGGCGCTGTCATCGGCAAGATTGCTGGCGGACGCTTCATGCCCGCGCAGTCGTGATCCGTTTGCTGACGATGCGCAGATCCACAACCTCAGGCTCCACGGTTTTCTTTCCACAAAACTCATTCAGTTTCGGCCGAAGGAGTAAGTCCACGCGCATGCCTTGCGACAACAACTTCGATCGCTCCCCTGCTCTCCACCACTTCACTTGCATGAAGGTTCCGCCAGATTTCAATTGCAACGCAAAGTGTTGACCATCCTTGCCGAGAAGTTTCGGCGGTCCTGAGAGTTCGACATCACGAACCAATAAGGTCGGCGTGGGATTATCGCGGCCACACGGTTCAAGCTTTGCAATCTCCGCGACGATCCCTTCATTGATCTCTTCAAGACGACACTCGATGTCGTACTCGATGGTCAGCGCGAGAGGCGTTTTTGGAAGATGCTCGCGCGCATACTTGTTGATCGCATCACGAAATGCAACGAGATTCTCGCGCTTGCACTGCATGCCAACCGCCATCGCATGACCGCCCTGTGTTTCAAGATGCGCGCCCGCTGCTTCAAGCGCCTTATGCAATTCGAATCCGTTCACAGAGCGACCCGACCCCTTCAGGAAATCGCCGTCGCCACCAAGCAGAATGCACGGACGACCGAACTGTTCCACAAGTTTGGAGCAGGTGATGCCGACTACTCCTGGATGCCACGATTCATCCGCGAGCACGATGATCGCAAGCGGCTCGCTGTCGCCCTGACGCGCAAACTCTGCGTGCAAGAGCGCAAGCGCAGTGGCGAAGACTCCTTGCTCCGTCTGCTTCCGTTTCTCATTCAAAGTCTCGAACAATTTGACGAGGTCTTGCGAGCGCGCCGCGTTTGCAGTGGTAAGTAGTTCAATCGCATCCTCCGCATGCCCGAGCCGACCGCAGGCATTCAGCCGTGGCGCGACGCGAAATGCGATCGTTTCTGAAGTGAGCTCCGTGCCAATGCCCTTCTGCGCAAGCAACGCATCGAGTCCGACGATGCCCGTCGAATTCATCTGTTGAAGTCCACACGAAGTGATGACGCGATTCTCTCCAACAAGAGGAACGATGTCCGCAATGGTGCCGAGTGCTGCGAGCGGCAGCAGTCGCAGCAATTCTTTGCTGAGTACGGCGGCCACTCGATCGCTTCCGCAATGCGTGACTGCGAGCATCCATGCGAGTTTCCAAGCGACACTCGCGCCGCAGAGATTTTTAATCGCGTCTGTCGAACCAGGAAGCCTCGGATGCACGATCGCCAGCGCCTCGGGCAACTGCCCGTCCGCACGCAGCGCGTGATGATCGGTGATGATCAAATCAAGTCCGAGACCGCGGGCAAAGAGCGCTTGCTCGACGGCACTCACGCCGCAATCCACCGTCACGACAAGGTCGGCGCCGTCATCCTTCAACTGCTTCAACGCATCGGCATTGAGACCGTATCCCTCTTCGATGCGATGCGGAACGTACGCCGAGATCTTTCCACTCTTGCCCATCGCCGCGCGAATCGCGTGCAGCATGTGCCACAAGATCGCCGTCGCAGTCATGCCATCCACGTCGTAATCGCCGTAGATGACGATTGACTTGTTCGCAGCAATCGCCGCCAGAATCTCTTCCGAAGCACGCACCGCACCAGGCAATTCTCGCGGGTGCTGCAAGGCTTTCAGTGTTGGCTTCAGAAATGCTTCGCGTTGCGCTGCGTGCTTCGGATCCTCA
>SIAK01000067.1 GCA_009691805.1 Phycisphaerales bacterium
AGGGCGTCGACGACTTGTGGTGGGACGAGCGTTGCGAGGGCGTCGAGGGAACCGCCGAGTGCTGCGATCTGCTTGATCAAACTTGAGCTTGTGTAGGCGTAACTTTCGCCCGTCACGATGAAGACTGTTTCGATGCCTGCGACTTGCCTGTTGGTGATCGCGAGTTGGCACTCCGCTGCGAGATCGGTGATGTTGCGAATGCCTCGGATGATCGCGCTCGCGCCCACAGTTTTCGCGTAATCCACGGTCAATCCCGCGTAATGCTCGACGCGAATCGGCGCGCCTTGCGCCTCGCTTGCGAGCAATTCTCCGACGAGCTGCTTGGCTAAGTCCACGCGCTCTTCGAACGAGAACATCGCTTCTTTGTTTGGATTTCTTCCGATCGCGAGCACGACTTCATCGAAAATCTTGCGGCTCCGACGGAGGATGTCGAGGTGCCCAAAGGTGATCGGGTCAAACGAACCCGTGTAAATCCCGAGATGATGCGTGTGCGAATTTTTCACAAAGTCTCCACTTGAAACCGCCATGGTAGAGGGTGCTTCCTTGACTGAATCCGCTTAGAGCGCACAGGTGGAACATCTTCGCAACCCACTGCGGCCACTTCACTTGCACGAGGAGTGTCTGAAACTGATCCTCTGTATGTCAGATGCGCGTCTGGGACTCCGCGCCTCTGATGGGTTTCGACCCTAGATCGGCCCTGCATCGGAACGCCTCCCCGATCAGGGCCTTTGAGGAGTGACAGGCCTCGCGGCACGCAATGAACGCGAGGCCTGTCCATTTTTGGTCGCCGCTCAGAATGTCGTCTGCGGCAGAGGCTCCCCTTCGTCCACGCCATCGATCAACGGCGCTTCAGGAAAATCAATCTCCGTCTCATGCACATGGTTGAAGAGATTCGTGAAGGTCATCATCGTGATGCACGCGATGACTTCGATCGCCGCGCGATCGTTGTAGCCCGCGCTACGGAACGCGTCGAGCTCTTCATCGGTCACGAATCCATCCGATTCAAGAATGATCGCGGTGAAGTCCAGCAGCGCTTGCTGCTTCTCGTCTCCGCCCTCACCGGTGCGCGCTTTGATTGCCGCCTCCGCACTCAAGCCTGCCTTCGCAGAAATCACTGTGTGCGCCGCGAGGCAGTAATCACAATCGCGAATCTCACTCACGAAGAGCATGACAATCTCGCGCTCGATGGGAGTCAGCGCTCCGCCATCCGTGAGTGATTTCGAGAACGCGAGGAATCCTTCAAAGAGTGTCGGATGCGCCGCGAGCCCCTTGAAGATATTGATCGGCGAGTTGGTGAGCACTTCGGCGGTGACGCCTGTGGTGGACGATGGATGCGCTGTTTGAAGTCTTGGCATAAAAGTTTCTCGGGCACGCGCTCAGGGGTTGGATGGCCGAGCAATTGGCTCGGCCTTCTGCAATCCAGCGCCAATCAAGAGTGTACGAAAGTTCTCGCCGAACACGAAGTTTTCCTCGGGAAACTCAGTGCCCGCGCGATTCTGGTCCAGATGGCTAAACATCATTTCGATGCGCCCGATTTTCGTCCACACGCCGTCGCGGTGATCGAGACGCTCGATCGTGCCGATCGTGTTTGCGCCCATTGCATCGATGCGATCAATCGTCGCGTCGTAGCGAATGCACTGACCGGGGAGCACATCGGATTCAAGGACCGCCGAACCAATCTTCGCGAGCACGACCTTCTCTTCGAAGTTGCGCGTCGCGCCCACAAGAATGCCCGCGGTCTGCGCCATGCCCTCGATGATGAGGGAGGTCGGCATCACGGGAAACGCCTCGCGCTCCGCGTCGCGCGCGAAGTGATCGTGCAAATGCTCTTCCGCCAACGAGACATTCTTGACCGCGACGAGTCGCCGGCCAGGTTCATGCAACACAACTCGGTCGATCCACATCCAACGCATGGAGACTGCAGTTCTGAAAAGTGAAAGTTACGCGGACAGTTTCTTCTCAACGAAGTCACACAAACTCTTGACCGTAAACAAGGTCGAAAGTTTCGCCACTTGTGGGTCGTTCCCAAAGTCTCCGAGCGCAATGTGTGGCATGCGTTCGCGCAGCAATTGCAAACCCGCGTCTGTCACCTTTCCGCTCACCACCAATCCTGGATCGGTCATGAGGTTTTCCGGAAAAAGTTCGCCCTGCTGAATCTTGAACGGACGCGTTGGCGTCGCGAACTTCTTTTCGAGTCGGTACACGATGTCGAGATAATCGATGCTCTCGGCACCGAGGTCGCCCGCGAGCGTCGCGCTGGCGGTCACATCCGAGTCGTCCACGCCGAGGGCATCGACAAGGACTTCGGTCACATTCTTCTCAATTTCTGCGCGGTTCATCGTCATAGTGGTCTCCGAGGTCTCACCTATCAGCGCCGAGTTAGTCGGTCGTCCGAAGGGGGCGCAGTATAAGGCGACCCGAGACCGCCGTTTCTGGCACGGCAGCAACTGCGGTTGAATCGGTTCCAAGCCGAAGCACACTGCCAACCGCCTTGAACACCGCGCATCCGTCGTCGCGCAATTTTTCGAGCGTGACTTCGACTCGAAGCGTTTCGCCCGGCCGCACGAAGGATCCGTAGCGAAGTGCCTTCACCTCTCCAAGCACCATGCGGTGCATCCCGCGCTTCTCGAGCACCGCGCGCGCGGCTTGCGTCAACGCTTCCACCATGAAGACGCCAGGAAGCACGGGGAAGCCAGGAAAATGGTCGGCGAGGTACTCCTCCGCTGCCGTCACATTTTTGACCGCAACAGCCGCGTTTTCATCGAGAGAAAGGAATCGATCGACAAGGACAAATTTCATGCGGAGGGAATGCTATCGCACGCGATAACCGCGCGTGGAAACTGCTCACAACTGCTTCCAAACGCCGATGTTTCGCGACTATGGCTCGCTCGAAGAACTTCTCCGATTCGGTGCTCGCTGATGACGAGACTCCACTCCCCATTCCTGAGCATGTTCGCAAGAAGATTCTCTGGATCGCCGCGACAGCGGGTTGGGTCGTCCTCGTGGTGTCCTTGGCGACTTTTCACTCTGCCGATTGGCCCACGCATGTGGTGGCGAACCCCAACATTCCGCCGGTGAATCTGTGCGGTCGGTTCGGCGCTGCCATCGCCTACTGGAGTTACCACTCGCTTGGATTTGGCGTGTGGATTCCAACGCTTTTCCTCGGCACTTGGCTGGGCTTTGCCGCTGCTGGCCGTGAGATCACGCACGCGGGCACTCGTGCGATCGGTGCGCTCTTGATGATGCTCGCGTTCAGCGCGCTGCATGCGCAGTGGTTCCCCGATGTTGGAACACTCGGCGGTGCGGCGGCTGGTTTGATCCCGACATTTTTCACTGCGGAACTTGGCGCGCGATTTGGTCCTGTTGGCGCATCGATCCTGCTGATGACTGCGCTGCTCCTGGGTGCGGTCGTCACCGCGGATCAGATTGTCGCGCGCATTCCGAGCGCGATTCGATCCGCGCTCTCGTTCCTTGAACCTGTGTTCAAAGCGGATTGGAGTGGACACTTTGAGTCGATCAAGATGCGCGTCGCGCAGATGTTCCCGCAGCCGCAAGTCGCGGGCGGCGCGAGTCCCTCGGCAAGCAAGCCCGCGCGCACTCGCGTCTCGGCACTCGCGACATCCGTGACGACCGCGACCACGACGCCTACTGCCAGCGCGATTGCAGACATCGATCAGGATGACGCAGAACAAATCGCGCAGAGCACGGAGGATGCGTGCGAAGAAATCGCACACAACAAGCGCGTGCCGTTGAGTGATGAAGAGCTTCGCTCGCGCATCAGCATGCTCCCCGTGAAAATTGCGTCGAGCACCGAGCATCTCGCGCTGCGCGACGAAGATATTCCGCGCACCGTCGATTACTCGGGATATCAGTTTCCCACGCTGGATTTGCTCGAAGAAGCGGAAGGTAATTATTCCACGAAGCTGGAGACCTTCGTGCGCGACCAGGCAACGGTGCTCATCAACGCGTTGCGTGAATACAAGATCGAAGGCGAAATCACGCAAATCGAGAGTGGTCCTGTGGTCACGGTGTACTCCGTCGAACTCGCGCCGGGCACGCTCGTCTCGAAACTCGAACGCGTCTCCGTCGACATCGCGCGTTCCTTGCGCGCGCCGAACATTCGCATCATCACCAACATGGTGGGTCGCACCGCAGTTGGCATTGAGGTCCCTAATCAGCACAAGGAAAAAGTTCGCCTCAAAGAACTCATGTCGAGTGGACACGCTGCGGGCATGACGCTTCCGATGTTCCTCGGCAAGGACAGCGCGGGCGAGCCACTCGTGCTCGACCTCGTGAAGATGCCGCACATGCTCATCGCGGGCACGACAGGATCGGGCAAGAGCGTGTGCATGAACACGATCATCATGAGTTGGCTGTACACGAAGCGACCAGATGAACTCAAGCTCGTGCTCGTCGATCCGAAGATGGTCGAGATGGCGCAGTTCAGCGAAGTGCCGCATCTCGCGTGCCCTGTGATCACCGAGATGTCGAAGGCGGCTGCGGTGCTTGAATGGGCAGTGCTGAAAATGGATGAGCGATATGAACTGCTCAAGGAAGTCGGCGTTCAGAATATTGCCTCGTTCAATGCGCTCGGTGAAGAAGAACTCAAGACGCGCGTGGCTCCCGAAAATGATCTGGAGTGGGCGAAGTTTCCCAAGAAGATGCACTACATGGTCTTCGTCATTGATGAGCTGGCTGATCTCATGATGACGAACAAGGAGGTCGAGCACTCGATCGTTCGCATCGCGCAGAAGGCACGCGCGGTCGGCATTCATCTCGTGCTCGCCACGCAACGGCCGCAAGCGTCGGTGGTCACGGGGCTCATCAAATCCAACATGCCCTGCCGCATCGGCTTCAAAGTCGCGTCGAGCATGGATAGTCGCATCGTGCTTGATCAGAAGGGCGCGGAACTTCTGCTCGGTCAAGGCGACATGCTCGTCGTCACGCCGAGTCAGACCGACGCGCGTCGCTGCCAAGGGACATTCGTCACCGATGGCGAGACGCGCAAGGTCGCGCGCTTCCTCAAGGATGTTGCGATGCCGACCTTCGAGCGACAACTGATGACGCTGCGCGCTCTGTCGAAGGATGCCGATGGCGAAGGCGAAGCGGACATTGCTTCGGGCGAGGCCGAGCGCGATTCGCTCTTTGATAAGGCGGTTGAAGTGATGATCGACTCTGGTCGCGGCAGCGTGTCGCTGTTGCAACGGCGACTTGCGATTGGATACGGACGCGCGTCGCGATTGGTCGATCAGATGGGCGCCGCGGGAATTCTCAGTGATCACAAGGGATCCGTGGCGCGCGAGGTGCTGATCTCGGTCGACGACTGGCAACGCATGAAATCCATGCGCGATGCGGGCGAGCGCGAAGGCACTGTGTTTGCGACGGAACGCGATGGCGCGGTGTTGAGTACAGCGAGCACGCGCGGCGTGAGTGCGAATAGTTCCTTCACGCCATCGGCATCGGCATCGAAAACGAACGATGCCGACAGCGAAGGCGCGCACTGGGCGGATGACATTAACGACGAAGAAGATTGATCGCTCGGAAAGCATGAAGTCACAACCACGAACCGACTCGCTCTCTGGCGGGTCGGTTTTTTCTTTCTGCCTACGAAGCAGAATGGGTACGCTGCAACCGCTCGGCAAACCACTATGGCAAAGTTTTTCCCGTCCACTCCTGACCCTACCGCACCGCATGGTGAACTCGTGTTTCGCGCGCAATTGGAAGCCGCACTCACGGACATAGATGTCGAGGTCTATTGCGGTCTCACTTTTTCCGTGCCGCAACGCGCGACGACACGCGAGATTGATTTTCTCGTCGTCGATGATCACCGTGGCATTCTTTCCATCGAAGTGAAAGGCGGGCCGTATGGATTCGATGCCGTGAGTGGTCGTTGGGGATGGTTCCGCCACAACGGTTTCAGCAGCGACAGCAAAGGCGCGTACGAGCAATCACTCTCCGCAACGCACACGCTCATGCGAGTGCTCTGCAAACGATTCGCGTGGACTGACAATGATCCGCGCATTCGATTTCGCGCGTTGGTTGGATTGCCAGAATCTGATCCAGTGGCGTTTCCCTCTGGCATGGGCGAGGATGACTTTCTCTGCGCGCGCATTGCGATGGATCCCGCGAAACTACGCGATGCGCTCGAGACGCAATTCGCTGCGCTTTCAAAGCGGTTTGCGGATCTCACCGCTGGTCACGCCAACACCGTGGCTGCGGTGCGGCGAGCATGGCTTCGCCCCCACGCTGTACCGCGCATCCGCATCGTCGCGGAGATCGAACGCGACCGTTCACTTGAATCGGATCTCGTGAGTCCGGCAATCCATGTGATCGACGCGGCGCGTGATCACGCTCGCGTGCTGCTCGAGGGCGCCGCGGGAACGGGCAAGACTTTTGCTGCTGTGCGCAGGGCGTTGCGGGAACGCGCACGCTTGACGGCGCTCCATCCATCGCGTGCGCCGCGTGTGCTGGTGACTTGCTACAACCGATTCCTTGCCGAAAGCATCGCGCGCAAGATGCTGCCCAACGAAGCGCACATCACCTGCGTGCACTTTCATCAACTCGCGGAAGACACGCTGCGCGCGACGAAGCATTGGCCGACGCTTGACGCGCTCGAAGGGACTGCACGATTTGACGCGATGGAAGCGCAACTCACTGCGCTCGTGCAAACAGGCGCGGGTGCCTTGCCGAAGTTCGATGCGGTGGTGATTGATGAAGCGCAGGACTTCAAACCCGCGTGGATCGATTGCGTGCTCGATGGATTTCTCGCGGAGGATGGAACCGCGTGTGCGTTTCGCGATTCTGCGCAAGGCATTTACGATCACGAAGATCCCGCGCATCTACGCCGTCGATTCGGCGAGCCGTTTTTACTCACCCGCAATCTTCGCAACAGTCGAAACATCGCGAGTTTTCTCGATCGATTTGGGCTCACGCAGACGAGTGAAGATGCACTGCCGCACGAATCCCGCGAAGGCCGCGTGCCGCGCGTGGAGCAATACCCCACAGGCGATGAAGGCACGCGCAAGCAACTTCAATTGCTCGATCAGTTCCTCACCGAACTGCTTTCCTCCGAAGATGTCCGACCGCGCGACATCGTCTTACTAAGTCCCTTTCGTCGCGAGCGAACTTGTCTTGCGGGTCTGAAGTCGCTGTGCGGCATGGAACTCATGCGCGCGAGTGAGTATCCGCTCGATCGCGATCCCGATGAATTTCTGCGTTACGAAACGCTGCACACCTTCAAGGGCGCCGAGAGCGCAGTCGTCATCCTGCACGATGTGCAAGGCACGGGCGTGAACGTCAGTCCACGCGCGCTGTACACCGCATGCTCAAGAGCAACCAACGCGCTGTACGTGCTCCATCGAGAAGACGCGCGTGTTTGAGCGCGAGCATTTCGCCGTCTCGCGTTCAAACATCAATCGCCAATGTCTTCGGCCCAGAGATCGGGTTTCTCGCGGATCATGCGCTCCATGAGTGCGATGCAGCGCGGATCATCGAGCACCAGCGCGATGACGCCCGTTTCTTTGAACCAATGCTCCGCGCCCATGTAGGTGCGGTGTTCACCAATGACAACGCGCGGGATCTTGTGCAGAATCGTCGTGCCGGTGCACATCGGACAGGGTGAAAGTGTGGAGACGAGGGTGAGTTTTTTCCAATCGCGTCGACGACCAGCATTGCGGATGCAATCCACCTCCGCATGCGCCGTGGGATCACCACTCTGCACGCGCTGATTGTGCCCGCGCGCGACGATGATGCCCGACTCATTCATCAAGACGCTGCCGATGGGAATGCCGCCCTCGCGCCAGCCCTTCTCCGCTTGTTCAATCGCTGCGTCAAGTCCGAGCCGCGCATGATCTGGATCGATGTGCATGTGGTTCATTATGTGAACGATTCCTGAGGGGACATGGCGAGCGCGAAGAGTTCCTTCAATCCTGCTTCAAGTGAAACGCGCGGCGCGAAGGCGAGCAATTCTTTCGCTCGCGCGATGACTGCGACGCTCTCATGCACATCGCCTTGTCGCGGCGGGCCAAACTCGACGCACGTGTCGCAGTGTGCAAGACGCGCTGCGGTGCGCGCGAGATTTGCGATGCTCATCGACACGCCAGTGCCGATGTTCATCGCAGCGCCCGCGAAGACGTGTGGCGACGCGATCGCCGTCACGACCGCGCGTGCGACATCGGTCACGTGCACAAAGTCGCGCGTCTGCGTCCCATCGCCAAAGATCTGCACGGAATGCTTGCGGCGTAGTCTCGCGATGAATCGCGGAACCGCTGCGGAGTAGGAACCCTCAGCGGCCTGACGCGGGCCATACACATTGAAGAACCGAAACGACAGCGTGTCGCACGCGCTGCTCGCGCAGAGTTCGCGCATGCATCGTTCGCCTTCGCTCTTGGTTTCTGCGTAGGGCGATGTCGGCGCTGGGTGCGTTGATTCGGAGTGCGGTCCGGGGCGATCACCATAAATCGCCGCGCTTGAAGCGAAAAGCAGGCGATGCACCCCAGCACTGCGCGCAGCGTTTGCGACGCGCTGCGTTCCATCGACATTCACCGCGAAGTAATGCGCGCGATCAAGAAAACTTCCCGCGACAGAAGTGAGCGCAGCGAGATGCACGATGCCATCACAACCTTCGACAGCACGCGCGACATCCGCATCGCTGCATACAGAGCCTTCATGGATTTCCATCCGCGCGTTTGCGCTCGGAAGATTCGCACGAAGGCCTGTCGAAAAATCGTCAAGGACTCGCACGTGCTTGCCTGACGCAAGCAGTGCTTCACACACATGACTGCCGATGAATCCTGCGCCGCCCGTGACAAGAACGCGAGCATCAATCATCCTTCGGCCGCCGACCTGCAGCCATCGTTCCGATGATCACACTGATAAACCCAAGTCCGCCGTGCGCCCATGGAATCCACTCAGGCATTTCCGTCCAGTTGCCGCCATCCATGAATGCCATGTCCTTCGGCGGCAGCGCAGGTCGATTGGTGCGATCTTGCATGGAGTTCCACCCGAACACTGCGAACGAGATGCTCACAAGCGCGAAGCTGAAGGCGAGCAGCAATCCTGCGCGGCGCCGCCCAACCATCGTTGCAACAGCTCCGCCGGTAAACCCCGCAACGAGCCAGACCGCAAGATCAATGCCGAGCCCTAACTGCGATGGCTCCCACGACTCCGGTTTGTAGACAGACTCAACGCCGAGGGCGAGAAACGCGACAGCGAAGGACACCATCACAATGAGCATCATCGCGGCGCAGCCGAGAATGACACCGAGTGGAACACGAATGATTGATCCAAGACATCCCATGGTGCAATCATCGTACCGAAGGCTTCGGGAGCGCATAAAAAAAAGCGAGGCACCTTTTCAATGGTGCCTCGCCCTTCATGCTTTTCGATGCAGCGATCAGGCCCTAAACGTCGCCTTGTACTCGCGCATCGCCTTCATATAGGCATCTTCGCTGCCCTTGAA
>SIAK01000068.1 GCA_009691805.1 Phycisphaerales bacterium
AGCAGCCACGAACCGACGACACTGCCGCGTCGCCACACTTGCGTGACGGATGCAAGATCGATCTCGTACATGTAATGCTCGGGGTTACGAAGTGGCGTGGTCTCCGCGTCATTGTCGCGAACATGTTTACCAGCGTTCGCGTGCTTGATGATGTCAAGCCCTTCCGCGTAGGCCTGCATCAACCCGTATTCGATGCCGTTGTGCACCATCTTCACGAAGTGGCCAGCGCCAGCGGGTCCGCAATGGAGATAGCCAAGTTCAGAAGTGCCGAGTTTGTCAGCGCCGGGCGTGCGATCGACCGTGCCCATGCCAGGCGCGAGTGTTCTAAACGCGGAGTCCATGCGCGCAACGGGTTCCTTCTCGCCACCGATCATCATGCAGTAGCCGCGCTCGAGCCCCCACACGCCGCCACTGGTTCCGCAATCGATGAAGAAAATGCCAGTTTGCGCGAGGTTTTTCGCGTGCGCGATATCATCGACGTAGCAACTGTTGCCACCATCAATGATGCAATCGCCCTTGGAGAGGTGTGGTGTCAACGCCTTGATCGTTTGCTCGACAAACGCAACAGGCAGCATGAGCCAGACGTGTCGCGGGCCGTTCAACTTCGAGCAGAGATCTGCAAGACTCGTGGCGACAATCGCGCCTTCACTCGCGAGCGCTTGCGCAGCGGGCGCGTGCACATCGAACACGACGACTTGATGCCCTCCGCGGAGAAGTCGGCGAACCATGTTTGCGCCCATGCGCCCGAGACCAATCATTGCTAGTTGCATAGGGGGCAGCGTAGCGCATTCCTTCTTCAGGACGCGACGAGGGTCAACTGCTCCACGAGCCATCGGGCGAACACCTGCTTGGGCATCCAACCTGGCGCAATCGTCTTGCCGTTGCTCCACATCAGCGTCGCTTCAATTCCCGAAGACTCCATGGTTTCAAGCGGATTTGCAACGATCGCGTCGACATTTTTCGCGCGCAGTTTTCGCGTGGCTGCTTCGAGCATCCCCTCGCGCGCTTCAAGTGCGAACGCCACGCGGCGTTGATCGGAGCGCGTGATGTCACCTAGTGATGCGACCAGATCAGGGACGGCGACGAGTTGAATGGAAAGCTGATCGGTGCTGCGACGCATCTTGCCTTCGCGCACATTCGTTGGTCGAAAATCTGCGACCGCCGCTGCCATAATCAAGAGATCCTGTGACGGCCACTCGAATCGCAGGAGTTCATTCAGATCTTGCGCGGTGCGAAATCGTTTCGTCCGAACGCGAGGATCGATGGCGGGGGATACGCCGACCGTGCCAAGCAGCAGCGTCGAGTCGTGTCCACATTCTGCGAACGCGTTCGCGATGGCACAACCGAGCTTTCCGCTCGAGCGATTGCCGATGAATCGAACATCATCGATCGGTTCTTCGGTTGGACCTGCGGTGATCAGAACTCGAAGGGGCGCGGATTGGTTGAATTCAGGCATTAGCAGGATCGCTCGCAAGGCTCGGTCGACCAAAGGGCGCGCCCCTCAAGACTTGATGAAGTGCGGTTGCGGCGTTGACCGTGCGCAGTCATACTACGATGCTCGGCTCGATTCTCCCAATGTGGGAGTTCTTGAGTTTTGAGTGTCCTCATTGGAAGGCACTGCCCCTCGGCCGAGCGACTCCGAACCTCGCTGATCTGACACCTCTCCCTATGGCACGCAAGAACAAGAAGAAAATAGGCGAGATCCTGGTTGATTTCGGCGTGACAACCGCGGAGAAGGTCCAGACCGCGGTTCAAGAAGCCTCCCGCACGGGCAAGCGCACAGGCGAAGTCCTCGTCGAACAGCATGGCGTGACGGAGGTCGATGTCGCACGAGCGCTCGCCGAACAGTTCGGACTTGAGTTTCTGAATCTCGAGCGTGCGGAACAAGCAAATCGCGTGCAGCGATCCTTGATTCCTGAAGACATCATTCGCCGCTACCTCGTTCTTCCGTTGGAGAAGAAGGGAAACGAACTCACGCTGTTGGTGCACGATCCGCTCGACGTGGAGTTCGAGCAGACAATTTCTTTCCGACTCGGGCTCGATCGATTGCGCATGGCTGTTGCAAGCCGTGAGCAGATTCGCTTGGTGGTCGAAGGCGAGAAGAGTTCATCGAAGCCGAAGGGTCAGTTGCTCAGTGATTCGCTCGACAAGTCCGTCGACAAGTCTGTCGATCGCTCTGTCGATCGTTCTGTGGACAAGTCCATCGATGTCGACGTGGAAGAGAGTCGCATTGTTCGACTCTGTGATCGCATCATCGTGGAAGCGGTGAACGGACGCGCGAGCGATATCCATATCGAGCCGCGCAAAGACGGCGTGATGCTGCGCTACCGCATTGACGGTATGTGCATCGAGCGCGAATTCTTTCCAAAGTCACTGCAATCCTCGCTGCTTGCGCGTTTCAAGCTGCTCGCGGGCGTGAACATTTCAGAGCGCCGCGTTCCGCAAGACGGTCGTATCAAGAAGATCGTCGGCGAGAGCGGCGTTGACTTCCGCGTGAGCGCATGTCCTGCAGTCCACGGCGAAAGCATCGTGCTGCGTATTCTTCGTCCCGACAGCGCGCGCATTGGTCTGGTGAATCTTGGATTCGAACAAGACAATCTCGATGTCTTCAACAAGATCATCCGCCGGCCCAACGGTATTTTCTTGGTGACAGGACCAACAGGTTCGGGCAAGACGACGACGCTGTACTCCGCATTGGACACGCTCAATCGTCCCGACAAAAAGATCATCACCGCGGAAGATCCCGTGGAGTACGCATTCAAAGGCATCAATCAGGTGCAGGTGCGCGACTCCATCGGACTCACGTTCCCGGCGATCTTGCGTTCGATGTTGCGTCAAGCACCCAACATCATTCTCATCGGCGAAATTCGCGATCGTGAAGTCGCCGACATTGCCATTCAAGCGGCGCTCACTGGACACTTGGTGTTCTCGACGCTCCACACGAATGATGCGCCGAGCGCGATCACGCGTTTGATCGACATGGGTGTGAAGCCGTTCCTAGTCGCGAGCGCGATTCAAGCGGTGATGGCGCAGCGACTCGTGCGCATGTTGTGTGTGAAGTGCCGCACCGCAGATGCCACTCCTGACGTAAAACTGCTGCGTTTGGTGGGTATTTCTGAAGAAGAGCGCGCGCTCGGCAACATTCAGAAACCTGTCGGATGTCCAGGATGCGATAGCACTGGCTATCGAGGGCGCAAGGCTATTTTCGAACTCATGATCATGAACGCAGAGCTGCGCGATCTTGCGTTCGGACGATCCAGCGTTTCCAAGATTCGTAACGCCGCCATTCGTGGTGGCATGCGCAGTTTGGTGTTTGACGGTAAACGCAAGATTCTGAAGGGCGATACGACGCCAGGCGAGGTTGCGAACTTCGCGCAGATGGATGGCTTCGATCCCAACGAGGTTGTGGGATCGGGCACGCTTGATGATTGAGAAACTCCACCCACGCATTCTCGAATCCGCGCGCTGCGGCGAGAACTTTTTAGCGAGATAGGTCCCCATGTCCACAATCCAGATTGATCGTCTTCTCGACACCATCGTTCGTAACGGAGCATCCGATCTCCATATCTCGATCGGTCGACCACCGACCATTCGCCTGCACGGCAAGCTGAAGAGTCTCGCGACGAAGGTGCTGGATTCCGACGATTGCACAGCGTTGATGAAGTCGGTCACGCCAGAGAAAAATCAGCAGGAACTCGCGGAAGTCGGCGGCACTGACTTCGGTTTCGCGTTCGGTACGGCTGCGCGTTTTCGCGCATCGATCTTCCGTCAACGCGGCGATATCTCGATGGTCTTGCGCTTGATTCCAAACAAGTTGTTGAGCTTCGACGAAATCGGTCTGCCCAAGATGGTGCAAGACCTTTGCCGCCGCCCACGCGGATTGTTCCTCGTCACAGGACCAACTGGTTCGGGTAAATCCACAACGCTCGCGACGATGTTGAACTTCATCAACGAGGAGTTCGATCGCCACGTCGTGACGATTGAGGATCCGATCGAGTACTACCACTACCACAAGAAGTCCGTGATCAATCAGCGCGAAGTGGGGCGCGACGTTCCGAGCTTCACTGAAGCGCTTCGACGCGTGCTGCGGTCAGATCCTGACGTGATTCTCGTCGGTGAAATGCGCGATCTCGAGACGATGGAAGCCGCCATCCGCGCCGCTGAAACGGGTCACTTGGTCTTCGCGACGCTGCATACTGCAAGCGCGTCCGGCACGATCAACCGCATCATTGACGCGTTCCCAACGACGCAGCAGGCGCAGGTTCGCGTCCAGCTTTCTACCTCGCTCATCGCGGTGCTTTCGCAGCAGCTCTGTGCCCGCTGCGACAAGGCCGGTCGCGTCGCCGCCTACGAGTTCATGGTGGTCACCCCCGCGATCTCCAATCTCGTGCGCGAGAACAAGACATTCCGCATCGATTCCGCGATCCAAACCGGCAAGAAGTTCGGCATGCAGTTGCTCGATAGCCATCTTTGGGACCTCTGGACGAAGGGCTGGATTTCCGCGGAAGAAGCGGTTGATAAGTGCAAAGATGCTGGCGGGTTCAGCGAGAAGATCCATCGTGCAGGTGGCACGGTTGGACGCGCGGAACTCGACGAAACGCACGAGGCAACTTGACGCTTGCGTGCGTTCGTGAGCCCCTGTTTTGGGGGCACAGGACGGCTCTGTCTGCTCATTTTTCCCTCGACTCCATTCTCGCCTCGCGACTCCTCGAAACCGCGTTCACGCGCTCCCTTGCTTGCACACCAATCCAAGAGTCCAATCGTATTGTCCGTTTTCTACGCTCCTTTCCGCTTCAGAGTCGTCGTATAGGACGGACACTCCGTATGCACTTGCATGCGCCTGGATGTGTCTGATGTCCGCGACTTGTCTTTCTTGCTTTCGGAAGTGAATTCTCCGAACGCTCTCTTGCAGAGATCTACCGTCATGCCGAATCTCCCCATCGAGGAACTCAAAGGACGCCGCATCGGGCGAGCGCTCATCAAACTTGGCAAGGTCACGCGTGAGCAGGTGCATGAAGCGCTGACCTTGCAACAGACGACGAAGAAGGGCGAACTGCTCGGTCGGATCATGGTCGAACTCGGATCGGTTTCTGAGGACGATTTGCTGATGGCGTTGGCTGGGCAGAAGGGGATCGACTTTGTGGATCTGTCCACCATCACCATCGCTCCTGAGGTGGTCGAGTCGCTGCGTCCGGAATCCGCGATCACCTACCAAGTGATGCCGATTGCGTTCGACGCGCAAGCGCGCAGCATCACGGTGGCGATGAAGAGCCCCGAGAATTTTTCCGCGCTCGATGACTTGAAGATGCTGCTCGGCTTCCGCCGCGTCCATGCGGTCGTTGCCAAGCCTGCGGAAATCGAAGCACTCATTACGAAGCATTACGCGGGCAAGAAAACCGACCTCGGCAAGATCTTCGCGGAAGCTGCGAGTTCGGAAGGCCTGAAGGGTCTGTCGGGGCGCGGCGATTCGATTGATCTTGCGAACCTCGTCTCTGCTGCTGGTGACAACAAGATTGTCGACCTCGTGAATCAGACGCTCATGATCGCAATTCGCGACAAAGCGTCGGACGTGCACTTCGAGCCATTCGAAGATGAATTCAAGATGCGCTATCGCATCGACGGCGTGCTCTATGAAATGCATCCGCTGCCGAAGCATCTCGCAATGGCCGTCTGCAGCCGCGTGAAAGTTATGTCGAAGCTCGACATCGCCGAGCGTCGACTTCCACAGGATGGTCGTATCGAATTGACCATCGGTGAAACGCCGATCGATCTTCGCGTCGCGGTGCTTCCCACGATGTTTGGCGAGTCGGTCGTGATGCGTATTCTCGATCGTTCGAACGTGCAACTCGCGCTCGACAAGGTTGGATTCCGACCTGAAGAACTCGAGAAGGTTCGCGACATCATTCAACGGCCCAACGGCATTGTCGTTGTCACCGGTCCAACTGGTTCGGGCAAGACAACCACGCTCTACGCTGCGCTCAACGATCTCAATCAACCCGATGTGAAGATTCTCACCGCGGAAGATCCCGTGGAGTACGACATCGCGGGTCTCATTCAGTGCCAGGTGAACACCGATCAAGAATTGACATTTGCGCGATTGCTGCGTTCCTTCTTGCGTCAGGATCCCGACATCATTCTCGTCGGCGAAGTTCGCGATCTTGAGACTGCACAGATCGCGATTCAAGCGTCGCTCACCGGTCACTTGGTGTTTACGACGCTCCATACCAACGATGCGCCGAGCACGATCCTTCGTCTTGTCGATCTTGGCGTCGAGAGCTTCCTCTTGACTGCGACGATTGAAGCGATCATCGCGCAGCGTCTGGTGCGTCGCATTTGTCCGAAATGCAAGACCGCATTCATTCCCAACGAAGAGCAACTGCTTGAACTCGCGCTGCGACCTGCGATGGTCGAAGGGCGCACGTTCTTCCGAGGCAAGGGCTGCGAGAACTGCTTGAAGACAGGCTATCGCTCGCGCATGGCGATCTTTGAAATCATGCAGATGGATGATGGGATTCGTGAAATGATCATGAAGCAAGCATCGACGACGATCTTGCGCAATGAGGCGAAGCGGCGCGGCATGCGCACGCTGCGTGAGAGCGGATTGCTTGCAATCTATGACGGTATGACCACGCTCGATGAAGTCGTTCGCGAGACGATCGTCGAGGATTGAGCGGAACTTTTTTACGGCGATTAAGCCGCGGTCTGTGATAAGGAATTTCGAGATGTCCAACTACGCATACGAAGCAATGAACGCGTCTGGCAAGAGCCAAAAGGGCTCCGTCGAAGCAAACTCAGCCGACGAGGCTGCGAAGAAGATTCGCGAGCTTGGCTTTTTTCCCACCGCTGTGCGCGAACAAAAGGTGAAGGGCGGATTCGGCGACGACGGCAAGAAGGCCGGCGTCGTGCGCGATGGCAAGAAGAAGAAGGGGATGACGCTCAACATCTCCTTCGGCGGAGTGTCGACGAAGAAGTTGACGCTCTTCACGCGCCAACTTTCCACGCTGCAAGACGCAGGTCTTCCACTCTTGCGCTCGTTACAGATTTTGGAGAGTCAGCAACGACCAAGTTCACTCAAGACCACGCTGCAAGGTGTGTGTGAAGCCGTCGAGAGCGGCGAAAGCCTCTCGGAAGCGATGCAGAAGTTCCCGCGCGCATTCGATCGCCTCTACTGCAAGATGGTTGCTGCAGGCGAAGTCGGCGGTGTGTTGGACACGATTCTGCAACGCCTTGCGGAGTTCATGGAGAAGGGTCAACGACTGAAGCGGCGCATCACCGGCGCGCTCATCTACCCAACCGTCGTCATCCTCATCGCCGTTGCGATCGTCACGGGCATCATGTACTTCGTCATCCCGAAGTTCCAAGACATCTTCGAGGATTTCGATGTCGAGCTTCCAGGCCTCACGGTCTTCCTCATCGATGCAAGTAAGTGGGTCGCAGGCACTTCGACGAAAGATCAATCGATCCCCGGCGCGATCTGGATTGCGCTGTCGCCGATTCTCATCTTCATGTTCTTCAAACTCATTCGCAAGACGGAGTTTGGTCGGGCGGCGACGGATCACATCATCATTCGCATTCCTGTGATTGGGACGCTGGTGCGCAAGACCGCCGTCGCGCGCTTTACTCGCACGCTCGGCACACTCGTGAGCGCAGGTGTTCCCATTCTCGAAGCGGTGCTCATCACGCGAGACACTTCGGGTAACTATGTCTTTGAGAAAGCGCTGACGAAGGTGCATGACTCGATCCGCGAAGGCGAATCGTTTGCGACGCCGTTGCGCGAATCGAAGGTCGTCGATGCGATCGTCGTGAACATGATCGACGTCGGTGAAGAAACGGGCGATCTCGATTTGATGCTCATGAAAGTCGCCGACAACTACGACGAAGAAGTGGACGTTGCAGTCGCGAGTCTCTTGAGCTTGCTTGAACCGTTCATGGTTGTCGTGCTCGGTGGCATCGTGCTCATGATCGTTCTCGCGCTCTTCCTTCCGCTCGTGTCCATGATCGAGTCGGTGTCGAGTCCGAAGAAGTAGGTCTTCCAAAAGAGTTGTCGCAATCCGCTCCGCGCTCAGACCGAGCGCGGAGCGAGTTCGAAAGGAAATTCTCTGGTGCTGCAAACCGCTCGACATGCCAAACAACACACGAATGCAAGCGCGAACGCGCTGGGCAACGCGCGAACTGCGTTCACGCTCGTGGAGTTGCTTGTGACTATTGGCATCATCGTTCTGCTCCTCGGCGTGCTGAGCGCAGTTGTCGGCGTGGGCACACGACGCGCGCAGATGGCGAGCACGACGTTCTTGATGAACAGCATCTCGCAAGGCATCGAAACCTTCCGAGGCGATCACGGCTACGTGCCTCCTGTGTTGGGTTTGCGAGACAGCTTTGTGAACGGGCAGGGTCGCGACGTGCTTCCTCCTCCCGCGGTTGCTGTACAGAATTACAAGTCCTTCACGACGCTTGCCGATTTCTTGCTCGGTTACGGAAGTCGTCTTGAAGATGGATACGGCGGCGTCGGCGTGCCTGCGGCGAACTCACCAGGATCGCGCGAAACTCCAGGCCTTGGATTCCGTTCGCCTACAAGCGATGGATGTTGGGGCGCGATCGACAATCCTTGGCTCGCGACGCTTCCTGCGAGTGCGCGTGGATATTTCCGTTACCGCAATCCACTACGACTCGCGACGAACCCCGCCGCGTCGGGCAACACGGCAATCATCGAGGGTCGCGTCTATGGGCCATACCTCGACCTGAAAGATGAAAGTTCACTCGCAGGACTCGCTGGCTACAACGCCGACGGTTCACCGATCTTGGTGATGCAAGATCAGGGCGTTGCGAACTTCGACGCGATGCCTAAGGTCATCGTGGATTACTGGGGTCAACCGATCACGTTCTATCGTCGCCCGTATCTCGGCACGGATCTGAAAACTCCTAATCTTCAGCTCAACCTTGGTGATGTCTTTTGCCTGCGTCCATGGGAATTCCGAGCAACCGAAACCGCCGTTGGCATTGCAGATGGCGTGGGCGACAGTTCCACGAGCGCTGGATTAGTTGGCGCGACATTCGCGCTCTTTAGCGCAGGACCTGACAAGCGATTCAACGCACTGATCCGCGCGGATTCTGACCAGTTCAACGTCGACAACCTTGTGGAGACAGGACGATGATGCGAAGCCGATCAACCATCGCGCAGGGCAGCGCTCCTCGCTCACTGCGGTCCTTCACGCTGCTGGAGATCCTCGTCGTCATCGGCATCATCGTGATCGTCGCAAGCCTCGTGCTCGCGGTGTCGAGTGCTGTCGCGCGTGCAGGTGAACAACG
>SIAK01000019.1 GCA_009691805.1 Phycisphaerales bacterium
CCGATTCGGGATCGCTCGGCAGCACGATTGTTCCCGCGATCACAGACAGCGCTCAACTCCGTGATCTCGTGCGGGATGGTGCGCGTTGGATTGCAACGTTCAGCGACGGCAGCATTCGCGTGAGCAATGCAATCGCGGCGCCGTGGAGCGCCTTCGTTCCCGCACTTTCTTCGCTTGATCCCTACGGTCTGTACGCCGACAGTGCGCACAATCGTTTGCTTGTTGCCGATCGCGCGACGAGTCGCGTCTTGGCGTTCGCGCTTTCTAACGGCGCCGATCTTGGTCCGTGGGATGTGCAGAACGGCGCGATGCTGAACAATTGCACGCATCTTGCGCTCTCGGGCGATGGACGCGCGCTGGTCGTTTGTTCGGGCAATTCCTCAAGCACGGTGAATGGATACAACCTCGAATCTGGTTACACCGAGCGCACCTATCGTGTCTATCCATCCGACGCGCCGCGCGCGTATGCCATCGCCATCGCGAGTGCGAGCGCGACGGATGCAAACGGAAATCTCATTCCAGACGCGTGCGAAACAGCGAGCGCAGATCTCAATGGTGACGGCGTGGTGAACGCGGCGGACCTCGCGATGCTGCTCAATAGTTGGGGTGCGTGCGCTGCTTGCTCGGCGGACCTGACGGGCGATGCAGTGGTCGACGCGGCAGACCTCGCGTTGCTTCTCAACGCGTGGATGGTGTAATCGCATACGCTCATCCTGTGCGAGTAAAGCTTACGCATCCTGTCTCCCTTCTCGTTGGGTTCGTCGTGCTCGCGGTCTGCGCGATTGCATTTGTCGATCGCGAGTTTGCCCTTTGGTGTAAGGGCTTCGCAGCATCGATGCATCCAGTCGTGCGGACGACGATCGAGTTGCTGAACGAAGCGGGGGAAGGAAAGTATTGGGTGCTCGCGTCTGCCGCGTGCTTCATCCTGCTCGCAGTTTTCAAGCAACACAATCTTGCGCGCTGGAGTTTCGCGATGCTTGCGTCGGTTGGTTTGAGCGGACTATTAGTGAACGCGCTCAAGCTGATCTTTGGTCGGTACCGACCGGATTTACTCCACAAACAAGGTCAGTACGGATTTGAGTTCTTCCAGTTCAGCGTGGGATACGACACGATGAGTTTTCCATCCGGACACGCGACGACGATCGCGTCTGTGTGCATGGTGCTGTGGTACATGCTTCCGAAATGGCGTGTGGTGTGGGTGCTGCTTTGGATGGGCGTGCTCGCGGCAAGGTTGCTCGCGACCGCGCATTTCTTGGGAGATGTGCTTGCGGGTTCTGCACTTGGCGCGAGCGTGGCGCTGCTGGTGCTCCGCATTTGGAGACGACGATTCGCCGCGAGCGTTCCGGTTGCACTCAACTCCTAGCAGTTGGAACGCGCGCGCCGACCTCGCCAACTTCGAAAAGATGCGCATGCGAAGGCGCGAGCGTGACATGCACCGCATCACCCTCGCGCACACCCGCGACAGATTCGGGTGTCGCGCGCAGCACAAGTCGACCCCATGCGGATTGCAGCGCGAGATCAGTGCGATCGCCGAGGGATTCAATGGATTGCACAGTTGCGGGCAACGCGTGAGCGCTTGCGCCCGAGAGCAGTAGTCGATCAGGGCGGATGCCGAGTGCGATCGATTGCGGCGACGCATTGCTGAGTGATGGCCAATGTGCCGCAAGCGGCATGCGGAAACCATGCGATTCGAATCCCAATTCGCCGTGTTGCACGGAGAGATCGCCGTCGATGAGATTCATCTGTGGAGTGCCAATGAATCCTGCAACAAACCGATTCGCGGGCGTGTCGTAACACGCTGCGGGCGTGGCATTCTGTTGAATGCGCCCTTGATGCATGACCACGAGTCGATCTGCGAGCGTCATCGCCTCTTCTTGATCGTGCGTGACGTAGACAATGGTCGCGCGAAGTCGTCGATGCAGTTGTCGAAGCTCCGATCGCGTCTCGATGCGAAGTCGCGCGTCGAGATTCGAGAGCGGCTCATCGAACAGGAACACTTTTGGACTGCGCGCAATCGCGCGACCAACGGCAACGCGCTGCCGCTGTCCGCCCGAGAGTTCGCGTGGATATCGCGCAAGCAACGGCTCGAGTCCGAGTGTCTGTGCAACAGTGGCGACGCGCGCGTCGATGGCACGACTCTCTGCGCGCATCGCATCGGAGTTCCCGCGCAGCAGCGCAGCAAGTGCGGACTTGTGCGTGCGACGCGCATCGAGTCCGAACGCGATGTTCTGCTGCACAGTGAGATGGGGATAGAGCGCGTAGTTCTGAAACACAAACGCGATGTCGCGTTCTTTCGCGGTGCAATCATTGACGCGCCGTGCGTCGAGTTCAAGTGTGCCGCTCGTGATCTCTTCAAGACCAGCGAGCATGCGAAGGGTCGTGCTCTTGCCGCATCCGCTCGGACCGACGAGGACGCAGAACTCCCCCTCGCCGATCGAAAGATCGATCGCATCGACGGCGCGCACGCCGCCCTCGTAGACCTTACTGACCTGTTTGAATGCAATGGTTGCCATAAGGTGGATGCTCGAAAAATCAGCCCTTCACAGCGCCGCGCGCGAGTCCTTCGACGAAGGTCTTCTGCGCAGCGATGAAAATGAGAATGCAAGGGATCATCGTGAGAAGTGAAAGTGCCATCAAGAGATGCACGTCTTCAAGTCCGCCGTACTGGTTCTTGAACGAGTTGAGCGCAACCGCGAGCGTCGCGGAAGCATCGGAGTGCAGATAGATAAGCGGCGCGAGAAAGTCATTCCACGTGCCAATGAATGTGAAGACCGCGCAGATTGCACTCACCGGTCGGCAGAGCGGAAGCATGATGCGCCACCAGATGGCGAGGTAGCCAAGTCCATCCACGCGCGCGGCTTCGACGAGCGACTCCGGAATCTGCGCGATGAATTGCCTGTACATGAAGATGAAAAACGCGTTGCCGAAATACGCGGGCACGACCAGCGGCAAGATCGAGTCGATCCATCCGAACTCACGGAAGAGCAGGAAGAGCGGAATCATCGTCACCTGTCCTGGCAGCATCATGGTCGCGAGCATCACGAGAAAAAGGCTGCGGCTTCCGCGAAAGCGAAGGCGCGCGAACGCGTAGCCAACCAAACTTGACGAGAGCACCGTGCCTGCAACGACGAGCACGGTGACAACGATGGAATTCGAGAGCGCGTCGATAAATCCCCACCACGGAGTGCTGCCGGTTTCTTGCATCGCATGCGCGTAGTTGCTCCACTGCGGATCCGTGGGGAAGAGCACGATGCCACTACTGCCTGTAATTGCAGCCTCCGCGCGTTGCGGTGTCTCGAGGCTGACGGCGCACATCCACCAGAGTGGAAACGCGAACGCTGCCGCGCCAAGTATGAGCAGAAGATATTGCAGTGCGTGTCGTTTCATGCGTGCATCACTTCTTCATGGCCTCGTAGTACACAGCGCGAGAACTCATCCGCAGAATGATCGCGGTCAACACCAAGACGACGAGCAGCAAGATCCACGCCATCGCGCTCGCGTATCCCATGTCGTAGAGTTCAAATGCGTGATTGAAAAGATAGAGCACGTAGAAGCGCGTGAGATCGCCAGGTTCGCCGCCCGTCATCACGAAGGCTTGCGTGAACACTTGAAACGATCCAATGATCGCCATGATGAGATTGAAGAGGATGACAGGCGAGAGCATCGGCAGCGTGATGCGCCAGAATTTGCGCCACGCAGAAGCACCGTCAATCTCCGCGGCTTCGTAGAGGTCCTTCGGAATCTGCTGCAATCCTGCGAGATACACCATCATCGATCCGCCGATGAGCCAGAAGCTCATCAATGCAAACGCTGGAGGCGCAGCAATCGCCGCGTCCTTGCCAAACCACTCCGGTCCTGCGATGCCAATCATTTCGAGGAGACGATTCGCAAGTCCGCCTTCGCTATCAAAGACCCATCTCCAGAGAATCGCGACACCCACACCCGCGAGCACGCTCGGCAGATACCACGCGGCGCGAAAGAGCGCGATGCCGCGCACCTTCTGTGCGAGCAATATCGCAGCCAGCAAAGAGAGCAACTGTCCGATCGGCACAGCGATCGCGGCGTAAAACAGCGTCACACGAATCGAAGTATGGAATCGACCGTCGCGCGCAATCAGTTGTGTGTAGTTGTCGCTGCCAACCCAATGCGCCGAGGAGAGTGGACCAACGCCTTGCCAATCGGTCATCGACAAAATGAGTGAGTAAAAAATCGGAAACGCCATGAAGAGCAGCGCGCCAAGAACCCACGGTGAAGCGAAGAGAAATCCCGCGCGCTCTTCGCTGCGTACCGAGAGCGCGTGTGGTGGTCGAATCCATGGATAGAGGATCCATCCAAGCAGCAGCGCGAGCAGCGAGAAGCCGATCCACGAGACGATGTTCCACGGCATAGGCATCGGTTGCGTTCCACCCGGAACGAACTGCACATGCGCATCCCACTTCGCGCGGAACTCTAGGATCGCTTGCGCGATTGTGAGGTCGCCACTCTTGAGTCCTTGATCCATCGTCGAGCCAAGCAACTGTTCAAACGTAGGATCAGCAGGCCACGCGACAACTTGCGCTGACGCGATCGCATCGAGGTAGCCTTGATTGTTCGCAGGCGACAGCGTGGATTCGAGAAACGCGGGACTCTGGGCAACACTCTTGAGCGTTGGAATGGCGAGCCCCAATCGCGCGTTCGCAGCCTGGCTCTTTGCATTCGTCAACCACTTCACGAGTTCCCAAGACTCTTCGGCGTGCCGAGTGTTCTTTGCGATCGACCAACTGACGGTCAACACGCAATTCGCTGCATCCTTGCCGCGCGGAAGCGGCGCGAAATCCCATGCAAATCCGCCTTGCTCGCTCGATGGAATATTGCGATAGCTCGGCACGACCCAGCGACCGAATGGTCCCGCCATGCCGACCTTGCCACCAAGAAACACACTCGCGCCCGTGGCGATCTTGCTCTTGCCGCTCGTCAGTGTGTGCGCTTCATCGTGCCGCCACGCGCGCAATTGCTCGAGTGCGACGCGCGCTGCGGGTTCTTCAACGCGAATGGCGAGGAGATCGCCATCGATTGCTTCGGCGCCCTCCGTGCGCAAATACGTCCGCACCATGACGGGCCAGGTGACGAACTCACTTCCCGTGATACCTGGCAATGCGCCAAGCGCGCGCGCGTCCTTGATGTATTCGTCCCACGTCCAATCACTCGTTGGAAACGCGATGCCTGCTTTGCGGAAGAGATCTTTGTTGTAGTAGAAACCGACAGTCGTGAAATCCTTCGGAATTCCGTAGAGCGTTCCGCTGCCGACACGCGCGCCGTCGAAACGAAATGCTTCGACAGTCTGCGGATAAAACGCATCAAGATCGAGCGCGTCACTCTTGCCGCTCTGCGCTTCTTGCGCGACGTAACTGTCGAGCGGAAGGAGGAGATCAAGGCTCGCGAAGTTTGCGAGGCGCTCATATCCGACGTAGAAAACATCTGGCGGCGCACCCGCAGCCATCATCGTTTGCAGTTTCGTGTAGAAACTTCCCGCATCGCCTGGATTGATGCGCTCGACGCGCACGCCAGGATGCGCGAGCTCGAACTCTCGCAACGCATCTTCGACGATGCGATCTTCCTCTTGACCTCCATCGCCCGACCAATGCATCACCGTGAGGGTCTTTTCGTTCGGACGCTCTTGATCACGATGCATCGTGCGCCACCCAACGCGCGCAAACGCTGCGAGGGTGAGCAGTACGGCGATGAAGACGAGCGCACTTCGCGCGATGCGCAAGAGCGGTCGAAGTGCACTTCCGAGAGGCGAATCCATGAGCCGTCGAGTATAAAGAAAGATCGCAATGCCACGCGCCGCACTTCAAGTTCGTGAACATGCACTCGTCGCTCAACGACGTGCGGGCGTTCTCATGCATGTGACGAGTCTTCCCGCGCGGCATGGCGTGGGGGACTTTGGTCCGAGCGCATACGCCTTTGTGGATTGGCTCGCCGACGCAGGTTTTTCTCTCTGGCAGATGCTGCCGATTGGACCTGTGGGTTACGGCGATTCACCGTACGGATCGAGCTCATCCTTTGCGATCGAGCCGCTACTGCTTTCGCTTGATATTCTCGCTGCGGATGGACTTCTGACGCAAGCAGAGATTCGCCCTTCGAGTGCGCTGAGCGGCGCGAAACAGGTGCAATACAAACAAGCACGCGCATGCAAACTTCCGCTCTACGCGATTGCTTTTGCTCGCTGGCAAGCGCGCGGAGGCGATCGACGCGCTGAGTACATCGCGTTTCGCAAACGAGCGCGCAGTTGGTTAGAAGACTGGCTTCGCTTTCTCGGTGAGCGCGAGGGATACCACGCTTTCGTGCAGTTTGCGCTCGATGTGCAATGGCGCATGCTCCGAGCACACGCGAAGAGTCGGTGTATCTACTGCATTGGTGATGTGCCGATCTTCGTGATTCGAGAGAGCGCGGATTGCATGGCGCATCCCGAACTTTTTCGACTCGATGCAAAGGGTCGAAGCGAAGTGCTCACAGGAGTGCCGCCTGATTGTTTTTCGACGGAAGGGCAACTGTGGGGACATCCACATTACCGTTGGAAAGAGCATGAGCGCACGAACTTCGCGTGGTGGACGCAACGATTGAGCATTGCAGCGGAGCGATTCGATCTTATTCGCATCGATCACTTTGTTGGGTTGCATCACGCATATGAAGTGAAGGCAGGCGCGAAGAACGCGCGCGAGGGTCGATGGGTAGCTGCGTCAGGTCGCGAACTCTTGACAGCGTTCGCGAAGGCTTGTGATGGCGCGCTTCCGTTGATCGCTGAGGATCTCGGTGCATGTACGCCTGAAGTTGTTGCGTTGCGCGATGATTTCAAACTGCCTGGCATGCGACTTCTTGAGAATGCGTTTTGGAGCGGTCGATCGGGTGATCTTCCGCATCAGCATCCGCAGCGATGCGTCGCGTATCCGGGCACGCACGACAACAACACGATTGAAGGCTGGTGGAAAGATTTGCCGCGTGAACAACGCGCGCGGTTCCGAGCGTATGCGGGCAGTGGCGCGGTGCATGAGGCGATGTTGCGCATCTTGTGGGCGAGCAGCGCGAACCTCGCGATTGCGTCGATGCAGGATCTGCTCGGACTTGGTCGCGCTCACCGTATGAATACGCCTGGTGTTGCGGAGGGGAATTGGACGTGGCGCATGCCTGCACGACATTGCACACCGATGCTTGCGAAGCACTGCGCAGCGCAGCTTGAAGCAACAGGTCGCCTCGTCGATGGCTGATGCAGTACCAACGCGGAACGAACGCGGATCCGACAGCCCGTACCATTCGCGATTCGATTGCACTCCTATGGCACGCACTTCTACCGCATCTTCTTCGCGCAAGACAAGCACACTCGAAAAAACCCGATCGCGCGCACGCATCGTCGTCCCCGCGCCGCTTTCGCCTGCGCGCGCGCGTGAGCAACTGCGGGACCTTGCAATGAATGTGTGGTGGACATGGAACGCCACTGCGAGTCGAGCATTTGCGGCGATTGATCCCGTGCTGTGGGATGCGACGAAGCACTCGCCACTTGAACTTCTCGAGCGCGTGCAAAAGTCAACGCTTGCCGCAGCGTGCGAGGAACCTGGTTTCCGACTTGCACTTGCCGATGCGCTTATCCATCGCGCGCAGTCTTTGAACGCGACCCCGTGGTATCGGCGTCAGGCAAAGTTGCCGCAAGATCTTCGCGTTGCGTACTTCTGTTCGGAGTACGCGATCCATGAGTCGATGCAGCAGTACTCGGGCGGACTCGGCGTGCTCGCGGGCGATCATCTCAAGAGCGCGAGCGATCTCGGTGTTCCGTTGACTGCCGTGGGTTTGCTGTACGAACACGGTTACTACCAGCAGCAGTTTGCGCAAGATGGAACGACGCGCGTGCTCTATCCGCGCATTCGTCGCGAGACGATGCCGATCGTCGACACAGGTCATCGGGTTGCATGCCCGATCGGTAGTTCCCTCGTCTATGCGCGCATTTGGAAGGTGGCCGTTGGTCGCGTGAGCCTCTTCCTGCTTGACGCGGATCTCGCGGAAAACAAGCCTGAAGATCGTCTGCTCACGGAAGGACTCTACAAGGGCGAGCCGCAACTTCGCTTGCGACAACAGGTGTTGCTTGGGGTTGGTGGTTCGATGGCGTTGCGCATCGTTGATGCATCGCCGACGGTGTATCACCTCAACGAAGGTCACGCGGCATTCGCAGCGATCGAGCGTTGCGCGCACCTGGTGGAACGCGGCGCGACGAAAGAACAAGCGATGAGCAGCGTGCGCGCATCGACAGCGTTCACGACGCACACACCTGTGCCTGCGGGACATGATCGTTACACCGTCGATGAAGTCTGGTCGTACTTGCGACCAACGCTCGAACGCGCGCAGTGCAGTCGCGCGGATCTTGCCGCGCTTGGTCGCGAGCGTCCGAAGGATGAAGCGGAGCCACTGTGCATGACGGTCGTTTGCTTGCGGTTGGCTTCAAAGGTGAATGGTGTGGCGAAACTGCACGGCGAAGTTTCGCGCGCGATGTGGACGGGCGCGTATGGCGTGAAGAGTGCAGCGTCCGTGCCGATTTCTTCGATCACCAATGGCGTGCATCTTCCAACATGGATGCATCCACTCGCGCGCGATTTCTGGCGCACGCAAGCGGGGTTCGATCCACTTGCGCCTGAGCCAAATGCGGCGGGCTGGAAGAAAGCACTCGATGTGGATCGCGCGGCGTTCTGGTCGATGCGATGTGCACTGCGCGCGCAACTCGTTGCCTTCGCGAGAGTGCGACTTGCGCGCGCGGCGGCGCGTCGGGGTGCGAGTGCTGCTGCGATGGATGCGGCGCAGTCGATGCTTCGGAGTGATGCGCTCACGATTGGTTTCGCGCGACGGTTTGCGACGTACAAGCGCGCGCCGCTGCTGCTGCATGATCTCGAACGACTCGCGAAACTCCTGTCCAACGAGAAACGCCCCGTGCAGTTTCTCTACGCGGGCAAGGCGCACCCACGCGACACGGGCGGTCAGGAGCTCGCGCAGCAGATTTACCAACTGGCCGAAAATCCCTTGTTTCAAGGCAAAATCGTGCTGCTCGAAGAGTACGACATGGAAGTCGGACGCGCGCTGGTCGCGGGATGTGATGTCTGGCTCAACACGCCGCTGCGTCCGCATGAGGCGAGTGGCACGAGTGGCATGAAGGTGCCGCTCCATGGCGGCATCAATTGCTCGATCCTCGATGGATGGTGGCCTGAAGCGTTTGATGGCGACAACGGTTGGGCGATCGGCGATGAGCGCGAACTGCCACGCGAGGCGCGCGATCGCGCCGACGCGGAGAGTTTGTACAAGGTGCTTGAGAAATCCGTCGTAAAGGAATTCTTCACGCGCGATCGCAATGGACTTCCGATGCAGTGGATCGATCGCGCACTAGCGAGTGCAGCAACCGTGAGTCCAGTCTTCTCATCGCATCGCATGGTCGCGGACTACTGCGAGAAGTCGTACCGCATGCAGGCGACGAAGCGTGCGCGCTGAGTGTTAGCCTTCGAGCGCTTGCCAAAGCACCGTCGCACCTGCTGGGGGTGGAACCTTGCCATCGATGATGTCTTGCGTGGTGGTCGTGCTGCCGTAGATCTGCGCGTTCTGCTTCTCATCTACGCGGAAGCTCGTTCCATCAAGACTCGCGCCGACGTACACGCCATCCACCTTCGCAAACACAGCCACAGTTGGGACAGGCCCGCCCGAACTTGAGGCAGACGCGTTGGACTTCCCAAACGCAGCGGCGGCGCCACCCATCATGTAGGTGCCGCTCTGCAAGAAGCTCGTGATTTCATCCGCGCTGTTGAAGACCATGACGATCTCCGTGCTCGTGCCGCCCGCCTGCAAACCTAACGACACAGACCAACTCTCAATCGAGACAGGGCTGCTCCAGCCTGTGCGATTTCGAACGAGGAAGACGCCTTGCGCGGCGCCTCCACCGATGATGAAGGAACCATCGGAGCGGCGAAGCACCGCAACTGCCTTGGCGCCTTCGAGGACTTCCGGCGGAATGCTCTTGGATGCTCGGAAGGATTCGAGCGTCGTGACGCTTTCGCCCATGCGCCCGCCCATCGTGGTGCTGCAACCGATCGGCGCGACAGTGATGAGTGCGAGGGTGACGAGGAGGGAGCGGTGGGTTCGAGTCTTCACGGTAGATGCGTCCTTGCAAATCCCGAAAAACGTCGGGGCGCACGCGAATTCGCGCGCGGACGCGGCGGATTCGAGTGTTGCCTCTATCGGTCAGTGTGGCGCGAAATCTAGAGTGCGGCGTCGAGGTCTTTGTCGGAGAGCGACCAACCTTCGCGCATCGCTTCGGTGCAGAGTGCATTCGCGTTCGCGGCTCCAGCCGCTTCACCTGTTCGGAAGTCGTAACTCAGCCGACCGCCCGCGCGATAGGCGAGCGTTCCTGCGAGCACGAATTCCGTCAGCAATGTGCTCTTTTCGAAGTGGCAGAGTGGTTGCTGCGCCCGTGTGGAGTCCGTCGAAACGATTGCGTTGAGCCACTCGCGATGATGTCCGACAGAGTTGGCGATGCTGCCGACTGTCGAGGGAGCAGGTCGCGACGCAACGAGGGCCGGTGGAAGAATGAGATACTCACCGTAGTTGGCGAGAAGGAAACCATCCGTGCCCTGGAAAAGGACGTTGAAACGGCCGTGATAGTCCTGTTTGTCCTTGCCGCCAAGCTCCTGCGCGGTCGGTGAAATGCGTCCGCCATCAAACCAGCGCACGATAAGCGGGTCTTGATTCGCCTGTGGAATGGCCCAAGAAACTTCGAGCCACGAAGGGCATCCAACCGTGTCGATAGGTGAGCCTTCCGTGAAGAGTTCAACGTTGCCAAGGTTCGCCGCATCAAGTCCAAGCGCCCAGAAGGGGAGATCGATGATGTGGCAGCCCATATCGCCAAGGGTGCCCGTGCCGTACTTCCAATACTTGCGCCAATTCGCAGGGGTGAGTTCCGCAACATAGGGCGCGTGAGGAATCGGTCCTTGCCAGAGATCCCAATCAAGATCCGCTGGCGGTGGTGCGACGGGAGTTTCCGTGCCGCAGCACCAACTTTTTCCAACCCAGCAATCACAGCTGGTGATGCGGCCAATCGCGCCGCCTCGGATGAGTTCAACGACGCGGCGGTAATTGTTCTCCGCGTGAATCTGCGTGCCCATTTGCGTGGGAACCTGCGCAATCCGCGCGAGTTCTCGCAAACGTCGCACTTCGGCAACCGTGTGCGTGAGCGGCTTCTCGCAATAGACAGGGAGTTTGGCGCGTAAACACATCGCGGTCGCGAATGCGTGCGTGTGATCAGGCGTGGAGACGAGCACTCCGTCGAGTTGCAGCTCATTGCGCCGTCGAATCAATGCACGAAAGTCTGAGAAGGTGGGCGCTTGAACGCCGCGCGCGGCCGCCGCAGCGAGTGCGCCCTTGGAAACGTCACAGAGCGCGACGATTTCCGCACCCGAGCCGAGTAGGTCTCCAAGGTTGTCGCCTCCCCGACCAGCGCAACCAATCAGCGCGATGCGCGCTTTGCGTGCAGGAAGCGGGGTTTCCTGGACCGCGAAGCTCCGAGTGGAGAATGCCGGGAGCGCCGCGACTGCGAGCGGCATCGCTGCGAGAAACGCGCGGCGCGGAAGTGTGACGCAAGCATCCGTACGGCGAGTTTCATCCTGCGGCATGTAGGCAGTCTGCCGCAGGAGGAGCACCTATGCAAGGGCGCCGTGGATTTGTTATGTTAGTACTCCCATGACAGCGTCTGAGATTGCCGACCTTCCATCGAATCGTTCGTTGCAAGGCACACGGCAAATTTCTCAAGACTCATCTCTCAGGATCTAACACATGCCACGTCGCAGCAAGTCGTCCACGAAGACCGCAACCGCCCCCAAGTCCGGGAAGAAGTCGCGCCCCGCCCGCCGCACACTCGGAGGAGCAAGCCTCGCTCAGCTCACCGCAGAGATTGAACGCCGCAAGAACGCGATCCCCGCGCTCTCCCGCAAAGCCAACGATCTTCGCAAGCAACTTGCTTCTGTAGAGTTGGAACTCAAGGCACTCGGTTCGACGGTAGCCGTTGCGCCAACCGCTGCTGCACCTGCGAAGTCAGCGAAGGCTTCAAAGTCTGCGAAGCCTGCGAAGTCTGCGAAGTCTGCGAAGTCTGCGAAGTCTTCGGCGAAGGCAACAAAGTCTGGCACAAGCAAGCGTGGTCGTCCCGGTAAAGACGGCGGCCCGACACTTGGCGATCGCATCATCAAGGCCGTCGGCGATGCGAACGGATCTGTTCGCTTGCGTGACCTTGTGAACAATCTTTCGAAGTCGATGGGACGCGACGCGAGCAAGAGTTTTCTCGTCCAAGTCAGTTCGACGATCCGCCGACTCGTGACTGCGAGGTCTGTCGCGCAAGTTGATCGCGGTGTTTACAAGTCTGTCTAACAGACATGCACCGTCGCGCGTGCAATCTGCTCCGCGGCGCGCTGATGGGTTGTTGTATGAGTGGAGTGGTGGCGTGCGTGACGGATTCGTCGCGCACGCCGCCGCGCTCCGACAGCCCTGATACAAGCTTGTTTCCGCCGAGTTCCGGACGAGAGGAGCTGCAGTGGGCTTGCGCGATAAGCGTCTCGCGCGATGTTGCGAAGGACCTTTTTCTCTCTCGCATTGAAGTTGCAGCAGCGCTCGAACATGTTGCGCCAAACCGTGAGCCCGCGACATCACTTGCTCGCCTCTCGCAGCGTGCGCGCGTTGCACTCTTCGAACTCTTGAAATCCTCACGCAGCGAAGCGGACTTCTGTGCGCAACTCGAGCGAGCATTCGTGTGCGTTCGCACGGAAGACGCAACGACGCAATGCACTGGTTACGCGACGATTGAAGCAGTCGCATCGCGCGCGCATGACGCGAGCTTTCGGTTCCCTCTGCTGGGTGATCTTCGCGAACGCGCGCCTGATTTGCTGAAACTCGAACGCAGCGAGGCGCTTCAGGACCCGCGCGTTCCATCGCTCGCGATCGCGTGGATGGAAGACGCGTTTGCTTGGGCGCTCGTCGAAACGAATGGAACGGCGTTGCTTCGGATGACCGACGGCACTTCGAAGTTGATCAGCCGTGTCGCGACAAATGGCTTCGCGTGGAAAGGCATCGGTCGCGCGATGGCAGAGCTTGGCGCGCTTGATGGGAGCACGATCACGCTCGAGCGTGTGCGCGAGGCGGCGATCCAACACCCAGGCATCGCAGAAGCAGCCGCGTTCTTGAATCCACGCTTTGTGTCCTTTGAAGTCTGCGAAGCAAGCGATTTTCCTCCCGCACTGCCGAGTGGAACATTGACCGCAGGACTCTCTTGCGCGGCAGATCCTGCGTACTTTCCATTCGGCGCACTCTTGCTTCTCACGGCGCTCGATGGCGAAGCAAGGACGCCAGGATTCTCGCTGCGTTGCATGCAAGACGCGGGCGGTGCGATTCGCGGAGCGCGTCGATTGGATTTGTATTGCGGCATCGGCCCCGATGCGGTGCGCACGGCTGGCGAAGTGCATGTCCGAGCCCACATGTCACTCCTGATGTTGCGCGAAGATTGCTCGCAACTTGGCGTGCAGCTCTCCGATTGAGAACGTACTCGCGTCGTACACTGCGCGCATGTTCATGCGAGGAATGTCATTTCATGCGCCGTGGATGCGCTGGCTCACGCTCTGCATCTTGGTGTTGATGGCGATCGCGCAAGCTGTGCTTTGGTGGCGCGCGTTTGCGTGGTGGTCTTCGATTCCGCAGCGATTCCCGATGCACTTCAACTTCGCGGGCGAACCTGATGGTTGGGCGCAGAAGTCCGTGCTCTCTTGGTTCGGCTTGCCCGCGCTGTCGTTAGGAATGTCCGCGCTCCTCTTAGGCATCGGTTGGATGATCGCTTCGATGACGCGGACGAGCCCGTCCTTGATCAACGTGCCTCGCAAGCAACTCTTCCTTGCGCTCTCGCCCGCGGGTCGCCTCGTCATCGTTGCCCCGGTGCGCGTGTTTCTCATGTGGGTGGCTGCACTCGTTTCGTTGCTTTTCCTTTGGATCGTCGAAGGCACGGCGCGCGTTGCAGTCGGGATCGACACAACGCTTTCGAGTTGGCCGGCGTTTGTCATGATTGGTTTGATTCTTGGAACGTTGCCTTTGTTTCTCGTCGTGATGACGATGGCGCTCGACGCACAAGCGGCGCGCGAAGGACTCTTGCGGCCTCGTGATTGACGGGACGCTTTCGAAGGGATCCACTGGTCGCATGCATCGAACTTCTCTCGCGCGTTGCACTCTTCTCGCGGCTTTTACAGGTTGCTTATTGCTCGGCGGATTTGCCGCGCCGCGCGATTTCGAGCCACTGTTTGAAGCGCATCCGTTCGCGTCGTGGAAAGTTGTGGGGGGGGCGGCGAATTTTTCGTTCGAGACAATCAACGCCGATCAATCAACATTGATCGGCAAGGGTCCGATTGAGCGCAACGGATTTCTCGTCAGTCCATTTGCTGTGCGCAACTTTGTCCTCGTCGTCGATGTGAAGATCGGTGCGGAGATGAACTCAGGCATTCAGATTCGAAGTCGTATCGAGGACAACGCGGTGCGAGGGCTGCAAGTGGAAATCGATCCGAGCGATCGCAAGTGGTCGGGCGGAATCTATGACGAAGGCGGCAAGGGCTGGCTTGCGTCGTTGAAGGACAAGCCCGAAGCGCAAGCCGCGTTCAAGGTCGATGGCTGGAATGCGTTCCGCATCGAGTGTGAAGGTCCAGTCATTCGCACATCCATCAATGATGTGCCGTGTGCGCAGTGGCTCGAATGTAAGACGCTCAGTGGCGTGCTCGCGTTTCAGGTGCACTCTGGACCCAAGTGCGAAGTTGCGTGGCGCAATCCACGCATCGAGTTGCGCGGTTGGCACACGTATCGCGCGCTCCCGGAATCCGCTTGCGTCCAAGTCGAGAACGTGCAAACGATCACCTTGCCGAAGGACGCAGAGGGATTTGCGATCGACGCAACAGGCGCGTGCACGCTGCATTTGTGCACGCGTGAAGGCAAAGAAATCGTCGCGTTTGAAGCGGATCTCTCGAAGTGCGAAGGAGAGGTTGCGAAGGCAGTGGGCGAGTTGTTCGTCGTCTGGACGAGCGGGCAAGGGCGAGCAGTCGCATCGGATCTCGCGCTTGAATTTTCCATTCCCGTCGGAGTAGAGATCGCGTCCGTGCAAGTCCGCACGACGGGCGATGCCGTGTTGCGTGCACCTCGCGCACTTGTCCGCGGTCAGTGGTGAGAACGCGATTGACGCAAACTATTCGCGATGACGAGGAATGAACTCACGCTCATCGCGAGCGCGGCGATCATCGGATCGGTCATGCGATGGATGAGAGGATAGAGCGCGCCTGCTGCGATCGGAATCGCAATGAGGTTGTAGCCAAATGCAAGCGCGAGATTCTGTCGAATAGTTTTCGACAACGTCTGCGCGATGCTTCGCGCGCGCAAGACGAGCGTCACATCTCGACGGAGCAGTTGAATCGATGAGGCAGCGGACGCCGCATCCGAAGCGCCTTGCACGGCGATGCCAACATCGGCGGTGAGCAACGCGGCGGTGTCATTCACGCCATCGCCGATGAATGCAACGACGCGTCCGTCGCGACGGAGTGCCGCGATGAGCGCGGATTTTTCTTGCGGAAGCAGGTTCGCGCGAACTTCCATGGACGAGGCTGGAATGCCGGCAGCACGAAGGAACTCCGCGCCACCACTTGCGTTGTCGCCAGTCGCGAGCACCGTCTGCACTCCGGACGCGCGCAGCGAATCAATGACGTGCTTCGCGTGCTCGGCGGGCGCGTCTTGCAAGCGAAGCGTCGCCGCGAATACTCCATCGATGACGACAAACACTCGCGTCCCTTCGCCTTCAGGGAGCGCGTCGTTTGTCGCACTCTGCGCGAGCGCTCGACTTCCGACGACGACGCGCTTTCCATCGACGATCGCGCGAACGCCACGACCAGCCACACTTTCGAAGTCCATCGCCGGCGAGCACTCGATGCCACGCGCTTTCGCGTAGGAAACAAGCGACTTCGCCGCAGGATGCGCGCTGCCGACTTCTGCGCTTGCCGCGAGCATCAGGACTTCGTGTTCATCCATGGAGGGACGCACTTCAACAGTCGCGATGCTTGGACGACCGTCGCTCAGCGTGCCTGTCTTGTCAAAGACGAAGAGATCCGCGCGCGTCAGTCGCTCCATCACGCTCACGTCACGAAACAGAATGCCTTCGCGAGCAGCGCGACCTGCAGCGACGGTCACCGCCATCGGAGTCGCAAGACCGAGCGCGCACGGACACGCAACGACGACAACTGCAATGAACGCGGAGAGCGCGTTCGCTGCGGCATCCGTGCTGCCAAGCATCAGCCACGCGCCCGCCGCAGCGCACGCGATCAACAGCACGACAGGCACGAAGATCGCACTGATCGAATCCGCGAGATCTTGTGCGGGAGTCTTCGAGTTCTGCGCCGTCATCACACATTTCGCAATGCCCGCAAGAAATCCATCGTTTCCGCTCGCACTCGCAGTGACCACAAGCGTGCCTTCAATGTTCAGCGCACCTCCGATGACCGCATCGCCCTGTGCGCGCCGTTTCGGCAGCGGTTCCCCGGTGAGCAGCGATTCATCCACCGAACTTTCGCCACTTTGCACAACACCATCGAGCGCGATGCGATCGCCGGGGCGCACACGAAACTGCATGCCAGCGGTGACATCTTGCAGCGCGACCTGCGTTTCTCTTTGTTGCGCGTCGAGGACGCTGACCATGTTGGGCGCGAGTGCAAGCACGCAACGCAACGCGTCGCCCGTCGCGCGTGTCGAGCGCGCTTCAAGCCATTGTCCAAAGAGCGCGAGTGTCGCAATGACTGCGGCAGCTTCAAAGTAGAGCGGCGGGTGTCCGTGATGGAAGAGTGCGTGAGGGACGGTGGAGGGAAGGAGAGTGGACCATGCGCTCACCGCGAGGCTCGCAAGAATGCCGAGCGAAAGCAGCGTGAACATGTTCAACCGTCGCGCGAGCACACTGCGCGCGCCGCGAAGGAGCAGAATGCGCGCGGGAACAAACGCAACGATGCACGCAGGAATGCCGAGGCTCACGCTCCACCACGCGCCGAAGGATTCGCGAATCTCGAGCGTCGGTGCGAGATCCGCAGTCATCGCGAGGGCGAGTACGGGCGCGGACAGGAGTGCGCTGATCAAGCATCGCCGCCGCGCAACGCGCGTCTCTTCCCTCGAATGATCCTCCGCACCAAGGCGAAACGCCTGCACGAGCGCCATGCCGCAAACTCCGCAATCTCCCGCTGTCGGTCGCTCTTGCCCTGGGCACATCGGGCAGTAGTAGGAGTTCGCGGCAGTGCTCATCGTGGCGCCATGCTATGCGCATTGATGCGACGAACGTTGCGCGCGGCGCGAAGTAGTATGCGCTTCAGCATGGATGCTCTTGAAACAGATGTGATCATCGCGGGCGCGGGTCCAGTTGGACTCAGCCTTGCGCTCGCCCTCGAGTCGCGTGGTACGCGCGCCATTGTGTTTGAATCGAACACGGAGCCTGCGACAACTTCGCGCGCGTTGGCGATTTGGTCGAGGACGTGGGAACACTTCGAAGCACTCGGACTCGATGTGCCTGCAGCAACGCAGGGCGCGGTCGCAGTTTCTGGCGCTCGTCTCTACGCGCATGATGGAAGCAGCGCGCGTGAACTTTCTGAACTTTCATTTGATGACGCGCCAAGCCAACATGGGATGGGCGTGTGCATGCCACAGACGGAGACGGAGCGCATGCTGCTCGACGCGTGTGCGGCGCGCGGCATTGAGATTCAGCGTGGTCGCACTTTGAAGAGCGCGTTTGATCGCGGCGATGCAACGGAGTGCGTGATCGCGGGCGCGCATGGCGATCAACTTGTTCGCGCCGCGTACACGGTGGGTTGCGACGGTGCGCACAGCACTATTCGACACGGAATGCACGTGGAGTTTCAAGGCGAGGGATTGCAGGAACGATTCGTGCTCGCGGATCTGAAACTTGATTTCGGTGGCGCGCCGCAACAAGGAGTGCTGCGCGTGATTTGGCACGCCGAAGGAGTGGTGGCGTTCATTCCCGTGCGCGCTGGCATCTGGCGCGTCTTCGCGAGTACCGGAACCGTCACGGGAAACAACACGCGCGCAGTTTCCTTGGATGAGGTGATGGAAATTCTCGCGCGCCGCGCCCACGGCGTCATGCCGGATGGTCCGCTGCCTACAAGTGCAGAGTGGCTCTCGGAGTTTTACGTGCAAGAACGCGTCGCGTCATGCTTTCGCGAAGGGCGCATTTTTCTCGCAGGAGATGCTGCGCACGTGCATAGTCCGGTTGGCGGACAAGGCATGAATGCGGGCATCGAAGACGCGATGAATCTCGCGTGGAAACTCGACCTCGTGCGCCGCGGTAGCGCGCGTGACGAACTTCTTGATACGTATGACGCGGAACGTCGTCGCGCAGTCGAGCGCATCGTTCGCTCGACCGCTGTTGCGCTCAGACTTGCGTTAGGAAAGCCGCGCGTGCTTGCTCGATTGCGGAATTGGGTTGTGCCTTTCGTGCTGCAAAGCCGAGGAGTGCGTGCGCGACTGCGCGACAGCGTCTCGCAACTTTCGCTCAGTTACTCGCGCGGACCACTCGCGAAGGCTGCTGCGCGGGCAGGAAAACTGCGAGCGGGAGCGCGATTTCCAAACCTCGTCGCCGTGGATGAGACCGGCGTGCATTGTCCACTGCAATCGTTGTTGACGTACAAGCGATTTCTTGCGCTTGGTTGGGAGGATGCGCAACATGTTGGCGGCGCGTTCTCCTCTATTCAGAGCATGATGACCGCATTGCCCGAACGATTACGCAGCCAGACGCAATCGCAGTTGCTGTCGAGCACCGCGCAGGGATCGGGCGGGATGTCGATGCTGCATGATCGATCGGGTGGAGCCGTCGCAGCGCTCGGCGGCGGTGCGGGGGCACTCTTGGTTCGACCCGATGGCTACGTCGCTGCGGTCTCGCACGATGGCGACAGCAGCGATGTTGCGCGGTTTTTGCGCGATGCGTCCCTCGTCAATGCTTGAGATGTGCGCGATTGCGGAATGGAAAAATTATCTGAATTTTCCTTACCGAAAAAAGGAAGCATTCATTTGCTTCGGCTTTGAAGTGGGGTAAAAGTGTAAACGGCACGGGGCAAGTGCCTGATTCGGCGTATCAGAAACGCCGGCTCGGAGTGTACAGATGGCCAGTGTGATTCGACGGAAGCAACGAATCGACCGGTTCGTTGATCTCGCACGCGTGTATCGAGGTTGGAACAAGTCAGAAACTTTTGAAGCGCTCGGGCGCGAGTCAGGCAAAGTGACGCCGGAGAGCGGGAACCCGAAGCTTGATCTTCTGGTTCGCTTGGCGGATGCGCTCGATTGGGGCATCGGCGATGTGGCGGAAAGCGTTTGGCAAGCGGAAGAGTCGGTGGGTGAAGTTGGAACGCGGTCATTCGCGGAACTTGATAAAGAAGCGCGCGCGCTGCATCGCGCGGGCGAGTATCGACAACTTGTGACGCACGCAGCGATGATGCGACAGTGTGCGCGAAGTTCGACGGAGCGAGCGATCGCAGCGAATCGGATGGCGGGCGGATACGACGGATTGGGGTGGTATGTCCGCATGCTCGAGTGCGTGCAAGAGGGGCTTGCTGAGCCTTCTCTCCCGCGTGATCTTCGGCTCATGCTCTTGGTGAATCTGGCAAACGTGCGTTACTCGCTGTGGAATCTGCACGAAGCGCGTGCGATCGCGAGCGACATCCTGGATCGATTCGCGCACTTCGCTCCGATGGGTCGTCTGGAGCGTGTTGCGCGAGCATTCGCCTGGAGCGTTCGTGGAAATGCGCAGCGGAGATTGCTCTGGAACGCGGACGAACCGTTTGAACACACCGTTGATGCGGCGAGCACCGATCTTCGCAAAGCGCAGCACGAGTACGAAGCACTTGCGCTCGAGTTTGATGATTCGCACTATAAGGCGCTCGCAAATACATGTCGTGGAGCAATCCTCGAACTCGATGTGGCGTCAGGCCAGGTCGAAGAGGATGTGGCAATTGCTGAAATCGTGAGTGCTCTCGATCAAGTCGTCGATGTTGACAACTTCCCTAGGGGTGAGCTCTTGGAGAGTTGGGGTTGGTGGTCGATCTTTGGTTGCAACATTGCGTTGCGGTCCGCGCAGTCGATGAAGTTCCAACAAGAGCTCGCGATCTGCACCAACAAGGCTGCGGAGATTGCTGAGCGCCTCGACAACTGGGCGATGCGTGAGCGTGCGTTCACTATGGAACACTTCCGTTCCGAGCGACCGACTCCCGAAGGCATCAGCTCGCAACCTTGGACACTGGACGCGGAAGATATTCGCGTCCTCGCAGGCGCGATGGGTCGATTCCCGCACTTCCGTCCAACGGGTTGGGCGATTCTTGAGCGTGCGGGTGCATTGTCGGAATGTTCGAGCGACTGAAAGTCGTCTGTCGCAAGAAGAAGTTTTCGACGATATGTTTTAGATGCAGAGTTCGATTCATCAATAACTACTCAATTGAGAGAAATGGTTTCCTCATGAACAATCGAAGTATTGAAAAGCACTTGAGCTCGGCGCGCGCAACCCCGCGCCGCACGGGTGTCATGCTCACCATGCTTGCTGCGTGCCTCCTCTCGCTCGTCATTGCAGGGCGCGCCTCCGCTGAAGGTATGTGGGTGCCGAAAGACCTCAAGGTCTTCATCTCCTGGCTGATGACGAAAGACGAGGCGACAGCGCAGGAGCAATTCGTGATGGCCTACATCGCGCAAAATCCGATTCCGCTCTTGTGGTCATCCTCAATGCAGGAAGAGATTCGCAGGATGTACCAGGTGTGGAAAGAAGGACCGACGGACTTGGCGGACTGACCCGCGGGTTCATGCAGCGGTGATCGATAGGGAGAGCCGAGGCCTCAGGCTGTCGGCTCTCCCGTCGTTTCATTTTTGATTGCGCGCGCTTCGCAGTGATTTCAAGCGCCTCGCATTGACTTCAAGCACCTCGCATTGACTTCAAGCACCTCGCTCTGCTTTCGCGCGCCTCGCTGGGCGCAATTGTTCTTTGCGCTAATCTTTCCTCGTGACGACGAAATGGTCCACAACCACGGGCAAGCGCGGCGACACGATCGCGGCAAGCATTGCTGTCGCTGTGGGGCTTGTGGGATTTGGCCTCAAAGGCGCGGGGTGGATGTTGACTGGATCGGAGGCGATTTTTTCCGACGCGCTCGAATCCACGGTGAACATCGTTGCGAGCGTCGTCGCACTCGCGGCGATTCTGTACGCGCAGCGGCCGCCCGACAAGGAGCATCCTTACGGCCACGGCAAAGCGGAGTTCGCGAGCGCTGCACTTGAAGGTGTGATGATCGCCTTCGCTGGTGTTGTCGTGCTGATTCACGCGCTCGAAGGCATGGCGCGCGCGCGCCCTCCACTCGAACGCCTCGACATCGGACTCTGGCTTGTTGTCGCAAGCGCGGTGCTCAACGGAGTCACGGGTGGCGCGCTGCTGTGGTGGGGACGACACTCTGGATCTGCCGCACTTGTCGGCGATGGTCGGCATCTCCTCGCAGATCTCCTGACAACGATGGGTGTTGTCGGCGCGCTGCTGCTCGTGCAGTGGACTGGATTGCTGTGGATCGATACAGCGACCGCTGTCTTGCTTGCGACGATCCTTGTGATCGTCGGCGGCCGACTCATTCGCGAGTCGCTCTCGTCGCTGCTCGAGCGTCAGGATGAAGGGGATCACGCAAAGTTGCGAGCGGTGCTTGAGCGCCATGCGCAGGGCGAGGATGCGGTGATCTGCTCCTTCGATTCACTTCGACATCGCCATGATGGGCGCGCGCACTGGATCGACATGCACTTACGCGTGCCTTCGAAACTCACCGTTTCACAGGGGCACGAGATTGCATCCATGGTCGAGCGCGAAGCGCTGCAAGCGGTCGGTGACGGAACCGCGACTGCGCACATTGAGCCCTGCGATGGACGGTGTGGTCGAGCGAGTTGTCGGAAGTAGTCGCGCGGACGATTTAGTCCCCTGCGTGCTGCATCGGCGCGTAATCCGTGTAACCCGTCGCGCCACTCCCATACCACGTCGCTTGTTGCGGAGGCGTGATGGGCGCGCCAAGGCGATAGCGCAGCGGGAGATCAGGATTCGCAATGAACGGAACACCATACGCAACAAGATCCGAGAGTCCGCTGCGGATGGCAGCATCGCCAGTGATCGCGTCGTAACCGCCATTGATCATCATCGTTCCGTGGAAAGCCTCGCGAAGCAGGGGCGCAACCCGTGCGCATCCACTCGCGGGCGCGCTCGGCGATCCTTCGACACCTTCGAGGACATGCAGGTACGCGAGATGAAACTGATTGAGCATCGAAGCGACAGCGGGGAAGAGCTCGTGTGGATTGCTGTCACAAACATCATTGAAACGATTCGTTGGTGACAAGCGAACGCCCACGCGCGAGCATCCACATGCACGCACGACAGCTTCGGTCACTTCGCGAAGAAAGCGCATCCGACGCTCGATCGTTCCGCCGTATGCGTCCGTGCGTTGGTTCATACCATCGCGCAAGAATTGATCAATGAGGTAGCCGTTCGCCGCGTGAATCTCGACACCATCCGCGCCCGCGAGCATCGCATTGCGTGCAGCGATCGCGTACTCCTGCACGATGCTCGCAATCTCCTCTGTCGTGAGTGCGCGTGGTGCAACAAATGGAACGAGTGATCCATCGCGAATGCGAAGTTTCCCATTTGCCGTGACTGCTGAACTCGACACAGGTGTGCGTCCATCAAGCCAATCTGGATGCGAGACGCGTCCAACATGCCACAGTTGAATGAACACCCGACCGCCAGACGCATGCACCGCGTCGGTGACAAGTTTCCAGCCTTCGACGTGCGCGTCGCTATGGAGCCCTGGAGTTCCCGCGTAGCCAACACCCATAGGCGAGATTTGCGTGGCTTCGGTGATGATGATCGCCGCGGACGCGCGTTGCGCATAGTAAAGCGCATGCAGCGCACTCGGCACGCGATCGACGCCCGTGCGGCAGCGCGTGAGCGGGGCGAGCGCGATGCGATGCGGCAGCGTGAGTGCACCGAGTGCGTGCGGTGAAAACAAATGTGCGTCGCTCGTCGTCGTCATATCTGTGCTCATCGTCGTTGCGCGACTGTAGGAGTGAAGGTGTCGATGAGCGATGTCCTTCCCGACTGCACTCCAACGATCCACACTTGTTTCACGGGAAGCGGGCCATTCTCGAAGGAGATCGCGCCCGTCACTCCTTCATAATGCGTCGTGCGTGCGAGCGCGTCGCTGAGCGACTTGCCATTCGCGCGCGCAGCGGCATCGATCAAGAGTCCCGCCGCGTCAAATCCAAGTCCCGCAAAGCTTGTCGGTGCGACGCCAAACTGTTTCATGTAAGCGGTTGCGAATGCTTCAGCGCGCGGAGTGCAGCCTCGACCAAACCACGCGTGCGATGCGTAGTACACATTGTCGATCGGTGCGTCCGCAGAAAGAATCTCCGGAGAATCAAATGAATCGCCTCCAAGAATCGGAAGTGAAACCCCCGCATCGCGCAGCGCGCGCACCCGCCATCCGCACCGATCAGGAAGTGCGGCGAGCAAGATGAAATCCGTTTCGTTGGCGCGAGATGCAGCAGTGCGGACTGCGTTCGCATAGCCAATAGAGTCGGAATACGCGAGCTGCGTGACGAGCACGCCGCCGCGCGCGACGATCGAATCTTGTGCGTACGTCGCGAGTCCAAGTGTGTAGTCGGATTCGGAATCGAAGATCAATGTGCATCGAGGGCCGAACTTCTGCATGCCGAACTGAATCATCGCCGCTGCTTGCACATTGTCTGTGAAGCACGCCATAAAAATCGGAGTATGGATCGTTTCAGGGATGCGCGGATCCGTCGCGCCAGCGCTGAGCATCGCGATGCCCGAGCCGCCGAGCGTGCGTGCCATTGCGAGGAATTGATCATTGTCGGCAAACCCCGCGATTGCTTGCGTCTTCGCGCGGCGTGCGGCGCTTCCCGCTTCACGCGCGCTCGCAGGGTTACTCTTTGTATCGACGAATGTCGCGTCGATCGTCGGAGAGCCATCTGCGGCATCTTGCGTCATCGCGAGTTGCGCACCATTCCATCCAGGAACACCAACGCCCGCGAAACTGCCCGTGCGATCGAACGCAAACATGACGTGCGTCGAAGGCGTGTGCGCGGCGCAGCCAACGCAGTGCAGTGCGCAGAGTCCGCTGCCGATGAGAGTGAGAAGGCGGTGCACGAAGATTGGAAGGGCGCGATGCATGGAGGGGAAATGTAGTGAATCTTGGGTCGAGATGGCGGCGTGAAATTCTGAGGAGAATTTTGGGAGTGTTTTCGAAAGTCGCTCACTCACCTGCACACAATAGATGCGAGGCGTGATTCGGTAGCCGAAGTAATCGGCGTCACACTTCCATCGCAATGCTTCTGCGCGAAAACGCAGAGCCACGGAAAGGGGTTCATGGTCTTATGAATTGGTATGCCAATCGTCAGGGAAGGCATCAACGCAGTTGGTGCAACGGAGCGTGGGTTGTTACGGGGTTGCTTCTTCTCAGCGCAGCGTCGGCTTGCAGTGAATGTGAAAAGTATCGTGACGAGGCAACGCGCAAGCTTGTGCAGGAATACGAGGCCGCGCAGGCGTGCTGCCGTAAGCTCGAAACACCGGCGATGGTGACGAGTTGCCTCGTGGAAAAGGCAGAGATTCGCAATTGCCTGACGCACCTCATTGAAGTTGGATTCCTCAAGTGCAAAGAGGACCAGAGCGCGCGTGATGAGCAGTTTTGGAAGGATTTGAAGCGCTTTGTCGCTCACCTAGCAGAACTCTTTCTCGAAGTGTGCGCCAAGTTCCTCCTCTCGCAATCAGGCGATGTTCTCAATCCAATCCCAGTCCTTCCATTCGACAGTATGGCTCTCGAACTCTCCGGACAACGCGGCGCGGTGGATTGCCAATCGGCATCAGCGGCGTCGACTGGCTATCGATTGAGTGGCGCGGTTGCATTCGATGTTGGTGGTGCCCGACTTCCGATGTCGATGCAGTTTGCCGTGCTTCCCGCTCCGTCAGGCATTGACGAAGGCGTGCGCCAAGTCGTCTCGTGTTGTGCGATGCAAGTTCAGATCGCTGGCGCACGAGTTGATCTCTGGCTTGACGCGGACGAACCAAGTTTCGTGTTCACGCGAAATGGCTCGGAGTACCTCGGCCTCGCGATGATGGGTGCAATTACCCCTCCGACTTTCGACGGAGCGGGAGTGCCACCTGAGGCACCAATGGACGGCGACGAAAAGAAGGATCCGTGCGCTCAGTTTCGAACGCTACCACCGAGTCTTACCATTCCGCTTCCGCGTTCCATTTGGATGGAATTGCCGCTCAATCGAGAGGGCGCGCGAGTGCTCGTGGGTTCACAAACCGTGCTCGCAACGGATGTTGTTTTCCCGCATGCCCCAAATCCAACGGCGGATTGGAATGCAGACCTCACGGTCGACGGCCTAGACATCGAAGCGTTCTACGCCGATCCGCCGGCTTTGCGAGACCTTGACGGAGACGGTCATTACAGCGCGCACGATGAGGCGCACTTCCTCGAGCGCTGGGCAGCGGCGCAAGATTGAGCTGAAGGGCGGAGCGCGAGTTCGTTGAAGCAACGGTCGGAACCGCTTGCAAGCGGTTCCGACCGAGTTTCTATCGCGGCTTGAGTGGGCGAGGCGGTTTCAGGAGCGGGCACCTCCTTTCTTCTGATGAGTACGCTGTCCCCACGCGCAGGTTCGAGACAACGACGAGAGCGTTTCAACTTCCATGAACACATTTCCTGATCAGCATTCCGATCCATTTCCAGAATCTGCATCCGCAGACGCGGACGTGCCGTCTGCACGAGCGTTGTTTGAAGTGCTCGTGCGCGAACATTCAGGGCCGCTGCTCGCGTTCATCCGTGCGATCGCGCGCGAGCGTTCCGTGGAAGACGATCTCATGCAGGAAGCGTTTGTCGTTGCGTGGCGTCGCATTGGTGATTACGACCGCTCGCGTCCGTTTGGTCCTTGGCTTCGCGGAATTGCCGCGCGATGCGCGATGAAGCGTCGACGATCACAGAGCACACTGTTTGTCGATGAAGCAACGCTCGACGGGATCACGCAACACGTGAATGCGTTTGAATCTCGCGCGGATCTTGAGCACGTCGAGCGCATCGATGCCGTGCGCGACTGCGTCGACCGACTCGCCGAAGAGCACCGCACGATCGTCCAGTTGGCGTATCAGGACAGTCGTGGACTTCGCGTGATTGCGGAGTTTCTCGCCGTGACTGAAGAGAACGCGAAGAAGCGATTGCAACGCGCGCGCGCAGCGGTGGCGAAATGTATGGAATCGAAAGGACTGCTCGCATGAGTACTGAATCTCCATCGAACGGGCGATCCGACGAAATCAATCTTGATGCGCGCGATCAGTTTGTCGACGCAGTGGTTTCGATTGCACTGACGACAACCGACGCATCGCGGCGCGCGCGCGTGGACGCCGCGCTTGAACTTGCGTTCCAGCAGGGCAAGCGCGCGAACACGCGCAGTGCCGTGGGCATTTTCTGGCGTCTGCGTTGGGCGGGAATCGCCGCAGCAGCCACGCTCGCGGTCGCGCTCGTGTTGTGGCCAAGTGCCTCAGGATCAAGCGATCTCCTCGCGGCTGCTGCGCGGATGGAAGCGCAAGTATCAGATCGAAGTTTTGATTTCCGAATCGACCCGCCACCATTCAATCACCAAGCACCGCCGCTGTTTGGACGGCTCGATGTTCGCAGCGCGGAGCAAATGCTCCTTCTGATCGATTACCCAGATGGAACTCGATTGCTGAAGGGGCGTGATGGATCGCGATCATGGATGCGCGATCGCAACGGCGTCATTGAAGAAGGCACTTCGGTGAAGTGGCCAGGTTGGGTCGCGAATGCAGAGGGGAGCCTCGTCGTCGATTCGATCGCGACTTTGATCGCGGCCATTGACGCGCGCTATGACATCGCGGCGCCAGAAATGACGACGCTCGCGAGCGGCACGCAAGCGATCAAGATTGCAGCACAGTTGCACATTGAAGTGGATGCATCCGGAGAACGCGTGTCGCGCCGCGGATTTGATCCGACCGTGATCACGCTGTGGCTCGATTCATCTTCGCGTCGCGTGTTACGTGCAGAAACTGAGTGGGATCCACCGCAACCACGCAGCGGACCATTCGCGGGAAGGCGACCAGTTGATGCTCCTCCAGCTCGTGGCCCTCCGCGCCGTGGAATTCCAGACGATAGACCACCTAGTGATAGACCTCTCGGCGATAGACCTCTAGGTGATGACCATCTTGGTGGCGGGGCTCCACCACGCGACGCGGGTCGACCACGTCTAGATGGTCCACCGCCGGGCGGCAATCCATCGGGCGGACCTGAACTTCTGATGGGCGTGCCTGGCCGACTCACGATCACGCTTATGAGCGAAAAACCGTTCTCTGAAGGCTATTTTGCTCCGGAGTCTTACGCGAAGTCAGACTGAGCAGCGACGCTGTCCAACGCATTGTGGATCAACGCGCGCGCGTCGCGCGGATGGATGACGATTTCGCCGTCTTCTTGTTCACGCGCGCTTTCGACTTCGTGTCCCTGCCAATCTTCGTCGTGGCTTTCGTCGTGGCTTTCGTCGTGGCTTTCGTCGTGGCTTTCGTCGTGGCTTTCATGGCGGCGTTCTTTGCCACTGTCTTTGTCTTGCGCTTCGGTGGCTGTTTCACCTTCGGTGTGAGTAACAGCACAATATCCCCCGCACCGCGGGTGAACGGTTTGATCGGAAGCGATTCGTCCGTCGCGTCGCAGCACTGCAGCACATTCCATCCGCCGCTTTCTTCAAGCATCGCTTTCCACTCGGCGATGCCAAACGTCAAGAGGTCGTATTGTTCAATCACGAGCGGCGGACATTCTGGCACATGCGCACTCATCGTCCATTGTCGAATGCGTTCGCATCGCGTGATTGGATCAATGCCCAAAGTCTCGGTCCGTAGCGCCGCAAATCCGCCACCCGCAACTTCGATCGGTCCGCGTTCAAACACAGTCTCCGCAAGGACGACATCATCGGCCTCGCGAATCGCGCAACCGAGGATGTACGCGCACTTCGGCAACATGCGTTCACGCAGCGCCGCAAAGTGTGCCACCACATCCGCGCGGCAACCGAGATGCCCGATCGAGTTGTCGAGGTTGATGCAGAGGTCAAATCCAGTTCCGAGTAACGCGGGCGGATCTCGCATGTCTCCTGATGCGACGACCGCCGTCAGTCCCGCAAGGCGAGCTTCCGCCGATGCGACAGCCGCGTCTTGAAGATCACTTCCCGCAACTCGCGCGCCTTGAAGTGCGAAGTGCTCGAGCCAAAGACCAGGTCCGCAACAGGGGTCAATCACAGACTTCGGTTTTCTTCCGAGCACGAACCGAGCGAGGCGATCGATCGATCCTTTCATCTGGTTCGACGGAGAGAAAAACGCGGAATAGACGCTCGCGCGCGAGTAAAAAGTCATCGGGGTGGAGTGTGGCTGTTGCGCCGATAAATGGCGATGGGGTTCGGAATGAGAAGACCGTCAGCCGCGGGAGGCTGCGTGGAAGGAAAGGGTAGTGCATGCCGAAGCGCATCCTCTGCTCACACAGACCCTCCTTGATGGGTGGTTTGTTTCGCGTAATAGTCCACTTCTGTTGGTGTAACCTCTATTTTGGGATAGGTTGATAGTGTCCATGCATGGTCGCGGGATCTCTGGGGCGGCTTCGGTTACGCACAAACAGCTTTCTTGAAATCATTCTTGAGATCGATATGCCCACACAGGTCACTCGCGCATTCCTCAGTTCAGCCCTCGGCGCACTCGCACTTTTCGTCGCCACGCCAAGCGCCCTCGCGCAAGGTGCGAATAGTTGCGCGTCTGCCGAAGCGTTGAATGGCTACGGAACATTCGCAGTTTCAAACGTTGGCGCAACGACCGATGGTCTCGCAGATTCGCTCTGCAACTTCTTCGGCAACCAGCAAGTGTTCAACGATGTGTGGTTCGTGTGGACTGCGCCGGAGACGAGCGTCGTCGATGTCACGACCTGCGCGCTGGCAACTTGGGATAGCAAGATCGCGATCTATAGTGAAGCGTGCCTCAGCGCTGCGCTCGCGTGTAACGACGATGCGTGCGCATTGCAATCGCGAGTTCGATTCGCCTGCGAAGGCGGCGTGAGCTACCTCATCCGCGTTGGCTCCTATGGTGCGACGCTGTTTGGGTCTGGCTCGTTCTCCATTCAACCCATGGCCTTTGAAGCGGACATCACCGACAAGGCGACGGGCACTCGATATGTTGCGGTGAGCGGCTTGGGTTTCAATGCTGCAGAGGCTCTCGCTGTCGCACTCGGCGGACATCTCACTTCGATCGGTGATGCGACTGAGCAGGAATTCGTGCATTCGAACTTCGGCAATCTGAACGGTGTAGATCGCCGCGTCTGGATCGGGTTCACAGACCTTGGTTCCGAAGGCTCCTTCCATTGGACCGACGGAACAAGCGCGAAGTTCACGAACTGGAACGCGGGCGAACCCAACAACTGGAACGGAGTCGAGCACTACGCAGAAATGCACGGCTCGAGTGGTAGGTGGAACGACCTTTCCGAGAACGGCGCAGGTTATGTTCACCTTGCGGTGATCGAAATCGCGGGCGGTGGTGGCGGAAGTAACTGCCTCGGCGACCTCAACGAAGACGGCGTCATCGATGCGCCCGATCTGGCGATCCTGCTTTCGAGTTGGGGACTCGTCGGCGCTCCCAGCGATCTCAACGGCGACACGATCATCGACGCAGCGGATCTCGCGATGCTCCTGAGCCTCTGGGGCGACTGCCCAACCTGAAGTTGAGCGTCGGCGGGTGAGTCACGACCCGCGTCAGGGCTCGAAGCGCTGTTGCTCTAGCACCGCGACTTGTGCATCGCGGAGTCGACGCACGGTGTCCTTGGCGGCGCAAATCTCACCTCCGTCGCTGAGTGCAAATCCACATTCGAGCGCGGATGCAAGCGTGAAGTGCGAAGGCAGCGCAGCGGGAACGAAGGATTTTCCTGACGCATCCGCGCCTGTGCGCAAGAGAAGTTTTCGTTTCTCCATGATGAGAAGTAACTCTTGCGCCGCCCTTGGCGCGAGTCCGCAGTGTGTTTGAAGATCTTCGCAGCGAGTACGCTTGCCTTGCGCGAACCGTCGGCAAATCACGGCAAACGCATCGACCGCCGACGCAGGTTCGAAGTGATCTGCACCATCGCCCGAGGCAGCGAAAACGCGCCCCCCTCGACCAATGGATTGCAGAATCACCGCGAGTTGCAATCCATACAACACCACGAGCCACATGAGATAGACCCACATCATGAAGAGTGGCACGAATCCGAGTGAGCCGTACAGTTGCGCGATTTCGAATGAGCCCGCAAGCGAAGCGGCGAGCGCGCCTTTGCCGAGTGAAATGAGCAGTGCGCTCACGAATGATCCGATCGCCGCGCACCGCCGATCGATACGAATGTTTGGCACCGCGACATACGCGAATCCGATGAGCAGCCAGAGCGCCGCGAAGGTTCCTAGGTTTGCTAGGAGTGCGCCGACGACGCGTCCAAACATCGAGGACTCGCCGCCGCTTGCATCGGTGAGTGCTCGCAGGGAAAACGGAATCGCCGCGAAGAGCACAGGCCCCGCGGTCAAGACGAACCAATAGATGAGCACGCGACGAAGCATCGGTCGACCCGCCGGTGCGCGCGTCACCGTGTTGAATGCCCTCTCGATGGCGGTCATCGTCCACACCGCTGAAAAAAGCACGATGAGTGCGCCCGCGAATCCAATTCCCGAGAGCTTCACATTCGCCGCATCCGCGATGAGTTGTCGAATCCACGGCGCGATCGCGGTTGTCGGCGTCGCGCCTTCGTGCGCGCCAATATGCAACTCATTGATGCCCACAGCCGCGATCACTTTCTCCACGAGTTCGTCAAATCCACTCCCCATCACAGCGCGCGCAACCAAAGTCGCGACCACGAGCACGGGGAGCAAACCGAAGAGCGCGCGAAAGGCCAGGCTCGCCGCCATCGTGGGGACGTCTGATTGCGCGACTGCGATCGCGGTGAATCGCAGCGCGAGCATGAGTTCGCGCAGGTTCATCACGCTTGCCTTCGCCGGCTTCGGTGTCGGCGTGGCGGGGTTTGCCGAGGTGGTGGGTTCCTCCATGCGCAGCATTATGCATCAAGACAGACCGCCGCCGCGTAGGCGCGAAGAAGGCGACATCGCGTGCCCCAATTGATGGCTGAGCGCATCCAAATGTATGGAGACCACTATGGAACGAGCCGAGAAGCACTCGACCTGTTCATGGTTTAGACTCCCGACCCGACCTGCTGGCAACTTTCACATGCGTTCACGATTCCTCCACCATGTCCTCGTCGCGCTGCTGCTGCTGCAGGGCGTGTTTGGCATTGGTGCGGGACGAACGGTGTGCGTTGCACTTGCAACGGGAGAGTTTCGTACACAACCGTGCGCGGATCTGCATGCGCCGATCTGTGTCGACGCGCGTGGATGTACAGAGGATCACGCGCACGACGCGCCGCACGATCATGTTCCGGTCTCGGATTCTCGTGAGCACACATCGCACGATGGTTGCGATTGCCGAATCCATGTTTCCGTGCCGCGAGAACTTGCGACCGCGCATCTGAGCGACATCGTCGTGTTGCAGTGCACGCTGTTTGCGGTGCACGCATCTGTCGCAGACTGCATGCAGTCAATGGAAGTGCGGAGGCTCTCCGCCGCAACTGCGCATCCACCAGACAGTTGGTGTACCGCAGCAGTCATCGCGTTATGCGCGACTCGTCTTCTGATCTAACGAAACACTATCGCTCATGCCTTCGCAATTGCCGGAGGCAGTTGTTGTGTCGTTGCGTTCGTGATTCGAAGATTTTCGGTGGGCTGCAATCGCCCGCTCCCCAAGGAACTCCAAACTATGCGCCGTTTGCGCACACATACATTGACTGCATCGCGGTGTGCGATGACTTGCGCGCTCGTTGCTGCGGCGGGTTGTCAAACGTATTCTTCCAAGCCGCTCGATCTTGCGACGCACCAGCAAGCTTTTCTCGCCCGCACGCCAACTTCCGAAGCCGTCGCGGACTTTGCGCTTCGCATCGCGCAGGACGGCGCGACGGAAGCTTCCACTTTCGTTGATGCGCAGTGCATCAACCTTGCGCAAGCAGAGGGGCTCGCGCTCGTCTTCAACGCAGACCTCCGGCAAGCGCGCAGTGCAGCAGGCATCGCGCAAGCGAGTGCAGAAAACGCGGGGACCTGGCAAGATCCAACGATTGGCGTTGACTTCACGCGCGTCCTCGAATCGGCTGGAAATCCGAACGAGTATTTCGGCACGCTTGGATTGACGATCCCGATTTCGGGTCGACTCGAAATCGAAAAGCAGCGACTCGGTCTCGAGCATGCTGCAGAACTCGCACGCGTAGCCTCGAAGGAATGGAACACGCGCATGGAAGTGCGGAGCGCGTGGATGCGATGGGTAGCACTGGGCGCTTCTAAGGAGGCTGCGCAAACCTATCTCGCGCAACTCGAAGAGCTCGTCGAAGTCGTTGCGCAGATTGAGCAACTCGGTGAGTTCGATCGCATTGAAGCACGGTTGTTTCGGCTTGAACGCAGCAGTGCAGCGATTGCATTCGAAAAACTTCGCGTCGATCATGCTCGCGCTGAACTCTTGCTCCGTCAGTGGATGGGATTGCCGCCCGCGTCACAACTGACCTTCGTCTCCGCGGGCATCGGCGTGGACGCGCCAACGCTCGCGCAAGCCGAACCGCTCGCGAGCAATCCCGATCTCGCGATCGCGCGCGCGGAGTACGAAGTCGCGGAACGACTGCTCGAAGAGGAGGTTCGCGCGCAGTATCCCGATCTGCAGATTGGTCCCGGCTACGGCACGCAAGATTCCACCAAGCAGTTCTTGCTCGGATTGAGTCTGCCCATTCCGCTTCTCAACGGCAACAAGAGTGCCATCGCGCAGGCACTTGCGGCGCGCGAGAGTGCTCGTGTGCGCGCGGAGCGCTCGCTTGAGCACGCGCTTTCCCGACTCGCGATCGCGCAAGTTGATTACGCAGGCGCCGTGCAGCAGCGGAGCATGATTGAGAGTGAAGTCGTACCGCTCGTCGATCTGCAATTCGCGGAGGCGTTCGCGGTCGCTCGCTTGGGCGAAGTGCGTACTCCCGTCCTACTCGAAAGCTTGAGGAAGCAGCGAGAAATCAAAGCACTCCTCATCGACGCGTGCCTCCAAGAGGCGCTGTCGAGCATCGCGATCCAGTCCCTCGTCGGACCACCATCTTCAACTTCATCTACTCGTTCAACTCTCGGAGTGCAGCCATGAATCGAATCACACACCAACGCGCGCTTTCTTCAGCGCTCTGCATCACGCTGTTCTCGCTCGCGTCCTGCAGCGGCAGTGACGCTGAAAAAATTGCCGCAACTCCAGCGCCCGATGCGCATACGGAAGCAGCGCCGACCAATCGCGTCGAGATTCCTGAAACGGTTCGGCGCAATCTTGGCATCACCTTCGCAAAGGTTGAGCCGCGCAATGTGGCATCCACACTGCGCGTGCCCGGTCAATTCGAATTGCTTCCTACTGCGCGACATGAGTATCGCGCGATGTTTGTCGGACGAATCGCGTTGCTCGTCGAACAGTACGCGCGGGTCGAGATTGGCACGCCGCTCTATCGCATCGAGTCATCCGATTGGCGCGACCTTCACGAATCGATCGCTTCGGCGCAAGCCAAGAGCGACGCAATGCCGCCACTGCGCGAGGCGCATCACGCGCATGCGCGAATTCTTGAGGAGAGAGCGCGGATCTGGGAAGCGCGGCTTGAGCAGTTGGAGCAACTTCGTAACGCAGGTGGTGGAGGAGCGGCACAATTCATCGAAGCACGCGCCGCGCTCAACGAGGCGCAAGTCGAACTGGCGGAAGTCCTCGAGAAGGAAGCAGAGCACGACGCGCAAGAACGAGCCATCGCCGCGGATCTTCGTGCATTGGAAGCGCGGCGTGCGCTTGCGCTGACTGCGAGTGGATGCAGCGAGAACGCCGCGCCGAACGCGCTCGTGATCTGCGCCACAGCAAGCGGGCGCGTTGAGTCCATCGCAGTGACACAAGGATCGCAGGTCGAAGAAGCAGCGGTCGTGCTGACAACCGTGCAACCAGAACTCGTGCGATTCCGCGCGAAAGGATTGCAATCCGACCTCGGCCGACTTCGCGAAGGGTTGCCCGTCTTGATCGCTCCGCCACAGGGTGGATCATTGCAGGCGAGCGAAAGTATGCTCGGCGCGTTGACGCTTGGATTGTCCGCGGATGCGAATGAGCGCACGATTGATCTTGTGGTGTTTCCTGAACGCATCGCGCCTTGGGCACGCGCTGGTGTTTCTGCCTCACTTGAGATTACGATTGACGGCGGCGGTGTTGAGCTTGCAATTCCACTCTCGGCTGTCGTGCGTGACGGCGTGACGCCCATCATTTTTCGACGAGACCCCGCAAACCCTGACAAAGCAATTCGCATGGAAGCGGATCTCGGTGTTTCCGATGGTCGATGGGTTGCGATCCTCAGTGGCGTGAAGGCTGGCGACGAAGTGATCGTGGACGGCAACTATCAACTCATGCTCGCCACCAGCGGAAGCGCAGCCAAGGGCGGACACTTTCATTCCGACGGCACGTTTCACGAAGGGAAGGACTGACGCGTGTTTTCATACTTGATTGCATTCTCACTGCGACGCTCAGCGCTCGTCCTTGCGATGGCAGTGCTGCTCGTGCTCTTTGCAGTCCTTCGATTGCGCGAAATGCCTGTGGATGTTTTTCCTGAACTCAACGCGCCCACCGTTGTCATCATGACGGAAGCGGGCGGACTTGCGGCAGATGAAGTCGAGTCGATGGTCACGTTTCCAATTGAGACTGCGGTCAACGGTCTCGCAGGGACGCGCCGCGTTCGTTCCGCGAGCGCGACGAGTCTATCCATCGTGTGGGTGGAGTTTGATTGGAAAACAGATCTCTATCGCGCGCGACAATTGGTCGGCGAACGATTGGCTTCCGTGCGCGAGAGTTTGCCTCCGGATGCGCATGCAGAGATGACGCCTGTGACGAGCATCACGGGAGAGATCATGCTGCTTGCGCTCTCTTCGCCCAAGGGTGATGCAACGCCACTTGAATTGCGCGCGTTCGCAGAGTTTGACTTGCGGAACAAATTGCTCGCCGTGGGTGGCATCGCGCAAGTCGTCGCCATCGGCGGGGAATTGCCGCAGTATCAGATTGATGTGCGACAAGATCGCCTCGCGCTGTTCGGTCTCACGATCAGTGAAGTTGTGGAAGCCGCGCGCCAAGCGCACAGCACTGCGAGCGCTGGCTATCTCCCGAATGTTGAGAGTCTTGAGCTGCCCATTCGTCAGATGGCGCGCGTGCGCAGTGTCGAAGACATCAAGAGCACGATGGTGAAGTTTCAGAATGGCGCGCCCGTCACGATCGGGCAAGTGGCGGATGTGCAACTCGGCGCGTCGCCCAAGCGAGGCACCGCTGCGGATCGCGGCATGCCTGCGGTTGTCGTGAGTGTGCAGAAGTCACCAGGCACGAACACGCTTGAGTTGACCAGCAAGATCGACGCTGTGCTCGATCAAGTCGAGCGTTCGATGCCAACGAGCATGACACTCAATCGAGACCCGTTTCGCGCGTCACGATTCATTGAACACTCCGTTCACAACATCGTGAAGGTCCTGATCGAAGCGAGCGTGATCGTCGCGGTCATCGTGATCCTGTTTCTGCTCAATGTGCGCGCTACCGCCGTGACGCTCGTCGCGCTTCCACTCTCGATTGCAGCGGCGGTGCTCACGCTGTGGGGATTGGGGCACTCGCTGAATGTGATGACGATCGGCGGACTCGCGGTCGCGGTGGGCGCACTTGTCGATGACGCGATCATTGATGTGGAGAATGTGCTCCGTCGTCTGCGTGGAAATGCGATGCGCGCGCCGGCGGAACGCAAGCCAACGGTGGATGTCATTTACGACGCGAGCAATGAAATCCGACTTCCCGTGGTGCTCGCGACCGTGATCATTTGCATGGTGTTCGTGCCGTTCTTGTTTCTTGAAGGACTTGAAGGCCGGTTCTTTCAACCACTCGGCATCGCGTACATCGTGTCCATTCTCGCGTCATTGTTTGTCGCACTCACGGTGACACCAGCGCTGTGTAAGTTGCTTTTCTCACGCATGCGTGAGGGTGCGGCGGACAATCACGATGGATTGCTCGTGCGCATTCTCAAGCGTGGCTACGAGCCGCTCTTGCGCCTCGGTCTGCGCCATCGTGCATGGGTGCTTTCTGGTGCGGGACTCTTGACCGTTCTCTCGCTCACACTTGCGACAACATTCGGCACCGCGTTCTTGCCCGCGTTCAAAGAGGGAACGTTCACGGTGTTCTTGATGGCGCCTCCCGGGACTTCACTTGTCGAAAGTAATCGCCTCGCCAATGGCATCGAACAGCAACTCTGCGAAATCGAAGGTGTGCAATCGGTGACGCGCCGCACAGGACGCGCCGAACGAGATGAGCATGCCGAGCCTGCCAGCAATTCTGAGATCGAAGTGACGCTGCAGACAGGCGCGGATCAGGAAACGATCCGTACCAACATCGACAGAGTCATCGCGAACATTCCGGGCGTGACCACCATGATCGGGCAGCCGATTGAGCATCGACTCTCGCACATTCTTTCAGGCACGCCTGCGGCTGTTGCGATCAGCGTCTATGGCGACGATCTTGATCGATTGCGTTCGCTTGCGAAGGAAATCGAAGCAGTACTGCGCGCGATTCCAGGAACGCGCGACGTTGCCGCGAATCGCGAGGTCATGATCACATCGCTTCCCATTCGCTATCGAGCGCAGGATCTCGCCGTCGCAGGCCTCACGCCAGCAGCAGCAGCGGAACAGGTGCAGCAAGCAATCTTTGGTGAGCGCGTTGCAGAAGTTAATCAAGGCGTGCGTCGTTACGAGATGGTCGTGCGGCTTGCGCCGGCGGAGCGTGAGCGCGTCGAACAGATCATGGATCTGCGACTTCGCGGCGTCGGTGGCGCGCAGGTTCGACTGAAGGAAGTTGCCGACATCGGTCCAGAGCGCACGAGCAATCTCATTTCGCGCGAGAACGCGCAGCGCAAGGCGGTGATCTCCACCAACATCAGCGAGGGATACAACCTTGGCGATCTCGTGCACGAAGTGCGCAAGCGGGTGGATCCAATCGTGCAGGGCGCGGGATACACCGTGCATTACGGCGGACAGTTTGAAGCGCAGCAGTCGGCGAGTTCCACGATCAGCATCATGGGAGGCGTGGTGGCAATCGCGATGCTTCTGTTGCTGCAGCTGTCGACAGGAAGTTTCCGCACGGCGTTCTTGGTGATGCTCAATCTTCCGCTCGCGCTCATTGGGGGCATTGCGGCGATCTATCTAGCGGAATCGCCGCAGCTCTTCAGTAACACACTCGCACTGGTTGGACTTGGAAGCGATCGATACATCGCGCCCGTGATTTCTATCGCGAGCATGGTTGGGTTCTTCACCCTGTTTGGCATCGCCGTTCGCAACGGCATCTTGCTTGTCAATCATTACGACTACCTGCAAACACACGAAGGACGAAGTGTCAGTGATTCCATCGTGCAAGGATCGATGGAGCGGCTCGTTCCCATTCTCATGACTGCGCTCACCGCCGCGCTTGGTCTGATTCCTCTCGCATTCACACGTGGTCAATCGGGCAGTGAATTGCTCGCGCCACTTGCAATCGTTGTCCTCGGTGGACTTGGCTCTTCAACCATTCTCAATCTGTTCGTCATCCCCGCCGGCTACGCGCTGGCATTCAGAAACAAGGAGTCTTCAACACATGCGTAACACATTTTCAAACGCCTTCACGCTTCCTATCGCCGCACTCTTTCTCTCGAGCTTCGCGCTGTATGGCTGCGATGGAGCAGCATCGAATCCCGCACCCTCCGACGCAGCGCACGAGGGTCATGACCATGAAGGTCACAAGCATGATGCGCAAACGCCTGACGCACAAACAGCACCCGCGCAAACAACGGATGATCACGGCGCAACAACCGTACTCGGGGAGCAGACTTCGGGTGGGTTCACGGTTCGAGCATCGCGAGACGGTGTGGTCATCGAAGGCGCCGAAGCAGCGATCGATGTGTGGATCACCGGTGGTACGACGAAGGTGAGCAGCGTGCGGTTCTGGATCGGCGAAGAAAGCGGAGCGGGTTCCGTCAAAGCAAAGGCTGAACTCGAGGCTGATAATTGGCACACGCACGCAGAAGTTCCGAAGCCACTCGCGGCAGGCAGCAAGCTGTGGATTGAAATCCACGACGACGCGAACGTGAAGTCCGTCGTTGGGTTTGATCTGAAGCAGTAAGGTTCATGCCGCTAGCACATTCTGCGATTGCGCGCTGACGGACTTGCTCTGTACGTGCGGAACCCTCTCCAAAGTTGGATACCATCCATCCTTCGGAGATTCTCTTATGTCAAACACAATCACACGCATTCGGCTCGTCGGCATTTCCCTCCTCAGCTTCTTCACCTTTGCGCTTATCGCGGCATGTGTGCCGACCACAGCGCAGGACACAGTGACGCAATCCCCTTCGGGTGATTCGATGGCGCAACCGAGTTCACCTGTTTCGAGCGCGACAGAAGCGACATGGCCGCGTGTCGTGAAGTTGAACAATCAAGAACTCACGATTTACCCGCCGAACTTTCAATCGTGGGACGGTCATGTGCTCACCGGCACGTGCGCGTTTTCTCTCGCTACACAAGGCGCAACGACGCAAACATTCGGCACACTCGCGTTCAGTGCGAACTCCGAAGTCGATCGCGCCACGCGCATGGTGATGATGACCAACATTCAAGTCGTGGGACTCTCGCTGCCAGAAAATCCTGCGGCGCAGAGCGCACTGCAATCGGAGCTCGCGAGTAGTGGCTCTGGAAAGTCCATTCAAATTGCGCTTGATCGACTTGAAGCGCAAGTTCCGAACATGACCGGCGCACCGACCATTGCTGCCGCGGCACTGCAGAACACGCCGCCTGCGATTTTCATCGTGATGACACCAACGGTGCTCGTGCCGATGCAGGGTGCACCTGTGTTGCAGGCGTTTGAAGGCACAGATCTGCAACGCGTGCTCAATACACCGATGCTGCTCGTCCAAGATGCGGTTGGTGGATGTTGGTTGAAGATCGCGGATGGTTGGATGACCGCGTCAAGTTGGAGCGGCGTGTGGTCGGTGGCTACACCAGCGGACGCGGGCTTTGCGAAAATCACGACGTGGGCTCTGCAGCAGCCATCGATCAATCTGCTTGCGCCTGCGACAGATGGCACGAATCCAGGAAGTGCAGCGACTGCGCAAACACATGCACTAGCACAAGGTGCGCCGACGATTGTTGTTGCTGCATCGCCGACGGAAATCATCGTGACGCAAGGTGCGCCGCAGTGGGAAGCGCTTGGTTCAAGCGGTTTGCTCTTCGCATCGAATACGAGTGGAAACATTTTTCAACTGCAGGCGACAGGAACAATCTTCGTCTTGCTCTCAGGCCGTTGGTTTACGGCGAACACCATGGCGGGACCGTGGAGTTTCATGTCGACCGATCAGTTGCCTGGCGCGTTCATGATGATTCCAAATGACAGCCCAAAGGAAAATGTGCTCGCGTCTGTGCCTGGAACAGCGCAAGCACAAGAGGCGACGATTGCGAACGCGATTCCGCAGATGGCGCGCGTTCCGCTCACGCAAACAATCGTGAAGCCTGTGATCATCGGCAGCGCGCCGCTGGTGGTGCCGATCAGTGGTTCGATGGTTTCGGTCGTGCAGAATTGCTCGACGCCGATCTTCATGCTCGGCGCGAACAACTACTACTGCGTGCAAAACGGAGTGTGGTTCCAATCCGTGAGTCTGTCGGGTTCATGGAAAGTTGCGGGCTGGATTCCACCTGCGATCTACACGATTCCACCATCGAGTCCTTACTACTACGTCACCTACGTGAAGGTGTATCAAGCGAACTCTGATTACGTCCTTGTTGGTTACACGCCTGGATATCTCGGCGCGTACACGCAAGGCGGAGTTGTTGTGTATGGAACTGGATACGTCTACGCGCCGTACTGCACGACGGTGTGGGTTCCCGCGCCGGTGACCTATGGATACGGCGCATCGATGTGCTACAACCCATGGGCTGGTTGGGCAGTTGGATTCGGCATGGGCATGGCGGTTGGATGGGCGATCAGTTCGAATAGCTATCACTACGGTCCGTACTGGGGTCCTTACTGCGGCGGATACGGCGTGCATGGTTGGGCTGCAACAACTGGCAACGTCTATCACCAGTGGGGCAGTGTTTCGACAATGTCTCGATCAAGCGCGGGCTACAACTCGTGGACTGGCAATCAATGGTCGACACACACGGGCACTGCGTACAACTCGACGACAGGCGCGCGCGCTGCGGGTCAGACGGGTTCAGTTCACAACGCGTACACAGGCAATTGGGCTGAAGGTGCGCGCGGCGCGGGTTACAACCCAACCACTGGAGATTACGCAGCAGGCAAGGGCGGCGTTGCGGGAACACCAGGCGGCGCGACTGTTGCTGCAGGGGCGGGCACGATTGGTAACACGAAGACCGGTCAGAGCGTCAGCGCTGCTGGTGTGAAAACTGACAACGGCTCGTGGGGTGTAGCGCACACGGACAACGGAACTGCGGTGAAGACGCCGAACAACGTCTACGGAACGAGCGACGGAAACGCGTATCGCTACAACGATAGTTCGAACTCATGGGAGCAGCATCAGAGCGGAGACAACTGGTCAAGTGTGAATGATCAGAACACGAAAGATTCACTCAATCAACAGCAAGCTTCACGTGCCGATGGTGACGCGCGTGCGTCGAATTCCAATCGTTGGCAATCCGGTGGCGACGGATTCACAGGCAATAGCAGCGCTGCGAAAACTTCGACATCAGGAAATAGTTGGGGCGGTAGCGGAGGAAACAGCGGAGCGAATCGCTCGAGCGGGAGTCGCGGAGGTCGCGGTGGCGGTCGACGCTGAGATCTGTGAACGCGGGACATCAACTTGAATCAAGCAGCACCCACCGAACGCGGTGGGTGCTGTCGTGGACGGCCTTGTTACAAATGCATGGTCGACGGCGATGGGTGCAGGGTTCTACCTTCCCCATGCCATGATCTCGATGCACACTCATCTTCGTTCTCTCGCGCACTCCTTCGCGACGCTTTTACCCCTTGTTTGCGTGGGTTTTCTTGCTGTTTCTGCTGCTGCGCAGGAAATCGCGCCGCCCATTGCGACCGACTCTTTGCCGACGGTATTCGGCGTCGAAGTGACGCACGTCCTTGGGCTCCCTGTTTCACGCGCACTCGCCGAAGGCATGGGCGCGTCCCTGCGGCTCATCAACACAGAGCATGGCACTGGCGCGACGTTCGAACTTCGCGTCCCACGCGGAATTTCCTGAGACACGGGTGGTGTTGAAGGAGGTGACAGGCTCTGCAAACGAGAACTCTGTCGCGACACCGAGATAGAGCACAAGCGCGGAAGGAATCCACACAGTACCAAGCGCGCTGTCGAATGCGAGTTCGATCTAATGCGCCGCGTTTGGAGAGGGCGCTTCTGCGAAGTCGGCTTGTCAAGCGCGGTAATCTACGCGGTATGCACTCTCGCTTCCTCCTCCTCTTCGCGGTGCCTCTGCTCACCTTCGGCATGGGCTGCGCCTCAGCGCCGAAGCCTGTGACGGCGCCTTCGATCGTCGTGCTTGGCATCGCGCAGGATGGCGGCGTTCCGCAAACGGGAAGTTTTGCAGATCCGCGCTGGGATGATCCATCGGAGTTTCGGCAGGTCGCGTGCCTAGGGGTCTTTGATCCCCGCTCAGGCAAGCGTTGGATGATCGACGCAACGCCTGATTTCAAGCGACAACTGCTCGCGCTCTATCGCGTCGCGGGCGGCGCGCAGCGACCCGTTGTTGACGGAATCTTTCTGACGCATGCACACATCGGGCATTACACCGGCTTGATGTTTCTAGGGCATGAGTCGATGGGCGCGAAAGAGATTCCCGTCTACGCGATGCCGAAGATGATGGAGTTCCTCAGTACGAATGGTCCGTGGGAGCAACTCGTGCGCTACGGCAACATTCAACTACGCGCGCTCGAAGCAACAGTGCCGGTGCAACTCGCAGAAGACATTTCGATCGAGCCTATTCTTGTGCCGCATCGACAGGAGTACTCCGAAGTCGTTGGCTTTCGAATAAAAGGACCAACACAATCAGTGCTGTTCATCCCAGACATCGATGCATGGGAGCAATGGGACGCGCAAGGCACGCGCATCGAAGCAATGATCGCGTCCGTCGATGTCGCTTACCTCGACGGAACATTTTTCGCCAACGGAGAAATCCCCGGCCGCGACATGACGGGCTTTCCGCATCCGTTCATCAGCCACAGTCTCGAACGATTCGCATCGCTCCCAAAACACGAACGCGCGAAAATCCGATTCATCCATCTCAACCACACGAACCCAGCCCTTGACGCACACAGCGCCGCGCGAAAGTCCATCGAATCCGCAGGGATGCACGTCGCAGAAGAGGGTGA
>SIAK01000020.1 GCA_009691805.1 Phycisphaerales bacterium
GTGGCTTCATCGCGAATCGTCACCTTTATGACGTAACTGCCCACGGAGAGGTGCGGCGAGAGCGTCACGATTTCACCGACGAAGAAGTCGTCGCGTTTCACATCGCTCGCGTCGACAACTGCTGTCCACTCAGGGCTTCGGCGCCACACTTCAACGCCATCGCGCTCGGTGAGGATCGAAACTTTCGTTGCTAAGTGCGTTGTCCACTTCGCATTCTCAAGCGCGCTCATGAAGTGCTCGAGTTCGCTGTAGATAATCACCTTCGGACTTGACGCTGCGAGAAATCGTCGGTTGCCGATCGGATCAATCTGGCCGAACGCTTGCACGCGCGTGCAGAGTTCTACGCGGGGCATTGCGAGGATCGGCTGCGGCTTGATCGCGGCGAGGAGTTGCTCGACAGCACTCACGAGCGCCGCGTCATCTTTGCCTTCTTGCAAGTCGCGACCCAGGCGCACAAACGCCGCGTGAAACTTCTCCGCCATCGCACGCTCGGTCTCGGTGAGATGCGTCGACAAGTCTTGCGGAAGTGCGATGGATGGATCGGTCACTGCGAGCGCGCTGAGCGCGAGCAGTTGGCGCAGCGGCGTCGCACTCGTCGTTGCTTCTGCAACCAGACTCGACGCAAGCCGTGCGGCGATACCCGCTGGATCCGTTGGAAAACTCGTGGGCGCGATCGCGATCGTTTCTGCAGAAAGTGGCGCGTTTACAGCGGTTTGCTGAGGTTGCGTCGTCGTCGCGGCTTCCATCACAGCCACCACTGGCTTCGCTGAATTCTTCGCCGCGGTCTTCGCCGCAGCGGTCGCAGTTTCGAGTAACGCTTGCTCGGCACTCGCACGCATTGTGGTGAGCCGATCTTTCGCTGCGCCTTGTGTTCCATCGCTCCACTCAATCGGCGGAGGTATTGGAATCGGAGGCTGCGCAATCGGTGGAGCTTCCACAACAGGCGCAGCACTCGGCGTCGTTTGCATCGATCGCAGCGCGACAAGATCCGCTTGATAGGTCGCAGCAAGATCGGCAATCGTCGCCTTCGTTGGAGTCGACGCGACATGCACGTTTGTCTGCGCGCTTGCCTGCTCGCTTTGGGGTCCTGTGAACTCCGCTTGCGCTGCCGCATTCGTTTCAGGCAACGCTGCGATTTCAACTTCAACGGGCGCGACGCCTTCTTCGTTGTAGGCAAGGCGCGAAGTCGCGGAGTCGGCGCGCGGGGCGCTTGAACAGCCGCCAAAGAACATGACAGCGAGGCTGCTTCCGAGGAAGGTCGAGGTCATGCAGGTCGCGGTCATATGACGATCCGCGTAAGAACGAGCCATGAGTCGACGAGAACAAACGTTGGTTGAAACTTGGGCCATGGTGACGCCTCCATGCGTCCTCACTGAAGTCGGCGAAATTGCCGCTTGCATCTGGCATCTCCATCTGCGCTTGACGCCCTCCGGGCATCGCAACACGCACATGGCGAACGAACACTTCCACCCCACATGAGGCGGGACCCAAGAGAAGGCGCGGCGACAGCCGAACTTTCACACAGAATCAAGGAACGCTATCGGCAAAGAGTGCCGCAAAGCCTTCAATCGTTCTTGCAACATCTCCCGCTTGACCTTGCTTCGAGCGTCGATCGAGGTCGACGCACTCCGCAAACAGCCGCGCGGCACGCTCGGGACCCAATCGGCGCGCCATTTTCATGGTCGGACCCGCGCCATCGCCCCACAGTTTCACGCTTCGCAGGACTGAGTTCTCAGCCTCCCCTTGTGCGAAAAGTCGCGCGCAGTCATGCAACTTTCGCGAAAGATCAACCAAGGACCAGATGAGCAACTGCTCGGGCGCCTGCGAAGTTTCGACGAGATCGCGCACCTTCGCGACCGCGCCGCCCGCGGATCCTCGCAGCACCGCCGACTGAATCTCCCACGCTTGCTCTTCTCGCGTTCTGCCGACAAGTTCCGCGACGATCTTCGCGTCGATCTTCGGTAGCGCGCTTGTCTTCGAACTGCCCGCGACAAACGCTGCCAACTTCGCAAGCTCACTATCGAGCCGCGCGAGATTCGTCCCAAGTCGATCCACCAACGCATCTGCCGCAGCAGGCAGAAGCTCCGCTTGATGTTCATGCAACGCGCGCTTCACGCACCAACCCGCCGCGGTCGCAGCGTCAGGTGGTTCGCACTTCACAATCGCGCCGCCCTTCGCAACGATGATCTTGTCGAGATTTCCAGGTCGCCAGGTTTCTGATCGCAAGACGAGCGTGGAACCTTCCGCAGAATCTTCCGCGTACCGCTCGAGTGCACGACGACGTTCTTCCACGCCGAGAAACTGATCTGCGCGATCGACCACGATCAATTTGTGGGACGCGAGCAATCCGTACGTACGAAGTTCATCGAGAATGTCCGCAAGCGATGCGGAACCACCATCGAAATCAAAGCGCGCGACTGGTGCGCCCGCGTGCGCATCAAGCGCGCGTTGTAGGCGCTTAAGCCTTTCGACAAGCTGAAAACTGTCCTTCCCATGAAGGACGATGACGCGCATCGTGTGATTGAGATCCGCAGCCTTCGCCATAGAAGAGAGTGTACGAACCTCGCTTCGCATGTGCGTACACTTCACCCTGTGCCGATTCTCCTCGCCGTGCATGGACCCGACCGCGGACGCGTGTTCCCGCTTCCGCCCGATGAACCGCAACTGGTCGGACGTTCCTCCGAGGCGCTTGGTCTGACGGATCGCACGATCTCGCGTTTGCATGCGGAACTCACCCCCGATGGTGATCATTGGCTTGTGCGCGATCTCGGGTCGAGTCACGGCACGTTTCTCAATGGTGTACGCACAGCAGGACACGCTGCACTCGTGCATGGCGATCGATTGCGTCTCGGCGACAGCGAGTTTCTTGTCGTCGATGAAGCGATCGGGCACGCCGCTGCGCTTGATGATGCGCACGCGTCTGATGCGCCAACGCAGATTGCGCTGCCTTCTCCGGAAGGTCGCGATGCGACGCTCGCGTATCGACTCGCGCGATTGAGTGCGGAGCCAACGCACGCGGATGATTTCTTGCGTGAAGCTGCGGAGGTAATTCGTGCTGCTGCGAATCTTGAGCACTGCACAATCTTGCGTGCGTCTTCGAATGGACTCATCGCGCCCGTGGGCATGGAGCGCGCGCCTCTCACACTTGCCGAGCAAGCACTCGCTTCGGGTGAACCAATGCTCGCGCGTGATGCACAAAGTGAAGGCAGCAACGCGCTCGCGATTCCGCTTGAAGCAAGTAGCAGCGGCGCACCTGCGGCAGTGCTCATTGCGCGTGCAAACAGGGACATTTCGAACGTTTCGACGCTGAGCATGCTCACGCTTGCGGCGCAACTCGTGGGCCTTGGACTTGCCGCGCGCGCGTCTTCCGGCGGCATGGACGGACGACTCGCGGCGATTGGCGAGTCCATGGTGACGCTGTCGCACGCGATCAAAAATATTCTGCAAGGACTTCGCAGCGGCGCGGATGCTGTCGAGATGACGCTCACGCGGGGCGATCTCGCACAAGCGCGTGAAGGCTGGCCGATTCTCCAGCGCAATCTTGATCGCATTCAGTCACTTGTACTCAACATGCTCGCGTGGGCGAAAGAGCGACCGCTTGAACCTGAGATGGTCGACCTCAACGCGCTCGTGAAAGAGGTGCGTGAACTGCTCAGCGCAGCTGCTGCTCGCAAACGCATCCGACTCAGCGTTGCACTCGATCCTGCACTTCCGCCCTCGCAGGTAGATATGAGTGCGATGTATCAAGCGGTCACCAACCTCGCAGTGAATGCGATCGAGGCCGTCGCCGAGCGCACAGGTACCGTCACGATGCGCACCCGTTACATCAGTGAGGACGACACCGTCGAGATCAGCGTCATCGACAACGGGCCAGGAATCCCACTCGCGCTGCGTGCGCGACTGTTCGAACCGTTCCTCTCGACCAAGGGGCAGCGCGGAACGGGTCTTGGTCTGGCGGTCGCACGCAAGATCGCAGCGCGTCACGGTGGGACAACCTCGCTTGTGCGGAGCGACGAGCATGGCACGGTGATCGCGATCCTCGTGAAGGCTTCAATGGTCGCGGATGGTGATTCGGGCGATCTTGCCGATCTCGACGCAACGCGCACGCCGCGAAGCGTCCGCAGCAGCGACGTTCCTTGGACGTTTGGGCCCTAAGAGAGACACGACGGGGATCTTCTGCCGAAACTTTCTCCGCAGGAAGTTGACTTTGCTGCCTGATACAGGACTTCTTTTGCCGAAGAAGGCTCCGCCTATCATCCGCCCGCCTCCCTTGTCCGCACTTTTTTCTCAAGATCCGAACGATAGAACGGTCCATACCTCCGATGCGCAATTTCAACGACCAATCGTCCGTCGGCGTGCTCAGCGCGCTTCCTCCGCACATGCAACGGGACGTTCTCGCGTCGACGAACTACCAGCGCACGCGCGAGATGACGATTGACGAGTTGCTGCTTGAGAATCGCGTGATCTTCCTGATCGGCGAGATCAACCACTCGTCAGCTGCGCGCGTCCTGATGCAGATGCTCTATCTCGAGAATCAGAAAAAAGGTCAGGACATCAACTTCTACATCAACAGTCCTGGAGGCGCGGTGGATGACACCCTTGCCATCTACGACACGATGCAATTCATCACCAGCGAAGTCGCAACATTCTGCATCGGTCGCGCGTATTCCGGCGGCGCAGTGCTGCTTGCTGCTGGTCAAGCGGGCAAGCGACACATTCTTCCGCACGCGAAGGTCATGATCCATCAACCGCACGGCGGCGTGACTGGTCAGACGACCGACATTCAGATCCAAGCGGAACAGATCATCAAAGCCAAGCGCACGCTCAACGAGATTCTCGCTCGCCACTGCAATCAGAATGTGGACACCGTGGCGAAAGATGGCGAGCGCGACAAGTATTTCTCCGCCCCTGAAGCCAAGGCATACGGGCTCGTGGATGAACTCTGTGTGTTCCCTGACAAGACCAAGCGCTAACGCCTAAATCCCTGCGTTTCCCGCAATTTCCACGCAATCTGTTTGTAAGTTTCTCCCCGTGAGTGAAGAAGACGATCCACCACTCCTCGTTCCGCATGTCATCGACAGCTCAGGTCGCACCGAGCGCGAGTTTGACATCTGGTCGCGCTTGCTCGCGGATCGCATCGTGATGTGCTCGGGCGAGATTGAAGAAGAGATGGCGAGTTCGATCTGTGCGCAGTTGCTCTACCTCGCGTTGGATAATCCTGACGCAGAAGTTTCGATCTATGTGAACGGTGTCGGCGGCAGCGTGACGGATGGTCTCGCGATCATTGACACGATGCGCGCGATTCCTTGCAGCGTCGCGACGTATGTCGTCGGATGTGCGCCGAGTATGTCGAGCATGATTGCCGCATGCGGCACGAAAGGTCGACGTTTCGCGACGCGCCACGCATGGCACATGATGCACCAAGGTCGCATTGGTGGCGTGATCGAAGGCCAAGTCACCGATCTCGAAATCGAAGCGCGACACATGCAGGTGCTCGAAGATCGCTGCAACAAGCTCTACGCCGAAATGACATCGAAGACACTCGAACAAATCACTGAAGACTGCGACCGCGACCGCTGGCTCAACGCCGAAGAAATGCTGGAGTACGGATTGATCGACTCCATTATCGAACGCGTGCCCCTGCAGCAACGAGTTGAAACGCACCTGCAATCCTGAACGACACACGACTCCTCTGATCAAGACCGAACCCATAGACCGAAGGACTACGCGATGAGCATCATTCCGATCGTCATTGAGAAAACAGGCCGAGGCGAGCGCGCCTACGACATCTTTTCACGCCTCCTCAATGACCGCATCATCTTCATCACAGGCCCTATCGGTGATGGGATGGCGAATCTCGTCGTCGCGCAATTGCTCTTCCTCGCGAATGAAGATTCGAAGGCGGACATTTCGATCTATGTGAACAGCCCTGGCGGCAGCGTCACTGCAGGACTTGGCATCGTCGACACGATGCGCTTTGTGCCGTGCGATGTTGCGACGTATGTGATTGGACAAGCTGCGAGCATGGGCTCCGTCATCGCATCCGCAGGCACGAAGGGCAAGCGATACGCGCTGCCGAATGCGGAAAACCTCATGCACCAGCCGCTGCTCAGTGGTTGGCTTGAAGGCCAAGCAACGGATCTCGAAATCGAAGCGCGCCACATTCTTCGATTGCGCGATCAACTCTATTCGCTCTACGCGGAAGTGACAGGACAGACGAAGGAGCGCATCGCGGAAGATTGCGAGCGCAACCTTTGGCTCTCGTCGCACCAAATGCTTGAGTATGGACTCATCGACAAGGTGCTTGAAAAGCTTCAATCGAAGGCGTAAAGCGCTACCGCGCGTACAGTTGTCAGGCTCCCATGCCTGATGCACAACCAAGTCTCTTTGGCGATCAACCCATCGATCCGCTCGCGGACGGTTCGTCGCGTTTTTGTCGAGCAATCAAGCCGCAACTCGCAGCCATCGATGAAGCGACACGAGAACTCGCCGCAGGGTTGCCGTCGAATCTGTACCTAGGAACATCGAGTTGGAGTTTCCCAGGATGGAAGGGAATCGTCTACGACTGCGCTGCGAGTGAGTCGACGCTCGCGCGCGATGGACTCGCCGCCTACGCGCAACATCCTTTGTTTCGGAGTGTGGGCGTCGACAAGACGTACTACCGACCCGCTCCACGCGTGGAGTTTGAGCGGCTCGCGGAACAAGTCCCTGCGCACTTTCGATTCTTGGTGAAGATGTGGAGAGGCACGGTGGAGCATGGAGTGCGTGGGCGCGCCGCGAAAGAAGAGGAGACGATCGATGCGTTTCTCAATCCTCGTATGGCAACGATCGATTGCATCACGCCAGCAATCGAAGGGCTCGGTGAAAAAGCAGGTCCGTTGCTCTTTCAGTTTCCACCGATGCACATTCGCGGAAGTCGCGCGCATCGCGGATTTCTTGCGCAGCTCTCGTCGTTTCTTGCAGCGTTGCCGAAGGGACCGCTCTACGCGGTGGAACTTCGCAATCGCTCGCTGCTTGAAGATGACTACGCGGCAAGGCTTGCGAACTTGCTTGCGGAAAACAACGCTGTGCCGTGTTTGACCGTGCATCCATCGATGCCGAGTGTCGAAGTCCAAGCGTCATTGCTCGTGCTCGATCACACTCGTCCGCTCGTCATGCGTTGGATGTTGCGCGGCAATCACGCGTATGGCGAAGCGAAAGATTTGTACGCGCCCTTTGATGCGCTCGTCGAACCAGATGACGCGAGTCGAGACGCGCTCGCGCATCTCGCGCACGCCGCCCTCACCGCGGGTCTTGGTGTGTGGATCATCACGAACAACAAGGCGGAAGGGTCAAGCCCGCGTTCCGTGGAACGACTTGCGCATCGCATCAGCGCGTCGCTCAAGGTTCACGGCATCGATTCGTAGAAACTACGCATCGCTTCGTCAACGGCACGCGGCGCGTCGTAGGACAGAACATGACCCGCGTCGGGAAGGATGGCGCCCTTCGCGTTGGGCATACGTCGCAGGAAAACCTCGAGCATCGAAGCATCCGTCAACTGATCTTGTGCGCCATAGAGCACCAGCGTTGGAGTTTGAATCGACTGCAAATCTGCTTCGAGCCCTGTGGTCAAGAAGGATCGAAGATCCTCAACGATGCGGAGGTAATCCGCGCGACGATCGAGCGCACGCTGGATGAACGCGGCGCGAAACGGCGGCGGCATCGGAGGCGGATGCACGAAGTTCAAACGCAGCACTTCGCGCAGACTCGCCTCGTCCTTGATGTCGAGCGGAATCTCCCCCGCGATAACCCGCGTCATAAATGGATTCAGCACCGGCGCCGTCACACCCGCGGGCGAAAGCAAGACCAGCGAGCGCACGAGGTCGGGGTAGCGCGCGGCATACGCAGCGGCAAGCGCGCCTCCCATCGACGTGCCCACGATGTCCACACGATTGAGTCTTTCATGCAGATGAAAATCGTGCAGCGTGTCGAGATAGAGCGCGGCATCGTGCACGACAGCACCGTGCGAAGCGTGTTCACCGAAACCAGGCAGATCAGGAATCAACACGCGCGTGTTTGGGGGAAACATCGAGGCGATCGGCAGCATCGCCTCCGCACTTGTGCCAAGTCCATGCAGCACAATCGCGGTGTTCTGTGATCCAGCTGCGCTCACATCAGAATCAAGCACGCGCCACTTGAATCCGTTGATCTCCACATATCGCTCCGACACCCCTGCTTGCCACTGCCCAGCAAGTACGACCCATCGATAGAGCCGAGGCGGATCATTCCAGAGCCACACGCCGCACACGCACAGCATCGCGAAAAACACCGCAATGCACTGGAGTGACCGCCGCAGGACGACGCGCAAACGTGATGGCGCAGACGCACGCATGAGGAGAGAATACGCGCCGACAAGGATCGTCGGTAGTATTCCCTTCTATGACCGAGATCGAAATGCACGCGAAGAAATTCCGCGATGACTACGCTCGCACGCGCGCGGAAATCGCGAAAGTTATTGTTGGTCACGAAGCGACTGTGGACGGTGTGCTCACGTGTTTGTTTGCGGGCGGTCACTGCCTGCTTGAAGGCGTTCCTGGGCTTGGCAAGACGCTGCTCATCCGCTCCCTCGCGCAAGCACTTGATCTCAAGTTCAGTCGCGTGCAATTCACGCCCGATCTCATGCCTGCGGATGTGACAGGCACGACGATCGTCGTCGAGACAGAACACGGTCGTGACTTTCAATTTCGCAAGGGACCAATCTTTGCTCAGATCGTGCTCGCCGATGAAATCAATCGCGCGACACCCAAGACGCAATCTTCGCTGCTCGAAGCGATGCAAGAACGCAGCGTGACTGTCGGTGGCGTGAGCCATCAACTCGAACGACCGTTCTTCGTGATGGCAACGCAGAATCCGATTGAACAAGAAGGCACGTATCCGCTGCCCGAAGCGCAGCTCGATCGATTCTTCTTCAAGCTCGTCGTTGGTTACTCGACGCGCGATGAGCTCTCCGCGATTCTTGATCGCACGACGACGGGTGCAGAAGCCACGCTTTCGCGCGTGCTCGATGCTGCGGGCATCATCGCGCACCAGAAACTCGTTCGCCAAGTTGCGATCGCGCCGCACGTGCAGGATTACGCCGTGCGTCTCGTACTCGCGACACATCCGCAAGGACAATTCGCGACACCGATGACGAATCAGTTCTTACGATTTGGTGCAAGTCCTCGTGCGGCGCAAACGCTCGTGCTCGCGGCGAAAGTGAAAGCGTTGCTGCAAGAACGTAGCGCGGTGAGCTTTGAGGACATTAAGGCCTACGCACTGCCCGCGCTGCGCCACCGCATCCTCCTGAACTTCGAAGCAGAAGCGGAAGGTCGCACCAGCGATGAGATCATTCAGAACATCGTCGACACACTTGTCCTTGATGCTCGCGCCTGAGCCTTCGCTGAGATTCCTATGAAACTTACACTTCTCACAACAATTACCGTGATTGCTACCTCATCGATGGTTGCGCACGCGCAAGAGAGCAGCGTGGCGAGCACGCCGATTGCTCCGCCTGCGGAGAACGGCGCTGCTGCGGGTGGCGAGCCGACAGATGCAGCGGACGTGACAATCAACCGCTCGCTCGCTGTTGGCTATGCGCACCTCTTTGATGCATCGTTTGGTTCGGGTGCAAGCGGCAGTGTCAGTGAGAATCGCACCTACGCGTCCTACACCGTCGAAACGAAGGGCGATGAAACATCCAAGCTCGGCGTCAGCTTCAACTACTCAGGCACTTGGTACAACTTCGACGGCGCGTCACCACTCGATCCTGCGCCTGGCGATGCACCGTGGGGCGCGGTAACGTCGCTGCTCATCAGCCCGACATTGAACGTGAAGTGCGACTCGCATTGGAATGCGTTCGCGCGTGTTTTCGCTGGTTTCAGCGGTGAAAACAGCGCCGATGTGTGGGATAGCACCACGGGCGGCGGTGCGATCGGTGCGAGTTATTCCTTCAGCAAGGATCTCACGCTCGGACTCGGTGTCCTCGGTGCAAGTCAGATCGAAGACAACGTGCTCGTCATTCCGTTGCTCATCGTGGATTGGAAAATCTGCGACACGCTGCGATTGACAAATGTTGGCGGACCTGCGGCGTACCCAACAACCAACGGACTCGAACTCGCGTGGCGTGTGAACAAGGAGTTTGAACTCTCCTTTGGTGGACGCTGGGAGATTGATCGCTTCCGACTCGATGATGATGCATCGAATCCCAACGGCGTCGGACAAGACAAAGGACTTCCGATGTGGATCCGCGGAACATGGTTCGCGTGCGAGAACGCGCGGGTCGATGTGCTCGGCGGCGTGCGCATTGGCAGCGAGTTCAATTTGTACGATCAAAACGGCAATGGACTTTCGTCAAGCGACGTCGATGCACAACCGTTCCTCGGCGTGTTCGTCTCCGTTAACTTTTGATCGCCTCGCGTGATTAGCCCCACGCACTGAGCAAGATGGCGAGATCCGCAGCGTCCACGATGGCATCGTTGTTGAGATCGGTTGGACAAACATCCACGCACGCGCCCCACGCATTGAGCAGCATCGCGAGATCCGCAGCGTTCACCGAGCCATCAACATTGATGTCTTCGGGCGCGCGTCCAATCGACGCCGCGCCAATCGCACTCATGATGCCGTATCCGCGCCGATAGAACGGATCGAAAGTTCCATTCGCGACCATGTCTGACGCCGTGGAGAAAAGCGCATTTCGCATCGAGGTCACGGTGTATTCGCCGCGCGCCTGCAGGATCGTCGCGACCGCGCCCGCGATCAGCGGCGTCGCGAAACTTGTGCCGCTTCCGTAGGTGATGCCCGCGAAATCATCGGGGGCGATCGTGTAGCAATTGATGCCGCGCGCACAAAGCTCCGGCTTCACGCGACCGTCCACGCTCGGACCATCGCTTGTAAACCACGCCGTCACGCCATTCAGATCGACGGCGCCGCAAGAAATCACTTGCAGTGCGTCCGCGGGCGCAAGAAGATGATTCGTCGCAGGATTACTGTCGTTTCCTTGATTGCCCGCTGCAGTGCAGCAGATGACGCCGAGGGAAGTTGCGATGTTCACGCCGCGCGATGTGACTGCGGTCACGCCATTGAGTTGCTCTGGCGTGTACCAATCGATGTAACCGAGCGAACTCGTGGCGATGTCCGCGCCGTTTGCTTCGATGAACTCGAGCCCCGCAACGTAGTAGTCCTCTTCGACGGGCGTCTCGCTTGAGTTGTCCTCAGTCTTCGTGAGGATGAATTTCGCCTCGTAGGCGGAGCCAATCATTTGACCCGGAAGATAGGCCGCGAGAAATCCAAGCACCGCGCTTCCGTGCCAGTGTTGACCAGGATCATCGCCCACTTGAAATCCAGCGTTGCCATCGTTGTTGATGAAGTCCCACTCCGCGATGACCTCGAGCGGATGCTCGGCCGACGCGAACGCGCTGTGGATACGGCGGAATCCAGTATCGAGAATCCCAATGATCACGCCTGCTCCGCGAAATCCGCGCGCATGCATTTCGTCGATGCCGACTTGCGCCAACTGCGCATCGCTCCAGGCTCCACTACCCGCGATGCCGCCTTCGACAACGCTGCCGAAATCTACAGGCGCAAGACGTCGCGAGTGATGCACAGGAAAAACGCCGCGCACGAAGGGAAGTTTCGCGATCGCCTTGAGTTCAGTCTCACTCGCAGCAACACTCGCGAGATTCAGCCAGCGACTCGTCGTGCGCAACGTCGCGCCTGTTGCGAGGAGTGCATCAACGCGTGCTTGTGCGACTGGAAGATCGGCGGACGAAATCAATTCGCGTGTGGACGCGCGCAATGCTCGTCGATCAAGCGCGCGTTGGGTTAAGAGGGTGTCCGAGGAACGCATTCCACGCTTCGGCAATTCCTTCGGAGCAAGTTGAATCCACCATGCGTCGCGGGCGATACTCGGCGCGCGTTCATCATGCCCGTTCGCAAAGGTGCACTGCGCAGTCATCACACTTGCACATGCGGCAAAAATTGCGGAAGAGATTGCGGAACGCAGCAGTGGTGCACGGGTCATTGGCATTTGTTGAAAGTCCTCGAACTATCAGAGTGTGTCGCGTGGAAGATCCAATGCCAACCAAGTTCCATTCGTTTTTTTGGTACACCACTCGAACGCATGCTGCAACCCGATCCACTTCCGCCTCCTTCTGCAGACCCTGCGGCGATTGTGCGCCCTGTTGCGCTCGTCACGGGCGCCTCAGGTGGTCTCGGGCGCGAATTCGCACTTGCGCTCGCTGAACGTGGATATGACCTCGTAATCGTTGCGCGGCGCGAAGATCGACTGATCGCGCTGAAGAAAGAAGTCTCCACCCGATACTCAGCGCGCGCGATGGTGATCGCGATGGATCTCGCTGTTCCCACCACGCCGCGTGAAATTCACTCGATCATTGAAGGCTCGGGTCTTGAGGTGAGTTACCTCGTGAACAACGCGGGCTACGGCGTGCGCGGTCGATTCCTCGATGTGCCGTGGGCAGTACATGCGGACTTTCTACAAGTGATGATCGGCTCTTGGCTTCATCTCACGCATCTCTTGCTCCCTGCGATGCGCGCGCGCGGACACGGTCGCATTCTAAATGTGTCAAGCCTCGCATCGCTCGGACCTGAACCGCCAGGCAGTTTGTATTCGCCTGCGAAGTACATGATGACAAGCGCAAGCCGAGCATTACGATTGAATCTTCTTGGCACTGGCCTGCATTGCACTGCGCTCTGCCCTGGATTCACGCGCACAGAGTTTCATGATGCGCTCGGCTGTCGTGAACAGATGAACACGTTGCCGAAGTACATGTGGATGGACGCGCGACCCGTGGTCGAAGCGGGCATGCGCGGTGTCGAGGAAAATCGCGCGGTGGTTGTGCCGGGCTGGTTCAACAAATTGGGCGCATGCATGTGTAAGTTGCTGCCGTACGCACTCACGAGCCAACTCATTCCGAGCGCTGTGCTTCGAGAGCACGAATCCATTCGCTAACTCGCGCCGCGCGAAAAATTGCACTCGCCATGACATTGCTTTGCGTTCCAATTCCCGTGCATGCCATCGACGAAGTGCCGTCGCTCCTCACCCGTTGCGCGCAAGCTGCGGAGCGCGGAGCGAACATCGTGGAATGGCGTATTGATGAGTTGTTCGCGCAACCGTTTGACTCCGAGGGCGAGTATGAAGCGGCGCTCGACGCCATCGCGCAGCTGATTCGCGACAGTGTGTTGCCTTCACTCGTCACCGCGCGCACGTTGCAAGAAGGCGGCCGGTGCGAACTCGATGCGGACGCGCTCTTTCACTTGCTCAGTGAGATCGCGTCACTGCAAACCCCGCCACGATTTGTCGATGTGGAGTTTGCGCTCGTTGAAAAACTCGCGCGCATTCCGACCGTGCGGGAAGGCGGCGCGTCGTTGCTCTTCAGCGCGCATGATTTCCAAGGACCGCCCGCGCATCTCGCGCGCCTCTATGCACGCATGGCGTCGGATGATCGGTGCGCCATCGCGAAAATCGCGTGGCGCGCGCGCAGTGTGCGCGATTGTCACGATGTCTTCGAACTGCTTGCCTTGCGCGCGAAGCCTTCGATCCTCTTGTGTATGGGTGATGAAGGCCTTGCCACTCGCGTGCTCGCACCGAAGTTCGGCGCGTTTCTCACCTTCGCGTCGGAGGGCGATGGTCTCGAGAGCGCGCCTGGTCAGCCAACGATCAACACCCTCAAGGAGCGCTATCGCTTCGATGCGATCTCGCGCGCGACGAAGGTCTACGCCGTTATTGGTTTTCCGATAGCGCACTCGAAGTCGCCCGCGTTTCACAACGCGCGTTTCGCAGAAGCCGGGCACGACGGGGTGCTCCTGCCGTTGCTTGTGCGCAGCGATTGGGAGAGTTTCAAAGCGACGCTTGCAATGCTTCTCGATGACGCGAGTCTGTCGTTTCGCGGCGCGAGTGTGACGCTTCCGCATAAGGAACACCTCGTGCGATTCGTGCAAGAACGCGGCGGGGTCGTCGATGACATGACTGCGCGCCTCGGGGCATCCAACACGCTTGTCGTGCGCGCAGACGGTTCGCTTTTCGCAACGAACACCGATCGAATCGCCGCGTGCAGCGTGCTTGCGGATGCATTCGCCGCACCTCTGCGTGGCAAGCGCATCGCGGTGTTCGGCGCGGGCGGAGTCGCGCGGGCGATTGCAGGCGGGCTCGCGGTTGAAGGTGCGCGCGTCGTCGTCGTGAATCGCACGCACGAGAAAGCTGTGGAGCTTGCGCGTGAACTTTCGACTGCGCTCGGTGTGCAGATCGCTGCGATGCGCGAGAGCGAATTTGATTGCAACGCCGCGCAATGCGAGCGATTCGACGGTTTCGTCAACGCTACACCTGTTGGCATGGAAGGCGGAAGCGACCCTGATGGATTCGTGCTCCCAGACGCCGCGCATCTTGAGAGCGACACCGTCGTCTTCGACACGGTCTACGCACCACGCGACACGCCGCTCCTCAAGTTCGCGCGATCTCGCGGCGCGCGCACCGTCGATGGATACGCAATGTTCGTGAAACAAGCAGAATTGCAGTCACGACTGTGGTTGGAATCCCTCTAGACTCTCGGTGTGCAAGATGAGCCCACCATTGACGACGCGATCGCGTTCCTCCGCGCCAACCTGTGCGGAACGATCCGATTCGAGAGCGATTTCCTCCCAATCAAAGTTGTCGTCGATCAAGATGGAAAGTTGATCGCGTCGGTGATGGTCGCGATGCTGCAGTCCTTTGACACCTCGCTCTATCTGCCCGACGAGAATGACAGTGGGCTCCATCTCGGCGTCTCGCTTGAAGAGATTCAATACAAGGGCGACGATGCGCGGTGTTGTGACCGTTGGCAGATCTATCACGGCGAGCCACCTGATGTTCGCTGGGCGCGCATCTCCATCGATGCCGCGCGTTTCGCAGGCGTGTTCTTCGATGGCGATGCACTTATGACTGGGAATCCACTTGCGAGCTGCGCGAACTCCGTGCTGCGAGAAATGAACGCGAACAAGCCTGCGTTACGCCGCTTCTGTGCGGAGGGCGCGAGTATGGAAATCGAAGACCCCGTGCTTGTCGGCATCGATCCCTATGGATTCGATATCCGTCGTGTGTTCGACATCATCCGTATCGAGAGTGAAGATTTGCTCGAATCAGAGGCGGATGTGCGGGAGGAACTGCGTCGAAGAGGGTTCTCCATCTCAGACAGATAAGCGCTCGAAGCAAGGTAGACTCACACACTATGGCTCTCACCGATGGCGACAAAAAATACGAAGGCAGTCTCAACAGCGCGATGATTGACGGACCTGAAGGTCGCGCCGCGCAGGAGTACGCGAATCATTTCGGCGAGCCAGGCTACGAGGACATCACGAAGGTGTACATCGCGCAGCGCTACGAGGGTTACACCGAAGAAAATCAAGAGAGCTGGCGCACGCTCTACGACAAGCAGATGGCGTACCTCACGACGCGCGCATCGAGTGTGTATCTCAACGGAGCGCGTTCAATCAATCTCGTGCGCGAGCACATTCCGTATCTTGAGGGACCCAAGAGTGTCAACCACTTCTTGCAAAAACTCACCGGTTGGCAGAGTCGTGCTGTGCCTGGCTACCTCCCCGCAAAAACATTCTTCGCGTGCCTCGCGCGACGCGAATTCCCGACGACTGTGGTGATTCGGCCGAAAGAGTCGCTGCACTATCTGCCCGAGCCCGACATCTTCCACGACATCTTTGGACACGTGCCGCTGCACGCGGATCCTGTGTTCGCAGACTTCTTGCAGACCTACGGCAAGGCTGCGTTGCTGACGAAGGATCCGCACCACACCGAGCGCTTGGCGCGACTGTTCTGGTTTACCGTCGAGTTCGGCCTCATTCGTGAAGACGGCGAAATCAAACTCTACGGATCAGGACTCATCTCAAGTCCTGGCGAGTCGGTGCATGCGCTCACGAGCAACGAAGTCGACCGTCGTCCATTCGATCTCGACACGGTCTGCAACACGAGTTTCGAAATCGATCACTATCAACCAATCCTGTATGTACTCGAGAGTTTTCAACAACTCCGCGACGCCATGAACAGTTACGCGAACCGACTGATCGAACAAGCCGAGCGCACAACAGCGGGAGCGCGGTAGCCGATGCATCCCTGCCCTACGCATTTCTTGCCTGAAGCGTGGCGGCAATTGAATGAGCTTGCCGATGCGGTGCGCGCACGAGGTGCAGAACTTTTCGTGTTCGGTTCGTTTGCCACCGGACGACAGCGCAAGACTTCTGATTGCGATATTGGGATTCGATGGATGGGAGCGCGAAATCTCGTCGTTCTGGCTGAAGTTAGTGATCAGCTAGATGCCCTGCCAACACTGCGAACATTCGATCTCGTTGACTTTTAATCCGTCGATGCAGCGTTCGCGGAGTTTGCGCTGCGTCGAGTCATTCCGCTCGGAGACGCTGGAACCCCCACGGAGGTTTGTGATGCCGGATGAGCCGCTTGCAGATCTTGAGCGTTCGAAGCGATTGACTTCTGAGCTTGGCCGAATACTCAATACACTTGATGATCGCCTGCACCGTGCACCGAGTGATGTCGTCGCCGACTCAAGCATGCTGCACTTCAGCCTTGCGTTCGAGATTGCGTGGAAACTTTGCCAATCCATCGCGGTGTTGGCGGAATTGCCCACGCATCTCGTGACACTGCGTGCACTGCATGCAGAAGCACTCCGTCGTGTGGGATCAAGCGCGCATTAGGCTACGCGCTACGAACAAACGCCCCAGTTGTTGAGCACGAACGTGAGATCGGCAGCATCCACGATGCCGTCGTTGTTGCAGTCCGCGGAGAATTCAATGATGAAGCTTCGCGTAACGAGAGTTCCAGTGCAAGGGTTAACGAGGGAACCCGTATCGTTCCAATACGCCGACGGTCCGCCATTTGGTGGCTGAGTGAGGAAGTGAAGCACGTCTTCACCACCGAGCCATGGACCAAGGGTAGAGCCGCCCAACACGACCCAAGCCGAGGGGACATTTGCGTCGTCTGGCGCGTGCATCAACTGTGTGGCGAGCCATGTCCACTCGGTGGAAGGAAAATTATCGAAGGCGCTATCGGTTCTTGGGTGCATCTGCGGCAGTTCTCCCTTTCCAAAAAGTCGAACCTCCTGCAAAACTCACCGCGGTCGAGGTTGCGGTGATTGTCATATATTGCCACTCCACGATGTGGCTTGTACCAACTGAAATTTCGTTGTCACGGAAAACCGGCACTCCGCGACTCTCGCTCCTCGCGCCCTCCATATCGCTGCTCACGCTTGGCATCAGCGGCTGCATGGTCGGGCCACCAGTGGTTCCGCTTCAAACGCAGGACGGTGGTGTTGCACCCGCTGCGACATTTGCTCCACCAGAGATGACTGCGGCTGAAATCGCCGCCGACTCAACCGCGATGAGTGCGACTGTTGTGAGCGACGCTGTGGAACTCGATCTTTGGTGGAAACGATTCAATGATCCCGTGCTTGAGGCGCTCGTTTGCAAGGCAGATCTCCTCAATACCGGCATCGCCGAAGCGCTCTCGCGCATTCGCATCAAGCAAGCAAGCCTTGGCGTGAGTGAATCGGAACTTTGGCCGACCATCAGTGGTGGCGCCGGCTACGCGCGCGTGCAACAAAATTTCTCGCAACTCGGCACGCTCGGCGTCGATCTCAAACCGTACGACTCGTGGAGTTACGGGCTTTCGATGCCGGCGTGGGAGATTGATTTGTGGGGACGCATCGCAAGCTCGATCAATGCATCAACGTCGGATCTTGAAGCGAGCGTCGACGACCTGCGCGGCGCGATGGTTTCCGTGCGAGCGCAAGTGGCAACAACCTACATTCAAGTGCGCACGCTGCAAGCGCGGCTTGATGCGCTCAACGCTTCCATTGACAACCTCACGCAAACGCTCGCGCTCACACAACAGAAGTACGACGCGGGCACGACCACGCTGCTTTCGGTGAGTCAAGCGGAAACGAATCTCGATCTCAAGAGTGCACAAGTGCCCTCCTTGCGCGATGCACTTGCGCAATCGATCGGACAACTCGCAATTCTCTGTGGCTCGAATGTGACGGAAGTCACGACGATTCTTGGTCCCGCGCAACCAATTCCGATTGGTCCTGCAAGCGTGAGTGTCGGCGTGCCTGCGTCGTTGCTCGAGCGTCGACCTGATCTTCGCGCGGCGGCGATGAACTACGAAGCGAGCGTCGCGCAAATCGGCGCAGCCGAAGCGATGAACTACCCCGCGCTCACGCTCACGGGCGACTTCATGATCTCTTCGACTGATTTGGCTGGACTCGGCAACATCTCCAATAGGGCATACCAGTTTGGTCCTTCGCTCTCACTCCCGATCTTTACAGGTTGGCGCATCTCCGCGGAGATCATCGGCGCGAAGGCGCGAGCTGAACTCTCCTTCAACACTTGGCGCGGCACACTCATTCGCGCGGTGAGCGAAGTCGACACCTCAATCGCTGCACTCGCCTTCGCTCGCGATTCCGATGCGCGCTACAGGAAGGCTGTGACGAGCGCGACCGAAACTGTTCAGCTTGCGGAGATGCAATATCAAGCGGGCACGACGACGCTTGAGAACTTGCTCGATGTGCAGAACAATCTGTTGAACGCGCAAGACTCCCAAGCACAAGCGCAGGGACTTGCCGCACAGACGATCGTTGAACTCTACAAATCGCTCGGTGGCGGTTGGGGTGATGCGGTTCCTACAAAAGAAAACACGACGACGGATGCGACGAACGCGATTGCAGTTTCGCCCGCGCAAGCCGCATCCATGAGCCCACTCGCGAAAGCAGCGTCCGAAAGTAAGGAATGACGATGATGATGAACTTTTCTAACGCGGCGACGCGTCGCCCCCACTCCATCCACACCGCCACGACCACATTGCTGTGCGCGTCTCTCGCGACACTCGCGTCGTGCGAGAAGCCCAAGCCAGCGGGACTCCCTGTGCAGGATCCTGCAGTTTCCACGGTGATCGTCGGCACGCGCGATGTTCCAGTCACGCATGATTTCCCCGCAACAATCGCCTCTCCGCAGATGGTCGACATCAATGCGCGCGTGAGCGGTTGGCTGCTCGCACAGGACACGCCCGATGGCGCGACCGTCAAGAAGAATCAACTTCTGTATAGCGTCGACCCAGCGCAGTACAAGATTCAACTCGACGCATCCAACGCGCAACTCGCGCAAGCAAATGCGCAACTTGAATCCACGCGCGGACAACTCGCAGCATCCGTCGCGCAGCAGGTCTACGCGCAAGCGACCTACGACCGCAACAAGACTCTTGTCGCCTCAGGTGCTGTCAGTAAGGAGTCATGGGATCAGATCACTGCAAACCTCGCTGAAGCAAACGCGAGCGTCGAACAAGCCAACGGCAGCATCGCTGTTGCGCAGGCGAGTGTGCTCAGCGCGACTGCATCCATTGAGAATGCGAAGTTGAATCTTGAGTGGTGCACGATTGAAAGTCCGCTCGACGGAATCATGGGCGCATCCGAATTCTTCGAAGGATCACTCGTCGGTGAGTCTGGCAAACAGTTGCTCAACACTGTTGTGCAGATGGATCCGATGTGGGCGAGCTTCAGCCCGAGCGCAAATTTCCTTCCTGTGATTCTTGCATTGCAGGCCGATGGGCAACTGCCCGCGACTGTCACGCTGACGGGCGCGATGCAAGTACCGGCACCAGGAGCAGTGCCTGTCATTGGCGCCAACGCGCCGACGGCACAAGGTCGGCTCGTGATGGTGAACAATCAGATCAGTGGGACCTCCGACACGATTCTCCTGCGCGTCGAGTTTCCCAATGGCACGGGCCTGTTCCGACCTGGCGCGTACGCGACGGTCACGGTGGAACTCGGTACTCGACAGGGAGTGACGGTTGTGCCACGCACTGCTGTATTCGCGCGGCAAACAGAGCTGTTTGTGTGGAAGGTCAACGCTGATCAAACAGTCGAAAGCGTTGCCGTTGAACCGATCTCCGTCTTTGAACAAGATCTTCTCATCAGCAGCGGCGTGACGGCCGGAACGAAGATTGTGTCCGAAGGTGTTGGCAAACTTCGCGCAGGCATGAAGGTGCGCGATGTGGCCGCCGCAACTGCAGCGCCTGCTGCAACCCCGCCCGCCGCCGCAACTCCTCCCACAACCACAAGCACAAGCACGAAGGGCTGATCGCACGATGTTCTTCCGCTTCTTTATTGATCGACCCATCTTCGCCACCGTCATCGCACTTGTGATGACGCTCTCTGGCATCCTTTGCGCAGTCATTCTTCCGATCGCGCAGTACCCCAACATCGTGCCACCCACGGTGCAGGTGACCGCGACGTACAACGGCGCAGACGCCAACACGGTCGCGCAAGTCGTGACGCTGCCGCTCGAACAGCAGATCAACGGCGTCGAAGGCATGCTCTACATGTCGTCGACTTCGACAAGTGCAGGCATCTCGACCATCACGATTACGTTTGAGATTGGCTACAACCTTGACATCGCTGCAGTCGACGTGCTCACGCGCGTCAATCAAGCGATGCCGCAACTTCCCGAAGCGGTGCAGCGCGTCGGTCTGAACATTGCGAAGCAGTCGAGCAACATGACTGCGGTCATCAGTTTGTATTCACCGAAGGGAACCTACGACAGTTCGTTCCTTTCGAACTACGCGAATATCACTATTGAACCGGTGGTTTCCCGCGTGGACGGCGTGGGTAACACGACGATCTTCGGACTCGAGCAGTACGCAATGCGTGTCTGGCTCGACCCTGCGAAACTCACGCAACTCAACCTTTCGCCCAACGACGTGCTCGCAGCTGTGCGCGCACAGAACAACCAAGCGTCGCTCGGCGCAGTCGCGGGCGAACCCTCTGTCGGAAATCCAACCACGACGCTCTCGATTCAAGCGACGGGTCGACTGACGAAGACGGAAGACTTCGAGAACATCATCATTCGAAGTGAGAAGAATGGTGCGATCGTCCGTCTCAAGGACATTGGTCGCGTCGATCTTGGTAGCTACCAGTACGCAAGTTCTTCCACGCTCAACGGAGGTGCAACCGCGACGGTGGCGATTTATCAGTTGCCTTCCGCGAACGCGTTTGATGTCATCGAGAAAACCAAGCAATCGATGGAGCGGCTGAAAGCGCAGTTCCCTCCCGATCTTGAGTACAAGATCGCGTACGACACGACGAAGTTTGTGCAGGCGTCGCTCGATGACCTCATCAAGACGCTCATCGAAGCGGGCATTCTCGTCCTCATCACCATCTTCGTCTTCTTGCAGTCATTCCGCGCGACGCTGATTCCGATGATCGCGATCCCTGTGTCGATCATCGGCACGTTCGCGATGATGGCGATCTTTGGTTTTTCGATCAACACGCTGACGCTGCTCGGACTCGTGCTCGCGATCGGGTTGGTCGTCGATGACTCCATCATCGTGGTGGAAAATGTGTATCGACAACTCGAGAGCGGCATTGAAGATCCGAAACTTGCTGCAGAGAAGGCGATGAAGCAAGTCGGCGGCCCGATTGTTGCGACAAGCTCAGTATTGCTGGCAGTGTTCATCCCTGCAGCGCTGATGCCTGGCATCACCGGCCAGCTCTACAACCAATTCGCGCTCACGATCGCGTTCTCGGTTGCGTTCAGCGCCATCAATTCGCTCACGCTTTCACCCGCGCTCTGCGGCGTGTTCTTGCGCAAGGAGAAGCCCACGAAGTTCCTTCCCTTCGTGCTGTTTAACCGCGGCTTCGACTGGGTTTCGTCGAACTACGCATTGCTCGTGCGTTTCCTCTGCAAGCACTGGTACGGCATGGTCGCCGTCTTCTTCATCGGTTGCTTTGGTGTCTTTCACTACCTCCGCATCACCCCCACCGCGTTCATTCCCAACGAAGATCAGGGCTACTACTTCGTTGTTTTCCAACTACCACCTGCGTCGAATCTCCTCCGCACGCAAGCGGTCTCTGATGAGTTGCAGAAGATCGCGCGTGAAGATCCCGCCGTCACCGACGTCGTTCAGATCAACGGGCTCAACTTCCTCACGAGTGCGCTGCAGACCAACACAGGCTTGCTGATTTGTGTGCTCAAGGATTGGGATGAACGCGATGTGCGTACGGAGAACGTGCACGCGATCCTCATGCGCGCAACACCGAAGATGCGCTCGATTCCCGATGCGCTCGTGATGCCACTTCCGCCGCCGCCCATTCCTGGACTCGGCAACGTTGGTGGATGGCAGCTGCAGATCGAAGCGCTCGAAGGGCAGAGCTTCGAAGAACTCGCGGAAGTCAGTGAAGCATTCCTCGCTGCTTCCATGAAGCAACCATCACTGAGTGGACTCAACAGTCCATTCTCCGATTCAGTTCCGATGGTGCATCTCGAGATTGATCGCACGCGTGTCTACGCACTCAATCTCGCGCTTGACGATGTCTTCAACGCGCTCGGGCAGAACTTCGGTCAGTCATTTATCAACAACTACAACGACTTCGGGCAGGTCTACAACGTGATGGTGCAAGCGGACGCGGGTTCTCGCATGCAAATCAGCGAGATCATGGATCTGCGTGTGCGAAACTCGAAGGGCGAGCAGGTTCCCTTCGCATCGTTCGCGAAGCCTTCGATCCGGACGGGCACGGACAACGCGACGCACTACAACCTCTACAACACCGTGCAGGTGAACGGTCAGACGTCTGCAGGATTCGGTTCAGGCGATTCGATTCGCGCGATTGATAAAGTCGCGAAAACTTCGTTGCCCGAAGGATTCACGTACGAATGGACAGGCACGACGTTCCAAGAAATCCAAGCGGGAAGTCTCGCGCCGCTCGTGTTTGGCATGGCGATCATTGCGATCTTCCTGTTGCTCGCGGCGTTGTATGAGAGTTGGTTGCTTCCCTTCAACGTGTTGCTCGCGGTGAGTTTCGCCGTCCTCGGCGCGTTGATCGCGCTGCACATCAGTGGTCGTCCGCTCGATGTGTACGCGCAGATCGGCCTCGTGATGCTGGTGGGACTTGCTGCGAAGAACGCGATTCTCATCGTCGAGTTCGCGAAGGAACGTGCAGACACAGGTGAGGCGGTGATCGATGCAGCAAGCGAAGCCTCGCGCCTGCGATTGCGCCCGATCATGATGACGAGCTTCGCATTCATTCTCGGCATCCTCCCACTCGTCGTCGCAACAGGCGCTGGCGCACAAGCACGTCACTCCATCGGTATCACGGTGCTTGGCGGCATGTTGGGTTCGACTGTGATGGATCAACTCGTGGTGCCGAGCTTCTTCTACATGTTCTATTCGATGCGTCGCAAGTTCGGCGTGGGCGTACCCGAATCCCCCGCAGGTGCGGCACGCTCGACGCACGAATAGACCTATTGACTACTTTCTACGGCTGAAACTCGAATCACTCATGCGATACCCTCCTCGCATGAGTGATTCGCTTTCCATCTCACTTGATGAACACGCCAGCCGACGCGCTCGCGTTTCGAAGCTGCTGAAGGGCTCCGTCGGACTTGTCTTCGCGGGCGACATGGACGCGAGCATCCACGGCGAGTTTCGCGCGCATGCAAACTTCGAATACCTCACGGGGATTTCGAATGAAGCAGGCGCGGTGCTCTTGCTCGATCCACTCAATCCTGTCGAAGATCGACAGGTCATTCTCTTTCTGAAGCCGCTCAATCCTGAGTTGGAAAAGTGGGACGGCTTCCGGATGGAAATCTCTGCTGCACTCAAGGCGAAGTACGGCGTCAAGACTGTCCTGCGCACGACGGCGTTCGCGCGCTTTCTTCTCGAAGCAACCAAGCGCGCGAAACAATTCGCGCTCCTCCATCCACTCGCGGCACACACGTCCGCGGTGTCGCCGGATCTTGAAGTGTTCCGCAAGTGTGCCGAACGCATTCCAGGTTCGAGCATCGTCGATCAGTCGCAACTCCTCGCGGTCATGCGCGCAGCGAAGTCGAAGGCTGAGATCAAGCTCATGCAGCGCGCGGCGGACATCACAACGGCGGGATACAGCGCCGTGCTCAAGGGGCTCAAGCCTGGTCTCACCGAATTCGATGTGCAGGAACTGATCGAGCACGGCTATCGATCCAACGGCGCGCGTCGCACTGCGTATCACACAATCGCCGGTGGTGGCTTCAACGCCACTGTGCTGCATTACCACGGCAATCATGCACCACTCGCCGACGGCGATCTGATTCTCATTGACTCGGGTGCGGACTATCTCGGTTACGCGTGCGATGTCTCGCGCACATTTCCTGTCAACGGAAAGTTCACGAAGCGCCAACGCGAGATCTACACCATCGTGCTTGACGCACAACTCGCAGCGATCGCCGCAACGAAGGCGGGCGTGACCTTTGCCGCTGTTGACAAGGCCGCGCGCGACGTGATTACGAAGGCGGGTTACGGCGATGCTTTCTTTCACGGCACTGGGCATCACCTCGGACTTGAAGTGCATGACATCACGCCCGACGGTGTCATTCCTGAGCATGCGGTCATCACGATTGAGCCCGGCATTTACCTGCCGAGCGAGAACTTCGGCATTCGCATCGAGGATGACATCCTCGTCACGAAGAAATCCGGCGGCGTGAATCTCACCGCAGCGATTCCAAAGTCGATCGAAGCAATCGAACGTGCGATGCGCGCGTAGGTTTCCCCTTCATCACTCGAACACACTCGGGAAAAACGCGTGCAGCAAGAGCAGCGCGAGTGACCACACCACGGGGAGCGCGCTGATGGATACCGCGGTGTACGCGAGGAACTTGCCCGCGCTCGCACGAAGTCGGGCGAGCAGTTCACACATGACGATCACCCACATCACGAGCGCGAACTTGAAGGCGACCGCGCCTTGCATTCCCCACGCATCGATGATGACCGCTGCGACTGGATTCACTTCCTCACCGTTCATCTCGAGAATCTTCCAAGTCAGCATGATGTCAAGGCTCGAAATAAAGATGAACCAGACATAGGCATTCTGAAAGTGCATCTCCGGACTTCGTGCGAACGCGAGCGGGTCGCGCGGCAACAGCACACTGCATGCGGGGCAATGCATCGCGCGCTTCACAGCGTGTACATCCATCGCGTAACCACAACCAACGCACTTTCCATACTTCTCGCGCTTGCGCTTGCGCAGGGCGAGCGGAAATGCGACGGAAGCCCAAGCCACGCTAGACCAGAAGAAGACATCTCCGAGAATGCCGCCCAGGATGGGATGCATCGGTACGAGCAACTCCTGTCCCTCAAGCAGCGCGAGATGCGTGGTGTATCGAAACTCAACCGGCGCAGCATCCTCTGCGCACTTCATGGAGTACCACGCTTCACTCGCGAACGCGCGAAATGGCCAACCCGTCAACATCGTTTCAATGCGCGCGAATGCTTCCGACTCTGCAATCGGTGGCGCGCTGATGACCGCGTCTGGCGGACGATGCAATCGGCGGGAGGATTTGTCGGCAGTCGCCAGCGCACCAGTGGGCCACAGTTCTACTCGACTCACCGTTTCTAATGCGGGGTACGCGAGATACAAATCGCTCCACGCGCCGCGACGAACTTCCATGCGTGCGCCGCTCTTGCTCTCCCAGATTTTTAGAGATTGCGACGAACTTCCAATTCCACGCAGCGCGAGGAGTGTCGGCAAGCACCACGCCATGAAGAGCGTTGCCGCGATGCCTGCCACCACAAAGGGGACGAGTCTCAGAAAGGCGCGACGCGGCATGCTCATGCGTGCACTATCGCAGACCGCGCGATGCCAGTCGGACACGAATACGGCACGAAATTCGAAACTTCGACGAATCCGATCTCAGACGACGCGGTCGTCGCTGGCAATGTTGAAGACAGGCGCGAGATTCACTTGCAGCAGCATTGCAACCTTCTCGCCTTGCAGCGTCTGTGCCGCATCAGGGTCGACATAGTCAGAATGGCAAGACGCCTTCTCGCCCACTTCCGCGCCCACTGCCTTCTTCGTCTTTGAAGCGAGTTTGTGAATCTCGTCAGGGCTCAACACGCCGCGCTTCGCGAGAATGTCTTGCTGCTCGAGGGTGAGAGCCGCGCTCAATACAGGCTTGCCGCGCTGATACTCCTCGTCTTTTCCGCTCGCGAATTCTTGAATCTCTTTGGAAATGCGCACGCTGCACCAATCGTGTCCGCACATCGCGCAGAAGTCTGTGTCGACATCGAGATCTTCGTCGTGATACGCGCGCGCCGTATCTGGATCGAAACTCAACTCGAAATGCTTCTCCCAGTTGAGTGCAGCACGCGCCTTCGTGAGTTCGTCATCACGGTCACGCGCGCTAGGAATGCCGAGCGCAACATCCGCAGCATGCGCGGCAATCTTGTACGCGATGCAACCTTGCTTGACGTCATCTTTCTTCGGCAAACCAAGATGCTCCTTCGGCGTGACGTAGCAGAGCATGCTCGCGCCGTGATAGCCCGCAGCGGTTGCGCCAATGCAACTTGTAATGTGGTCATACCCTGGAAAAATATCCGTGACGAGCGGGCCAAGCACATAGAAAGGCGCGCCATGACAAATCGTCCGCTGCAACTTCATGTTGTATTCAATCTGATCGAAGGGGACGTGGCCAGGTCCTTCGACCATCACCTGCACGCCCATCCTCCACGCGCGTTCGGTCAGTTCGCCAATGGTCGTGAGTTCAGCAAGCTGCGCGCGATCGGTTGCGTCGGCGAGTCCGCCTGGTCGAAGTCCATCACCAATCGAGAACGTCACGTCGTAACGACGCATCACTTCGCAGATTTTCTCCCAACCCGTGTACATCGGATTTTGCTTGTTGTGGACGAGCATCCACTTCGCGAGCAGCGCACCCCCGCGCGAGACGATGCCGATGAGGCGCTTCTTGATGAACGGAAGATGCTCCTTCAAGACGCCCGCGTGAATCGTGAAGTAATCGACACCTTGCGCCGCTTGATGTTCAAGCATCGCGAGAATGATTTCTTCATTGAGATCTTCAAGCTTCTTCCCAATGATCATCGAGTAAATCGGCACCGTGCCAATCGGCACCGTCGAGTTGCGGCAGAGTGCTTCACGACATTCGTCGAGATTGCCGCCGGTGGAAAGATCCATCACCGTGTCGGCGCCCCACTTCTCCGCCCACTGCAACTTCTCAACTTCTTCGTGCGTGCCTGAAGAGATTGGCGACGCGCCCATGTTCGCGTTGATCTTCGTCTTCGATGCGCGACCAATCGCCATCGGATCAAGCTTGTGCGCAAGATGCACTCGGTTGGCCGGAATCACCATACGACCTGCGGAAATCTCATCGCGCACTTGCGTTGCAGTGAGGTGCGGCTCTCGCGCAGCGACGCGTTCCATCTCCTTCGTGATGGCTCCCAAACGCGCGTGCTCAAGTTGCGTGCAAGCAACGAAACCCTTCGGCGATCGCACGCGCATCCATCCACCACGCGCCGTTGCGAACTCCGTCACGGTGTGTGATGCATCGTTCGTCGTCGCACTTGCCGCGGGCGCTTGTGCGAACATCGAGCACGACCAATCGTTCGGCAGAAAATCCCACGCAGTCTTCTCGCTCGCGAGCGGCATGCCTGGCGTGTCCGGTGAACTGAATGCGTACGCGCCGCCAATGTCTGATGCGCGCGCGAAAGATCCTGGCGTTGTTCCCGCCGCAGTCGACGATGGATTGCACGCGCCGTGCAGGGGAAGTTCGTAGCCGAGCGTGTTCGATGGATTGGTGTGTGTCATGGAAGTTCTCTCTCGCGCTTTCGAGTGAGGAAGCAATCCATCGTCAGTGTTGACTGTGGCTGCTTCCCTACGCCGGGATGATCCGGATCAGGTTCAACGGGTGCTTCTCAGTCCTTCTGCAGGACGCCCCGAGCAACGCAGAGTGTAGACCGAGCAGCACGATTTCGCCTCCCCGTTACCTTGCCAATCGTGAACTCCGCAACTGACCTCACGCGCTACGCGTCCAATCTCGCGCTCATTCGTGCCGCGCAGGAGCGCATTGCGCCATATATCCATCGCACACCCGTCATAACCAGCGCGACACTGGATCGCATGAGTGGACGATCACTCTTCTTCAAGTGCGAAATCTTTCAGCGCACAGGCTCGTTCAAGTTTCGCGGCGCGACGAATGCAGTGCGCATGTTGGACGATGACATTGCGCCACGTGGCGTTGTGACGCACTCCTCAGGCAATCACGCGCAAGCGCTCGCACTCGCCGCTTCCATGCGCGGCATTCCTGCACATGTCGTGATGCCTTCGAACTCTGCGGAGATCAAGAAAATCGCCGTGCGCGGATATGGCGCGCGCATCATTGAGTGCGAGCCCACACTCGAAGCGCGCGAGTCCACTGCAGCGGCAGTGCTGCGTGAAACAGGCGGAAGCATGATTCCTCCGTACAACCATGCGAATGTCATCGCGGGACAAGGAACGATCGCGCTTGAACTTCTCGAACAGTGCGCGAACCTTGACGCGATCATCGTGCCGCTCGGTGGTGGTGGACTCATCTCAGGCATCACGCTCGCAGCGAAGGGCATCAATCCAGCAATTCGCATCATCGGTGCAGAGCCAGCGCTCGCGGGTGATGCTGCGCTCTCCAAGCAACACGGCGCGATGCAACCACCGATGGAACCACGCACCATCGCGGATGGTTTGCGAACAGCGCTCGGGCCACTGACGTTTCCGATCGTGCGTGACCTCGTTGATGAGATCGCGCTCGTGAGTGAAGATGAAATCCGACAGCACATGCGACTCGTGTGGGAGCGGATGAAAATCACGATTGAGCCGAGCGCCGCCGTCGGCGTCGCAGTCGCGTGCGGATGTGGAGCCGCCACACTTCCACAACGCGTTGGCGTGGTGTTGTGTGGCGGCAATGTCGACCTTGATGTGATCTGGCGTTAGCGAGTACCTGATGCAGCGTCACGCTTCGCGAGCTCTTGTGTGAGCCTTTCGACTGCAATTTCAAGCGCCTTAATACGCTCGAGCATCGCGGCGCGTTCGATTGCATCGCCGGCGTCTTCTCCATCGTCTTCGAACTTTCCAGCCTGTTCCATCGCCTGCGCCACCATCGCTTGCACATCAGCAGCGCTCAACTCCACACCTGCCATTGCTCGGCGTGCCATTGGCATGATCGACTTAAAGTTCACGCCCTTCGGCATTTTCATCTCGATGGGCTTGCCATCTGGCCCAACGAAAATCGCGGTCGCTTCAGCTTGAACACTTACGCCATCTTCGCCGTCTTCGCCCTCTTCACCATCCAACGAGATGGCGAACTCAAGCTCTTCGGGCATCGCCATCGCCGACACATCTGACGCAACGACGTCAATCGACTTCGTGAGTGTCTCAGCGCCGCGACGAATTTTCAGCTGCATGGTTTCGCCCGGCTTCATGCTTGCAAGCGCTGCGCGAATCGCGTCGACGCTGCCGTCCGTTCCTTCACCAACGCCAACGACAACATCAAACTTCTGCAAACCAGCCTTCGCTGCGGGAAGTCCCTCCATCACGTTCACCAGAAGCGTTGACTTGGAAGCGTCAATTGCGAGATGCGAGCAGAGCGCTTCATCAAGCTCTCCGAGCTGCACGCCAATCATGACGGGTGCGGCGAATTCGAGTCGCACTTCAACATTTTCATTGTTCTCGTCATCCGCAGCGGCAGCGACAAGTTGACGCATCACGACCACACGCTGCTCCTTTCCACCGGACTTTTCGTGCATGGCTTGTACGGCGATCGACTTCATCACACTGCCATCCGCAGCAAGGATCTCATATCCATGCTCCGTTTTCCTCACGCGCGACGCATCAATCGCCTCGCCGTTGACCGACGCGCTCATGTTTCCATTCTCAATGCGCAGTTCAACCTGCTGCTTGTCGTCGCTGCTCGCAATTCTCGTCACGACTCGCTTGGTCTCCGTCACGGTCTGCCCGTTCGCGGATTGGCACGCGTTGGCGGTCGCCACTGTTGCGCCAAGCAGAAGCGTGAGTGCGAAAAGTCTCGATGCCGTTGTGGAATTAGAGAATGTCATAGGTGCAGTTGTAGTGAAGGAGCGCAGGAACGGATGCGCTCGGTTTGATTGATCTCGAAACAAATCTGCGACCTATTGCGTCCTACTGCGACCACGCGTTGAGCAGAATCGATAGGTCGGCTGCATCAACCGTTCCGTTGCCATTCAGATCCGCCACCGAGTCACTCGTCCCCCACGCGTTCAGCAAGATCGAGAGGTCGCGCGCGTCCACCAAACCGTCGCCATCAAGATCAGCCTGCAGCACATGCGTCATGCGCAGCCAGTAACGAAGTCCGTACGGACTTGGCTCTGGCGGCTCCTTCGGTGGTGGCGCAATCGGATCAATCTCGTCACAGGTGAACGCGTGACGAAATGTACGTGTCTCAACACCACCCGTGATCACTGCGTACCACGCGCCGCTCGGCACGATGAAGTCAACCAGTGTTGAAGGAGCACACGGACCGCCGTGAGCGATGAACGGAACTTCGAGTGGACCTTCACATGACCCTGTGACAATCTGAAACTCCCACGGAAACTCGCCTGCAATCTCGACGCGAACACGACTGCCTGCTTGCGATCCGCTCAACGACATCCAATCCGTGTCACGCGGCGCGTCGGTCGCAAATTTACCTGCGTAGACCTGACCGAAGGCGACAGCGCGCGTTGCGAACAGCGACTTATTGCAACCGTCATTGAAGTGTTCGTAGCACGGTTCTGCTTCTTCGATCGCTCCAATCGGAATCTCAATCGCGCAGCCAGCAATGCCGCACACTCGATTCGCTTCGTTGGCGCAGATTTCATCCCACGTCACGGAACAGCACCAACCATCAATCGCGCACACAAAGTCGCAACATGGAAACTGATCGCAACCAGGAGTCGGATGCGTCTCGCTGCACACACCTTCAGCAGGGCAATTGATGCCGTCGCACATGTCGATCGCAAGATCCGCGCAACCCTGATCCCAAGTGAACTCACAACAAAGCGGATTCAATTCGCACACGATCGTGCAACACTCGGGCATCACACAACCAGGTTCCGCGTGCGGCTTGCGACAGTCGCCGATGCCAGGGCAGAGTTGCGCAGCGGCGATCGATGTCGAAAACAACGCGGCGAGCGCGACGAGATGCTGCATCATCGACGCTCCTTCGCATGCAATTCGAGCACGAGATCCGAGGCGGTTTTCGCGCCGTCCTCATTGCAGTCGAACGTCGGCGTAGGTGTGATCGATTGCAGCTTCTCTGCGTTGGTCTTCAATGCAACAGTCGGCGCCGCGAGAAGACGAGGCGTGCAGCCATCCATCTGCGGCGTCAGATTGATCGCGGTGAAGACCGCGCGCACTGGCGAATCGCATCCAACGATGTCAAGATCGCAATCGCCATCCACATCGATCGCGATCAGGTAACGCGGCAACTGTCCGATGCCAAGAAACTGTTCCACCACAAACTGCGGCGATGTACTGCCGCCAATATTGCGCATCGGAACAATGAGACCCGGCAATGCCGCGCCCTGCGCCGCGTCGAGATCTCCATCGTGATCGAAGTCGCCAAGACACACGCTAAACGCGTAGCCGATCGGCGTGCCTTCCAACACGATTCGCTGCGCGAATCCACCGCTTCCATCATTCATGAACGCGATGCTCTTCTGCGCCGGCGCGAGTAACAGCGCGGTACCAAGCACATCGATGTCACCATCCGCGTCGAGATCCGCAAGCGCAATCGTTGCAAATCCAGGACGTTCTTCGCCAATCTGTGGGACTTGCCATTCGCGACTCTTCTCGAATGTTCCGTCGCCGTTGCTCCGAAGAAGAATGAGCCGACCGCTTCCCGTCAGCACCCCGAGCAAATCAAGATCTCCATCTCCATCAACATCGCACGGCTCGATCTGCCGCGGAAACGCGATCGAGCCCGACCATCGCGCAACATCCAATCGCGCCGCGCGCGTGAAGTGACCATCACCAACGTTGAGCAAGATGTCGACGCTCGCGCCGAGATAGTTCGTCGCGGCAACATCGCGGTCACCATCGCCATCAAAGTCGCCCGACGCAAGTCCGGAGTTGTCGCGTCCGAGTTCAACTCGAATCGACGTGTCGGAAAAAGTTCCGGCCTTGTCGCCCTTGAAGAGCGCAAGTTGCGATGGATCGCCGCGCACACCAAAGAGAATGTCGACAAGACCGTCGCCATCGAAGTCTTCAAGTTCAGCCCAATCGCTGAAGCCGCCAACGGTCAAACTCTGCCAAGGTAAGAAGTGTCCATCGCCGACTCCGCGCAGGACAACGGAGATTCCATCCACGCTGCGCGCGGGAACCACCAAATCAAGAATGCCATCGGCATCAAGATCGCGCGCGCGCAACATCGTGGGACCGATGCCCGCTGGCATCTCGTCGTACACAGGCTGCGCGAAGACAAGCGGACCATCGGCATGCGCGCACACGCAAAGGCAAGAACTCAGAATGACTGCGGGCGTGATCGTGCGCATGAAACACTTTGATCCTGCATGGAATTCAACCTCAAGAGAAGAATCGGCATGCAAAGCCTACTCGCGCAAGCAAGCGTCCTGCCATTCAGCAGGCACCCCACGCATTGAGCAGGATCGCAAGATCCTGCGCATTCGTAATGCCATCGCCGTTGAGATCCGCGCTCGCAGTATCCCAACCGTTGAGCAAGATCGAAAGATCCACTGCATCGACGATGCCGTCGTGATTGAGATCACCTTCACACACGATGACGCGTGTTCCCGAAACGACGAGTGTTCCGCTCGTCGACTGCGACGAAGTCACTTCGGTAATCAATCCGCTCATCAGAAGATTCGCCGTGCCTCCCGCAGGAAGCACGGTGGGCAATGCGATCGGTTGATTCACAAACGGAGGCGCGGTCGAAGGCTGCGTGCCGTTCGACTGTTGTGATGTCGTTGCATTCATGTGCACCGTGTCACCAGTAAAACTGAGCGTGCCCATCAAGGGAAGAACTCCTGGAGTTGGCGGCGCGTCAATCGGTTGACCCATCGCATCCGCTGCCATCGTGATCATCACGGGAACCGCTGCAGTGAATGTGTAGCCGCCACCTTTCGCGCTCGTGATGACCATCGGCGCCGCGCCCACTTGCGCAAGCGTCAACACAGTGACATTCGCAGTCCCAAACGGCAGCGTGATCGGAATACCACCTGGATAGATGGAGTTCGGTGCGACTGTATGAAAAGTTGTGTAGTTGATGGTCAGCGCGAGGTCCGCGCTGCCTGATGCTCCGTCAAGCGCGTCAATCGCAAGGCCGCTGATTGAACCAACCAATTGCTTGCCAACTTGTTCAACGCTGATCTGGAACGCGCCCGCAGGCGAAGTGTTCGTTCCACCATCGACACCGAACGATGCTGTGTACGGAATCGGATTGTTGCCCGAACCACCGAAGAAACCAGGGATCGTGCGTGTGCCCGTCGGGAGGGTGACCACGTCGTAGTTGCCGATGAATGTTCCTGTGAATGGAACGTCCATTGACAACGTGGTGACGAGATTGCTCGAAGGCGCGAGCGTACAGTCATACAAATCGGCTGCGAGCGCGGGTGTTGCACAGCAGAGGCTAATGAAGAGAATGGTTGTTTTCATGCGAAATTCCAATGGCGCGTGGGTTAGGCTGATGCGCGTTCGAAAGAGTACTTCCGAATTGTTCTCAGACAAGTCGGGGCTCTCTATATGAGGCAGAGTTCTGATAAGTTCGAGAATTCTGCCTCTCAATTCAGATATTATTCGATAAGCTCGGCGCCACGAAGGAGCTCATCGAGCCGATCGAGCCGCTTCTGATGAATCGCGCGGCCAGGTTCAAGCTCAAGGAGTGCCGCGAGATGCACACGCGCTCGCTGAAGATCGCCCGCTTCAATCCAACACTTCGCCGCAAGTTCGCGAAGCGCGGGATCGAATGGATTCATGCGCACCGCGCGCTGTGCACTCGCCGCAGCACCCGCGCGATCCAGTGCGAGACCTTGCAATCGCGCGCACTCTGCAGCGATCGCAGGATCCTTCTCCGTGTGACGATCCACCTCGAGTAAGTGAGGAAGCGCATCACTCGCGCGCGCACTCCCGCGCAACGCCTTCGCAAACTCACGATGTGGAAATGGATCGACGGGACGCGCGATGGCGTACCGCGAAAGCAACGCACTTGTCTGCGCATCGGTGGCATCTAACCCACGCCCGATGCGTCGACGAATCACCGCTTCGAGAAGATCAGGATGCGCAGGAAATCGTTCGAGAAACGCTGACAGTGTTGCGTCATCAAGATCAACCGCGGGGCCCGTTCGCGCGGGCCACGCGACTGCATCAAAACGCAGATGCGCGTTCGACGCCTCACCAATCGCCCGATGCCAACGAGCAACGACTGCGTTGAGCCGCTTCGCCTCCGCTTGTGATGCGTGCAATTCTGCATCGTCATCGCCTTCCGTCAAACTTCGCGTGAGTTGCGCGATCGATGGCGTTGGCGTCATCCCCCATGCGGCAACCTCGGCACGAGCCCAAACTCGGAACTGCGTGAGAAAATCTTCGCGCCCAACACCAAGCGCCGCGCGCATCGCGTCTTCTTCTTTCGTCCCCTTCGCACACTGCGCAAGCAATCGCAGCAACGCGTCGCGACCGAATGTCACATCCATGAACTCGATCATCCACGCACCCTGCGCGTACGCCATCTCTCGATCGCCAGCGCGCTTGGGTCGCACGAACGCCCAATTGATACTGTCGAGATCAAAGAGCGCGCCTTGCTGCACCGCGATCGCAAGTTTCTGACAGGTTTCATACGCGCGCGGCATCTCTTCCATGCGCACGGCCGCTGCTTCGGTCAACCAGTGCGGCAGTCGATTCAGTGTTTGCTCAAGCGTGACCGTGTGCGTGTACTCATGCGTGAGCACAGTCAACCAATCAAACAGACCGAGATGCTTGGGAAGCACGCCTTCCTTGGGAATCTCAATCGCAATCACGGGACCGGTGCTCGCGGCGATCGTATGAATGCGCGGCATGCCTGTGATGCGCACGCCGAAGCTTCGATGATCAGGCATCACATCGATGAACGTCTTGCGTACAGGCGTGTACCCAAAGCGCGCAGCAACTCGCGCGTGCATCTCCTCAAGACTTGTCGACATCAATACAGCGACGAGTGATGCTTCGCCTTTCGGAAACCGAATGATGAAGTGCGCCGTCTCGATGCGCTCCCACGTCGCGATTTCGTGCGCAAGTTTCGCACTGAAGAGCGCGCGCTCGTTGTAAGGGTCAAGCGCAATCGCGCGATCAAGCGCCGCGATGCCCGAATCATCTTCACCCGCTTGCAGCAACATAAGCCCAAGTTCGACCGCAGAAACATGCCAGAACGGTTCGCGCGCAACCGCAGCTTCAAGCACGATTCGCGCGTCTGCATACTGGCGATCGAGAGAAAGTTGCCGACCAAGAATCGAAAGCGCGAGCGCACTGCCAGGCAGAAGCGCGTCAAACTTCGCGAGCCACGCACGCGCGCCATCGAGGTCGTAGCGCGCAGCGTCAAGTGCGGCGCGCAGTGCAAGCGCTTCGGGAATCGGATGCGCAGTTTCGGTGAGTGGGTTTAACGCGCTCATCGCCGCGCGCACATCTTCGCGAAGCAGCGCGGCGCGTGCGTCGAGCGTCGCAGCAAGTGGATGCCGTGGCGCGATGCGACGGAGTGCATGCGCCGCGCGCTCGGCACCTTCAAAGTCAAAGCGCTCAATCGCAAGATCGCCAAGCAATCTCCACGCCGCGGATTCGCGCGGATTGCGAGCAAGTGCTTCTAGTAACGCATTTACCGCGGGTTCGAGCGCACCGCGCGCTGCAAGCCGTTCACCTTCCATCAACCGCGGCGTTGCATCGAACCGATCAAACTCCTGCCGTGCGCGCGCAAGCAACGCAAGGATTGCGCGCTCACCGTCGTTGCCATCGGCCCCAAGTCGAATGCCAAGCGCAATCAATCGCGCGCGCCCGACGAGATCGCCAGCACGCGTTGCCGCTGGGAGCTTCTCCGCGCTCGTGCGAATCTCTTCGCGGGCTTCTTCATCGCGATCAAGCGCGAAGTAGGCTTCGGCGCGCATCGCCGCAGCAAGCGCGCTCGGCGCATCCTTCAAGAGCGCAAGTAGTTCAGGAAAGCGCGCTTGACGCGCCAAGGACTCCGCGCGCAACTCCACTGCAATCGTGTCGTCGAGGAATACAGGATCGTCAAGCCTCCACGCATGCAACGCCGCAATCGCGATGCGCGTCGGAGCATCAAGATCCGAGTCATCGTAGATTCCGTGCGCCACACGAAAATCCTTGCGCTCCTCTTTCGAGAGATGCGTCGCGTTGACTGCGTCGACAAGTTCGGGAGCGAGAGGCGCGACTTCAGGAACGAATGTCTGCGCGTTGACGGATGCACTCCACGCCAATGCGAAGAGCATCGCACTCGTGACCAGCACATGCATAGCTCGCGTCATCTGCACTGCTGCGTTGTACCCCAAGCGCGAACTTACTTCGCTGCGCTCGGCGCGGTCGGCGCAGATTGCGCTGGCGTTTCGACCGCGGACTTCCACGGCCGCACATCAATCGCCCACTGCTTCGGATCGGGGTTCGGAATCGTGATTGCGCTGCGATCTGCGTCCGAAAGTGGTGCGTTCACCGTGAAGGCCGCGATGCGGACGACGGTGGTATCGAGATTCGGCTTCGTCAATCGCACGCCCACAGGCGCCAGCGTGTCGTGGTCGTAAAACACTTCGACGGATTTGAATTCCTTCTCCATGCCACTCCCAGCCTTGGGTGTCAGTCGTAGACCATCCACATTCGCGAGAGTTTTCAGGAGTGGAACATCCGTGGGTATGGGCGCGAGCACCACATCAAATCGCGCGAGCACTTCGCGCTTAGGCTGTCCGGTCGGAATCGGAAATGGTCCTTCGCCTAACTTCAGCGGATCAAACGACTGACCAGGCGCGACGATCTGTCGCTTGGTGAATGACTTGTTTCGTTCATCGAGTTCGCAGAGCCAACCATCAGCGTAAATCCAATGATCAAGATGGCGATCGGCGCGACCATTCGCATCGATGAATTCTTCGAAAAGAAACGCGAAACTGCGTGCGCCCTCTTTCTGCTCGAGCACCAATCGACCGAGTCGCAACTCGTTGTCACCCACAAGCGCGTCCTGCTTTTCCAGCGACACGCGCCCAACCAAAGTGGTGAGCGTCTTCCCTGCAGCTTCGAGCCGATCAAGCAGCACGCCAACCGCATCGTCTGTCGGCGGCGCGACAACGAGCGCTGCTTGCAAGATGGTTGTGAGCGTGATCAGAGGCAAGAGTGGAAACATGACTGTGTTCTCCCAAGATTTGACGCGCAGGGTTGCGTGCGCATTCCTACCACACACGATCATTTGTGCTGCAGAAGATCAATCTCTTCCACGATATCAAGACCAAATCCATGCAAGCCAGGCATCACGCTGTGCGCGTTCGGGCGGTTCGTGAGCAGACGAATCTGTCGGATCCCAAGGTCTCGAAGAATCTGTCCGCCAATGCCAAACGTGCGACCATCCATCGGTTGCGCACGACCCGAAACGCCTTCGGGACGGGTGAGATCAGGCGCGTTCACATCGTCCTCGCTGCGCTGAATCCGCTGCAAACGCGAAGAGAGATCGTCGCCCACCCCCTCGGGTCGCAGGTACACAATCGCGCCGCGACCAGCCTGTTGAATCGCACGCATCGACGCGCGCAATGAATCGCCCGTGGAGCGCCCAGTCTTTGCATCCATCACGCCAAAGATGTCGCCGAGTAGTTCTCGTCGATGCATGCGCACGAGCGCTGGTGCACCCGATGCGTTCGGCGAAGCAATGTCGCCGCACGTCAACACAAGATGCGGTGTCGGATCAACAGTGCTTTGATACGCGAAGAGTGTGAACTGACCTTCAGGCGTGTCGATCAGCGTGCCACACACTGGATCAAGTCGTCGAACGAGCGTCTCGCGTTCGAGTCGATACTCAATGATCTGCTCAACAGAGCAAAGCAAAAGCCCGTAGCGCTCACACAAGATCTCAAGATCTGGCAAGCGTGCCATCTCGCCATCTTCGCGCACCACTTCAATGATCGCGGACGCTGGTCGCATGCCTGCGAGACGACAGAGATCGACAGAGCCTTCTGTTTGACCGGTGCGAACAAGCACACCGCCGCGACGCGCGCGCAGAGGATTGATGTGCCCAGGGCGCACGAAATCTTCAGGCACACTGTTGCTCGCAGCGAGCATGTGAATGGTTTTCACGCGATCACGTGCACTGATGCCTGTGCCGACGCCGTGTTTGGGATGCCCATCAACAGTGACTGTGAATCCAGTGCCGCGAACACTCGTGTTCACACCAGTTTGTGGTCCCAGTTCAAGTCGCGTGCAATCCTCCGCGTCCATCGCAACGCAGAGATACCCGTTCCCAATCCGCGTCATGAAGTTCAGCGAATCGACGGTGAGCTTCTCGGCGGCGATGACGAAGTCGCCTTCATTCTCGCGCGCCTCATCATCCACCATGACCACAATCTGCCCTTGGGCGATCGCGTGCAAAACTTCGGGAATCGGAGCGAATGGCATAGGGGTGGAAAGTGTAGGACACCGCCGCATTGCGTAGGATGCGCGCTCGATGCCAGTCTTGAAGAAAAAGAAGATCACTGCACGCAAGGGCGCTTCCCAGAAGTCCGCGACGAAGGTCGCCATGAAGCACGCGACGAAGCCCGCGCATGCGATTCCGCAGATTTCCGCGCGACTTCGAGCGCGGCGCGAAAAGTTGCTTCGTGAGACCACAGCACTTCCCACCGCCGCGGGTCGTGAAGAGCGCGTGATTGCGGATGTCGAGATGTGGATCAAAGGAATCGGTCCGCGCGCAACGATGACACGCGATGCGTACGGCAACCTTCACATTCATCGCAGCGATGCTGTGTCCAATGGAGCCTCCAATGGAGCCTCCAATGCATCACCGCACGCCCCGCCGCTCTACATCACCGCGCATCTCGACCATCCCGCATTTGTCGTGCGCGAAGTGAAGGGCGCGCGCGTGCTCGTGCTGGAGTTTCGTGGCGGCGTGAACGATCCATACTTCGATCGCGCGAAGATCGAAGTCATCGACGCGAAGGGACGCGCGCACCGTGCGCGGATCACCGTGCTCGACGCAACCGCGAAGCCCTTCAAGACTGTGGCTGCGACGCTGGCTCGTCGCGCAAGTTCCGTTGCGGCGGGCGATATTGCTCGGTGGCTGCTTCCAAAACCACGCGTCGCGCGCGGCATCTTCTACACGCACGCTTGCGATGATCTTGCGGCGGTCGCGGCTGCGATGTGCGCGTTCGAGGAATCGCTGAGCAACCCTGCGCTCTCCAATATGCGCATCCTCTTCACGCGCAGTGAAGAGATCGGATTCATCGGTGCACTTGGAGTTGCACGAGATGGATTGGTTCCAAAGGACTCGCGTCTCGTTTGTCTCGAGAATTCACGCAGTTTTCCGCATGACAGCCCGATGGGCGCCGGCCCTATCGTCCGCGTGGGTGATCGCATCACGGTGTTCAGCCCCGCACTGACGAATCGAATCTCACTCATCGCCGTCGATGTCGCAAAGGAAGATCCGACCTTTCGTTTCCAACGCAAGTTGATGGCGGGCGGCGCCTGCGAAGCGAGCGCGTTCGCGAGCTATGGTTTTCTCTCCACGTGTTTGTGCTTGCCCCTGGGCAACTATCACAACATGCAAGACATCGACGCCGTCATCGCAGGTAAGCGTCCCGCGCGTGTTGGCTCGGAGCACATTGCGCTCGAGGACTATCACGGACTCATTCGTCTGATCATGGAAGTCGCGCGCCGCATCGACGTGAAGCCGCCCGAAGGCGAACCTGCGGATCCTGTGCATGCACTCATGGAACGACTCTGGTCGATGCATCACGCAATTGTTGGTGGCTGAGTGACTCACACATTTTTCTTTCCTATGTCCATCGACTCTCGACCACCTACTGATCCTGCCTCCACTCTTGACGTGCGATTTCGCGCGGCGATTCATGCGGTTTCTTCGCTCGATGCGGATCCGCAAATCCGCCCCTCGACGAATCCAGCCTTCGGCGACTACCAAGCCAACGCCGCGATGTCACTTGCGAAAGTGACGAAGGGAAATCCGCGCGAACTCGCCAACGCGCTGGCCGCGTGCGTCGATCTCACGGGCATCGCAGAACCGGCCGTCATTGCGGGACCGGGGTTCTTGAACATTCGACTCGAGAGCGCGTTCATCGTCGCGATGCTTTCGGCGATGGACAACGCGACGCTCGGTATCGAGCCCACGAAGGAAACACACGCGGCAGTTGTCGACCTCTGCGGCGTGAATGTTGCCAAGCAGATGCACGTCGGACATCTTCGTGCAACGATCATCGGCGACACGATTGCGCGCGTGTTCGAACGACTGGGTCGCAAGGTCTGGCGCGAAAATCATCTTGGAGACTGGGGACTTCCGATTGCGATGACGCTGGCAGCGCTGCGTCGCTCGCATGTTGACCTTGATCAACTCTCGCTCACGCATCTCAACGACGCGTATCGCCGCGCGCAGCTCGAAGGTCGTCATGACGACGCGGGACTCGCCGCCGCGCGCGCAACCGACGCGGGTCCACACCGACTCTTCGAATTGCTTGCGCAAGAAGAGAGCGCGGGCGAAGCGATCAAGGATGCGAAGTCGACGCTGCTTCGATTGCAAGGCGGTGACACGGAAGTTGTCGCAGCCTGGCAGAAGATCATCGACTGCACGATGCGCGAGGTGTATGACTCGACTTCGACGCTCAATGCGAAAGTCACTGCGGAGCACAATCGTGGCGAGAGTTTCTTTCGCGATCGACTCGCACCCGTTGTCGATGCGTTCCTGCAAGCGGGATTCGCGAAGGAAGACAAAGGCGCGATCATCGTGCCGTTTGCAGATCGCGAACGACCGTTGCTCATCCGCAAGAGTGACGGTGGATTCCTCTACGCAACGACGGATCTCGCGGCGCTGCGATTCCGCACCCATGATCTCGATGGCAGCCGAGTCATCTATGTTGTTGATGCGCGACAACGTGATCACTTCAAAGATGTGTTCGACGCTGCGGCGCTCATTGGTTGGGATCGCACGAAAGATGGCAACAAGTCGGAGATCACACATCTTGGTTTCGGCACGGTGCTTGGCAAGGACAAGCGCCCGCTGAAGACGCGCTCAGGTGAGAACTTCACGCTCAAGGATCTGCTCGACGAAGCGATGGAACGCGGCGTCGCAGAAGTGACTCGGCGCGCCGAAGATCCCCATGCGCCCACGCACGGAATGCCGACGGCGGATCTCACGCGCATCGGTCGCGCCGTTGGAATTGCCGCGATTAAGTACGCGGATCTTTCCAACGATCTCACGAAGGATTATGTTTTCGATCTCGATCGCATGGTCGCGTTCGAGGGCGACACGGGGCCGTATCTGCAGTACGCGCATGCACGCATCGCGAACATTCTCGCCAAATCCAAGGACAGCGCGAGTGAGATTGCAGCAACACCGCACGCCGTCGCAGAGCCAGCAGAACGCGCGCTCGCGCTCCATCTCTTGCGCTATCCACAAATGGTTCAAGATGTCGCGCGCACGCTCGAAACCAATCGCATCGGCGCGTACTTACGCACGCTCGCAGAGTGTTTCAACGCGTTCTATCAGAGCTGCCCCGTGCTCAAGAGCGAAGACACAACGCTACGCCGCGCCAGATTACGACTGTGCGCACTCGCAAGGCACGTGCTGCAAGACGGGCTCTCACTCTACGGTATCGATGCGCCTGAACGCATGTGATTGCGATTAGGCAGGAGGGGCGATGCTTGTTCGATTACGACGATAGAGCATGCTGTAGTACGCGCC
>SIAK01000069.1 GCA_009691805.1 Phycisphaerales bacterium
TCGTCGTCGATTTCGTGGAAATCGTCGTGCATCTGTTCGAACCCGAACAGCGCCTCTATTACGACCTCGAACTCCTCTACAACGGCAGCAAAAAAGTCGAGTGGCGGAGATGATTGAAAAAACGCATAGTTGATTGCGTAGTTGAGCGCGTAGTTGAGCGCTCGCGCGAAATTTGCCGCGCAGCGCGGACAAATTCCATCGCTCGCTTTCGACTCAGGCGCTGCGAGTGAATCGCAGACGCCTGAATTCCGGCGTAGTTGAGCGCTCGCGCGAAATTTGCCGCGCAGCGCGGACAAATTCCGTCGCTTGCTTTCGACTCAACCGTCGCGAATGAATCGCGAACGGTTGAACTCATCCGTGCACTTCAGCCTTTTTGTCCCCTCACCGACTCCGTCGGTAGTTGAGCGGGTAGTTGAGCGCTTGCGCGTAGTTTGCCGAGTGAAACGGCGGGCGGTGAAGATGAGGCGATGCGGGGGGGGTTGGTGCTCGCGAGTTGCTTGCGTGCGACCGTCAAACATCGTGCTCGACGCGCTAAACTTCGGGCATGAATCGTCGAGCCCTTCGATTGCGTCTCGTGTTCGCACTGCTCTTTGCGGCGATGCTTGCGCCCATCACGGTGTCAGCGGTTGCGCAGGAACCAGCCGTGACTCCGCCCGCACCTCCGCAGGCGCCAGTGGTTGCGCCTGTCGCGAAGCCAGATTTTTCGGGGGCGTGGATTGGCACGGGCCAGATGGCTGAAGCGCCGGGCAATCAACTCTTCACGTACTTGCGCATCAGGCGTGGAAGTGACAAGCGCACTTCCGTCCTCGTTGTCGCACCGCAACTCCTTGCGCTTGATTATCCCGCGCGTGATGTTCGCGTCATTGGCGCGAGCATTGCATTCAGCATGGATGTGCGCGGCGTTTCGCTCCGCTTTGATGGCACGCTTGATGCCAGCAATCTGAAACTCGAAGGCACGTGGGGCGTCATTGGGCCGAGTGGAACTGTGGAAGGACCCGCGCAAGTTTGGAGCGTTCAACGCACACGCGACGTGCGCGAACTTCTCGCGTATGAAGCATGGAGGGGTGACCTCCAAGTCGGCGCGCAAAGCATTCCGTTCGCCGTTGCGATTGGCGAATGTGACTTCGGGCTCGTCGGCGCAATGGATATTCCTATGCAGGGCGCACGCGGAATTCCGTTGATCGTGATGAAGACGGCGAAGGGATATCACATGACGCTCCCCGGTGGCGTTGATGCGATCTACGACGTGGAGCGAACGGCGGAAGGCTCGCTTGTCGGCAGCATGACGCAAGGATCGTTCACACTTCCAATCCATCTCAGACCCGCGCCCGGCTACAAGATTCTCGGGAAGGCTCGACCGCAAGATCCGCAACCACCGTTTCCTTACACCGAACGTGAAGTGGCGATATCGCATCCGTTCGGACACTCTCTCGCGGGCACGCTCACGCTGCCTTCGGACACGTCGCTCGCGCGCAACGGCAAGTTTCCCGCCGTCGTTCTCGTGTCCGGATCGGGTGCGCAGAATCGTGACGAAGAAATCCTTGGGCATCGACCGTTTGCGGTGATCGCGGACGCATTCGCGCGCAAAGGTGTTGCGGTGTTGCGTTATGACGATCGCGGAACTGGTCGATCGAAAGGAAGTTTCGGAGGAAGCGACACGTTCGATTTCGCAACCGATGCGGACGCCGCGAGTGAGTCTCTGAAGAAGGTTGCGGAGATTGATCCTGATCGCATCGGCATCCTCGGACACAGTGAAGGCGGCATCATTGCGCCGCTTGTTGCGATGTGGCAGAACGAAGGTCTCGGCGCGAGTGATCCTGAGATCGCCGCAGTTTCATTCATCGTATTGCTTGCCGCGCCCGGTCAACGAGGCGCAGAGGTGCTCTCGTGGCAGACCGGCGAGATCATGCGCGCAGAAGGCGCCACAGAAGAACATGTGACGGCGGTGTTGCAGGCGTATGTGCTCGTCATGAACGCACTCATCGATAAGCAACCCGCGAACGAACTTCGCGTGGCAACGGAAGCGCTCATTCGCGCGCAGGTTTTGGCTGTGGGAGCTGTGCTTGATGAAGCTGCGCTACAAGCGACGGTTGATGGCGCAGTCGCGGGGATGCAAGACAAGTGGATGTCGACCTTCATCACCTACAACCCGATTCGCGCGATCGAACGATGCCGTGTGCCGGTCTACGCGATTGCAGGCGACAAGGATCTTCAGGTGGACGGTGTTGTCAATCTTGCGTTGATCGCGAGTGCGGCACAGAAGGGTGGCACGCCTGCGAGCACGCGACTTTACAGCGGACTCAACCATCTTTTTCAACCTTGCACGACAGGTTCCGTGAGTGAGTACGGAGAGATTGATACGACGTTCGATGCAACCGCGCTGAACGAAATGGTCTCGTGGGTTGTGAAGATTTGCGGAGAATTGAAGCCGCGCGCTGCACGCACACCGCCAACGTTGCCGTCCGAAGAAGCTGCGAGCGTTCCGTCCGTACCTGTTCCCGATGCGTCTCAGAGACTGCAGCCCGCGACACTTCAAGTGAAACCCGCTGCGCCGAAATCCGCAACACCGTAAGCAGTAGGAGCACTTCGCGCGATGTCCTTTGGACTTGGCAAAGGTCGTTCACTCGACGCTGGCGATGCTGGCTTCGATATCTCCACGCTGCCGCGTTCTGATGCGGGGCGATTGCATCCCAATGTGTTTTTCGCGAAGAGCGCGCCGCGTGTGGAGATTGAAATCGGTTCTGGCAAGGGCACATTTCTCTTGCAGCAAGCGAGTTTGCAGCCAGATACGAACTTCCTTGGCATCGAGTGGACAGGTGAGTTTTGGAAGTACGCCGCCGATCGCGTGCGTCGCAGCGGATTAACGAACGCGCGCATTCTGCGCGGCGATGCAACGCAATTCATCCGGCATTGGGTGGAAGATGGAGCCGCGCAGGTGGTGCACCTGTACTTCAGTGATCCGTGGCCGAAGACTCGCCATCACAAACGACGCGTTGTGCAAGATCAAACGCTCGCGGACTTTCACCGCGTGCTCGCACCGCAAGGCGAGCTGCGGATCGTTACGGATCACGACGCGCTCTGGCAGTGGGATATTGAACGGGTGGAACGCGCCGCGCATCTGTTCGATCGACGCGAGTTTTCGCCACCGGAGAGCGCGGGCGAAGGTGAACTTGTGGGCACGAACTTCGAGCGTAAGTTTCGCCGCGAAGGCCGACCGTTTCACGCGATGACATTGCTCCGCAAGTCTTGATCCTCGCCTCCATCAGGCAGCAACGCGACTAGCGCTCGGGACGTTTCCAACCGAGCTCAGCATCGCGTTCGAGTGTGACGGCTGCCATCTTCACGCAACGACGACAGATGTGCGCTTTGCGTTTGGCACTGTCAAAGCAGGGTTCCGTGCGATCTTCGATGCACATCGTGCAGGGGATTGCCGGCATGTCGGTGTAGGGTGGATCGCCCGCGAAGAGCACGGTGGTTCGAAAGGCGTCGCTCAAACATGCGCCGCAGATGTGACTTCCGTGATGCCCTTCCATGAACGGTTTGTCCGCCGTCCATGAAATGAGGCAGAAATCGCAGAGGACATCTTCCATCTGCACGTTGTTGGTGTCCGTACCTGATCGAAACATGGTGAGAGGATAGCGGCGGGTAGGATGCGTGATGCATGCCGCAAGGGATTTCACTCGCGACGAAGTGCCAGATGCTCTTTGGAGCTGCGGTCTTCACGATCATTGCGGGCGCACTGAGCGTTCCTTGGATTCGCACCGCCACGATGGTGCGTGAAAATCAACTTGAAGTTTCCCGGCAACTTGCGGATTCATGGTTTGAAGATGGCATTGCGATTGGTCGCAGTGAAGGCGCGTCGATTCCCATTCGATTCATTCGCGTAAATGCGATTGTGTTTGAAGACGAGCCCGATCAGTTTGCGCTCGATGCAGTCGTTCGATTCGAAGCGGAGCCGAACATCGGTGAACTCTTCGCGAATGTTCCGACGCGCGAGGGGATTTTTTACCGCTACGCGCGCGCCATTCGCGCCGTCGATGCGCAGCGCATCACCGATGGTCGGTTTATGGATTGGTCGCCTCGCATTGCAGCGCTGAGCCAGCCCGATGACCTCGTTGCGATCCTCTTGATCGATCGCACGAGCGAGTTCGCGGAAGCACAGATCTTGCAGAACCGCGTGGCGATCTTGATCGGCGGCGTCGCTGCGGGCGTGCTTGCGATCGCCGTGTTCACCATCATTCTGAAGCGCGTGGTGTTTCGCCCCGTGCGCGCGCTGACTTCGGTCGCTGAGAAAGTGGAGCAGGGGAATCTTGCGCTGCGCAGCAATCTGCAAACGGGCGACGATTTCGAGCGGCTTTCGAAGGCGTTTGATGGCATGCTCGCGCGATTGGAAGATGGGCAGCGACAGTTGCGCGCGGTGAATGAAGGACTCGATCTCAAGCTTGGCGAACTTGCGGAAGCCAACGTTGGACTCTTCGAGTCGATCCGATTGAAGAGCGAGTTCCTAGCCAATGTCTCGCACGAATTGCGAACGCCGCTGAACTCCATCGTTGGTTTCGCAGAGCTCCTCGAAGAACTTGCGCAACAAGATGCGACCGCAGATCCGAAGCGACTGCGATACATCGGCAACATCCTCACGAGCGGTCGCAGTCTGCTCGAGATGATCAATGAACTGTTGCAGATGGCGAAGCTCGAAGCGGGGCGCATCGAGCTCTCGATTGGTCCCACGGATGTCGCGGACTTGCTGGAAGGTCTGCAAGCGATCATGCGGCCACAAGCATTGCGCAAGCAGATTTCCATCGAAGCGTCGGTCGAAGAAGGATTGCCCTCGGTGGAAACGGATCCTGGAAAGCTGCAGCAGATTCTCTACAACTTCCTCTCGAACGCGATCAAGTTTTCTCCCTCTTCCACGCGGGTGCGCATCATCGCGGAGCGCATCGTTCGTCAAGAGCGATCGGTCGGCGTGCGCATCTGGGTCACCGATCAAGGCCCTGGAATTCCTGCAGATATGCAGGACGCGGTTTTTGAGAAATTCCGTCAAGTCGACGCGAGCCACACGCGAGAGTATTCAGGCACAGGGCTGGGGCTTGCGATTTGCAAGGAACTCGCGGATCGCCTCGGCGGCAGTGTCGGACTGCATTCTGAGACTGGTAGTGGTGCGCGATTCTTCGTGGAACTGCCGCTGCTCTTCCGCGAGCGCGCTCTTGAGGCGCTCATGCCCGACCCTGCGAAGAAGGCCAGCGCGTCACTCCGCTAGTTGACCGAGGATTTCGCGAATATCGCGATCCGCATGCAGCATCCGTCGGCGCGGCACACTTGCATCCAGACGCTCTTGCAAGTGGATGAGTTGCGCATGACGGGCGAAGAATGCGAGCACCGCTTCGGCGACGCGCGAGGGCGGAAGCGTTCCGTCTGGGCAGAAATAGTTGTAGTCGGCGTAGTTGAGGAACAGTTCATGGTGCGACTGCCCCGCATCGGTCGTGATGCCCGCATCAAACGACCATCCGTCTGACTGCTCGCGTTCCTTGGCAATGCACACCGTGGGTTCCATCCGACCAAGAGTACCATCGTCGAACTTCCGCAACACGCATTCGTGAGTGGCTCATGCAATCAGGATTCTTCCTCGAAATCGTCAAGCTCGGTCTGAACAATCTCAGGCTACACAAGCTGCGTTCCACGCTCACGAGTCTTGGCATCATTCTCGGTGTCGCGGCGGTGATCGTTGTTGTCGCTGTGGGCGAAGGGAACAAGCGCGCGGCGTTGCGTGATATTGCAGCACTCGGTGCGACGAATATCATCGTCCGCAGTTCGAAGCCGCCTGAATCGAACAGCGCGAGTCAGGCGCGCACGATGTTTGTTGCGTACGGATTGCTTCGACAAGACTTGCGCAGGCTCGAAAATTCCGACGCGATCGCGGATGCGCTGCATGTGGTGCCGCTGAAAGCAGTCGGTTCTGAAGTGACGTACGAAGGCGCGCGCGCGATCAGTCAAGTTTTCGGCACGACGCCTGATTTACTTGATGTCGCAAATCTTCGACTCGATGCGCGCAGTCGATATCTCACTGCACAGGATCTTGAAACGCGCGCGCCGGTGTGCGTTATTGCGAGTGAAGTGGCGAGGCAGTTTTTTCCGTTGCAAGATCCGATCGGTCAATTGCTCAAGGTGGACACGCAGGCGTTTCGAGTGGTCGGGGTCTTGCAGCCCGTCGGACTTGCGGGCGGTGCGGGTGGCGCGCTTGTCGGTCGCGATCTCAACAAAGACATTCACATTCCGCTGACGACTGCGGAGACGCAGTTCGGTGACACGATCATGCGTCGGCAGTCTGGTTCATTTAGTGGTGAGCAAGTGGAGATTTCGGAGATCTTCATCGTCGCGCCCAACACAGAATCCGTCGTGCCGCTTTCACTTCGCGTGAAGCGAATCTTGGATACGGGTCATGCGGGCCTGACTGACGTGCAGGTCATCGTGCCGTGGGAACTGCTTGAGAATGCGAAGAAGGCATTGCTCGTGTGGAACGTGATGCTCGTCGTCATCGCGGCGATCAGTTTGCTCGTTGGCGGCATCGGCATCATGAACATCATGCTCGCGTCCGTCACCGAACGCACGCGCGAGATCGGCATCCGACGCGCACTTGGCGCGACACGCAAACACATTGTGCTGCAATTCCTCGTGGAAACAGGCTCGATTTCCACGCTCGGCGGTGTGCTTGGCATTGTGCTGGGCGTGTCGTTCTCGATGAGTTTGCAGGGGCTCACGGCACTCTTGGCGAAGCTGCCATTCTTCGAAGGCGCCATCGCGGGCAAGATCGCGCTTGAGCCACAAGTGACACTGTGGTCGGTCATCGTCAGTTTCTTTGTCGCCGCAGGAGTTGGATTGATCTTCGGAATCTATCCCGCGTTTGTCGCGAGTCGGAAAGATCCGATCGAGGCGCTGCGGCATGACTAATCGCGCTGCGGCATGACTAATCGCGCTGCGGCATGACTAATCGCGCTGCGGCATGATCAAGGATCTGTGAGCGTCCAGACTACGACATCTCCTTGGCCCCAGTCTGCCCAACCGTTAAAGGTCTGCGTGAGCGTGTCCGCTTTGTCTGGGTAGATCGCGGCGATCACGTTTGCGCGCGCGCGATTGGGATAGAGCACGATGACGTGGGTCGGATACTCCTCGGGTTTCATCTCGGCAAGTACGCGCGCGAGATCACTTCCAAGGATGCCTGCACTTCGACACGGGATTGACTTCGTGAGCGCATAGAAACCAATTGCGTCATCGGGTAGTCCAACCGAGAGGATCGACAGTGGCCGCGTTGCAACGGTTCGCTGTTGAGAGACATATTCGACCGCTTCTCGGATCGGTTGCTTGGAGGGCAGATTGAATGGACGCGCGAACCAAGGAAGGAAGAGGAGCAGGAGTACGCATGCGCCGGCGTTGCGTGCGCTGCCGCCAAAGGACAGCAGTTTGTCCGCGCCGACACCAACGCACAGCACCGTCGCGGGCACGAAAAACACGAGGAATCTCGCGTAGATCCACGTTCCGGTCGTCATCGATGCCACGAGCGCTAACACGACCCCAAGCACGCACGCGACGAGCATGAAACGCACGCGACGGAATGCGAACCACGCAAGTGCGAGTGTGATGATCGTCGTGAACATGAAGTCGTCAAACCAATCGCCTCCGATGGACTTCAGCATCGCAACGCCTTCAAGGGAGCGGAGTGTTGGTTGATCGGCGGTTGTTTGTAAGTACGTCGCACGCGTCGCGAGAAAATCACCTGAGAGCGGCGAGAGGAGGACGCACGCGGTCACGCCGCCAAGGATGCACGCGAGCAACAGGATCGGCGCTCGGTGGATCGCTTCACCTCGCCACCACCAGATGCACGTCGCGACAGCAAGCCCGATCGTGAGAAATCCGCTGACTGGATGCGCCCATGCGCTGACTGCAGCACACAACGCGAGCGCGAGTGCGGTGCACAGTGATGGCACCTTCGAGAGGCGCATCGCGTAGTAGAGCAGCGCGGTGCTGAGCGTGATGACGATCGCGTATCCGCGCGCTTCTGATCCTTCGAGCACGGCGATTGGACAGAGCGCCATCGCAAACGCGCACAACACTCCAGCGCGCGGCGTGGCAACCTCGCGACCAAGTTTCGCCGCAAACCAAATGCCGATCGTGCCGATGACGATGAGTGGAAAACGCAGGGAAAACTCGTTGAATCCACCGAGAGCCTGCACGCTAAGCCAAGAAAGCAAAGTCTGCGGAACATGATTTGTGGGCATGAACCAGTTGCCCAAAATTGGTCCGACTCCGTTCTGCATGAACGAAACGGCAGCGGAGATTTCGTCGTACCACAGACTCTCCGTTGCATGGAATGCGCGCAGGAGTGCGCCGAGTGCGAGCGCGAATGCAATGCCGAAAATCTGTAGTCGTGAGAAGTCGGTCGTGGGATCTGCGCTCGGCGCGATCGGCGTGGCGCGCAGGAATCGACGCATGAGCAGCGGGATGCCGATCCACGCAGCGGCGCCAATCAACGCAGCGATGCGAAGGTTGAACGCGCCTACAAGCGTCGCGGGCGGAATGCCGCCGATCGTGCGCA
>SIAK01000070.1 GCA_009691805.1 Phycisphaerales bacterium
TCGATGTGATCCCCGTCCACACTTCGGACGCCTTCCCGTGCATCGGCCCACTCGAATCGCAGCTGGGCGCATTCACCGCGATCAACAACTCGAATCAGATCGACTGGAACTCGGACAACGTCATCAACTTCATCACGCTGCCGACGCTGTACCCGTTGATCGGCATGAACTTCGCGAAGTCCGTTGGCGACGATCTGCTGGCGAAGTTCAAGGAGGAGTTCCCCATTCCTGGCTATGGCGGCGTGAATTCACCCGAACTCGTGGTGGCCAATGGCACCTACACGTTCTGGTGGAAGGACGGCGCGAACCAGGCCAACTACACCCTCAACTTCATCGTCGAGGAAACTAAGTAACCGCTGACCCTCACTTCGGGCGGTGGTCGCGTCACTGGATATCGCGCGACAATTCCATGCGGCATCCACGACGACTTTGAAGTCATTCAAATCGCGTGCGTCACACCTGCTGCAGCGCGCTCGAGCGCAGTCTGAACCAGCAATCAAATCCCACAGTCATAGTCCGGCATCGGATCGTCAAGCCACGGTTCGATGACGAGTTGACCGCGCTCGAAGATGCCCGACACCGCCACCGATTCCGCCACCGGCGGCCCCGTGCTTGGCGCGATGCGAACGCCGTGATTGCGAATCTCATCCACCCACTGGTCTACGCCCCCGGAGCCAACATGCCGCAAGATGCGCTCGATGATCTGCGCGTCGTTGATCAGTGACACGATGCGCATCTCGTGGTGACATTGGGGACACAGCAGCGGATCGATTTGTGCTGAGCAAGAAGGAACGATGCACCGAAGATCGTGACCCTTGAATGCATCGACAAAGATGTAAGCGAATTCGCGCGTTGCGGGAAAAAGTCCGCGATGCACTGCCTTTGGCAATCCCAACGCGATCTTGCATCCTTTGGGATGAAAATACTCCGTGTGCAGGACGCAATCGAGGACAGGCGCAGTTTCCTCTCTGAAACCGTGACCGCATTCGCGGTGTCATCAATTCCGATGACACCGCGAATGCGTTTCTGCTGTTCTAGGGGAATCGCTGCCGCAGCGGTTGCTCAAGCTAAAATCGCCGACATATTCACATTACGCTCTGCCAACGAGATACCCGCAGTTCGCTGACCGCTGAGGCACAACCAATGATCCGAACCCCGCACACACTCGCGTCTGTCATCGCATGCATGTTTCTCGCACCGTGCGCCATGGCTGGCGATGGTGATACCTGCACCTGTGTCGGTGATGTGAATTGCGATGGCGAGGTTGATGGAAGTGACCTCGCGCTGCTCCTCGATGCGTGGGGACCCGCGTCGGCTGCGATGCCCAACGCGGATGTTAACGAGGACGGCACCGTGAACGCGTTCGACCTTAATTGCCTGTTCTCGGGATGGGGCGACTGTCTCGGACCGCCATCGAGCGTCACCGACCCGGCTACCATCAAAGCGCTCGCGAAGGATGCGTACATCTGGAGTCTTCCTCTCGAATTCACCTACCGCTTTGGTAATTACAACACGCTCATAACGGGCGATGTCAACACGCTGGTCTATGTGCCGCAGCCTGCCGCTTGGAACAATGCCGCAACCAACGGAGGCGACTCATCCGTCCTCTACATCAACGGCATCTTAGATCTGACCGGCGCCGACACCGCGTTCGTCTTTACGCAGCCGAATCCGCCCTCCTACGTTGTGTCGCAGTTTGTCGATGCGTTCATCAACACCTTCGCCAACCCAGGTTCACGCACTACACCAAGTGCGACCAACCCGACGTCGTACCTGCTCGTCGGTCCCGATTCGCCGTATTCCACCAGCAGCAGTGTTGTCATACAAGGTGTTACTTTCCCCGTCATCGCCTCGCCCACGAACCGGGCGCAGTTGTTGACGCGGATCCTTGCGTCAACGCTGCAGCCGTCGACCGATCCAGATTCAACCTACAGCATGTTGGTCGGTGTTGCGCAACAGTTTCGGCTGAACACGCTCGAGGAGTTCCTCGCCAAAGGCGCGGTGCCACCAGCGGGTGGTTTCGCCAGCAAGGTTCCGACCGCAGCAGAGCGCAACGAGGCAGTGCAGTGGCAGAATTGCCCGAGCGACGCCTGCGCGTACTTCGAGCAAGTAGGCGATTCGCTGCAGTTGAACGACCTCCCAGTATCTTCGACGGGTCTCGGCGGAACATCCATCGCAACGTTGCCGGATTGGGTTGTTCCTCAACCGTTAGCACTCAAGAATTACTACACGGCGTCCGCGTTCCAGCAGGGTGCACTCGCGCTCTTCGCACCGCTGGGCCTGAGCCAGTCAGGTTTCCAGATTCCGAGCAACTGGGGTCCAACGCAAATCCAAGCGCTGCAAGATGGCTTTGCAGATGGCGTCAGCTACGTGCTGACGAGTGGGGCCGAGGAGCCCGTCGCGGCAACCAACTGGTGGTACTACAAGAACTCCAAGTGGGGCGCGTATCCGAACACCATTCCCGGATATGCGACGCGCGCCTACGCAGTGATCGCGGGCGGTCTGCCAAGCCTCGTCGAGGATGGGTTCTATGCGGGACAGGCGGCCGAGCCGAACAGCTCGGAGCCACTTCTCGGTGACAACGTCTACACGATGACGTTCCAGGCTTGGGATGGTGTGACGTTACCCGCCGATGGCATTCTGCCCCCGCTCATGCTGTATCCCAATGGTGCGGATGTGGGCTTCTGGTCGGTCACCCTCTATCAGCCAGGTGGCGGCGAGGCGGTGTGCCCGTGCATTTCCCAAGCGAGCGTGCTCAACACGCACTACTCGCAAGCGACGACCCCAGTGTTGTCCGTCAACGTGCGCGACCAAACGATCACCGCCACTGTGCCCTATGGCGCCACGCTACTCGCGAGCGCGCCCGTGCTTTTCGGCGATACCGCCGCTGAGTACGGCCTGCAACCAAACGTCGCGTACTTCCTCGTCAACATCCCGACGAACAACGCCGACGGCACGGTCACGTTCCAAGTGTCAGCCACGTGGCAGCAGGCGCTCTCGTCGAATCCGATCGGTGACCCTGGAACTCCAGTGCAGTTTTCCGGTGCGGCGGGACCAGTCGTTGCCTTGACGCAGGGCACATCGCCGCTGACGTACGGCGCCGTGAAAGCTGTGTCGCAACTCGGCTCGTCGGAGCTCAACGATGGGTCGCTCCTTCCGAACTTGGATTCAAAGACTGGGCTCTCCGACGGCACGTACACGATCTGGTTTGCACCCACGCTGCCCGAAGGTGCGTTCATCGAGAACTGGATTCCCACGCCCTCGCAAGCGGCCCTCAAGGCGCTCTACCCCGATGCGACGGTGTTGAACTCAGACATCTTTCCGATCTTCCGCGTCTACGCGGCGCCGCTGGGGAACGACACGCCATCCATCATGCCGTGTTCCGTTTGTTCGCCTCTGGAGACAGTTGGCGGTGAGCAATCGGGCGCGCCTAACGATGCACTGTTGGCGACCTACCGATTCCCGCTCCTCACGAAAGTCTCGCCTAAGCCCTAACGCTGGAATGAGCTGAGTGTCGCCGCGTGCACGCGCGTGTTTCGAGGGCGCGCGTGTACTCGGTGAACGAAGAGGTTGCAGCACAATCGGGCTTGCCGTCGATGACTCTCGGGAAGAGTGCACTCGCGGTACGCCATGAAGAACGAAACTCCGAATCAAGCCAACGATTTTCTTGACATCCGTTCGCCTGGGCTCGTCGAGGCTGTGGGGAACGCGATGAATCTCTGCGTCTGGCAGGCTATTCGCTCATCAAATCGCGATATCTCCGTTGCCGAAGTCGCGGCTCAACTCGGCGAGCCGAAAGCACAAGTGAAAACCTGCATCGACAGTTTGGCGGCGGTTGGATTGCTCGTGCGTGCTCCGTGCAGGAAGACGAAGCACAGCAGCACATGGAAAGTCGCATCCAGTTCGTTGTGCCTCTTCTACCGCGAAGGCGATCCGCGCGACGAAGAATCGCGACTGTCAATCTTTCGCATGATTGACAGCGATCGACAACGCGAAGTCGAGTCGAGGATCAAACCGGTAGCCGCGCGAATTCCCGGCAAAGACGCGCATTGCACCGCAAGACTGCAAATGCGATTGACCAAGGCGGATCTAAAAACGTTCTGGGAGAAACTCACTCCGCTGTTCGCGTGGATGGAGACTCGTACCGGCGTCGATCCGAGCGAGGCAACGGGCGCAGACTCGCCTCAATCGCGCGATTGCAACTACCACATCGCCTTAGACTTTCAACCGCTCCTTGCGGGAGTGCATCCAATGGGCGTCGTGTATGTGGTCTCCAATCGAAACGAGGGCAGCTGGAAGGGAGATGTCACGAACACTCCCGCGCACAAACTTTCCGCGCGCGAACGCGAGATCGCGGAGCAGATCGCGCTTGGCGCCAGCAATGCAGAACTCGCGACGCGCCTCAAACTCTCACCAAACACGATCGCGACATACGTGCGCCGCGTCTTCCGAAAACTCGACATCACGAGGCGATCGCAAGTCGCGCTCAAACTGCACTCGAGTGCGTGAGGCGAGAAGCGCGCGCTGCTCAATGCACGCCGTGCGTTGAGTGTGAAGGGCAGAACACAAGTGAAGAGTGGGGAATTGACGCATGCCGGACGAACCTCCCTGCGACTCGTGCCCTCTGAAGTGCTCGATATGTTCCGTCAAGGAACAGCACATCGCGTTGCAATTGCGCGCTTGGGAGGGATAGTGGATTGGACGCAGTGTGTCGAACCGAACCGCATATAGCTGGAACTGCTCGACACGCATTGCATCCTCACTCTCCCCGATGGAAGCACGATCCACGACAACTTTCCCACCCACCCTTGGGGCTGCCAACGAAATCGCCTAGTCAGCTTCCCGCGCAGGATTCATCCACTGCATCGCCACGGGCGGCATCGCAATCGAGACCGTCCGCAAAATGCACGAAGTGTTGATGTGCATGCCAAGAGATGCGCCGCACGATGGCTGCTTTGATCGGCATCGCCAAGATGAGCACTATCGAAGTCGTCTGGTTCATCGCCCGCATGGTGCGCCCCGAACCAGCGACGGCATAACTACCCACGAATCCTGCGGCACTCGTGTTGGTAGTCGAGAGGGCAACAGCGGTGAGTGCGAGAGTATCGATCGTCGAGTAGCGCATGGCAGTTTCCATTCTTGGGTGAAGCGTGTGTTGATGTGAGTCTGCCGACGAGCAGACAATGGAGTTCCTTACGCGCGACAGGTTTTTCTAAGGGCTGGATGAGATTTGTCACGGCTTTCGAATGCAGCGGTGAAGGACGGAGGCACCTGCGGGAGCGGCCGTTCGTAGAGATAACGTGGGCTAGTTTGGAATGACGACGCTGCAGCGGTGAAACGGAAGGTGTTCGTCCTTGCTCCCCCTCAAAACTACTCAAAGCGTCGATGCGTGTCGAATATAGTGCAGCACCGCGTGAAGGGCAGCGCCATGAAGATCGACCGAGCAGCTCAATTCAAATCTATAACGACAGTTCCTTGCGTTGACTGTGAAGTCACATGGGGAACTCCTCGGATCGATATCCATGCGCGGTGCGCCGTCACAATCTGCGACGCGTGTTGTGATCGCCGAGCAGTTCAATGCCCATTTTGCGGGAGCCCGTTCGGACGAGAGGTCAAGCGCGCGAGTCGCTGCAAGAAGTGCGGTGAGACGGTCGCTCGGAACAGTCGGAGCCCGCTGCTTGCTTCGCGACTCGCGACGCCAGCGATCTGTGGTGCGCTAGAAGCGTGCGGGTCAGTGAATGCGCCGCCTCCAGAACAGGCTTGGCTGCTTGCCAGTCTTTTCGCCTGCTTGCTGGAAGCTGCACAAGCGGGAGGCAACTCGCACGCAGTCGATGCCGCATTTGCTGCTTCGTTGCGCACTCATTTTGAGAGAGGCCTGACGCAAGACCGCCTCAGTCTTTTTGGGTTCGGATTTGCGCGCGCGATTTGGCTCTGCGGAGGTAACCCGCGACCGATACAGCGGACCCTCCACCGAAGTGAATTGAAGGCGTTGGGATTGTCCGGGATTGTCGTATCGGTAGAGGTGCTGTTCACGCAAGATTCTTGTAAGAACTGTATGGCGCTCTCGGGGAAAGTTTGGACACTCGCGGCTGCGCTTGAGGAGAATCCACTTCCATGCAGAGACTGCCTTGAATCTAATGCCGGCGGGTATGGCTGGTGTAGGTGCTGCTATCAGCCGCGACTCTCAAGCGATTATGAAGATATCGCCCAAGAAATGGACGCAGCCATTGAGGCGCGGACCGTCGGCGAGCGCGAACTACAGATCGTCGCCGACTGGGAGGCAGCCAGAGCCGCGAAGAACTTGACGCGGATGTAGGACGGACTGCAGAGGAAGCCAATTCATGAACATGATTCGCAAAGCATTACGAGAAGCGCGGCAGAGGATGATTTGAGTGTCCTCGTAAAACGTAGTCGTGCCGAGGAACCCACGCACGACCTGCATCTCAGCTCACGACCAGAAAAATTCTTGACCTTAGCCCGATCGCAAGCAATACTTCTCAAGTCGTCGCAGGACGAAACTCGGCTTCATGCCGTGTGATGCAGTCGTTCGCGCCAACTCCTTATATCTCAGGCGGTGTTTTTTATCCCCGAGCAGGTCTGGAGTTGGTCAGTCAAGCACCGCATCGAGTTGCGCGCGGAGGCGGTCAGCGCGCCCCAAGCGACTTGCGCGCGCTTGGCTTTAGCGACGAGTTCTGGAATCGCCTCGATGGTGGTGGCGGTGATCTCCCCCACCACTTGGCCGTTGGCAGGATTGATGGAACTGAATCGGGTCGTGATGGCAGCGGCGGTGGACATCCGCAGAGCCTACCGCGCTTGCTACCCCGCCGAGCGAGCAGGTGCGGAAGAGAAACTTGCAGTGAGCGGCGGTTCACCGCGGTGACCGCGGTTCATCGCTAACCGCCGCGGTCCACCGCGGTGAGCGCCGCCAACCGCCGTACACCGCGGTGAGCCACGGTGCATCGACAACAGCCACGGTCCACCGCCGCCAACCGCCGTACACCGCGGCAGCTGTCGGCCGCCGCGGGCAACCTCGGTGGTCCATGATCCGCCGCAGTCATGCATGCTCATCGCTGGCGGCTCTCGACGCGAAAAATCGCGAGTTGTTGTTTTTCGACAGCCGAACATGATGAAGAACGATGGTTTGATCGCCCTGAATTGACGCAACCAACGGAGAAATGTACAGATTCACGCGAGCAATTCGCAGTGCATGTGCTAGCGTACGCTCCATGAAACCAATCACACTCAATGCTTGGAGTCTCGCGCTCCTGATCCCTGTCGGAATTCTCGCGTGTGGACTGATCGCCGCCAATTCCAGCGATGCCACGCCCAGTGTCGAGTCCAGTGTCAAGCCAAGTATCGAAGGCAGTTACATCCTCGAGTATCGAATGCTCCCTGACGGCACGAAGGTCGTTGCGCCTGATCTCATAGGCATGATGACCTTCACCGAAACGCACCGAAACTTCAATGTTTACTGGACCGCGAACGGGAAAGTTAGTTCCATTTCGATTATCTCCAAGTACACGCTCACCGACAAGGAGTACACCGAAGATTCGATCTACTACGCGAGCGATCTCGACTCAAAGGGGATCGCGTACGAAGTGACGCCTTCGCACGGCAGCACTGCTGTAACGAGCTCAGGCGGGAAGACCCTTATGAAATTTCCACTTCACGGCGAGCCAACATGTGAGTTTGACGCCCACAGCTTCACCGCGACGAAAGACGGCGTGTTCGTCGATCATTGGAAGAAGATCAAGTGAGCTGAGCGTGATACGCGACGAAAAGCCTTGGTTTCTCGGTGAAGTGAAGCAGAGCGATGGCTCGATCAGACCTTCACTTGAGTGCTACCAAACTTGAGTGCTACCAAGCGCAGTTGAAAGTTCCATTCGCGTTTCAAGTCTTCATCGACACAGACTTCGTCGCCGCCGATTGCTTCGCGAAGCCACGAGGACCGATGGCGGTTCCCGTGAAGACCTTCTTGTCGCAGCTTGTGTGAGTAAAGGCGACGCGAGTGCAATCAGACGGAAGCCCTCTGTCACGGAAGCCGCATGCCTTCGTAGATCACATCCATCAGTGATGCACCGACAGTGTTCGAGTCGTTGGTCATTTCCCAGAGCATCATGCCGCCGAGACCTTCTTGGTTTGCGTAGTTCACTTTCGCGCTCACTGACTGTGGGTCGTCGTAGGAGATGAAGCGCTTGGTGGTTGGCGAATACAAGTACGGCAATTGATAGGAATTCGCTTTTCCAGCGTCGCGGGCGCGCGCCTGACAAATCCACTGCAAAGCGGCGGTTTCATGCGATCAGTGTAACTGCGCAGTGATTCAATAATTTGTTTTTTACAAAGACTGCAACTGTTTGAAGTTCAACGAAGCAGCCGGTACTTCTGTCCTGTATGACGAAAGCGCCAGCCATTTTGTTTGCAACCTCGGTGTCGCTGTCTCGCCAGGAGTCATCGCCACATCGCCAACACTTGGCAACGTCGTTCCTGATGTAA
>SIAK01000071.1 GCA_009691805.1 Phycisphaerales bacterium
TCACGCCTTCGCCTGCATTACGGCGATCTCTCAGATGGCAACGGACTCTCGCGGATCATTCAAGAAGTGAAACCCGACGAGGTCTACAACCTCGCCGCACAAAGTCACGTGCGTGTGTCGTTTGACCAACCAGTCTTCACGACGGATGTCGTCGCCACAGGCGTGTTGAAGTTGCTCGATGCGGTGCGCGTCTACCAAGACTGGTCTGGCAAGCAGGTTCGGTTTTATCAAGCATCCTCGAGCGAGATGTTTGGCAAGGTGCAAGAAGTTCCACAGAAAGAAACGACACCGTTCTGGCCTCGCTCGCCCTATGGATGCGCGAAGTTGTTTGCCCACTGGATCACCGTGAATTACCGCGAGAGTTACGGCATGCACGCTTCTTGCGGCATTCTGTTCAACCACGAAAGTCCACGTCGGGGTGAAACATTCGTCACGCGCAAGATCACTCGTGCGGCGTGTCGTATCAAGCTTGGCTTGCAGAAAAAACTCTTCCTCGGAAATCTCGATGCGCTACGCGACTGGGGATTTGCGGGCGATTACGTCGAAGCGATGTGGCGCATGCTGCAGCAACCCGAGCCTGATGACTATGTGATCTCCACAGGCAAGATGATTTCGGTGCGCGAGTTCTGCGAGCTTTCGTTCCGTCAACTCGGACTCGATTACAACGAGTATGTCGAAGTTGATCCACGATACTTCCGCCCCGCAGAGGTCGAGCAGTTGCTCGGCGATATGTCGAAGGCGCACACGAAGTTGGGGTGGACGCCAACCACTTCCGTTGAAGAACTTGCGCGCATGATGGTCGAGCACGACATGGAACTTGCCAAGCGTGAGCAGACACTACGCGCTGCGGGTCATGATGTGTCGGTCAACAACGGCCAGGGCTAGCGATTGTTATTGCGCTGCAGCGGTTGCGACCGCAGTCGTCTCGCCACCAATGGCGCGCAGCGTTGGTAGCTCAGGCCGCGCGGAAGTGAGCCACACGCCTACCGCGCCAGCGGGCAGTTGCACGATGGGTCCACCACTACCAACTTGGAACGATCGCACCTCTGGTTTCACACTGACTCGCCAGAGATAAGAGTTGGCACCGACCTTCGCTCCGGTAGCGATGATGCGCGCATCCCACGGAAGACGTGAGGCATCGAGCGGTTCAGCGGGTCGTTCGTTCAGCCGACGGTTGATGTCGCTCAGCACGATGTCGAGCGCGCGCGCTTCTGCGTGGCGCCGATCACGCGAGATTGTGGTTTCTACACCACCAACAAGCTCGGGTGGATTCCACAACAGAAAGGTCTCTGTGCGCAAGAGCGACACGTGTCGAACCATTTCGTCGTAGTAGCGCGGATCGATTTTGTAGCACGTCGTGCCAACAGCATCACCTACCCAACTTGGCGAACATATCCACGGTTGCATCGGCGCAGCATCGCTTCGTCGAACCGCGCGCCCTGTCTGTACATCCAGCAGGAACGCCATCCAAGCATTCTTTCCAATCGGCGTTCCGCCCACACCAAGTCGAAGTCGTGTGCGATCGGCGGGATCGATCGAACAGTAGCGCGCCGCACCTTCAAGCATTCCATAGAGTGCGGGCGCGCTTGACGTGCCGAATCGATGATTGAGTGGCTGCGCGTGACCGTTGAAGTCAGGGCTCGCGTGCGCTGCCGAAATTTTCGATGCTTGGTAGTTACTTCCCTTCAACTCAGGAAAGCGCGCGCGCGCTGGTTGCCAGAGCGCGCGATCCATCACTTCGTTCGTGATGGATTGGATCACGAGATTCCACGCGAGGTAGCCCGGGCCGCTCTGAGGTCCCGCATAGGTTGCGCCCGTGTACAGAGAAGGGCTGCTGCTGACAGACGCAGTAGACGCTTGCAGGAACGCATCGTTGAAACGCGCATCGTCCATGACGACAGAGATTTGTGAAGGCGTCAGATGCCAGTTTGTGAGATGCCCCGCTTCTTCATTGTCGAGCACCAGAAGCTCTGGCTTCGCTCCCGCGCTCACCAATGCGCTCAGCGCGACTGCCCACTGCGAGCGAATGCGCGTCTCCGCGTTGGTCGGCCATGGACTACGCATGCCTGCGGCGAACTGTGGAATTCGATCACTTGGATCCGTGAGCAAACCATCGCGGTAGTACCAGAGATGGATCGCGCGACGACCCTTCGGAAGTTGCCGAAGTTCTTGTGCGACGCGGTCGATGGGCAGCGGTTGTGTGCCTGAATTTCCGAAGTTTTCGAAGCCGCTTCGCGTGTCGCGTAACCACACCATTGGTGTGACATAGCGCAATCCCCCTGGCACATTGCTCCATGCCGTCACCCAGATTCCAGGAGCCGCGGTCGGCTCGCTTGCGCGCGCTGGCGCTGGTGGAAGTACTTGGATTGAAGTCAAAGCATTCTGTTGCGGCTCCTTTGGTTTGACGGCAGCACCACCACTGATGACCGATTGTGGCGCGAGCGCGAGGCACAACGAAACGGAGCACAAGACGGTGAGCATGACAACGGACCCTCGGGAAACAGTTTGCGTACGCCAGAGACGCGAAGTGACGCAACTCAACTATCGAATTCAGATTTGCTCAAGTCAACCAACTTAAACAGAGGAAGTCACGGATTGGTTGCAGAAGGAGGATTGGATGGGTCGCTACGTATGGTGCGTGTGATCGGGGATGTAGGTGGATGCATCATCACTCTCACCTTCTTCCGCATCATTGTCTTCTGCCGCCTCAATTTCTTCGCTAGTGAACACAAGTTCATCGAGTCCCCACTCCAACGCGAATGTGGGGTCACCGCTGGTTTCTGCCGTCTGAATCGCCGTCATCAGCACACTTGCTAGAGAAGACGAAATCAACAGCATCACCATCATGCCTGAGTTGCGGCTCATGATGTATCCCTCGAAGTTTGCACCGAAGAGGTACATCAGATTGAACGCAATCACGAAGTCAGCAGTAGGTCGAAGTCGGTGATAAGGTCGTGTCACGCGATAGATCGCAACACACTGCGCGAGAATCGCGACTGCAAGAAGTACCATGAGCGAGATCATGCCGATGCCGAATGTCGCGGCGGCGTAAAGAAAACTGTTCTCGCTCATTTCCACTTCACCCATACCAACACCCGCGATGGGCGAAGAGCGGAAGTCCGAGATAAGTTGGCCCCACGCAACCGTGCGCGTGTCACCACCCTCCGTCAGTCGCGCGAGAGGAAGATCGATGCCGAGCGTGTCGGCGATCTTGAGTGCGGCGAACGCGAGCAGCACACCGACAGGCAAGATGAGAATCGAGCGACCGATTCGGCGATAGCCGAGCACGACAACGCCAACCGCCGCCATCGCGAGTCCAGTACGCGATCCCGTAAGCAGCACAGCGATGCCGCAGAGTCCAAAGACGCCGATCCACAGCGGAACACCGCGCTGTAGTGGCTCGCCCCAGATGCGCCAACCCGCGAAGATCATGCCCGCCGCAGCGCTCACAGCGACGTGTTGTGGATTGGCGGCAACTCCGATGAAACGATCTTGCAATCCAGCGGTGAGACGGCTCGGATCCATCGCGAATTGCACAAAGCAAGCGCCCGCAAAGAGGATGAATCCAACCGCGACCACAAAGGAGTAGTCGCGCAAATCTTCGCGTCGATGCACGATCGCAGGCAAGATGAACATGATGGGCACGATCGTCGCGATCGCAAACACCATCGAGATCAGCCCAGCCTCCGCACCTTCGTGCGTGATGCGCATGAATCCCTGAAAGAGCGCGATTGCAAGCAACATCCATGCGACGAAGGACACCCGCCCGACGCGCGAGTTCCCGATCATCGGTATCGCTCCGATGAGGAGCAAGACGGAGAGTCCGGCGAACACAGCGTTGCGGGCGTTCTGCAGTGGAAGCAGCCACGAACCATAGATTGATCCGCGCCAATCTCGAGCGACTCCAATGCATGCGAGAAAGAGCAGGAACCCGAGCATCACCAGCAAGCTGCGGCGCGACATGAGCGCGAGGATCACAATGATCGGCACCGCGACCAGCGCGAGGAGCACTTGCACTGCGTCGAGTTCAGGCAGAGAGCTTTGCACGAGTGGAAGGGATGGTGTGGCGACAACAACGCGGCGATGTGCCGCGTATGGTCACTTCATCGGCATTGGCGTGGAGACATCTTCAGCGATGGAGCTTCGAGGTCGGGCAAATTCCGTGCGTTCAACCGCCACCCCGTGGCGCACACGCTCCCCACCGGTCTATCAAGTAGACGAGATCAGCGGCATCAACCCGATTGGATCCATCAAAGTCTGCTGCGGTGTCGAGGTCCCAGTCTCCAAGCAGCATGACAAGGTCTGCACTGTCGACGGTCGCATCTCGATTCAGATCCGCGAGGCACTGACAACGATCTGGAATCGCGTCGCCATTCAAGTCCACGACGAGACCTATGTCAACAGCGATGCGATCGATGACTCCGTCAGCATCGCAATCACTCGAGTATTCAACGATGACAGAACGGCGCTGGGATGACGGCGGTTCTGCGGTCCATGTGCTTCCACCTTTCGTGGACAGGTGCATGACCGCGCAAGTGGTGATACAGAGATCTTCATAACCCGCGCCCCAAGGCATCTCTGTCGGCACTCCACCTTCCCCCCACTGCCAATCACAGGCGCCACCCATTGCGCCGAACGCAGCATCGATGATGTAGGTCGAAAGATTTTCATATCCCAGTGTTGAAAGATGCGCACTCCCGCCGTTGTCTTGAGGAAAATAGAGCGGTCGCATGGTCACCTTACCGAGATCAACACTCGCAGTGTCAGAGCGCTCAGACGCGATCACGCGCGCTCGTTCACGGAAGTTTTTAAACGCGAGCGTGCTTCCCTCCATCTGCGAGTCGTGTGAAGTCTTGATCAGATATGCCGTCTCGTTGCTGTTGCCACCACCCTCGATCCAAATCTGATCGAGTCGCGTAAGCATTCTTTGCAACTCTGTCTCGTGCTCAGACGCGGTGAGCGAACCGTCGTTCATCCCAGTCGAGAGCACGAAGAGGACGCGCGGAGATTGTCCACGTCTTGACTGTCGTGCGCGAAGTAGTGCAACCCAGTCTGCTGAGGTGGCATCACCAAATCCATCGATGTCATTCGCAATGTCGCGCGTCGATCCACCGCTGTGCCAGTTCAACACACTCGCCGACCAACCATGTGTGACATCGGTGCGCTCGACTGATGCCCACGAAAAGAACACAGGCGCGTTGATGCCCGCGCCGTCATCGAGTGCGAATCGAAATCCATTGCCTTCTCCCAAAGCGCCCGAAACCTGCAGCGATGCTTCGCCCACACCTGAAGTATGCGCGTCGCACAGCACACGATCGCCAGTGACTCGCTCGCTCGAATAGTTGCGCCACGCAGTCGGGCAAAAACTTCCACCCGATGGAAAGTACCCGTATCGCACGCGGAATTGAAGCGCGGCATGCTCAGTGACGAACGGATGGGTTGCTCCGATTCCAAACCCGCCGAAGACTTCCGCGCTTCCATTCGAGAGCCACGCGTATCCCGCACCCGTGTTTGGAAACCCATTAGGGAAATCATGGTGCTGCGCGAGCTCCGCGGGCGCATTGAGGGTTGATGTTGCGCCGTTGCCAAACAGAAGCGGCCATGCTCCATCCACACCGATGAACTTCGACCATCGCCAACCAACACTTCCGCCATCATGATTGAAAGGAGTGGGACCGATCGCCGCGCACAACATGTTGTGCGAAGCAAGCGCGTGCTGCAAACCGTGATCCCATCCCGTGGTGCGGAACATGATGTTGCTGTCACCGATGAGCACGATGTCGAGTGTGTGATCTACTCCTGACGCGCGAATCCAATCGGCGGGCACACTCTTCGCATCCAACAATCCAGGCGCCCAATCGGGGTCACGCCAACCATCGATCCACGACGAAGTCATTACCGAGTCCGCGAGCAATGTGAGCACGAACGATTCTTCACTAGGAGAATTCGGCAACACCAGTCGACCACCGCGCCGCGTTGCGAACAATTGTGCTTGCGCGAATGTGTGCGGAGAAGAAAGTTCGAAGCTCTCATACGCGTGACCGTTGCCGCCGAGCTTCGCGCTCCAGACGCGCAGGATCGGTTCGCTCTGCGCGAGCACGCTGGTCGTGAGCACAGTGACAGCGCTTGCGAGTGTGCAGGAGATTGCGTGAAGCGAACATGGCATCAGTCTGTCATCGACAAACAGTTCTAGTGAGTGAAGACAGCAAGGTGCAACCCCGAGAAACCACACGACCCTCGGATTTGCCCTCTCTTCAACCTACATCCATTTTTGCAGCGCAAGCGTCCGTTGCACGTTATCGACTTGATTCTTCAAGAGTTCTCATGCCGTGCGCCGCAACGTACATGCGTTCGAACTGCGTCGCGATGACGGTTGGGTCGCAGATGCGGAACACCCAGGCGCGCACAGCTTCTCGGCAGGCGATGTTTGGAGCATGGTTTCGCAGCCCCTCTCGCACACCTTCGGCGATGCTGGTGCTCGTGCGATCCACAATCGTTGCACCCCCACTCTCGTGCAGTTCAGCATGCGTGTCGACGAGGTTCGTCGTGACGATCGGTGTGCGGCACGCGAGTGCTTCGTAAAAAACGAAGCCGAAATTTTCCTGGCTTGAGGGGATCACCAGGAGATCGCACGCTTCGACCACGGAGACTTTGAGCGCGCCGTCGATGTGCCCAAGAAAATGCACATGCTCTTGCATGCCGACCGCACGCACACACGATTGCAATGTGGCGGCGTATCCCGCGTCAGGATTACCAACAACGATGATGTTCGCGTCGAGATTTTCTGCGCGCAACAGCGCGAGCGCGCGGATCAAAAAATCAAGACCCTTCTTCGGTGTGACACGTCCAAGGAAAAGCAGTCGCACTTTCGCCTGCGCGAGCTGAGGAAACTTCGCACGCGCAAGTTCGGGTCCTGGCAATTGTGCAAACGGCGCGAGATCCATCAGGTTCGCAATGACAGTGCCGCGGCCATTCGGAAACCACTTCTTGCTCTGCGCGAGTTCGGCGCGCGCGGTGCAGTGCACATACGCAGCGCGCTCAAGCATCAATGTGCCGCGCGTCGTGAGGTGCGTGCGCTTCTTCCATGATTTTTGCGCCATCGACCAATCATCGAGCATGCCGTGCGGCGTCGAGATATAAGGAACACCGAGTGATCGACAGAGCGCGGCCACGCGGATGTTGAAGAGCTCCCACATGGCATGAAGGTGGACGACGTCCGCGTTGCGAATCGCTTCGAGCCCAGCGCTGCCAAGTGATCGCGACAAGAGCAGCGCATCCGGACCTGCGTCCACGATGTTGCGCGGATTCGAGCCCGCTGTCGTGCCCCATCCCATCGGGAGTTCCGCACTTTCGGACGTGAGCACGTCGACCTGATGCCCGCGCGCCGCCATTGCTGTGGCGAGGTCGATTGCCGCACGCGCAGTTCCGCCAAGCTTGGCGTTGAGATTCGTGATGGCTTGGACGATACGCATGGCGTTGCAAGGGTGGGCGGAGAGGGTCAGGCGCGGACGAGCCGCGCGCCGAGTACCGATGCAAACTTCCGCATGGCATCGCGGGTGTCGATGACGAGCACAGCGTGCTGCGCAACGAGCGAGTAATCGACCGCGGCGTGCGCCGTGGCGATGAGCACGCAATCAAACGCAGCGATCGACGATGCAGTGAGTGCGATGCTCGTCATCTGCAAATCATGGCGCCGCCCTGCCCATGTCGCGGGACAATGTGGGTCGTGGTACTCGACGATCGCGCCGCGACGCTGGAGCAAATCGATGAGTTCGAACGACGGGCTCTCTCGCACATCATCGATGTCTGCCTTGTACGCAAGGCCGAGCACGAGCACGCGACTTCCCTTCACGGGCTTCGATTGTTCATTCAGCGCGTCCGCTACACGATCGATCACAAACGCGGGCATCGCCGTGTTGATTTCACCTGCGAGTTCGATGAATCGCGTGGAGTGTCCAGTCTCCTTCGCCTTCCATGTGAGATAGAACGGATCAATCGGAATGCAGTGACCACCGAGACCTGGACCAGGATAAAACGGCATGAATCCAAATGGTTTCGTACTCGCGGCGCGAATGACCTCCCAGATATCAATACCCATTGCGCTGAGCACAATTTTCATCTCATTCACCATCGCGATGTTCACGGCGCGAAAGATGTTCTCAAGAAGTTTCGCGCTCTCGGCAATCTCAGCGCTCGCGACAGGCACAACGGTCGTGATGCCCTTCTGATACACCGCAGTGGCGAGCACAGTTGAAGTCTCGTC
>SIAK01000072.1 GCA_009691805.1 Phycisphaerales bacterium
CCGTTCAATCCAAAAAGACAAGCACCCCATGCGATTGCATGGGGTGCTTGATAAAGTAGCAGTTGGAGCCTTCAAAGGTCGTTGCCGACCATCGAACCATCGTGAGACGGACGAGAGGAGTGTTGACGAATTCACGTGGTCGATTGCTCGAACCGACGTGTCTAAGAATATTCCCTTAGAAAGGAGGTGATCCAGCCGCAGGTTCCCCTACGGCTACCTTGTTACGACTTAGTCCCAGTCACCAGCCTTGCCGTAGGCACCCCAGTATCGAGGCGACTTCGGGCACTGCCAGCTCCCATGACTTGACGGGCGGTGTGTACAAGGCTCAGGAACATATTCACCGCGGCGTAGCTGATCCGCGATTACTAGCGATTCCGACTTCACGGAGGCGGGTTGCAGCCTCCGATCTGAACTGGGGCGGACTTTATGCGATTTGCTCCACCTTGCGGTCTTGCATCGTTCTGTATCCGCCATTGTAGCACGTGTGCAGCCCTAGGCATAAGGGCCATGAGGACTTGACGTCATCCCCACCTTCCTCCGGTTTGACACCGGCAGTCTCGCTAGAGTCCTCACCATTACGTGTTAGCAACTAACGACAGGGGTTGCGCTCGTTGAGGGACTTAACCCGACACTTCACAGCACGAGCTGACGACAGCCATGCAGCACCTGTCCATGTTCCGGTCTTGCGACTGTCCTCCCACTTTCATGGGACTAATTCATGGATGTCAAGCCTAGGATAAGGTTCTTCGCGTTGCTTCGAATTAAGCCACATGCTCCACCGCTTGTGTGAGCCCCCGTCAATTCCTTTGAGTTTTAGCCTTGCGACCGTACTCCCCAGGCGGCGCACTTAACACTTTTGCTTCGGCCACGAGGGCGTCAAACCCCCGCGACCCAGTGCGCATCGTTTACGGCGTGGACTACCGGGGTATCTAATCCCGTTTGCTCCCCACGCTTTCGTTCCTCAGTGTCAGGATGAGCCCAGTAGCCTGTCTTCACCTTTGGCATTCCGATAGATATCTACGCATTTCACCGCTCCACCTATCGTTCTGGCTACCTCTACTCACCTCAAGAATTGTGGTTCGCCGAGCAGTTCCACGGTTGAGCCGTGGTATTTCACTCGACGCCTACAATTCCACCTACGAACCCTTTAAGCCCAGTGATTCCGATTAACGCTCGAGACCTCTGTATTACCGCGGCTGCTGGCACAGAGTTAGCCGTCTCTTCCTTTGGGTATGGTCATTGTGTTCCTGTACCCTGACAGTGGTTTACACTCCGAAAAGCGTCATCCCACACGCGGCATTGCCCCATCACACTTTCGTGCATTGTGGAAGATTCGTTACTGCAGCCTCCCGTAGGAGTCCGGACAGTGTCTCAGTTCCGATGCGGCGGATCGTGCTCTCACACCCGCTACCCGTCTAAGCCTTGGTGAGCCATTACCTCACCAACTAGCTGATAGGACATTCCCCGCTCTCAAGGTGGTAAACCTTTGCTCCGTAGAGATCATCGGGTATTACTTTGGGTTTCCCCAAGCTATCCCCGGCCTCGAGGCACGTAGAAATGCATTCCTCGCCCTTTCGCCACTCATGTATTGCTACACGCGTTCGACTTGCATGTTTTAGCCATGCCGCCAGCGTTCAATCTGAGCCAGGATCAAACTCTTCAATGAAGTTTATTGAGCGGGCCTAAGCCCGCACGACTTCGAGGAGAAATTTGCCTGACTGAACCGACAACAAACTTTTACATTCATCATCGGTCGGTCTTCGATGCTTCAGAGCATCTCCATCAGGCGGCAAACCCGATGGTATCGAACCAACATTCGCTGCCCCGGAACAAGTCTTGCGACAAGCCCCGCGACAAACGTTCAATCTGAATTGACAATTTTTCTTTGGCATTACGAGAGAATGTTGGTCCAGCCATCACTCAAGTCTGCCCATAAGTTTCCTTATGGAGTTTCTTGATGACAGCGGGATTTCGTCTGCAAATCTGGCCGTAAACCAGTTCTTCACAGAGCGACACATTCTCGCGGCGTTCCAACTGCTGACTTGTCAAAGAAAGCGTGACACGAGGTCACGTCCCTCGGTAGAGGGTCGGACAGTTTAGCGAAGCACTCGATGCTGTCAAGAGGTTGAGTCGGTTCGACGACAAAAATCTCAAACGAGCTGCTCGATCTTGAGCACATTTCTGTGGCGTGGCGAATAACTTTTTGTTTATCGGCTGATTTGCCCAAAAAAACGGCCCGCATCGCCAAACTCCACGACTTGTCCACATTGCGAGACTCGAAAAATGTCCTCTGGGCTCCCCTAGTTCAGCTCGATCCAGCGCCGCGGGATCTGCTCAGGCGTCGCCGACCTTTCAACCTCCGAGTTTCGCCTCCAGAGCGGTCGCGAACGAGACCAAGCAGCGCAATCCAACGCCTAGACTGCCAATCCCCCACCGATTCGCGTGCGGATGACGAGATGCATTCGTTCGCCTTACCTTTGCACGACTCCTATGAGTACGAATCTAACCGCCGCCGACCCCTTCCACGCACGCACCACTCTCGCGACCCCATATGGCGAGAAAACTTACTATCGCCTCGAAGCACTTTCAGCGCTCGGCGACTTTCGGCGGCTTCCTATCTCCATTCGCGTGCTGTTAGAAAGTTGCCTTCGTAACTTCGATGATTTCATCGTGACAGAAGCGCATCTCAAGGCGCTGCTGCGATACAACGCGAAGGACGTTGGCGAGCATGAGATTCCTTTCATGCCGGGTCGCGTCGTGCTCCAAGATTTCACGGGCGTTCCCTGCGTTGTTGATCTCGCAGCGATGCGTGCTGCGATGCAACGGCTCGGTGGCGATCCAACGAAGGTGAACCCACTTGTTCCGTGCGATCTCGTCATTGATCACTCTGTGCAAGTCGATGCGTTTGCTTCAGGCGCCGCACTCACGATCAACGGCGAACACGAGTTCTCGCGCAATAAGGAGCGCTATGAGTTTCTGAAATGGGGACAGGGCGCGTTCTCGAACTTCAGCGTAGTGCCGCCTGCCACAGGCATCGTGCATCAGGTGAATCTTGAGTATCTCGCGAAGGTCGTCTGGGAGAAGGACGGCGTGCTCTATCCAGATTCGCTCGTCGGCACAGACAGTCATACGACGATGATCAATGGACTCGGCGTTGTTGGATGGGGCGTCGGCGGCATCGAAGCAGAGGCCGTGATGCTCGGACAACCGATCTACATGCTGATTCCTGAAGTTGTAGGCGTGAAGCTCGTCGGCAAACTTCCGGATGGCGTGACTGCGACAGACATGGTGTTGCGTGCGACAGAATTGCTGCGCAAACACGGCGTCGTGAATAAGTTCGTCGAGTTCTTTGGACCTGGACTCGCGGAGATGCCGCTGGCCAATCGCGCGACGATCGCAAACATGGCACCTGAGTATGGCGCGACGATTGGGTTCTTCCCCGTCGATGAACAATCGCTCGCATACATGCGACTTTCTGGTCGACCTGAAGGTCTCGTGCAAACAGTCGAGGCGTATTGCAAGGCGAATGGTTTCTGGCGCGAAGATGATTCGCGCGTCGTGTACTCGAGCGAAGTAGTGCTCGATCTTTCTACGATTGATCCCGCACTCGCTGGTCCTGCGCGACCACAAGATCGCGTGCCTCTCTCCACCGCGCGCACCGCGTGGCAACGCGATCTCGCGAAAACGTACAACAAGGGCTCGACTGCGGCGACGCCGAACGCAACATCGATGACCGCTATTGACGGCGTTGCTGTTCGCGATGAACAAGGAAATGAATTCCAACTGAAGCACGGCGCTGTGGTCATCGCCGCCATCACGAGTTGCACCAACACCTCGAACCCGAGCGTCATGATTGCCGCAGGGCTTGTCGCGAAGAAGGCGGCAGCGCTTGGATTGACGCGCAAACCGTGGGTGAAAACTTCACTGGCGCCTGGATCGAAAGTCGTGACGGAGTATCTCGATGCTGCGTCGTTGACTGCGCCGCTCGAAGCACTCGGGTTCTACACGGTTGGATACGGATGCACGACATGCATCGGCAATTCAGGACCACTCTCCGATTGCATCACGAAGGCGATCAAAGAAGGCGATCTCGCCGTCACGAGTGTGCTTTCCGGCAATCGCAATTTCGAAGCGCGCGTCCATCAAGACGTGCGTGCGAATTACCTCGCTTCGCCTCCACTGTGCGTCGCGTACGCGATCGCGGGAACGCTCGACATCGATATTCAACATGATGTCATTGCGACCACTGCGGACAACAAGCCTGTCTATCTCAAGGACATTTGGCCCTCGCAATCGGAAGTAGAAACCGCCGTGCAGCAGTTTGTCACACGTGCGCAGTTTGAGCGGCAATACGCCAACGTCTTCAAGGGTTCCGACGCATGGCAAGCAATCGCTGTGGTGGAAGGCGCGATGTACGCGTGGGACAACTCGTCAACCTACATTCAAGAGCCCCCCTTCTTCCTTGATATGAAAAAGGAAGCTGGTTCTATTACTTCTGTGCATGGCGCGCGCTGCCTTGCGCGACTCGGGGATTCCGTCACGACCGATCACATCTCGCCCGCGGGTGATATTAAGAAGGATGGGCCTGCAGGAAAGTATCTCGTCGAACAGGGCGTCGCCGTCTCGATGTTCAACAGTTACGGCTCGCGTCGCGGTAACGATCGCGTCATGACGCGCGGCACGTTCGCGAACACGCGCATCAAGAACGAACTCGCGCCAGGAACCACGGGCGGTCTCACGATGGATTTCAACGATGGTGTTGTGAAGCCGATCTTCGACGCGAGCATGCACTATCGCGCGAAGGGAACACCGTTAATCGTGCTGACAGGGAAGGACTACGGCATGGGATCTTCGCGCGATTGGGCGGCGAAGGGAACGTTTCTGCTCGGCGTGAAGGTCGTCATCGCCGAAAGCTACGAGCGCATTCATCGATCGAATCTCGTTGGAATGGGCGTGTTGCCACTGACATTCCTCGCAGAGCAGACGCGCGATTCACTCGGGCTCAAGGGTGACGAACACTTTGATATCGAGATTCCAACCGACCTCAAAGCGCGGCAGAACATTCGCGTGACAGCTACGCGCGCGGATGGATCAAAGACTGCGTTCGACACGCTCTGCCGAGTGGATACACCTGTGGAAGTCGAGTACTACCGCAACGGTGGAATTCTCAACACGGTGCTTCGCAAGATGATGGCGTAAGAAGAAACGACTTTGTACACACGAACGGCGTGCTCTTGGAGCGCGTCGTTTTTTTAAAAATTGTGCCCAGAAAAAAGGAGGCAAACTGCGAAACCGTTTCGTTCGCGTGTTAGAACAGGCGACATGGAAAAGAAGCTCGTGGCGCGCGACATCGCGTCGACATCTCACCCTTCAATCGGAGCGCGGCTGCGGCGGCTCGTCGATAGCCTGCTGCTCTGGAGACTACCAACGCCGCTCGATGCGATCGCTTTCGCGTCATGGATGCCTGATGCAATCGGCTCTTGGTGTGCGCGATGCGGTACTTCGACGCGTGTCGCACTCGTCGGCGCAGACGGCGCGTGTTCAGAGTGCCGTGGACGACGATTCGCGTATCACTCGGTGGCGCGTCTGGGTTCGTACAACGATCCACTCGAACTGTGGGTGCGGCTCGTGAAATCAAACGGTTGGAAAGCGATGGCGCAAGAGTTTGGCGTTCTGCTCGCTGCGCGCGCGCCGCCGGTTGATGTCATTGTTCCCGTCGCGATGCATCCGCTACGACGCGAAATGCGCGGGATCGATCATGCTGGCGAGATCGCGAGTTCGCTGAGTCAGGAATTGGGCGTGCCTGTCTGTCGCGCGCTCTCGCAGTGCCTTTCTCGTCGACAAATGGGTTCGAGCCGAACCGCGCGGCTCTTGAATGCACATCGTTTTCGACTCAATCGCCGTGCGAATGCGCTTGTCGGTTTGCGTGTGGCATTGGTCGACGATGTGCGCACAACAGGAAGCACACTGCAATCGGCAGCGGCACTGCTGCGTGAGGCTGGCGCATCGCGCGTCGACGCACTCGTTGTGGCGGTTAGAGATGCGAATCAAGAGGGCGCGGACGAGGCATTGCCCATGGAAGCAACACGAGCGGCGGAATTCCAACCACGATCGAGAGGATGAAGAAATTCTCGAAACCCATCACAGCAACAAGAAAACCTGAGACTCCACCCACGATTGCTGCTGCGAGGTACATCAATCCCGACAAGATCGCGTACTGCGCTGCGGCGAATCTTGGTTCACAAAGTTCCATGAAGTACGCGACGAACGCCGCGCTCACGAGTCCGTTGCACAGACTCTCGACCACGACCACTCCGATGAAAACCTCGGTCACTTTTCCCACATACCCAAGCACGATGTAGCCAGCATTCGACGCGACTTGGAGCACGCCGAAGACGAGGAGCGAGCGGATCAATCCAAAGCGCTGCACACAGTACCCACCGACCAGCGCGCCAACAATCGTCATCGCGAATCCAACCCCCTGCCTCACCCATCCGATGTCTTGAATCTCGAATCCAATCTCGTTTCGTAAGAAGGGCATCGTCATGCGATTGCCTAAGAGATCGGGCAGTCGAAAAAGCAACGCGACGACGATGATGATCAGAAATCGTTCGCCGAACGTGCGGATGAATGATGCGACTGGTTCAACGAGTGCGGTCTCGAGAGTCTGTACCGCGAGTCGGCGCGGAGGCTCGGGGGCGAGGAGCGCTCCCGCGAATCCGATCAGCGTTGCGCCGCCGCCGCAGGCAACCAAGATTCGCCACGCGATTTCGCGTGCGTGAGGGTCGTATCTACCCCCAAAATTTCCCGCCACGATTGGAACCAGAATCAGGATCAACGCGCCGATCGATACAAACGCGACGCGATACCCCATCACATACGCGCTTGCCGCGGCGCCTTCCGCAACACCTGCGGCAGCATCCGTGCGATGCGCATCCACTGCGGCATCGAGCGTCGCGGAGAGAAACGCAACCATCAACGCGATGATCGCGATCGGAAGCATCGGCGAAGCTGCGTTAGACGGTCCCATCCAGGCGAGTGCGCCGACCGCGAAAAACATCAGTACGGAAAGCATTGCGATCCAACTTCGTCGCAGTCCAAGAAATCCAAATCCTGGCGCGGCGTAACGATCGAGCAACGGCGCCCAGAGCAACTTCAGCCCGTACGGGAGCGTCGCGAATGCGAGCAGCCCAATGGAACTCACGCTCACCTCAATGTCCGCGAGCCACGCTGAGAGCGTGTCGTTCACAAGCACATTTGGTAATCCGCTCGCGAATCCAAGGACGCCAACTGCTGTGACGAACCGCCAAGAAATCGGCGCGCGTGTTGTTACTCCAACATTCGGGCTCGAACTCACAGCGCGTCGCCTCGCGCGAGCAGCGTGAGTTCAGGTCGTTGTCCATGCACGATGTGACCTGCGGGAACGCTCGTCGTCAAGAACACTCCACCAGCGATGACTGCGCCTTTCCCGATGACAGTTTCACCACCGAGAATTGTCGCGCCCGCATACACAGTCACGTCCGCTTCGAGCGTCGGATGGCGCTTGTATCCCTTGCGCAACGATCCATCAGGCTCACGATCGAAACTCTTCGCGCCCAGCGTCACGCCTTGATAGATCTTGCAATGCTCGCCAATCACAGTGGTTTCTCCAATGACCACGCCAGTGCCGTGATCAATGAAAAATCCAGCAGCAATCTGCGCTCCAGGATGAATGTCAATGCCCGTGAGGCGATGCGCGTACTCACCAATCATGCGCGGGAGCAGCGGAACACCAGCGAGGTGCAACGCGTGCGCGATTCGATGCGCGGTGAGCGCGAAAAATCCTGGATAGCACAACAGCACTTCATCCGTGCTCGTCGCTGCAGGGTCGCCGCGATACGCCGCGTCAAGATCAGTCAGCAGAAGCGCACGCACACTGGGCAACGCGGTGAAAAGTGTTCCCGCGCACGCGAGCGCTTTGCCGCGCGCGGAATCTGCATCAAGTTCATGCGCGACTCGAAACGCCGCCGCAACTTGCGCGCAAAATCGCGACTCAAGTTCAGGCATCGTGCGACGCAACCACTCCGAAGCTTCCACGCGACCGAGCAGCCGCGGAAACAGCGCCAGTCGCAACGTCTCGATGCACCAAGCAACCTCCGACATCTCAGGCGGACCACCAACAGGCGGCGGATCCTCGCGGTACTCCGCAAGGAGCGCCTGCA
>SIAK01000073.1 GCA_009691805.1 Phycisphaerales bacterium
GGAATGTCTTTCGCGTGCTCACCAAACACGCGCTTCACGCCGCGCGTCTCGATCGAATCGTTTTCTTTCGTGCCTGTTCCGTGCGCGCTGATGTAATCAATCGCAGCGCGACCATCGGCGCGGCGCGCGAGTGGATCGATGCCCGCTTGCGCGAGTGCTTCGTGCATCGATGCCGCGCCACCACGACCTTCCGGTTGAATGTCGGTGATGCGGAACGCGTCCGCGCTCGATCCGTAGCCGACGACTTCCGCAAGCGGCGTTGCACCGCGCGCGAGCGCATGCGAGAGCCGCTCGAGTACGACCATGCCTGAGCCTTCGCCCATCACGAATCCATCTCGCGTTGCATCGAATGGTCGCGACGCTTTCGTTGGATCGCCCTTCGAAGTCGAGAGTGCAGTGAGTCGATTGAATCCCGTCACACCGAGCACATGAATCATCGTGTGTGTGCCGCCACTCACCATGACATCCGCGTCTCCGCGCAGAATGAGTGAGTACGCCTCACCAATCGCTTGCGTGCTCGCCGCGCATGCGGTGAGGCAATTGAGTGCCGGACCACGAATGCCAAACTCGCGCGCGAGATGCGCGAGCGGCATGTTGGGTTCCTGCTCGACTTCGCGCATTTGCTCGAGCGTTATGTGCGCGACTGCAGCCCAGCGCACCGCGTCGAGTTTCGTCGCGCCGTCTGCCCAACCTGCGAGATTTGCCGAGGAATACGCCTCAAAGTCGAGAACGCCTTCGCCAGCGCCCAAATACAAACCGACGCGTTTGCGATTGAGCGATGCGCAATCACGAAGCCCCGATTGCGTCCACGCTTGGCTCGCGGCGCCGAGCGCGAATTGTGAATTCAATCCCGCTGTTGCGTGGACCTTCGCATCTGCGACAAACTTCGCGACGTCGTAGTTTTTTACTTCCGCTGCGAATGTCGTGGGAAACGTGCGCGCATCGAATCGCGTGATTGGTCCCATGCCACTCTCGGAACGCATGAGGCGCTGCCAGGTGGAATCGATGTCATGACCAAGTGGAGTAACCCACCCCATCCCTGTGACGACGACGCGATTGGATTCAGTTCGAGTAGTCATGCGTCAACCGTTGCTCTCAAATTTCGAAATGACGGCAGCGCTGTTTTGTCCGCCCAAACTTGGTGTGAAGACGAGCACGTGCCGAAGTGCAGCGGCCTGCGATGGCGCGGCTGTTGCGAGTACGCCGTTCGTCTTGTTTGAATTCAATCGCGCGGGAAGTCGTTGTTCCATCACGCACTTCGCTGCGACTGCCACAGCAATCGCACCGAATCCCGACACCGTCGCGCCAATGCATGGCGCGAGTGTGACGAGTGGAAGCGTCGCCGCGCGCGCGCCAAACACACGCACAAGCGCGTCCGCTTCAATCGCATCAATCGCTGCAACGCCGCATCCGTACGGAATCGCGGCATCAATGTCACCAGGTTGCAATTGCGCGTCATGCAGCGCCGCTTCGATCGCGTCCGCGAGTGATTCGCCGTTGATGCCTGGCACGAGTCCAACGGTGTCTTCACAGTAGGACTGCGATGCGCCGGTGCCTGAAAGTGTCGCGAGCACTCGCGCGCCACGCAGCGTTGCTGTGTCGAGCGCTTCAAGCACCAAGATGCCGCCGCCTTCACCAACAAGCGTGCCCGCAGCGGAAGCATCAAAGGGACGAATGATCGTTGTCGCGTCGGCATCGACTGGACAAATCGCAAGACGACCCGCCAATTCCTGCCGCAAATATGCCATCGGATTCAGTTTGCTATCCGCGCCACCAGAGAGACACGCGTCTGCCGCGCCGCGTTCAATCACGCGCTGACTCTCCGCGAGACTCAATCCGCTCGATGCTTCATTGCAGGTGATCGTGTTCGAAGGGCCTTGGCAATCGTGAATGATCGTCACGTGACACGCAAGCATGTTCGGCAGATACTTCAGCAGCCAAAGCGGCGTGAGATTCTGCATGCCTTGTGTGCCCCAGTTTGCGGCATCAAACTGCTTGTTTTCGCCCTTCGCGCTCCAGAGTGCCTCGGTGAGTTCGTCAAGTTCCGCGGCGATGAGTCCAGCACCAATCTGGCAGCCGAAGCGATTGGGCGCGATGGTGGGTGGCACTTCAGGATCCGTGCCGCGCGTGGTCAGACCAGCGTCGCGCACTGCAGTGAGTGCTGCGGCAACAGCGATTTCAATATCGCGCGCCATCACCTTGGTTGCCTTGCGGTAACTCTTCAGCACGTACTCCTTCACATCGAAGGATGCAGGCAGCTCCGCGCCACTTGCGGCGCGAAATCCACTCGCGTCAAAGGCACGAAGCGGCGCCAACGCCGAACGACCTTCGAGCAGTGCCGCCCAAAGTGGATCGATACCAAGCCCGAAAGCTGTGGCTGGTCCAAGTCCAGTAAGAACGACGCGTCGCCGCTGCATAGGGCGCGGAGTATAGGTGAGGCTCGGATGGCGGATCGCCGGCAGTTTCGCGGCGCTACGCGTGCGCGCCAGCGCGGCGAGCGATGAGCATCGCCAGTTCGAGTGCTTGCTCGTAATTCAGCCGCGGGTCAACGCTCGATCGGTAGGCGCGCGAAAGATCATCGTCGGTCAGCCCGCGCGCGCCGCCTGTGCATTCCGTGACATCCTCGCCCGTCAACTCGATATGGACACCCGCGAGCACCGTGCCTTCGTTGCGATGGATCTCAAATGCTTGCTCGACTTCCGCAAGAATGTGCGCGAACTTGCGCGTTTTCACGCTCTTTCCAGCCCACGCGCCCGTTGTCGGAACCACCGCCTCCGTGTTGCCGTGCATGGGATCGCAGACCCACACAACAGCGACTTGCGCGTCGCGGACTGCTCGTAGAAGCGGCGGCAATCCGCGTCCAATCTGATGGGCGCCGAAGCGCGTGACTAGTACGACTCGGCCAGCTTCATCGGTTGGATTGAGCGCGCGAATCGTGCGGAGTAATGCTTCTGCGCTGGTGTCGGGACCAACCTTCACGCCGACTGGATTCGAGATCCCTCGACAAAATTCGATATGTGCGCCATCCGGATCGCTCGTCCGCAAGCCAACCCACGGCAGATGCGTCGACAGATTGAACCAACCTTCGCGCCGAGGAACTTGTCGAGTCAGCGCTGCTTCATACTCAAGCACAAGCAGTTCGTGGCTCGTATAGAAGTCGACCCGCTGCATCGCGAGAATCGAACTTCCCGCGAGCGTTTCCATGAATCTCAGACTCTCGCCGATGGAGTCGACCATGTGCTGATACTCCGCCGCAAGTGGCGAGTGTTTCACGAAGTCGAGATCCCAATTTTCAGGATGATGCAAGTCCGCAAAGCCGCCATCGACGAGTGCGCGGACAAAGTTCAGCGTCAATGCGCTGCGCTCATAGCCGCGCAAGAGCAAAGACGGATCGGGCGTTCGCGCGTCGGAGGTGAACTCGGGACGATTGACATTATCCCCACGAAAACAAGGCAATTCCACGCCGTCGCGCGTTTCCGTCATGGTGCTGCGCGGCTTCGCGTACTGCCCTGCAAATCGCCCGATGCGAATGATGCGCTTGCGCGTTCCATGCACAAGGACCAGACTCATCTGTAAGAGAATCTTCAGCCTCGACGCGATCGCCGCAGAGGTGCAATCCGCGAAGTTCTCCGCACAATCGCCGCCCCAGAGGATGAATCGCTCACCACGCGCAGCTTCCGCGAGCGCGGATTTCAACGCTTCAACTTCGTAACTCGTGACGAGTGGCGGCAGCGCCGAGATTTCACCCAGCGTGCGCGCCAACGACGCTGCGTCTGGATAGACAGGCTGTTGCACGCTAGGACGATTTCGCCAACTGGAGAGCGTCCACGAAGGGTCATGATCGCGCTTCGTTGAAGGCTGCGTGTTCGGAGCAATGCTCTGAATTTTCGATGCGTGCGGCGAACTCATGAAGTCCTTCTATCGGCTCGTGAGTGGCTCTAGGTCAGTCGAATGCGGGCGACAGGAATTGAACCTGCACGGGGTTTAGCCCACGGGAACCTAAATCCCGCGCGTCTGCCAATTTCGCCACGCCCGCAGCGACTCCAGAGGATGTCTGAAGCGGAGGATTGTACGAACTTGAACGCAACCGCCGAAGAGTCTCCTTTGTCGGCAGCCTCCGACGGACTTCTTCCCATGAACGCAAGCCAAAAGGCCGCCGCAAACATCGTTCCCCTGCTCGCGCGAGTGCTGCTTTTCCTGGCGTTTGTGCCGCCTGGATGGCATCACTTGATGGACATTGCGGTGTTTGATCCCGATTCCACCGCGCGTCTCGTTGCGCTCGGTGCGATTGAACCTGGCACGAACACAGGTCGCTGCCTGCACGAACTCACCCTTGCGTTTGAAACGTACGGCATGCCGCGTCCCGAACTCGCCGCATGGGGTGTTGGTGTCTTTGAACTTGTGGGTGGCGCTCTTCTTGTGGTTGGACTCTTCAGCCGACTTTGGGCGGGAGGACTCTTGGCATGGGGCATCATTCGGTTCTGGCTCACCGCCGCGCCCGCACTCCAAGGCACATGGTTCTTCGGCACACCCGAAGCTGAACTCAATCTCGCGTTCGCGCAACTTGGGCTCATTGTGCTTGCGTTCGGAGTTGTGCTGACAGGTCCCGGTGCGCTGAGCATGGATCATTACTTGTTCCGAAGCGGCAAGAAGGCAAAGGGAAGCAAGCCCGCTGCGGATGAATAGTCACTGACTCGCGCGCGAATCCGTAGGATGCTTCCACGGTTCATGACGCGACTTGGTTCCCACATCGACAATGCCGAGCGCGCGCTTACAGACGCGGATCTGTTGCTGCTTCGCCGGCTTGGATCACCGAGTGCGCGACGAAACTCGAGCTCCATCGCGACATTCCTCGGAAGCCTCGCCGCCCATTGCGCGATCGCGATCCTCGCGCTGACGACGCTTGTTGGCATCACGAAAGTCACCGCGCAATCGCGCTCGCCGATCGTCATCGCCGCAGACTTCATGGATCCTGGACTTCGCGATGAACAGCGCACGGACATTCAATCACCGAGCGCTGCACGATCAAGTGAACGCATCAACACGCCAAGTTCGAGCGTCAGTCAGGCACTCGCTGCGAAACTGAAAGCGCTCGGCAATGGTGCGCGCGGAAACGCGGCGCTCGAAGCGGTGGAACGACGATTCGGCGGTGGACAGGGCGAACGTGGTCAGAGTGGACTCGACGGACCCAATCGAGGAACCGCGACGTTTGCGGGACTCACCGCAAGTAACGCGACGAAGATTGTCTACATCGTCGATGCTTCAGGCTCGATGCTCGCGACGCTTCCCATCGTGATCGCTGAACTTGATCGCTCGATCGGGCAACTCGATCCTGGTCAAGAGTTCAGCGTGCTGTGCTTTCAGAAGAACGCAACGGTCACGCTGCCGCCGCAAGGAAAACTTCGCGCCGCGAGCCCCGCGACGCGCGATGCATGCGTGCAGTGGCTGCAAACTTCTGTGAAGCCGCAAGGTCGATCGAATCCGCTCGATGCGCTCAAACGAGCGCTCGCGTTGAAACCCGATGTGATCTTTCTCCTCTCCACGAACATCACTGGATCAGGGCAGTTTGAACTGGATCGCGATGCAATCCTCGATGGACTCGAACGGATGAATCCGCGCGCGCAAGACGGCAGACGGAGCGCCGTGATTCAATGCGTGCAGTTTCTCGAAGCGGACCCCGCAGCAACCCTTGAAGCGATCAATCGCGTGCATGGAACTCCAGGCGGATTCCGCACGCTCACCCGGAAAGATCTCGGTCTCGAATGATTACCTTTCTCGCACACCGCATGCTGCACATCAATCCCTCCACCTTACGCCGCTCGATGGTTCCGCTCGCCATCGCGACGCTGTTTTTCTGCACCGCAACCGCGAGCGCGCAAGGCACTGTCACCGCGCCTTCGTTTGGCGCGATCTTCTTTTGGAGTTGCAATGCAGATGGTTCGATCGAATGGATCGGCAGCTCGATGATTTGGGTGTTGATCTTTCTGTCGATGTACAACGTGAGTCTCTCGATCACGCTCTGGCGCGAGAATCAAACTGCGATCGTCCTGCCGCCACGCGTGTTGAGCGAATTCCGCGATCGCTTGCAATCGGGTCGCTATCGAGATGCGCTCGATCTCGCGTCCATCGAAAAATCTGATCTCGCACGCACGTTGCGCGCGGCGTTGACGCAGGCGCCCGCCGGGACAGACGCGATGGTGCGCGCAGCGGAAGAGCAAGCGGACGTCGTGCTCGCGGAGCGGCTCCGCAGAATTGAACGGCTCAACATTCTCGGGCAAATCGCGCCGATGATCGGACTCTTCGGCACGGTGTACGGCATGATCGTGGCATTCATGGTCATCGCTGCAACCGGCGGAAACGCCGATCCAGTCATGCTCGCTGGTGGAATCGGAACTGCACTCGTCACAACATTCTGGGGACTGCTCATCGCGATTCCTGCAACGGCGATGTACGCGGTCGTCCGCAATCGCGCGATTGCGTTGAGTGAATCCACACTCGGCAGCGTCGAAGAAATGCTCGCGTTGTTCCGCCCGAAAGCAAGCGCGACGGAAACCGCAACGAAGTCCTAAGCGCAAGTGCACGTACCGTTTCGAAAGCCAAGCATGGCGCGAAAACCACTCCCCGCAATCGCGAAGATCGAAGCGAATCTCACACCGATGATCGATGTGAGTTTTCTGCTCATCGTGTTCTTCGTACTCGTGTCGCGCATCAGTGACGCGGAGCGCGCGCCGCTCGAGTTGCCCGAAGTTCGTGCGGGCGTAGTCGAAGAAGGTCGTGAAGAGGCGCGCGTTGTGTTGAGTGTGCTGCCGGGTGAAAACGGCCGTGCGCGTGGGTACCGACTTGATCTCGACGAGTTCCCCGCAAGCCCTGACGGACTCGTGATGCTGACCGAAGCATTGAGCGCGCTCTATCGCGGCAATCCCACGCTCGCTGTCAATCTTCGGGCGGATCGCAGCACACACTATGAGTGGATTTCGCCGTGTTTTCGTGCAGCAACGACCGCTGCGACGCTCGCAGCGAATGCTCCCAACGCGCCAAGCGAAGGCATCGTTCCGCGCATGAATCTTGTGGTCACAAGCGCATCCACGGCGTTTCGAGGTGGCTCATGAGCGAGCGTGAATCTCCTGCGAATGTACATGCGCTCGCGCCGAAGTCGCACAACCGCGCGCGACACACGCGCATCCGAAGCGCGCTTCGAGGCGACGCGCAACCCTTCCGCGTGCCACTCGCGATCACACCGATGATCGATGTGACATTTCTGTTGCTCATCTACTTTCTGCTGACGACGAACTTCGCCATCGATGAAAAGCATTTCCGCACGGCACTCGCGCCCGAAGACCTGACCGCGATGGGAAGTGGACTCACGCTTGAACAGGATCCGCTGCGCATTCAGTTGAGCGTCGGCCGACCACCGAGGCTCTTGGGACCGTATCGACAACCGGTTGACGAGATTGATCTCGAACGATTTCTCAGCGACGCACTCGCCATCGATGGGCGAACGAACGCACTCTTTCGCTCCGATCATCCAATCCTCGTCGTTCCAGATTCCGATGTGCCGTGGGATCACGTTGTTGTTGTGTTCGATGCCATCGTGCGCAGCGGCTACACCAGCGTTGGATTCGCAAGCCCATGAAACTCTCGCGTCGCATGCCACTTTGGTGCGCAACCTGCACGATGTTGCTGGCTCCTGTGTTGCCGCACGCGCATGCAGACGACGCGAATTGGCGTGACATCACCCGCAGTGACGCGCTGCTTGATCGCACCTCGCTCGAAGCGATCGCGAAGCGTTCCACGCTTGATACTGCCGAACGCGCGCGACTCGCACTTGCACTTGCGCGCATCGATGCACTGCTCCGAAAGCCGGCAGAACGCGCGCAAGCGCTGCAGCAACTTGCCGGTGAACGCGCACGCCTTGCCGACGCACTCGGCTCGAATCCACGCGCAGGTTCCATTCTGCTCGACATCGCGCAGGATGCACTCTTGAGTCGACTCGCCGAAGGCACCACCGATGCAGAATGCGCACTC
>SIAK01000074.1 GCA_009691805.1 Phycisphaerales bacterium
CTGGACGTTCACGCAAAGTGCCGAACAGAGGAGAAGGAGTGCGATATGCGTTGAAGGGTTGCTCATAATCGCCGCAGCCTACCGCACTGGCGGTTGGAATCCGTCGGCAGAACCTACAAGTCCGCCAAGGGATGTGTATCGCGTTTGGAGAGGGTGAACGAGATACCTGGCACAAGCGGAGCAATGCGCTCCGCAAGCCGCGGCAGATATCCGCGCTCGCTTACGGTGTGTCCTGACAAGAGCAGAGTGCACCCGCGCGCAACGACGGCAAGTTGCTCGTGATGTTTCGCCTCGCCTGTGAAAAACAGGGTCGCTCCGGCATCGGCCGCCGCCGAAAAAAGGGACATTCCAGATCCTGCGCAGAGTCCGATCGTCTCGTGCGGCGTGGAGGCCGCATTGGATGGCGCCGCGCACTCCAATCGCCGTGCTCCAAGATGTTTGCGAAGTCGGCGCGCAATCTCGGCGTTTGTCGCGGGCTGCGAAAGGCGAATCAGTCTCCCCTGACCCTCGCGGGCAGAAGGCTGCGGGGCGAGCGCGTGCACTTCAATCGCAGGAGTCTCATATGGGTGCGCCGCACGAAGCGCGGCTAGCGCGGCAGGCAACGCCTTGGCTGAACTCACCATTTCAATGCGTCTTTCGTTGAGTCGCTCGAGTCTTCCGCGACCACCAACGCGTGGACTGGTCGTCGCGCCACCGAAAAAAGTTCCTTCGACTTCGAACGACTGCGAACATTGTGCGTATTCACCGACGCGCCCTGCCCCCGCAATCGACATCGCGCCACGAATGCGATCCACAACTTCTGCGGGAGCGAAGGTGACGATCTTGAACGACTCACGCGCCGCGAGCGCCGGTGCGAATTCCAGTGGACGGCACTCGCCATCACCAACCCCCGACGCGATCCAATCATTGATGCCGCCAGCGACTGCGTCGAGCGCTGTGTGCGGCGAAAGCACGGCGATTCCGGCCCGCGCGACCTGATAGAGCGCCGCCGTCGCTGGTTCATGCGCGACAAGCCGCTTGATGGGATGAAAAATCGGGGGGTGATAGGCGATGATCGCCTGAACACGAAGTTCAACCGCTTCGGCGGCCACTGCGGCGGTGAGATCGATCGTCAAGAGCACGCGATCACACTGGGACTGCGCATCTCCGATGAGCAGTCCAATGTTGTCCCACTCGGCAGCGAGCGCAGGAGGAGCGACGCGGGCCAGCGCTTTTGCGAGATCGCCGATTCGTCGTGAGCGTTTTGCCATGCGATCACGCTACCCGCTGGCGCGCGCTGAGTTCGGCGGTTGGCATTTCTCGAGAATTGTTCGTCGACCGCGAAAACACTTCGTAGACTTCACACACCAATGATGAGCCGCCCTACTTCGGGATCGGGCTCCCACTCCTCGCCGGCGAAGGCGCCCGCGACGACGAGTGCGGAGCAAGTCAGAAAGCACTTTGTTCTCGACACAAATGTGCTGCTCCACAATCCACAATCGATCTTCAAGTTCGAAGAACACGAGGTCGTGATTCCATTGGCGGTGCTCGAAGAACTCGACACTTTCAAGAAGAACAATGACGAGAAGGGGCGCAACGCCCGACAGGTGATCCGCGCGCTCGATCGACTGCGTGCCAGTGGTCATCTCTTTGAAGGCGTTGTCTGGAATGAGCAAGGTGGATCGGTTCGCGTGCAACGGCTGAAGGCGGCTGCGAACTACGATCTCGACCTCGAGGTTGTTGACAACCGAATCATCGGCGTCGCACACGCGCTGCATGCGCAGGGCCTGCGCGCGATCTTCGTCTCGAAAGACATCAACGCCCGAGTGAAATGCGATGCGATTGGCGTTCCGGCTGAAGACTTTGAATCCGATCGCATCGACGCGGATTGGCTCAACACCGGATTCATCACCAGCCGCGTGCCACGCGAGTTGATCGACGATCTGTACTCAGAGCGTCAGCTTCCAATCGCGCGCATTGAAGCAGTGCCCGGAGCGCTGCCAGACATTCCGCAAGATGATGGTGGCGGCAAGACAACGCTGCTGCCAAATCAGTTCATCTCACTCGTCGATGATGCCGATCCATCACACACGGGTCTCGCCCGTCGCCTCTCGGACACGAGTCACATCATCCCCATCACGGGACCGCGCAAACCCGTCTATGGTGTGATTGCGCGCAACGTGCAACAGACGATGGCGCTCGATTTGTTGCTCGACGACGAGATCAAGTTGGTGACGTTGATCGGTCCGGCTGGAACCGGCAAGACCCTGCTCGCGCTTGCTGCCGGAATGCAAAAGGTCTTCAAAGAAGAGCGATTCGACAAACTGCTCGTGGCGCGACCGATCATGCCGCTTGGTCGCGACATCGGCTATCTGCCCGGCGACAAGGATGAAAAGCTTGCGATGTGGATGCAGCCGATCTTCGACAACATCGCATATCTGCTCTCGACACGCGGCGGTCATGGAGGATCAGAACCCGACAGTAAGACGACTGAGCAGCGCATCGACCAACTTGTTGCGACGCGCAAACTGGTGCTAGAGCCGATTACATACATCCGCGGTCGAAGCATCCCGCATCAGTTCATTATCGTTGATGAGGCGCAGAATCTATCGCCGCACGAAGTCAAGACAATTGTCTCGCGGGTTGGGGATGGCACCAAGATCGTGCTTTGCGGAGACGTCGGTCAGATCGACAATCCATATCTGGATTCTGCGAGTAATGGACTTTCTCATCTCATTGAACGGATGAAGGGTCACCGCATCGCCGGTCACGTCACGCTGTCGAAGACTGAGCGGAGTGAGTTGGCAAGCATTGCCGCTGAGATGCTCTAAAGCGCTGGTTCTCGCTGCGAATCTCGGCAACCACCGCGACGAGTTCGTGCAATCGCGATTGTGCGACGTGGTAGAGACCCATCTGTCCAAGCACCCGCTCGACTGCTTCTGCATCGAGGATGCGCACGCTTGGTCGCAGCCGAATCTCTGACAGTCGCGCATCGAGTTCTTGAATTCGCGCATCGACCCCGCCGAGCATTCCGTCGAAACCGCCGAAAGCACGCGCGTCGATCGACTCGGCGATCTGTTCGCAGGCGCGCTCGATCGCATCAGCGCAACCCTTAAACTCAGCGATGTTGCACAGATGTTCGAGCGAGATCACTCCCGTCAGCCGATTCATAGCGATAGCGTTGACTGTGGCGAGGAGTCGCGAAAGATGTTCTTCGACGCTGGCGACCTGAAGCGGCGTGAGTCCGGGAGAGTCGGCATCTGGTGTGGCGTCAAGGCTTGCGGCAAGCACCCGCATGCGCAGCACAAGCGCGTATATGCGATAGCGCAGGTCGTTCAGTTGTGCGAAGGAAATGGGACGGTCTGGAAATCCAGATCGCACGATCGTGCCGATGCGGCGCAGCGCACTCCCAACAACATCAAAGAGTTCATTGCGTCCGTAGTCGGGAGCGATGAGACCAAAGACGATGTATGTGACCACGACACCGAGCAATATTCCTGTGACGCGACCACCCAGCAGCGTCATGTCGACGGTCGGTGCGAATGATCCGACGAGCATTGCCGCGAGGCAAAAGAGCCCTTGGAATCCGAAGTATGAGATGCGGGGACTTCCCACAAAGATCCAGAGGAATGGCGCGGCGCAAATCACCCAGAGAAAGATCAGCCCCGCCAGCGAGGTGACGGTCGGCATGACGAAGACGATCGCCAAAGTGCCAACAATGCCGCCGGCGAATCCGCCCAGAAAGCGCAAGCGCGCGCGCATGAGTGTTGCTTCGACCGATCCCCCATTCGCGCCGACGATCATCAGCGGTGTCACCATAATGGTTCCTAGGCTGTGGTATTCGGTTGCGGTCACGAAAATCCATCCGATCATGCATGCGATGGCTGTGCGGATGGCAAATGACATTCCGCGTGGCGCATCGCCGCGCAACCCCAAACCGAACATTGCGCGCGTGATTGACTTGCGCAGAATCGAACCGTCGGCGCAATCAGGCAGTGATTGAAAACTCACTGCGCAATAATTCGCGCGCATCGCCCGCACCAGCGTGGTGAGCGTCATCAGTGGCAGGAGTGGTGCCAGCGGGAGCGGTGGATTCAAGAGGTAGTTGCGCTCGGCGGCATTGTGAATTCCCAAACGCGCAATCTCGCGGTCATGAAGGGCGGCAATCTGCGCGAGCGCCTGATCGACTGCAGAAAAGTCGATCGCAACCCGATTGAACGAGTCGCTGCGCCAGTCGAGTTGATTCGTCCATTGGGCCAGTGCAATGAGAAGAGTGTCGAGCGCCGCGACGACCTGCCCGATGGGAGCAGCGAATGGGCCGCTGCGAGTCGACGCGTCCAACGTCTTGAGCACGCCGATGGCACTGCTCGAAACGATTGAGATCGATTCGAGTAGCAAGATGCGATCAGTCAGTTGGTCGATGTTCGCGCGAAATGAAGGCTTCTCATCGATCAGATTGCGCAGTAGCAGCAGCAGATCTTGAATCTGTGACGAGTCGATCGCGGGTGGAAGCGAATACCCGTCGGGATGCACCGGCGCACCCGCTGAGAGTTGTTCACGAATGAACGCGATGCGCGCGCGTGTCTGAGCGATGAGTGTTTCAAGCCGCCCGCGAATGGTCGCAAGCGCGTGCACTGGGTAGATCGTTCGCATCGCGAACCAACTGAGCGCTACGCCGATCACAACGACCCACTCGCGCACGAAGGCAATATTGGCAATCGAGTCGAATGATCGGTGCGAGTCAAGAACAACAACGAGCACTGAGAGAACGAAGACCCATCCCACATAGGGACGGTCACTGCGCGCAATGACCAATGCGCCCAGCATGATGCAGGCGAAAATCGCGGGAAGGAGAAACCAAGGCTGCTGAAAGAGTGTCGCGTACAGCGCGTATGCAACCAGAACGCCAGCTGTGGTGCCAGCGATGCGCTCGAGTCCCTTGCGCAGTGACGACGGCACATTTGGACCGCACACGAGCAGCATCGTGACGATCGCCCAGTACCCCTCGCTGAGCCGAAAGACCTGCATCACCACAAGGATGGCGACCGACGTGATGGTCAGCCGAATCACCGCGTGCCAGCGCGCTTGGGATGGCGCGAGTTCGCGTTTGATAAACGCGATGCAGTTCGATTCGGCGCGCGCGATTGCAGCGATCATGAGCGGGTCGGTTCGCCTCGATGTGCAACATGCCCCGTCTGCGCCGCAAGAATGTTTCGCAGCGCCAGCGTCTTGTCGATGCACTCCGATTCTTCAGCATGCGGATCGCTCTGCGCCACGATGCCGCAACCGGCGCGGTAATCGATGTTCCAAAGACTGGCGTGGGCATCACGGGTGAGCGCGGCGGTGCGGATAGCAACGTTGAAGAGCGCCGAGCCGCATCCACTTGAGAAACCGATCGCGCCGCAATAGGCGCCGCGCGCGGTGGATTCGAGCTCGTCGATGATCTGCATCGCGCGCACCTTGGGAGCACCCGTCACCGATCCGGCCGGAAATGTGGCAGCGATGAGATCTGCAAGATCGCGTTGAGAAGCGAGTGACCCCGAAATCTCTGCTACCGCATGCAGGATGGTCGGGTGTGACTCAAGCGAACGCGCGTTGTCGACCCGCACCGATCCGATGGCGCAGACGCGGCCGAGATCGTTGCGCATGAGATCGACGATCATGTGAAGTTCAGCGGCATCTTTGTCGCTCGCGAGCAGGTCGGCATGATCCTCGGCGCAGGGACGAGTTCCTTTGATCGGTCGGGTTGTGACTGTGCGGGTCGCGCCATCGACGGCGAGAAATAGCTCTGGGCTCAACGAGAGAAGCGCGCACTCGTCATCTAGTTCGAGGTAGGCGCCGTAGCGCGGCGAAGCACGCTCGAGCGCATCGAGCGCGAATGCCCGCGAGGATCCTGTGAATGCGGCGCGAAACTCTTGCGTGATGTTCGCCTGAAAGAGATCGCCCGCGCGAATGAACTCGACCGTTCGCGCGACGAGATCTGACAAGCACGGCTGACTCGCGACGCGACGAAGTGCCCCATCATCAAGTGCCGACCACGCCGCGCAACTGCGCGCGACCGAATCATCAACCAGCGAAGCGACTTCTTGCGCCTCTGGATCGCCGACTTCAAACCACTGTTCGGTCGCGTGCTCGTAGATCAACGCCCGCGCAACACGACAAAGAACCGCATCGGGAAGGCGCTGGGCGTTGCGCCTTGCGTGTGCGCCGTGCTCAAAGCGGGCCTGCGGCTCGAAGAGCGCGCCGCACTCATATCCGATGAAGCCGATCCATCCCCCAGCGAATGGAAGTCGCTGGAGCGTGGGAGTGACGGCCGCCTCACAGGATGGCGCGAGCAAGCGGATGTCTGCCAGAAGTTCAGACGCATCACACTTGGACGCATCGAGTCGAAGCGACTCAGTGCGCGGAGCGAGAATCGTCCACCGATCAAACTCTGCAGAATCGCCACCAGATGTGAGTGCCAGCAGGGGAACATCGTCACGCCACCGAGCCATCGCGGCGCGCGGGTCAAAGTGCCAATCAAGTGGACGGACAAGAGTCGCTGCGCTCATTGATCCATCGTAGAGACTGAAGTCGGTGGGTCGAGTAGGATGAAAATCTTTCCTCGGAGCCAACTATGCCAACAGCAACTGCCACCCGTTCATCCTCTCGCCGCACCAAGAAGTCGACGACCGCTCGCGTGAAATCGAAGGCGATCAAGTCGAAAACAAGTAAGGCGGTGACGTCGAAGAAGGACGGGAAGGCAAAGAAGCGTTCTTCGAAAGCGCCGAAGATCAAGATGGCGAAGATGGTCTACGCCTTCGGTCCATCGCGCACCGAAGGAAACGCCACCCAGAAACTGCTGCTGGGAGGAAAGGGCGCGAATCTCGCCGACATGACATCAATTGGTTTGCCGGTGCCTCCAGGATTCACCATCACTACCGAGACGTGCGGTTACTTCAGTCAGAATGGGGAGCGACTTCCACCGGGATTGATGGACAGTGTTCGCAAGAACGTGCGAATGGTCGAGCGAGAACTTGGCAAGAAGTTTGGTGATCGCAGGAATCCGCTGCTGGTATCTGTGCGTTCGGGAGCCGCAGTGTCGATGCCCGGGATGATGGACACGGTGCTCAATCTTGGTCTCAACGATGAAGTTGTTGCGGGGCTCGCGGCTTCGACGGGCAATCCACGCTTCGCATACGACGCCTATCGACGACTCATCAATATGTTCGGCGATGTCGTGATGGGAGTCGACCACCACCGATTCGAGCATGAATTTCTCGTGATCAAGGCGAAGTACGGAGTGAAAGAAGACACAGCGGTTCCAGTCGAGGGATTGCAAGAACTCTGCATCGCCTATCAACGCATTTACAGCGAACATGTGGGTAGTCCGTTTCCACAGAATCCAATGGATCAACTTGAAGCGGCAGTGAAAGCAGTCTTCAAGAGTTGGAATGGCAACAAGGCAATCGCTTACCGGCAGATCGAAGGAATCAAAGGACTCATTGGCACTGCCGTCAACGTGCAGGCGATGGTCTACGGAAACATGGGCGATGATTCGGGAACGGGCGTCGCATTCACGCGCGATCCATCCACCGGCGAAAACGTTTTCTACGGTGAGTTTCTGGTCAACGCGCAGGGCGAGGATGTGGTCGCAGGCATCCGCACGCCGCGACCGATCAGCGAGATTGAAGCGTGGAATCCAAAGGTGTGGAAGCAACTCTTGAAGGTGCGAAAGCAGCTCGAGCGCCACTACCGCGACATGCAAGACATCGAATTCACGATCGAGCGCGG
>SIAK01000075.1 GCA_009691805.1 Phycisphaerales bacterium
ATTGCCATTCTCATCCAACCGTAATGGGTCAAAGTGTCTGCGCCTACGAACTTGAATCCAAAGATTCCAGTCGTATTCGCAGTCCATTGACCAACGAGTGCTCCGAGCACTGCACCCGAAGATCCATAGAAGAAGGATGCCGCGCCGATAGCGGTGTCTGCAGCGATGTTTGTGCGGTTGGTGCTAGTTCCAGCGCCAGGATTGCGCATGTAACCAGTTCCCACCGCCGCATAGAGCGAGACGGTAGTTAATGAAGTCCCATAGGGATTGACATCCCAGCCTGGTACACCACTAGCTGGTCCATTGCTCATGACGCCAGTTTCGACATTTACATACGCGCCGTCAATATCCGCGTTGACACTGAAGTTGACGAGGCCGCTGTAGACGATACCTGCATTCGCGGCGCCTGCCACGACTGCTGCAGCAGCTGCTGCTGCTGCCATGTGTTTTACGAGCTTGCTGTTCATAATTTCTACTCTCCAAAAAGAACGAATGAGTAACGACTCCTCCAAACAATCTTTCACGGCCCTTTACGTAGGCGTGTGAATGGCCGTGTACTGCCGAGGTGAAAGTACTTCCGAAAATGGGCATGGCAAGGAATTCGGCACTAAAAAGCAATTTAATTGATCCTATAAAACAGGCGAAAACATCGCGAGATGGGGAGAAATGTCGGTTTTCACAGAATGGGAGCACCTGCGCAGGGGAAAGGGGATTCGTGCATGGTGCATGCACGCTCAGTGACGACGGGCAGCCCGAAACCAATTTGCCATTTGCGGCCTGTTTCGTCGGCCTGTTTCACAATCCATGCGCGGATCGATCAACCGCGTCGACTGCTTGTGGTTCAATTCGCCCCATGACTCTCACTCGCCGCCACTTCGTTCTTGCATCGCTTGCAACTCCACTCGCAGCGTCGATTGCGTACGGCATCGCGCCTTCGTTCTTGCGCGGCGGCATCCATCAGAATGGGAAACTTCGAGTGTTGAAGGTTGGCGTTGGTGGCATGGGCCACGCAGATCTTGAGCAGGTTGCGAGCCACCCAATGGTGGAAATCGTGGGGCTTTGCGATGTCGATCAACGACAGCTTGATGGATGGACGAAGGAGCACAAGAACGAAAAGGGCGAGACGGTCGTGGCGCGTTTCCCCGCTGTTCCTACATTCACCGACTGGCGCGAGGCGTATACCAAGCTTGGCAGTGGGTTCGATGCGGTCGTTTGTTCCACTGCTGATCACATGCACGCGCCGATTGCGATGGCTGCGATGAATCTCGGCAAGCACGTGTATTGCCAGAAGCCACTCGCGCAGGGTGCTTATGAAAATCGCAGACTCGCGGAAGTCGCAGCAACTTTGCCGAACGTCGTGACGCAAATGGGCACGCAACGCATCGCGACGAAGTGGCGTCGTTACGGCGGGAAACTGCTGCGCGAGGGTGCGATTGGACCGGTGAAAGACATGTATGCGTGGACGGATCGTCCCGCAGGTTGGTGGCCACAGGGCAATCCCCGCCCAACAGGCACGGATGCGATTCCTGCGGGGCTGAATTGGGATTGCTTCCTTGGGGTCTCGCAGAATCGTCCTTATAAGGACGGATACACGCCTTTTAACTGGCGCGGAACGATCGATTGGGGGACGGGCGCGTTTGGGGATATGGGCTGCCACATGCTCGACGTTCCGTTTTACGAACTTGAATTGGGCTGCCCGTTGACGGCGACTTGCAATCCTGTGAAAGCATCGTCGGATCAATTCCCTGAGAGCGAGAGCGTGCTCTTGACCTATGCGGCAAGCTCGAAGACTTCGAAATCTGGCATGAGGTTGCACTGGTTTGATGGTGGACAGTTCCCTGACTTCAAGGCGATTGGGCTTCCCATTGGATGGGAAGGTGGCAAGCAGGGCGAAGATGTTGTGAAGGGTGACGGCGGCGTGATTCTCGTGGGTGAGAAGGGGACGATGTGGTTCCCGATTGAGCATGCGTGGGCGCGCATCTTTGTGGATGGCAAGGACGCGAATGTCGCGACCGAGGACCTGGGAAGGTCCAACCATTGGCATGATTGGGTGGACGCGTGCATTGCGGGGAAGAAGGACGCGTGCGTGAGTCGATTCGAACGGGCGGGACGGATGTGCGAGAGCCTGTCGATTGGCGCGATGAGTGCGCTCGATCCGGGCAAGGTGCTTGAATATGACGCATCAACCTGCACGTTCAAGAACAGCCCCGCTGCGAGTGCGATGCTGAAGCGTCCGTATCGCGCAGGCTGGGCGGTCGAGAACCTGTAAACGCGTAGTGCAGAGATTTTTGCGACGAGGGGGGCTCAAGGGGCTCCGACGGTCGCAGTGGGTGGTGACTGTTTGGACTCGCGAAAACGATGCGAAAACATTGTGAAAACACCACATTCGTTTGGACAGCGTTCATTTGTGGGCATGATTATCGCGGATGCAGCGCACAGTCGCTGCCTTTGTCGTGTCATTTCTCGCCTATGTGTGGAGTGTCCTTGACGCGTGTCGGGACCGCATGGCGGGTTGCCGTCAGATTTCAGGAGACGAAAGATGCAGACTTTTAGCAAACTGACCCTCGCGTGTGCGATGGGTCTTACGGCGATCATCGCCGCGTCGGCGCAGGCGCAGGTCGCTGGCGATGAGTGTACGAACGCACTCACAGCCAACGTCGGTATCAACACTTCAAACACGACCAGCATGTCGCCATCGGCGAACGCACCGTTGGATGAATCTTGCACTCTCCTCGATTGGGGTGCGTCTAAGGACGTGTGGTTCGTGTTCAACGCAGTTAATCCTGGCTGGCTTGATCTTGACTTCTGTGCATCGGGCTATGACACCTCCTTTGTCGTCTACAAAGGCACATGCGCTGGTTTGACTCGCATCGCTTGCGATGACGACTCCTGCCCCACGGCCACGGACTATCAGTCCTACAAGCTTGGTATCCCAGTGGTGAGCGCTGGCAACGTGTACATCCGCGTCGGTGGTTGGAACGCTGCGTCTGGAGCCGTTTCGTTCATGCTCACTTATGCGGAGAGCACCGCGAACTGCTCGTCGACCGCGAGCTGCGGCGTCGTGCATGCTGAACCAGGCTGCGATAATCAACTCTGCTGCGAACAGGTTTGCGCGATCAACCCACTTTGCTGCGAAATCGGCTGGGACGCCATGTGCGTCCAAGCCGCAGTCGAAACTTGTGGTTACTTCGTGTACACGTGCGTTGCGGGCGGACCTGCTAACAACTGCGCGACGAGCGCGCAAGTGGTGAGTGCAAGTTCGACTGTGCCATTTAACACCACAGGTGCGACCGTCGACGGTCCAAACCACGCTTGCGCGGGTTCAGCCAACTCGAACATCTTCGCCGATGTTTGGTACAAGGTCGCTTCGCCTGCCAACGGCGATCTCCGCGTGTCGACTTGCGGCACGACGCCGTTTGACTCGAAGATTGCAATCTATGACATGGGCACAACGCCTGCGTCTTATGATTACAACACGCTGAACAGCACGCTCGTTGCCTGCAACGATGACGGTACCGCGCCTTGCTTGATGACCGATGGCACAACTCCGTACGCATCAGATGTGACGGCAACAGCGGCCTTTGGTCACTCTTACCTTGTGCGTTTGGGTGGATACAGCGACACTGATATCGGCTCGGGCACGATCACCTTCACGGTTCCGACCCCATGCGCTCTGCCAAGCTCGACTTCGAGCGAAGCCGAAGCGTGCGGCACGGACAGCAATGGTGGTTGCGACGAAGGCGGAACGACTGTGCACTCGCAAGCGATCTCGACAAGCGCATCTGTTGGCGGCACCTTCTGGGCCGACGCGGATGTTCGCGATGTCGATTGGTACACCGTCGACGTCGCTGCTGGTAGCGACATGACGGTGAGTCTCTACTCCCGATCGAACGCGGTTCTTTACGTCTTCCCTGGCGACCCATGCTCCCTATCGGCCGCGCTCGCAGTTGGAGCAGGAAGCTGCCCAACCGCAGCGACGGGCTGCCTCAACGCAGGCGTGTACTCCATCGCGGTTGCAACTGCAGGATTCAGCGGGAATCCATGTGGCAACGGTGTGTACAACAACTACGTGCTCACGACCAGCGCGACACCAGCCAAGTGCCCGATGATCAACGAAGAGTGCACCCACCCAGTGGACATGGTTGTCTCGCAGAATAATGGTCTTGAAATGACCAACTACGGATTCAACTGCCTCCTCTGGTGCGGTACGAACGAGTCGACGTTCACCGTTGGTGCGCAGTTCGCACGTAGCTTCCCTGGCCTCAACGCGGGATCTGTTGGTTGCGTTTCGTTCGCCTACGCGAACATGAACGAACTCGCAGATGGAACGCTTGAGAACGGTACGCCGCGTATCGGAACAATCGGTATCTACCGTGATACCAATGGTGGCGCTCCGATCAATGTCGGCGCGGATCTTGTCCTGATCGATTCATCGGAAGTCCTCCTCATCGGCGGATTCTCGACGGTCACCTGGAACATCGATGCTCCTATCGATCTCTCCGGCAACCTCGATCCGATCGTCGTTGTCTTTGAAGTTCCAGAGAACGGAGGCTGCGACGTCGCAGCCAACGGCATCCTCGGTGGCATTGGTAACAACCTCGGCGCAACTGCTCCGTACTACGAGCGATCGCTCTCCACCTACACGGGACTCTGCGTGGAGGCAGCGTTCATTGCGAACGCTGATCCTGTATCGCAGTGGATCTGCACCTTGGGTGTGGGCTCTGCGGCAGTTTGCCCTGCTGACTTCGACGGCTCCGGCACGGTCGATGCAGCAGATCTTGCAACGCTGTTGAACGGCTGGGGTTCCGCAGGCGCGACTGATCTCGATGGCAACGACGTCACTGACGCCGCTGACCTCGCGTCGGTCCTCAACGCTTGGGGCGCTTGCCTGTAAGTAGAACTTGCTGAACACTCGCTTCTGCGGCGAGAGGGAACTCCCTCTCGCCGCAGAGCATCAGCAGTTTCTGAATTCTGAAAGCACATTGACACGGAGCCCTCGACGCAAGTCGGGGGCTCTTTACATTCCGTGCGCCACTAAACTGTGCCGATGCTTGTTCGAACCATTCTCGCTCAGTTGCTCATCGGATTGAGCGCGACGGCTTGCGCATCGAATGCAACGCGTGCGAACGACGAGCTCCCGAATCTCGTCATCATTTTCTGTGACGATCTAGGCTGGGGCGATTTGCCTGGATTTGCGCTAGATGGTGTCGCAGCGCCTGCCTATACACGCGAGATGCCGAACATCGCGCGGCTCGAACGCGAAGGTGCACGCTTCACAAATTTTTACACCGCGCAACCTGTGTGTAGCGCATCACGCGCCGCGCTCCTCACCGGTTGCTATCCCAATCGCATCGGAATACATGGCGCGCTTTTTCCAGACGCGAAGCACGGCATTCAGAGCGGCGAAATCACGCTCGCGGAAATGTTGCGATCGAAGGGATACGCGACAGGAATTTTTGGGAAGTGGCACCTTGGTCATCTGCCGCAATTCAATCCGACGCTGCACGGGTTCGATGAGTACTTTGGCATTCCCTATTCGAATGACATGTGGAAGCCGCGATTCAAGGGGCACCCGCCATTGCCCGTGTACAACGACGCGATTGTGGTTGAAACGATGGATGATCTGCAGGAGCAAGGCGAACTCACGCGGCGATTGACAGAGCGCGCGTGCGCGTTTATCAAACGGGAAGCTGCGGAAAACCAGCCGTTTTTCGCGTATCTCCCGCATCCTCAGCCGCATACGCCGTTGGCTGTGAGTGCGGCGTTTTCGCCCGTCGCGCGTGATGGAATGTATGCGTCGGTTATGCGAGAGATAGATTGGTCGGTTGGTGAAGTGCTGCGCGTGCTTGACGAAAGTGGCGTTGCTGAAAACACGATTGTGCTGTTCACGGGTGACAACGGACCTTGGCTTGCTTTCGGTGCGGACGCGGGAAGCGCGGGAGGATTGCGCGAAGGCAAAGGAACAACATTTGAAGGTGGCGTGCGCGAACCATGCGTGTTGCGCTGGCCGAAGCATGTGCCAGCGGGCGCGACCTCCTGCGTGCCGTGGATGACGATAGATCTCTTCGCGACCATCGCGAAGATTGTGGATGCGGCGCCGGTTGACAGCGCGCGACCCATTGATGGAAAGGACGCGCGCGCGATTTGGTGTTGTGAGGAGAACGCGCGCGCCTCCCAAGAAGCATTCTTCTTTTACTATCACACAAACGCACTCGAGGCCGTGCGTATGGGCAAGTGGAAACTTTGCTTGCCGCACGCGTCGCGTACAGTCGCTCCGCGAGCGGGACTTCAACCGTGGGAAGAAGCGCAGTATCGAATGGAAGACATTCCACTCTCGCTCTTCGACCTTGAGCGAGATCCAGGAGAGCAGCACAGCGTGTTGCTCGAGCATCCCGACGTTGTGGAGTCGATCATGCGCGAAGTGGAGCGCGCACGGGGCGAGTTGGGCGATTCGTTGACGAAGCGAAGAGGCCGTGGCAGTCGAGAACGTTCGGAGGATGGAGTGCAAGTGCGTGAAACTGGCGAAATTCGAGAGCATGCAGCGCGCGGCGCAGTAGATTGAAGACATGTTCTCGCTCTCCCTTGTCCTTGCGGCCGTGACCATGATTGCGCCTCCACTGGCACACGATCCTTCGGCGATCAGCGCGGAGGTGACACAGACGCTGCGGGCGCTGCATGACGCACCCGTGAGCGGCCGCGCGTGGATCACGCTGGACGCGGACACGCGCGTCGCAGTGCAACTCACGCCGCAGCGCGTGCTCGCGACCGACTTCGTCGCGCATGTGCAGGGTCGCCCACACGCGAAGCTGACGGCGCAACTGCGCGAGATTCGTCAACTGCGCGGCGTTGTCGTTGACGAGCCAGGCTCTCTTGTGTCGCTCACGATGAGTGCATCTGGGGCCGCGGGCATGATCGATCGCGGCGAGGGTCGTGGTCGTTACGTCTTACAAGGTGACGCGCCCACACTGGGATTGCAAGAGGGATTGGCGCACTTCATTCGCGCAGACGGAATTGGATTTCCTGATGCGCCATTCTGTGCGACGCTCGACAGTGATGGCGGAGTCGCGGGCGGTGGCGGCGTGACTGCGGGCGATCACAAAGTTGTGCGACTCGCACTTGAAATGGATTACGAATACGCGCAAATCTTTGCGCTCGATGCTGCGGCGGGAAGTTCCTACGCCGCCGCGCTCATGGGCGCGGTCTCCGCAATCTATGAACGCGACTGCCACACCTCGATCGAACTTGGTTCGCTGTTCATCGCAACAAACCCAAAGGACATCTTCAATGATTCGGATCCGCTCTCTCAGTTCCGCGATTGGTGGAATCTGAATCGCACGGA
>SIAK01000076.1 GCA_009691805.1 Phycisphaerales bacterium
TTGCTCGGCGACAAAGTGAGTTGCAAGAAGATGGCGCGCAAGGCCGGCACGCCTGTGTTCCCTGGAACCGAGGATGCGATTGAAGACATCGACGATGCGGTGAAGGTCGCCGGCGAAGTTGGTTACCCCGTCATTGTGAAAGCAACCGCTGGTGGTGGTGGACGCGGCATGCGCGTGGCGCGCAATGAAGCGGAACTGCGCGCTGGCATTGAATCTGCGCGTCAAGAAGCAGCAGCAGCGTTCGGCAATGGTGCGGTGTACATCGAGAAATTCCTTGAGAATGCACGGCATTTCGAGGTGCAAACGATTGGCGACTCGCACGGCAACGCAGTGCATCTGTTCGAGCGTGACTGCTCGAGCCAGCGCCGACATCAGAAGCTCATCGAAGAAGCGCCTGCGCCTGCAGTAGATCCTGCGAAGCGAATGCGCGTGTGTGAAAGCGCCGCTGCGCTCATTGCGAGCGCGAAGTATTGCGGCGCGGCGACGGTTGAGTTCTTGATGGACGCGAAGCAGAACTTCTACATGCTCGAAGTGAACACGCGTGTGCAAGTTGAACATCCCGTGACGGAAATGATCACGGGCGTCGACATCGTCCGCGAGCAGATTCTCGTGGCCAGTGGTGCGAAACTTTCGATGCAGCAGTCGGACATCGTTGCGCGTGGACACGCCATCGAGTGCCGCATCAACGCGGAAGACCCCGATCGCAATTTCATGCCGCAGGCTGGGTTGATCGAAACATGGGCGGCGCCTGGTGGTCTCGGTGTGCGTCTCGATTCGCATGCGCGCGCGGGGTATCGCATCCCGAGCAATTACGATTCCATGATCGGAAAACTCATCGTGCACGGACCTGATCGTGCGACCGCGATTGCGCGGCTGAAGGTCGCGCTCGAGGAGTTCAAGATTGGTCCAATCAAGACGACGATCGCGCTGCATCGACGATTGCTTGAAACGCCGGAGTTTGTGAACGCGACCTTCGACATTCACTACGTCGAGCGATTCCTGAAGAAGGACGCGTCGTGACGAGTGCGTCCAACGATGTGACGCCGCAAGATGTCCGCGACGCTGCGGCACGACTTGTAGGCGGCATCGTCAGGACGCCATGCATTCACTCGCTCGCACTCAGCCGCCTTACGGGTGCTGAGATTTGGACGAAGAACGAGTACGAACAGCGCACGGGAAGTTTCAAGGAGCGCGGTGCGCGAAACGCGCTGTTGCAGATTCCTGTCGCAGATCGCGCGCGCGGTGTTGTCGCTGCGAGTGCGGGCAATCATGCGCTTGCGCTTGCGTGGCATGGTCGAGAGTTAGGCATTCCTGTGACCGTAGTCATGCCGCTGACGGCGCCACTCGTCAAGCAGGCGCGATGCCGTGAGCTCGGTGCGCGAGTGCTTCTCGAAGGGCAGGACATCGCCGAAGCGAAAGTGCGCGCGGATGCGTTCGTCGTCAGCGATCACATGATCTATGTGCATGGCTTCAATGACGCCGCGATTATCGCGGGCGCGGGGACAGTCGCGCTCGAAGTGCTTGAAGACTTGCCAGATGTTGATGCGATCATCGTGCCTATCGGCGGCGGCGGATTGATTGCGGGCGTCGCGCTTGTCGCGAAGGATGCACGCAAGAGCATCGAGATCATTGGGGTTGAACCAGCGCGTTGCGCGTCGTTTCTCGCGGCTGCTGGGCAACAGCAGCCTGTGCGAATTCAAGCAGGTTCGACGCTCGCGGACGGACTTGCGGTGCCAGAAGTTGGCGCGCGTGCATTCGCGATCGCTCGACCATTGGTCGATCGCGTGGTCACGGTCGACGAACAAGCGATTTCCCTTGCGATTCTTCGGCTGGTTGAACATACGCGTGGTGTTGTCGAGGGCGCAGGCGCAGCACCACTCGCAGCGCTCCTTACGAATCAATTGCAACACCTTGCGGGCAAGCGCGTCGTGCTGCTGCTCTGCGGTGGCAACATCGATCCACTCGTACTCAGTCGCGTGATTGATCACGCGCTCGCAGTCGATGGCAGACTCGTCCACTTTTCAGCGCTCATCAGCGATCGACCTGGTGGACTCGCTGATCTCACTCGCGCCGTTGCTGATGCGGGCGCAAGCGTGCTCGACATTCGTCACGAACGAATCTTCGGCGGACCGGACATTTCACGCGTGCAGGTGCAATGTGTCGTCGAAGTGCGCGACGCTGCACATGGCGAAGAGTTGAACCGAATCCTGCTCGAACGTTCGATCACCGTTCTTGAGCGAGTCCAGTCCGCAAAGCGTGCAGTTGGGGCGGCTACCTGAGCGCTCGGTAGAACGCTTTGCCTGATAACGACGGTGATTGGGGCACCGCGCAGACTGTGTAGGCTGAATTAGCCTCCTTTAACGCAGGAAACGCACCTTCGGATTAATCCAACCTGACTTTTGCCCGATCCCTGTTTGTCGAGTCACTGCAAGGACGGAGCAGCGGTGCTGCACTCTACATAGGAGCTAGGAGTCGCCATGAAGGATCAATCGAGTTTCACCGATAAGGACGTTCTTACCACGGGCGAGGTTGCGAAAGTCTGCAACGTCGCGAGCCGTACGGTCAGTAAATGGTTTGATTCGGGTCAGCTTCGCGGCTACCGAATCCCAGGCTCGAAGGATCGCCGTATTCCGGTGACCAACCTTCTGGCTTTCATGAAGAAGCACAGCATCCCGATGGATGGACTCATGAGCGGCAACCCGCGCGTGCTCGTCCTCGATGGTGATGCAAGCGCTTCGGACATGTTGCGTAAAGTGCTTTCGGAGCAAACGCGCTTCGAAGTGCGTTGCGCGATGAGTTCCTTTGCAGCAGGTTGCGAACTAGAACGCTTCCGGCCGCATGTGTTACTTGTCGACCTGCATCTACCAGAAGTCGAGAGCGGAGTACTGATGAGTTTCGTGCGCCACTCCGATGACTTGCAGATGACCCGAGTGATCGGTGTCAGCGGGAAACTCACCGACGGCCAGATGTCGTCGATGAATGGGAAGGGCTTTGACTGCATCTTGCGCAAGCCATTCACTGTCCGCCAAGTGGTCGACGCGATTGAACATGCCCACGCATTCGTTGCGTGATTGAGCGCGCGCGCGGAATTCTGCCCGGAGCGGGCAAATTCCATCGCTTGCTCTCGACTCCGCCTTGCCGAGTGAATCGGCATGCGGCGGAAGTCAGACGATGCATTCGTTGGTTAACCTTTGAAATCCGTGAGAGAAAGAAGACGACCAACGCCTCCGCACAGGGGGCGTTGGTCGTTTTGGGTTGCGAGCGTGATGCGGTCGCGCCCGAGTCTGCTGTTGCGGAGATGGTCCTTCTCGATGGAGAGATCGATCGTTCGAAGACTTCCCGTGAGCGGTGGGACGCAGCGCTGACGCAGAGCGCGATGAACTCCGCGAGCCTGGCGGACGCGACCGAGCAGCAGGAGCGAATGCTTCGTGCGCTCGTGGCGGTTCAAAATCAGGCTGCGACTCTCGGCGTCGATACCGAGGAGGTATTGGCGTTGCTCAAGCGTTCGCAGGACGCATGGTGGGCGCATTTCCAGGCTGAACTTGCGTTTCGTTGGCCGAGCGATGTTTTGGGTGGCAGCATCACGCCGATGTGCGTCGCGACAGATGTGGCCATCATGTATCGCATCCGTGCGGAAGTGCTCGAGGAGCTTTTGCATGGGGAGGAAGGAAATGTCTGTAACGCGCAGTGGGGCTACAAGCGGGAGCATTCGGTCGAGTAACCCACGCGAAGTCCGCTGCCGTATCCTTTGCGTCCCCGTGAAGATTCGAACCGTGCAGTTTGATCCGAGAGTTGGCGATATCGCAGGCAATGAGCCGCGCATCGCAGACGCAATTGCACGCGCCGACCGCGAGGGCGTGGATTTGATTGTCTTCGGCGAGCTTGCGGTGGTTGGCTACCCGCCGCGTGATCTGCTCTTTCGCGAAGGTGTTGCGCGTCGTGCGCAGGAAGCGATTGCGCGACTGGCGTCCGCTGCACAACGCGTGACCGCGCTCGTTGGATTTCCAGAACCGATCACGACGGGCGAGCGACCGTGCGCGAATTCGATCGCGGTGCTTTCGAAGGGCGTTGTCCGCGCGGTCTATCGCAAGCGACTGCTTCCTGAGTACGACGTCTTCGCGGAAGAGCGATACTTCGTCCATGGGAACGCGCCGCTTGTCATGGAGTGCGCGGGCGAAAAAGTCGGCGTGTTGGTGTGCGAGGATCTCTGGCGCGCGGAAGACACGCATATTCGTTGTACGTATGCATGCGATCCAGTGGGCGAGACGATCGCACTTGGTGCAACGATTCTCGTTGTCCCGAGCGCAAGTCCATTCGCGCTCGACAAAGACGCGGCGCACCGTGCGATTCTTGCGAAGGCTGCGGCGCGTGGTGCAACTGTCGTGAGTGTCAATCAAGCGGGCGCGCATGATGATCTCGTCTTTGACGGACACGCGCGCATCGTGCGACCTGATGGTGCGCTGTTGCTTGATGCACAATGGGAGCGTGGTGATGCGGAGCACACGATTGACCTTGCGCACGCGGCCGCGATTCCTGCAGCCGCGTGCGCGTGGGAAGCCGAAGTTTTCGCCGCGATTTCGACAGGAATTGCAGGCTATTTTCGGAAGACTGGGCACACGCGTGCAGTGCTTGGTCTCTCGGGCGGCATCGATAGCGCGATCGTTGCAGCACTCGCGGCGCATGCGCTCGGTGCAGAAAACGTGACAGGGCTCCTCATGCCTTCGCGATTCTCGTCCACGCATTCGCTTGAAGATGCGCGCGCGACAGCATCAGCACTCGGACTCGCGCAAGCACTCCGACTTCCGATCCACGATGCGCATGACGCACTGCGTGCAGCACTCGCGCCAGCGTTGGAAGAGATTCCAGCGATCGTCGATGAGAATCTCCAATCGCGTGTGCGCGGCGTGTTGCTCATGGGATACTCGAATGCCACGGGCGCACTCGTGCTGACCACTGGCAACAAGAGCGAGCATGCAACTGGCTACGCGACGCTGTACGGCGACATGTGCGGCGCACTCGCGCCCATCGGCGATCTCCTCAAAACTCGCGTGTACGCACTCGCGCGTTGGATGAATGCGAACGCTGCCGAGTGCGGGTTTTTTGCGCCGCCGATTCCGCTGCGCTCTATCGAGAAGCCGCCGAGCGCAGAGTTGCGCCATGATCAAACCGATCAGGACACGCTGCCTGCCTATGCAGACCTCGACGCGATCATTGAAGGCTTCGTGGAATTCGAGCGAACGCCTGCGCACATTGCGAAGACAACGGGACTCGACCTCGCGCTTGTCGAGCGTTGGTGCACTGCAATCGATCGCGCGCAGTTCAAGCGCGACCAAGCGGCTGTGATTCTCAAACTCACGCAGCGTGCGTTTGGGCGCGGTCGACCCTTTCCCATTGTCAGTCGCGCGTGAGTATCGGCCACATGCCTATTCGCCAACTCAGCCCGCATCTCGTCAACCAAATCGCCGCGGGCGAAGTGGTGGAGCGACCGGCGAGTGTGGTGAAAGAACTGCTTGAAAACGCGCTCGATGCGGGAGCGCGCTCGATTGAGATCGATATCGAAAACGGCGGCACGGAACTGGTGCGCATCGTCGATGACGGTTGCGGGATTCCGCGTGATGAGCTGCTGCTCGCGATCGCCGCACACGCGACGAGCAAGATTGCCAGCGCGGAAGATCTCGAAGCAGTCGCGACGCTTGGCTTTCGCGGAGAAGCGATGGCTTCGATCGCGTCTGTCTCTCGCTTCACGCTGCGCTCGCGCACGAAGGATGCAGAGGAAGGCGCGGAGCTTTCGGTCGAAGGTGGCACGATTGGTGCGGTGCGACCTGTCGCGATGCGAGTGGGCACGAGTGTTGAAGTGCGCACGCTTTTTTTCAATGTCCCCGCGCGACGGAAGTTTCTGCGCGCGGATGCAGCCGAGACTGCGCGCATTACGGAGTCGGTCGAAGCCATCGCGGTCGGACATCCCGCCGTTGCATTCACGCTGCGATCGAATGGTCGCGTGCTTCTTGCGCTGGCTTCCACGGATGAACCGAAGCAACGCATGCTCGATGTCCTTGGCAAAGAACTCGAGTCTGAACTCTTAGAGTTCGAGTGGAGCGTGCCTGAAGCGGGCGGCTTACTCGTGCATGGATTTGCGGGGAAACCAGCGATTGCGCGTCCGACAGCCAAGGCGGTGCGCATCCATCTCAATGGTCGGCCGATCATGGATCGACTCGTCTTGCATGCCGTGAAAGAGGCGTATCGCGGCTTGATCGATCCCGCACGATCTCCTTCGGTCGCGCTGTTTATTGAGATTGATCCGCGCGAAGTGGATGTCAACGTCCATCCCGCGAAAACCGAAGTGCGATTCCGCACGCCGCAAGCGGTGCATCAGGGTGTTCGTCGTGCCATTGAACGCACGCTCCGCGCGGCGAATCTCGTGCCGTTTTTCGAACTGCCCAAACACGATGCGCCAGCGTCACCCACTGCATCAGGATTTGGCGCGCCAAGATTGTTTGGCTCGGGCATCGTCTCGAGTTTCGCTGAACTCGCAGCACTCGCGCATACACGCGCACTTGAGCGCCCCGAGGAAGACTCCGCAAGGGTGGCAACCATCCACACGCCGCGCGCAGCTCCCATCGCGCAACTCCATGAAAACTACATCGTGACGGAAGACGCGGACGGCATCGTCATCGTCGATCAGCACGCGCTGCACGAGCGGTACATGTTTGAGCTGTTCTTCGAGCGACTCTCGCAAGGCGATCTCGAGAGTCAGCAGCTGCTTGTGCCTGAAATTGTCGAGTGTTCCATCGTCGAGATGGACGCAGCGCAGACCATCGCGCCACTCTGCGCACGCATCGGGCTTGCGTTACGGCCGTTCGGCGCACGGACGCTCGCGATCGATGCTGTGCCGTCGTTGTTCTACTCGCGCGGCGTCGACGCGGTCGCATTCGCGCGTTCACTCCTCGGCAAAGCACTCGAACACGGAAGCGCGCTCACGCTCGAAGGATCGCTGCATGAGATCGTCGACATGATGGCGTGCAAAGCCGCGGTGAAAGCGGGGGATCGGCTGAGTGAAGGCGAACTGCACGCGCTGCTCGCACTGCGCGAGAGTCTCGAACGCAGCACGAATTGCCCGCACGGTCGACCAACCAGTTTGAAGATTTCGTTACGCGATCTCGAGCGTCGATTCGGGCGTAGTTGAGCGCGTAGTTGAGCGCAAGCGCGAAATTTGCCGCGCGGCGCGGACAAATTCCATCGCTTGCTTCTGACTCAACCGTCGCGAGTGAATCGCGAACGGTTGAATTCGTGCGTGCATAGTTGAGCGCAAGCGCGAAATTTGCCGCGCGGCGCGG
>SIAK01000077.1 GCA_009691805.1 Phycisphaerales bacterium
TCTTCGACAAAGCGAAGTTGCTGCAAGTGTTCGACGAGACCATCGCTGAAAAGCCCATGTGAGAGACGCGTTGTTGCACGCTCGTGCAGCGCATGCATCGGCGACAGGTGAGTCTCTGCGTGGGGCTGGATCTACTTTTTGTTGAAGGCGTCTAAGATCGATTTGCCGAGGTTGATCATGCCTGCTGGGTTATCCAACAAGGCTTTGCCAACGTCGGGGAATGTCGGCGCTATATCGAGTTTCGCGGGCTTTCCGTTCGCGTCAAAGAGTGGACCGCTGAGTTTGATACCGACCTTCAAACTGTTGACGAAATCTTTACCGCGTCCACCGAGACCTTGCACGAGCAGGTCTGCTTGGTTCGACCAATGTGTTGCATCCGAGAGCGGAACTTCCGTCGTGATTGCATTCGCGTAGAGCCTCACAAGATCAATGTCGCCAGTAAACGTGAGCGTGTTCTTCCACACGCTCGTCGATGTCTTGCCCATGCGCAGGTTGAAATCGTTGTACTTCAACTGACCATGTGTGATGCTGCCGCGCAAGGGTTCGACGAATGCGTCCATGCCTTTGCTGTCTTGCGTGCCGGCCACGAAGAGTAAAAATGCGAGCGGGCCTGAGTTCGTGAGTTTCACTTCACCGACAGTGAGATCGAACGCCGCGTCAAACTTGCGACGATCGCCATCGGTTGGCCATGCGAGCGAACTGACCGTGAAAACTGCGGGATTAAGCGTCTCGACATCGGTGAATACAGGATTGATCGTTGCCAAGAGTTCGCGCTTGACGGCGTCGTGCATCTTGAATGTCGCGCGCAGTGGCTTCTCCTTCGCAATCTTTAAGAAGCCATCACCAAAGGCAAGATGTGGTGCATCGATCGACGCAAACGCAGATCGCACCGATGCAGATGCGACGCCTCGCTCTTGCGAAAATCCCTTCGCCACGAACTCTGCGTCAATCGCGTCGCCGACGTATTTCTGTAACGCGCCGCCCGTGCCTGCGAGAACATCGATCGTCGCCGCCGGAAATTTCGATGCGCGCAATTCCGCATCCATCACCGGCTTCGCGCTCAACGCGCCGCGCACGTTCACGTCGAGTGCGATCGCGCCGCGTGTCTTGTCCTTCGTATCACTGCTGAGGCGAAGCGATGCTTCTTCGGAGAGTCGCTTCGAAGTTGTCTCGAATGAAAGCGTTCCTGTGGAGACGGTGTCCTTCTTTCCATGCGCTCCCGAAATCTCGATCGAAAGTGGCGAAAGACTTCCATGAATTCCAAACGAAGCATTCGCAAGGACTGGGGCAAGCGCTGCGTCGAGCGGAATCACAGCCGAATCAATCGTGCACTGTGCAGTCACGGGAGTCAGCACGCGTCGCGTTGGATCATTGCCGATGCCTGCTAGTTTTCCAAACGCCTCGGCGGAAATCTGCGCCGTGACATTGCCGGTCGCCTGCGCCACGCGCGTCTTCGCATCGCCAACCACGGTGAGCGTGAAGGATCCCTTCGTGCTCGGGAAATTGAGCTCGACTTTCGCCGACGCATTCGGTTGCTCGCTCAATCGAACAGTGCACGAACCTGGCCCACCGAGCATGCCCGAATACGACCCTGCCGTGAGACCGAAGCTTGGTTCGAAGCGCGCAACATCGAAATTCGTCAGCGATATCTCGCCATGCGCGCCATGGAAGAATTTCGCCTCGACAGGTTTCTCCCATCCAAGTTGAAACTGCATCGTGCCCGCAGTGCCGCCAGCGCCAAGCATCGCGGATCCATCCATGCGCGCGCTTTCCTTCTGCATGGAATACGAGAGATTCGCTTCCAACGAAGACACACCCAGTGGTGCCGTGAGGCCAGGCGCGCGCAGCACGCGAACATTCTTGAGCGCGAGATTCGCCGCAAGATCGCCCGATGCGCTCCAGCCCTTCGCTGACTTCTGCATCGAGTAACTCGGAAGCGTGAGGACAACAGACGCACCAGGTTCAAGCACAACGCCATCGGGAATTGGCAAGGAGGCGAGGCTTTCCGCGTTCAAGTTCGCTGCGATGCGAACGCGCTCAAACGCAATCGTGTCGCGCGTGAGTTGCAGTGTTCCTGCGCTCTCGACGCTCGTCGCTTTGAGCGAGAAATCTGCTTGCACGCGCTCATTCGATGTTGTGTTGCGCAACGAAAATGCGATCGGTCCACGACCCAGAATTCCGAGATAGTCCTTGGTTGCCGGCGCGATGCGCGCGAGCAATGATGGATCCATCCCGTCAATCGCAACGCTGCCCGTAAGACCTGCTTGCGCGAGATCGTCAACACTCGTGGGGAGCGCTGTGAACGACTGCGTGATCTGCGTGCTCGCGCCATCGATCAACGCGACGAGCTTCGCACTTCCAGCATTCGCGCCCTTCGGCAATTGCACATTGATGGCGAGATCTGTGATCGCCGCTTGCGTTCCATTGCTCTCGACGATGAGTGAACCGCCGACTTCTGCGCGCAGGCTCCCCGCTTCGATACGCTGCTTCGTTGCATCGTGATGCACCGTGAGATCGGCGAGCGTTGCCTTCAGATTCGCGCCACGCGGACCAACCTTCAATGCGCCGCCCGTCAAACCCGTGAGCAACGCAGGATCGATCGCGCCTGTGAACTCTGCGGTTGCAATCGTGATGTCCTGCGTGGCGAGATTGAAGGACGCGTCTGCGTTCAAAGATTGCGTGGCGCCCTCGTTCAGATTCAGTTGAACGCGCGTCTGCGTGACAAGCGAGTCGTCACCCGCTCGCTTGGATGCGTGCAGTGAGCAAGTCTGCAATGCCACGCGCGTGACATCGACTCCTGCAATCAATCCCGTAGGAAGCGCGATCGCGAGCGGTCGAGAAAGTTCAAGTGCGAACACTCCTGCAAGACTCTGCGTTTGAGATGCGCTCGCGCTCTGCGGCTTGGTCCAAGCGATGGAGTTTCCTGAGAGCATGATCACAAGCGGACCCTGCGCCTGAACACCACTCAGCGCAGAGACAACCTCTTCACGCACGAACAGGCTCGCGTCAAGCGTTCCCTCTTGCAGACTTGCGCCATCAGGCGTGACATTGCCTTCGAAGCGCAACTTCACCCGTTGCGCGTCGAGTGAGAGCAGTAGCGAACCAGCGCCCGCAGTCGTAACCACAACATCGACAGTTTCGCCAACGTCGAGAGTCGGATCGATGACTTCATGGACTCCCGCAGCGCGAAGGAACGGCGTGAGCGGCGCGAGCGGAAGCGCGCGAATGTCAATGTGTGCGACGAGCTTTGCGAGATCAAGTTGCACGCGACCGTCTGCGTCGATGAGTTGCGGCGCGCGCACTTTCATCGAGAGCGAAGATGCAGCGCTTCCCTCCACCGCGCCCGCGCCCTTGCCATCGAGTGTGATCGTGCCTTCCGCGTCTTTGGTCGCATGCATGTCGAACGATGCGTTCTCAATCACGCCATTTCCCGTGGATATTCGCACATCCTTCGCGGCGATTGCGAGATCCATCGTGCTGCGATGAAGATCGATCGCTGATGCCTTGCCCGCTTCGATGTGCACATCGCCCTTGACTGAGAACGAACCAGCACCGCGCGTGGATCCGCCTTGCTTGGAACTCGCCTCTGCATGAAGATCCAACCGCGCCTCAGATCCATCCAGCAACGCATTTCCCGTGAGCACAACCGTCGATCCTTCACTGCGATCACTGTTGTACGAACTGAGCGAAATCTGTTCGATCAGAACTTCAATCTTGCGCGCACCAAAGAAAGGAGACGCGACCGCGATCGACGCGTCTGCTGCGGTCGATGCAGCGGGCGCTGCAACATCAGCAGACGCAGGTTCGAACAACTTCAACACTTTGAATTCGCCATCCGCGCCCGTCGCGCTCTTGACGTCGGCTGCAATATGCACGGCGATGTCGCCACCCATTGCAAGTGAGAACAGACCCGCAGGGACATCGACTGAGGCGTTGATCGAACCAACATCGTCGCCGCCATCAATGCGCACGCCAGAGATGCGCTGCGACGAGAACCATCCGAGCGAAACGCTGGGGACTTCCGTCTTTCCCTGCACTTGCGCGGCAATTGCCTGTTGCAGCATGCTCGGCGCGATGGTGAGTGAAAGCAGCGTGGGCAGCGCCAAGGCGAGCATGAGCACGCCTGTCACCGCAAAGACGGTGATGCGAGGCCAGCGGCGCGAGAGCAAGGGCGAACGAATTTCCGCTGTTGTCATGATCAATTCTCAATCCACTGCGTGTACTGCCTGCGCGCCTACCACGGCGCTCGACACATTCGAGAGCATGCGACCAAGCGAGAGCGACGCGAGTCGTCGCGCTTCGGGATGGACGCGAATCTCGTTCACCACATTCCCCTCCGCAAGTTCATCAAGCACCCACGCGAGGTGCTGTTGATCGACGCGGTACATCGTCGTGCAGAGACACTGACAGTCGGACAAGATGCGCGCATCGACGCCTCGCAGCGCAGCCGCCGCTGCGACACGATTCACGAGATGCACTTCCGTGCCGAGCGACCAGCGCGTTCCTGCTGCGGCGTTCTCAATCGTGTGGATGATGTGTTCGGTAGAACCGCGCATGTCGGCAAGATCAACGACTTCCTGCGCGCATTCGGGATGGACGATGACCGTGCGTTTGTCTGCATGCGCAGTCGCGACATGTTCAGGTCGGAACAATTTGTGCACGCTGCAATGCCCCGCCCACAGCAACACCTTCGCGTCGCGAATCTCCTCTTCGCGCAATCCGCCCGACTCTTTGCGAGGATTCCACAACGCGCACTCGGGCTTCTGCTTCAATCGCTGCGCGTCGATCTCCGTGATAAAACCCTTCGACTTTGCTGTGTTGCGACCAAGATGCTGATCAGGAAGAAAGAGGATCTTCACGCTCTCGTGCTTGGCAAGCGGTTCGTCTCCACCGCGCATTGCCCAGTCAAAGACCTGCGATGCATTCGAACTCGTGCAACATGCACCGCCATGCTCACCGACAAATGCTTTCACCGCTGCGCTTGAATTCACATACGTGATGGGTAGGACGCGCGTGTGTGTTCCCTCGACTGCGCGCGCAATGGACTCCCACGCATCGACTGCATCTTCATACGCCGCCATGTCCGCCATCGAGCAACCCGCGGAAAGATCGGGAAGCAAGACGCGCACAGACTCTGGCGTGAGAATGTCCGCAGTCTCCGCCATAAAATGCACGCCGCAGAAGATGATGAACTCCGCGCCGCGCGCAGGTGCTTCCCTCGCCGCAATTTGCGAAAGCTTGAGACTGTCGCCCGTGAAATCCGCGTGACGGATCACATCATCTTGCTGATAGTGATGACCGAGGATCAGCAACCGCGTACCGAGTTCGAGTCGACGCGCAGTGATGCGCTCGCTGAGTTCCGCTTCGCTGGCGGCGTAGTACGAATCGTGCAATTGCGGTTGGTAAAGCATGGCGCGCCGAAGTGAGAACTGCTCGGTCGGAAAGTCTATGCGACCAGGCGCAGTTGAGTTGCAGTTTCACGACTGAGAATGCGGGGCGATTCCTAGTACGATTCGCGCCGCATGCTCTCCTCGGTCACCGTTCGCGCACCCGCGAAAATCAACCTCGCGCTCTCGGTCGGTCCACCTGGACCTGATCGCATGCATCCCATCGCATCGTGGATGGTGACGACGAATCTTTGCGACGACCTGCATCTTGCGCGATTACCTGCCGGCACGCCCTCGCGTTTCGCCATTCTTTGGCACAGCGACGCGCCGAGAAGAAGCGCGATTGATTGGCCGATTTCGAAAGACCTCGCCGCGCGCGCGCACCTTGCGCTCGAACGACGGCTCAATCGCGCGTTGCCCGTGCAACTTCGCATGGAGAAGCGCATTCCGGTGGGCGGCGGACTCGGTGGCGGTTCGAGTGATGCAGCGGCGATGTTGCGCGGGCTCGTGCAACTGTTCGCCCTCGACATCTCGAACGCGCAACTCAAAGACATTGCACATTCGCTCGGCTCAGATGTTCCGTTTCTTCTTGACGGCGGCAGCGCGCTCGTTGAAGGACTCGGAGAAAGAATCACGACCGCCGCACTTCCGTCGATGCATCTCGTGCTGGTTTTTCCTGACGCTGTGTGCAAGACCTCTGAGGTCTACGCGAAGTTTGATGGACTGCGTGCCGACGCGCGCGTCGATACTGCTCGCGTCCGGGCGCTACTCACGCAGCAACTCGCGCCGCATGCGCCGTTCAATGATCTTGCGCCCGCAGCGATGCAGTGCGCGCCAACATTGCTTGACGATGCAGAGGAAGTTGCGCGCATTGCAGAACGCGCCGTGCATGTGAGCGGATCAGGCTCGACGCTCTTCGTCATCGCCGACGAAGAGATGCACGCACAAGCACTCGCAGATTCCGTGACGCGCGCGCTTGCACTGCCCGCACGCGCGGTGCAGCTTGCCCTTGCGCCCGCCACGGAACATGCCTGAATTGGACGAACGGGCGATTCCCATGCACAGGAAAGAAGCCGTAAACTTCTCGACCTATGTCCTCTGCAACTGCCGTGAACGAGTTCGTCCCCGCTTCTCTCGATGCAACCGATTGGGCGAACATTGCGCCCTTCTACGCGCAACTCGCCGCGCGTGATGTGCAGTCCGCGCAAGACCTCGAGCGATTGATCCTCGACCGCAGCATGCTCGATTCGACCACGGGTGAAGCCGAAGCGAATCTCTACATTGAGATGACGCGGCACACGGATGATCCGGCGGTGCAGCAGGCGTATGCCAGCTTCGTCACGAATGTCGATCCGCACATGCGCAAGGCTGCATTTGAACTTGATCAGAAAATTGTGCGCAGTTCATTCGCGCAAGAACTTCCGACGCAGCGGTACGCCGTCTATCTGCGCAATCTCGCCGTGGATGTGGAACTCTTCCGTCCTGAAAATGTCGCGATTCAAACGGAACTCTCGCAACTCGATCAACGCTACAGCCAAATCAATGGCGCGATGACAGTGCAGTTCAACGGTCAAGAGCACACGATGGCGGAGATGGGGAGATACTTCGAAGATCCCGATCGTTCGCTGCGTGAAGCGGCGTGGAGAGCGACACAAGCGCGGCGCGCGCAGAATCGTGCGGAGGTCGACTCGATCTACGACGAGATGCTTGCGAAGCGCCATGTGATTGCGAAGAACGCGGGCTTCGACAATTTCCGTGACTTCCAACATAGACGCTACAAGCGGTTTGATTACACCAGTACGGATTGCAAGCGATTTCAAGATTCCATCGCGGACACACTCGTGCCGCTGCAGCGCAAGATTCACGATGAACGCGCGAACGCGCTTGGCATCACGAAACTTCGTCCGTGGGATCTCGCGGTTGATCCACAGGGGCGACC
>SIAK01000003.1 GCA_009691805.1 Phycisphaerales bacterium
GTCAGCAAGCAATCTGCATTCAGCGTCGACGACGGCCAGCAAGGCCGACGAGTCCGAGGAGCGCAATCGCGCCTGGTGCTGGAACTGCATTCACACCGTGAAGCGTGACGGTGCCCGACCAGGTTCCCGAGGTAGCCGCCCAGCCGTAGCCGTTGCCGATCCACACGGAGTTCGTGCTGCCGGTCATGTTCAAGCCGTCCGTGAAGTTCACGGTACCGATCGAGGTGGTGCCGACCGTGCTGCTTCCGCCGTTTGGCCACCAGTAGCGTTGACCTGCGTTCAAGTTCGAGTAACCGCCGCACTGAAGGGCGCCACCGAGTGCGAGTGGGGTACCAGCGATATAGATGCAGAGATCGTCTGCGTATGTGTAGTTGACAGAAGCCTCGAGGACGACGTTGATCGACGCGCCGGTGAGGGTGCCGTCGAGCGAACCACCTACGGCTGCTTCGCTGAAATTCCAGCCAGTGAAGGTTGCCGAAGTGAGCGTGTAGGTCACATCAGCCGACGCGGCGGATGCGACGGCCGCGGTGAGCGCGCCAATTGCAAGAATGGACTTCATAAATTCTCTCCAAAAAAAAGGGTGTGTACAGACGGTTGGACAAATCAGTAAACCGTTCACACGAACACGCTCTCAATCGTGCGCGAGTCAAGGGGTAACTCTACAGAGAGGAGAGTGCCCCGAGTTAGAGGGGTGTCAAATAAACAGCGGTGCTTTTTTGCAGGAAATGTGTGAGGATTTTGACAAGGTCTTATAACTGCGCGGCGTTCAAACCATGGCTGGGCCTTTGGACACGGTCGCATGGATGCCTGCCCATATCTCGAGACCCAATTGGTGTCGCACTTCGCGCGCCAACTCCGTTGTAGGCTTGCAGATGCGTGAACTTCGTCCCCTCCAAAGCTGAACGCTTCTTCAAGGCGGCACAAACCGCGCTCGCTCAGGGGAAGCTCGCGGAAGCCACTGAAAACGCGGATGCTGGGCTTGCCGCAGACAGCCGTCACCCCTCGTTAGGATTGATCCGCGCGATTGTCGATCATCGTCTCGGTCGGACTTCGCTGGCGGTGGACCGACTGCGGCGAATTCTCGCCGAGAGTCCGCCGAATGCCGTGGAGATAACGATCATGCTCGCGGAGGTGCTTTCGCGGGGCGGACGTAGAGTTGAAGCAGCTGCGCTGCTCGCGAGCCGTGAGGACTGGAAGTCGGACGATCGCTCGGCGGTTTTCGAAGCACGCGCACTTGCGTTGACGGACAAATCGAGCGCGATTGCACGATTGACGGATTGCGCAAGTTCGACGAAGAGCCTCTCGCTCAAACGCATCGCAGGATTTGAGGCAGTTCGGATGCTCGACGCGGAAGCGCGCTTTCAAGACGCGTTCGATCTCGCGACTGCAGTCCATCGCGAGACGACGCCGAATTTCGACATTCTCGGTGTGGAAGCGGACACGAGCGAGCAACTGCGGATGCTTTCGCGCTCGGCGAGCAATCGTCGCACGACAGCGCCCGAGTGCCGCACGACCGCGATGGTGGTGGGATTGCCTCGCAGCGGCACGACGCTGGTTGAGCAGATGCTCGATCGACACCCGTTGATCACTGGTATCGGCGAATACGAAGGCGTTTCCGATCTTGGCGAAGCGCTGCTCGGGCGCGGACTCTGGCCCGCGCGATTGCGAGAATTGGCGACAACCGATGCGACCGCATTGCAGGCGGAGTATCTCGCCGGCGCGCAGGCACGCAAGCGCGAGGGCGCGACGCACACGTTTGACAAGACGCTTCGCGCCTGGCGCTTGCTTCCCGCGGTTGCGGCTGTGCTTCCTGGGGTGTCGCTCATTCACATCGAGCGCGACGCGCGCGATTGCGCGATCAGCATGTACCTCTCGAATTTCCATCCGCAATCATTTGGGTTCACCGCAAGCCTCGCGATGATCAAGCGCGTGATGCTCGCAGAGCGCAAACTTGTGGAGCCTTCGATAGGAGCGTTCGCGCTGCGAGGATTGCGCCTCCGCTACGAAGCACTCGTCGCAAATCCGCAGACGGAAATCGAACGAGTCCTCGCACACATCGGCGTCGAGTTTGACACGCGCGTCTTGAGTCCCGAGGCGAATGAACGCACAGTGCTCACACTCAGTCACGAGCAGGTGCGACGCAAGATCAACAACTCAAGCATCGGACGCTGGAAGAACTACGCCTTCGCATTCGACGCGAGCTGGGACGCGCTCGACGCTGTGTGATCGCGCAGACGATTACAAACGACCGCCCGCGACCGCGGACGATCGCAAATGATCGCGGACAATTGCAGACGATCGCTCGCGATTGCAGATGATCGCGCTCAGGACACCGAAAAACACCACGAACGCGCCGCAAAGTTGACCGATCAGTCGAAGCAGTTGCATGCGTGCGATTTGAACATGCGATTGCGGAGGATTCGAAAAACCCTCCCAAAGTGTGGAACATATTCGCGCAATATTTTTCGCGCGAGCGCGCGATCAAGCGATCGTGTGATCAAGCGATCGTGTGATCAAGCGATCGTGCGATCAAGCGAGCGCGCTGTCGATCTGCGGCGCTGCCCACAACGCTTCGGTCAACGCAGTCTCGACAGCAGGCAAGAGCCAGTTGTCTTGATTCACAAACCACAACCGATCATTGAGCGGTCGGCGCAACTCGTTGGGAAGTCCTGAGGAGTATGCGCCCGGTTGCGCGAACGGCATCGCATGACCCCAACGCGAAATGCGAATCTGCGCGACAGCTTCAGGTGCAACCTTCAGCAGCGCGAGCATTGTCTTGAGTTGCGGTGCAGCGCGCGCTGCGTAGTTGCGCCAATCCTCTTCATGCACGATCGTAAAACGCGCGGTGTGCCACGGGAGCGGCCAATAGATCGAGAGCACACCGTTGTGAGTCGGGTCGACAGCGAAGCCGCCGTTGACTGCATCGGTGATGATGCGCGTCGATTCAAACGTGTTCGCATCCTGTGGAAACGCGGCGCTTCCGTTGAGATAGAGATCGTAGAAATCGTGTCCGAGCGGAGCGTTCAGCACAACATTCGCAACGAGATACGGAACAGTTGGCACGAGCTGCATCGCTTCGCGTTTGGCAGGATCCGCTGCATCAAGCCACGGCAGCATGTGCCTCACGATGTGCTTTGCGTTGGCGAATGCGACTTGACGCGCGAAGGTCGTGTGTCGCTTGCCTTCCGCATCGCGCCAGAAAACGAGCGCGCCGCCATCGGTGAGTTGCACTTCACCGACCGTAGCCCCCGCGCGAAACTGCGCGCCTTTCATGCCGTTGGGTTGGACGCGCGCCTGCTGCCAAAGAGCGCGCGCGAGTCCCGCGTTGCCGGCAGGAAGCACGTTGCGTCCGAACTCTTCTGCAGCAACAAAGTTCCACGCCGCGGCGGCGCTGAGCTCATCCGTTCCAACACCGAGGCTTGATGTGCAATACGCCTGGAGGAGATATTGCAATCTCGGAGGAAGTTCGCCGCAGCGGAGCAGGAGGTCGTCACGGAAGGATCGGCTGTCGAGTTCGAGAATGAGTTCCGATGGTGCGCCTTCGAACGGGATGTCGGGGTAATCGTTGAACGCGAACTGTTTGACTGCGGCTTGATACGCAGCGAGTGCCGCGCGATGTTTCGGATTGGGATCGCGACCGAGCAATTCCTCCGTGATCGCACCGTCGTACTCAAACGAGAAACTGCCGTTGTCTTGTCGCCACAACGAAGGCAGGCCGAGTTCCTCATAGAGATTTTGAAGGGGCGCGCCCTTGTCATCTTGCATGAAGTACGCGCTGGCGAGACTCCAAGATTGCGCGTTGAAGGACTCGCCCATCGCGTTGCCGCCAAGGCGGGTGCGCAGTTCAAACAGCACGGTGTTGCGATGGCGGAGCTGGTGCGCGAGCGCGAGACCAGAGAGTCCGCCGCCGATGATCGCAACGTCAATCGATTCTGCCGCCGGCGGATACTCCACGCAACTCTCGCACGCATGAAAGGGGAGGTTGCCGTTCGCAAACGAGTCGGCGAACCATGTTGGCGCGAACGGCAAGCCTTCGATCGTCTCGCTGATACCGAGCGTTTCAAGTCGCAGCACCGGATCGAGTCGTTGCCTTGGAAGCGAAGGCGGTAGCGGGGGGAAGAAGTTTCCGCGCGGCGCGAAACTCGCGTTCGACAGACGATTGAACGCACCCATCGCGAGAAGGGCACCGAGCCCTGTTTTTAGCGCGTGTCGTCGATCGGGATCATGTGGGTTCATCCTGAACAACATAAATCAGGATTCAAACTTGAGCGTGATCAAAATCAAGAATGAGAAAAAATCTTCGTCTAAGTATTGATCAAGAGTATTGATCAGAATGTAGAAGAGGATCATGTCTAAGAATTGATGAGAAGACTTCATCTCGATTGTGAGATGAATTCATCGCCGCAGGAGTGCTTGCAATTCCGCAGCGAGTGCGGGGGATGCTGCGATTGCGTTGCCTCCATCGATGCCAGCGCTCCCCGACCAATCGATGAGCACGCCGCCCGCTTCTGGCAGGATCACTGCGAACGGTCCGATGTCCCAGGAATGCATGATCGGATCCACTGCTGCATCGGCGCGTCCAGTCGCGACGAGGAGGAATCCGTAACAGTCGCTCCATCCGCGAATGCGGCGGCACGACTGCGCGAGATGGAGGAACGCTTCGACTTTCGAAGCTTTGATGTAGTACTCACTGCCGCTGGTGCAAACAAGCGCGTCGCGCACGGATGCGCACGATCGCACGCGTGCGAGTTCGGTTGCGCGACCGTTGCGCATCCACCGCGCACCTTGACCGCGCACAGCGATCACGCGTTCGCCCAACGCAGGAAACTCCGCAACACCTGCGAGTACTTCTTCTCTGTCGGCGCCCTGTTGAAACGCGAGCCCGATCAACACACCAAAGAGCGGCACGCCGCTGGCGAAACTCACCGTGCCGTCAATCGGATCAAGAATCCAGCGAAAACCACTTGTTCCAGCCTGCGCGCCGTACTCTTCGCCAAGCAGCGCGTCTTGTGGGAATCTCGATTGAATCGTCTCTCGAAGAAACTGTTCAATCGCGTGATCTGCTTGCGTGACGGGAGACTCGTCCGATTTCCATTCGATGCCAAGGTCGTTGCGCTGAAAATATCGCAGCGCAATCTCTCGCGCGCCATCAGCGAGCTCATCCAGCAGTTGGCTGCGCGATTGAAGATCGGCTTGCACGCGCGCACTCTACAGGACAGTGCAGCGATCGCGCGCCGCGATCCATCGCACTCAGTGTCCAACCCAAACGCCATCGACGAATCGGTAACGCACCGCGCGTGCGACTTGACCGGTGAGTTGCGAAGTCGCGACCGTCGCGCCACTCGCATTCACTTCGAACATCGTGCCCGAGTTCGTGAGCGTCACAAGCGTGTTGCCGTTGTTCTGGCGGAACGCGCCGCATTGCGTGGGGCCTCCGTAGAAACCGCCTTGGCCGCCGACTGTCCAGATCGGTGTTGCTGGGCCAAACGCGTTGGTCGTGGGAACAACATATCCGCCGCCTTTTTCGCGCGGCGGAACGATCTCGACGAGTTGTGACCAGTCGTTGGTAGTGCCCGTGCGATCGCCGTTGTTGAACGCGAGAATGTTTCCAGCACTAGCCATGCCTTCATCGATCCACGTCACGCTGTGCACCACGCGGAAGTATTGATCTGCGGCAGCACCACGACGCGAGACTTGCGGATTTCCCCAGCGATACAAGAGATCACCGCCCTTGCCGCGGGTGCCGCCCGCGTGCGTCGCTGCTTGCGCGGTCGTCGTCGAATGATCAACCACCCAGACTTCGTTGAACGATCGCGAACTCACGACGATCTCATCCCGCGCGGCGTTGTAGTCAATCGCATTGAGATGCACCCAGTCGCCATTCATCACATTGCCGAAGTTGATGTCGACAAGTTGCGGTGCTTGCGCGACGACACCGTAATTCGCGAGCGATGCATTTGCATCTTGAATCAGGTGATTCCACAAACTCCAACTCCACACGATGTCATATGTACTCATGCCCGTCGGATGCACTTCGATGATGCGTTCGGAGTAGATGTTCCCCGTGATCGTCGTGCGTCCGGCTGCGATTGCTTCCGCTTGCGTGTGGAGATCCCACACGATGCAGAGGATGTTGCCGTTGGGCAGCGGACAAACATCGTGATGCTGCTGAAAACTTGCGTTCGCGATGATGAGATCATTCGTGAGCGCGCCCGCAGGCGAGAAAATCTGGAGCCGTCCGCCGCGACCAGCGCCTGTGAAAGATCCTTGCGCATAAACACCCGGACGAACGAGCGAGCCGTCGCTGCGCAAGTACGCGACGCTCGAACCATTGGAGGATCCTGTCCACGTTGTTGCGACGACGCCGTTCGCATCGACAGCAGTTGTTACGTTGGAATCTAGACGCGTGAGCAGCGTCCATTCGACGACAGCAGGACACGTGCCCCAGTTGTTGAGGAGCGTTGATAGATCCGCGGCATCAGTCGTGCCATTTCCATCCACATCGCCGCCACTCGAGCCCCACGAAGAAAGCAATTGCGCGAGATCTTCTGCGTCGACAAGCGCGTTGCTGTTGAGATCTCCGTCGCACGCGAGAGCGGCACCCTCGCTCATCGCGACGCTCAACCACGCGCTGATCGCGATAGCTGAGGTCTTGCACAAGAGAGAGTGAGTTGACGAACGCATAAAAATTCTTTGACAACGCAACATCGCAACAGACTTGCACACTGTGCGCAAGAAGGGGACATTCGCAAACTGAATTGACAACCGCGAGCGCAATGTGCGCTCGCGGTTGTCGATCTCTGTCTTGATTGACGGTTTCGACTCACCGACCCATGAAAAGCGCTTGGATCAAAATCCTCGCGGCATCTGTCATCGCGGTAGTCTCTTCCTGCTGCGTTGCTGCCCGAACCTCTGTCGCGGGAGAAGAACCCTCGCGCTCCATGACATAAGTCATGATGGGAACCATTCCAAAATCCATGTGAAACCCTCCTAACAACTCGCGACCAAGCACCGCTTGAAAGCGGCAATCCACATCGCCTACGCCCTTTCCTAGCTGGGAAAGCCAGGTACTGCCTACTGCGGCAGCCATAAACGATGTCGGACCCCTTGGTCAACCTCCATCTTGAGTGTGGCTCAAGGGTGATCGGAAGCAAGTGGACTTTGAGAATTATAGACAGATTTTCGGTCATCCCCCCTGCAAGTCCACCAGAGTGAAAATCGCGGTGAATGAACCTCCAGGTTCGACCGCCATTGCGGTGCCATCGGACAACGCTGAGGTTGGCGCGGTCATTGGTTCGAGTGCGATGAAGCTCGCTCCCAGGGGCGAGAACGCTTGCATCCAGTTGTAGCCCGCCCCAAACTCCACGGAGAGTTTTCGATCTCCGTCGGTGAGCAGCGCGTTGCACGGCGAAGAGTGCAGTCGGAAGAGCGCGTCGAGATTGCTGCCAATCTTCGCATCCGTGCGTTGCTCGATTTTGCCGAGTGCGAAGGGAAGAGAAGGCAATCCTGTTGAGAGCAATTCGACTTCGCGCGTCATTGGAAACTGCACGCGCGCTTGGATGCCGCTTTGTGCGAGGAAATACGGGTGCCAACCGAACGCAATCGGCACGCGCTGCGCTCGATCCGCATGCACGGAAGTCGTGATGGCGAGCGCGGCGTTGCCGTTTATCTCACGCAATTCCCAGCGAAGTTGCAGCGTGTGCGCGAATGGATACGCGTGCATCAACCACGGATGCGCGGCCCAATCGATTGTGGCAGTGAGCGCGCTGTCGCGCTCTCGTTCGAGTTGCCAATGCGGCCATCGTAAGAGCAGCCCGTGGATCGGAAGTCCAGTGCCATCACGCTTAAGCGAGAGTTCCCGCGAGAGGTCGACATCGCGATCCGAGACATGAAAGCGATCCGTGCGCAGTCGATTCGCGTATGGATAGAGCAGTGGAACTCCGCCTGTGCGTGTCGAACGAAGAAACTCTTCGCGCGGCGCGGGAAGCGCGAGAAGTTCGTGCCCATCGACGATCCAACTTGTCGCGACACAGCCGTATTGCGGCTCGATGGTGAGCGTGGAATCTCTCTTCGCGCATCGGAGCGTGATGGATGCGGCGTCACTCACGGAGTTGCGGGCTTCGCGGCATTCGGCGCATCAGCAGGTTTTTTCGCACCATCGACGGTGAGGCTGTCAACCGAAGTTTTCAGCGCCAACGCATAGTCCTTCCACGTCGCACTCGACGCAGTCGCGGTCGCGAGAATGATGTTGCCGCGACGCGCACGCGCCTTCGCGTAGTAGTGCAGCATTCCCTCGCCGAGATCGCCTTCGTACTCCATGACGAATGCCTTTGCGTCGTCGGTTCCGCCTTCTGCATTCGCCGTGAATCCTTCGGCGATGACCGTGAAGCCAGAATCCTTCAGTTGGCGCAGGGAGTTTTCCTTGTACTCCTCAAGCGTTGTTTCCCAAGGCTGCACAAGGACATTGACGTGTGGCGTGAAACCATCTTCGCCTGCAGGCAAAGTCATCAACAGCGGAATGTAGTTTGTCGCATCGGCTGGCGCGGTCAACGGCGCAATCGAAAACCCCATCGACGTGAACTTCAATGATGGCGGCGCGGTTGCGATGGAAGCGCCGAAGCAACCGAGTGCGATTACTGTGAGTGTGAGAGTCGTCTTGCGCATGTAGTCATCCTCGCAGAAGCTCGAATCGAGTAACAGATGCTAACCGCGTCGCGGAAAGGCAGCGCACTCAACGGGCGGGTACGCCGGGCACGCCGAGCAATTTGTGTGCGCGTCGATGCATCGCGAGCCGCTCTTCAGTCGACCCTTCAAGGATGAGCGCGCGCGAAACTCGCGAAACTCGCGAAACTTATGCGTAGACAGAAGAGTTGAGGACAAGCGCGGGCACCGAACAATCAGCGTAGAGGGTGTTTGTGAGTTTGATGCGATCCATCGGCTCGCGGGGAAACCAAACGGTGTCGCACTAGTCGCAGATTTGAACGTCGCGTCGATGCGCACTCCACAATCGCTCCTGGGCATGCTGATCAAGTGCGCGCTTGGCACGAGCGCGGCGCGGCGAATCCGATCAGCGTGCACATCGCACGTGCAGAACGAATCCGAATTGCAAACTGAGTACTCGCGTTCGCGTGCTGCCACGCAGTCGAACGACAAATGGCGGTCCTTCATTGCCACACGCAGGATCGGGAATCGTCTGCGCAAGCCCAACGCGCGAGGTACAAAAACACCGCTGCGGAAGGCTTGGAAGCCTTCCGCGGCGGTGTTCTAAAGCGGGTGAAGGGATTCGAACCCTCGACATTCACCTTGGCAAGGTGACACTCTACCACTGAGCTACACCCGCAACTCATGCAGTGGCTAGCACTGCGGGTTGGGAAGAATAGCAGGTTCGACCAATTCGGCAAGCGGCTTGAGGAGCACTCTTTGGGATCTTCGAGATGGGATCTTTGGACCCAATCGAGACCTGACCGAGACTCTTGCGAAACAAGCCGTTCGGCTATGCAAAAAGTTCCGTCACCACCTTGCCGTGGACATCCGTCAGCCGATGGTCGCGGCCGCCGTGGCGGAAGGTGAGGCGTTCGTGGTTGATGCCGAGCAGCGCCAATATGGTCGCGTGGAGATCGTGCACCTCACACTTATCAATTGCCGCGTAATACCCGTAGTCATCTGTTGCGCCGTAGGAGAATCCACTCTTCACACCGCCACCCGCCATGAACATCGTGAATCCGTGCGGATTGTGATCGCGGCCATCTCCGCCTTGCGCGGTCGGCGTTCGACCAAACTCGCCGCCCCAAAGCACCAGTGTGTCTTCGAGCATGCCGTGACTCTTGAGGTCTTGAATCAAACCAGCGATCGGTCGATCCACTTCCGCGGCATTCGTCGAGTGACCGTTGCGAAGATCGCCATGCTGATCCCACTTGTAACTGTGCGTGCATTGAATGAATCGCACGCCTGCCTGCGCGAATCGTCGCGCGAGCAAACACTGGCGACCGAAGTTTTCCGTCTTCGGCTCATCAATGCCATAAAGTTTTTTTGTCGCATCACTTTCAAGTGCGAGGTCCATCACCGCAGGTCCTGCCGCTTGCATGCGATACGCGAGTTCGAAACTCTCGATGCGACCTTCGAGCGCAGCATCACTGCCCGTGCGAAGGATGTGCTGCGCGTTGAGTTCTTGCAGGAAATCCAGTTCCTTGCGTTGCAACTCAGGCGGCAATCCCGCCATCATGTGTTCAAACTGCGCTTTCGATGCCGGCACTCCCGCGTGACCAATTGGCGTGCCGTGCGTGCGAGCAGGGAGAAATCCGCTCGAAAAATTATTGACGCCGCCATGACCGAGCGTTGGGCAAATCGTGATGAACGCGGGGAGGTTGTCGTTCTCCGTGCCGAGTCCGTACGAAACCCACGCGCCCATCGATGGACGAATGAACGTGTCACTTCCCGTATGAATCTTCAAGAGCGCGCCGCCGTGCGCAGGATTCGAACCATGCAGACTCTTCACGAAACAGAGATCGTCGACGAGACCTGCGACGTGCGGAAAAAGATCGCTCACCCACGCGCCTGATTGTCCGTACTGGCGAAACTTCCAGGGACTTCCAAGCAAGTTTTCTGTCTGCGCGAATTGCACGCGCGGTTTCGCGAACGGAAGTGGTTTGCCGTGATCACGCTGCAAGAGCGGCTTGTAGTCAAACGTATCAACCTGCGAAGGTCCACCGTGCATGAAGAGGAAAATCACGCGCTTCGCGCGCGGTACGAAATGCGGAGAGGTGAGCACTCCTCCGCCGGCGTTCGCTTCTTGCGCAAACAGCCCTGCGAGTGCGATTGAACCAAATCCCGCGCAAAGCCCTGTAAGCGCGTCGCGTCGCGTGATCGGATTGTGTCGGTGATTGCAGAACATGCGTGCGCCTTGCTCGGGAAGACTTACTCCATCGTGACGAATTCATTCGCGGAAAGCAACGCGTGACAGAGCCGCGTCAGCGCAGCTTCGGGCGTGAGACCGTCCTCCGCGAGATTCGTCAAAAAGGCCTCCGAACTAGCGCGTTCCTGCGCATCAGGTTCGCGTGCGAATGCAATGCGGAACGCTGCGCGAACTTGTGCGTCTGCGCGCGAGCCCGTTTGTGTTGCTTGCATCGCAATGCGTTTGGCGGCGTCCTCAACAAACGGCGCGTTCATGAAGAAGAGCGCTTGCGGAGCGACCGTGGTCCGCGAACGGCAGTCGATGGGGGTGCTCGCGTCTGGGTAATCGAAGGCGGTGAACAGTCCAAACATCGCGTTGCGAATGACGGGGAGATAGACGGTGCGTCGTGGCGCGTCGTAAGTCGCAGAGTTTCCCGACTGATCGTTCGTCACGTACTCATGATCCTTCGCACCCAGCAGCGAGCCTCCCATGCTTCTGTCAAGCGCACCCGAAGTGAAGAGCACCGCATCACGAATCACTTCCGCCTCCACGCGCCGACGAGAGAAACGCGAGAGCAAGCGATTGTCGGGATCAGCGGTGGGGAGCCCGACGTGCGTCGTGCTCGCTTGTCGATAGGTCGCGCTGCGCATGATCAGTCGATGCATCGACTTCACGCTCCAGCCATTGAGTACGAATCGTTGCGCGAGAAAATCGAGAAGCTCGGGATGCGAGGGCTTGCTGCCAATCACACCGAAGTTGCTCGGTGTGTCGACAAGCCCAACGCCGAAATGCCACGACCACAAGCGATTTGCGATGACGCGCGTCGTGAGCGGATTGCGCGCGTCAGCGATCCAACGCGCGAGTTCGAGGCGACCGCTCGAGGTTGCGGGAAACGCCGGACTCGGCAGCGTGCGTTCGAGAATCGCGGGTACCGCGCGCGAGATGACCGCACCTGTAGGAGACATGTGATCGCCGCGATCATGGATCGGAGTCTCGTCGACTTTCGATTCTTTGACGACCAACGCACGCGGCAACTCCGCAGGCTTCAGTTTCTCGTGCGCATCGCGACTCGTGCGAGCTGTGAGAAATGTTTCGCGTTCGGTGAGTGGCTCGTGCGCACTGCGCGCGGATGCAAGCGCGAGGGCGTACCAGAGGTTCGCCTCGTTGCGGTTGATCGCGTCTACAAAGCGCTTCGCCTGCGCAGCATGTTCGAGGCGGCGTAGCGCGGATCGCGCGGAATCATGCGCAGTGCCGAGCTCCTTTGCCCGGTCATGCCAAACTTTGGATCGTTCGATTTCAACAGCAGTCGCAAGCGGACGCTGCGCGACGTGACCGACCGTCGCGATGTTGTCGAACGTTGAGACGCTACGAAAAACGCCAGAAATCGCGAAGTAATCCGCGTGCGAGATCGGATCGAACTTGTGATCGTGGCAGCGAGCACAGGAAATCGTCTGCGCGAGAAACGCCTTTGAAACGATGTCAATCTGCTCGTCGACGACATCGACTCGTTCCTTCTCCTTGTCAGGCTCGGCAAGCATCTTCGGGCCGAGAGCTAAAAACCCTAGTGCAGCGATGCGGCCGCGAGTTTGCGCGTCGTCTTCCGCGGTCGGCTGCGCAACTTCAGGAAGCAAATCGCCCGCGATCTGCTCAAGGATGAATTCGTTGAAGGGCATGTCGCGATTGAACGCGTCAATCACGTAGTCGCGGTAATGAAACGCATTGGCGTATGCGATGTTTTCATCAACACCGTTGGAATCGGCGTAGCGCGCGACATCAAGCCAATGACGACCCCAGCGCTCGCCGTACATCGTTGAATCGAGCAACGCGTCGATGCGCTGTTCATACGCATGAGGCGAGCGGTCCTGCTCGAACGCTTCTACATCCGCAACTGTCGGAGGGACGCCGAGAAGATCAAGATACGCGCGACGCAAGAGTGTGCGTCGATCTGCTTCCGGCGCAGGGTGCAGTCCATTCTGTTCGAGGCGCGCGAGAACAAAACTGTCGATTTCATTGCGAAGCCATGCGGAATGCATCACGCGAGGTCGCGAAGGGCTTGCGATCGGTTGATACGCCCAATGCGATGCGCCTTTCGCAGTTTTTTCAGGCAGTGGCCGAAACTGGGCAGCGTCGGGGTGAAGGGTTGCTGCGAGTGCTGGCGAGGCAGCACCCATTGCAGTTGTCAGTTGCATTGCGAGCAACAGCGATACCGCGAGAAGGCACGCACATGCGACGTGCCTTCCTGATTGCGAGTCGCAGCGCGGGCGCGTGGGGTCACTCAGCACATACGCAGTATCCACAAGATCAGGGTCGAGGCAAGGCGCGAGTGCTCACAGTGCTCAGAGCATCACGCTTTGAATATCGAAAGAGAGAGGAAGGTTGGGGACAAACGAACAGGCGGGGCGAATCATGATTCGCTCCGCCTGTTCGCTTCAAAGCCAAGGATTGATCCGAGGCTCATTCATCTCTCCACCTAAGTCCTTTCCACCACCATCGCTCAGTGCCTCCTTTCCTCGAGCGACCGCAACCCATCGTCCCGACCAATCTCTTGAACTTCTTCTCCTCCACGGGGCATCTTCTCTCGCAAGTTTTCACCCACTCTCGCGCACATCATTTCTCCACCAGTGCGCTGCCAAAAGGTATGTCTTCGCGATTTCGCGCAATCGTCATCGGTGCGGTTGAAGCACTTCTGGCATCCGATTGGTGCTGAGAATGCAGTGCAACGGCATGCCTTGATCGTCTGCCAGAAGCGAGCTCTCTAGCGTTGGATGTTCAAGGAACAGCGAACGCCCCTGTGCCACGGCCGCGCGTTGCTTCCAAACACCTTGAGAGGCATCGTTCAAGATTGCGCGGGTTTGCGCATCAGAAGCATCGCATTCCTTTCGCGCGAACGGTCGGTTCGTCCGCATGCACCGTTCGACTGCAACATCCCACGCCATAAGCGCGGAGTTTCGCAAGCCTCCGTAGAGCGCTGCAAACCATTGTTCGTCGGCGAACACGTCGCCAGAGAGGAATTCTCCCTGAAAGAACACGAGCATTCCGCATGCTCCACGCGCCGCTTCATCGGCACGCGCTTGACCTTCGGGACTGACGCGATGGCGAGGGTCAACCCGTGCGCGATGAGAATCCTCGCGTTCCTGACGCGCGAGTTGTCGGCGACGATAGAGCTCGCGCGACGCGTTGAAGTGCGCCATGGTTGCTCCTTCCTCGTCATGAGATCCAGCCGCTTGGGCTGCGACGAGCCGCTCGCGGAGCGCCTCCACTTCGCGGAACAGATATTCAGTTTCGTCGTCGAGCCCTCGCTCGCGAGGTGCTTGTGGACCTCTGCTCGCTGATCTCTCAGCGGTGACTGATTCGCGAGTCCTTGAGAGATGGAGCAAGGTTTCGCAGAGATCCGCGGATCGGCTAGAGGCACCAACCGCCGTTTGCATGGAATTGATCTCGCTCCAGACCGCCTGTTGATCTGCGCTGTGACCACGATTGGCGCGCACTGAATCGCACACTGTGCGCATCTTGGAAGTGCGGACACTGGTCGGTTCGAATCCACAGGCTTGGAAGCGCTCCGTGGCGCCGCTACTCCAGCGTCCTTGCTGCACGCAGGTCACAGGAATCTTCACGGTGCTGCCCGCAGTGATCAGTATGTCCGCGTTGAAGCCGCGGTTCTGCTTGCCTCCTTGAATCATCTGCCCAGCGATGAGGAGATAGTCAAACGTTGATGTGTTGCGCGCAACCAAACTTGGCACCGTGCCGCTTCCGGAGTGCTCCTCGATCGTCAATCCAGACTCTGAAGGGAGCGCGGATTTCTCGAAAAGCCGCACCCGCGCATGGGAATGGGAATGGGGGTGGGGGAGCGGATGGGGGAGCCGAGCATCGGACTCCGTCGAAACGCGCCCGATTGGTCGCACAAACACGAGTTCGAGGCCGTCTGCGAGCGAGACCGATCGCACAGCCGAGTCATTCATATCAAGAGTGAGAAATGAAACTTGGAAAGGGACGTCGATGTTTTCGGTGGCTACAGGCATGGAGACAACCTTCCCCGCCATGTGGCGGAATCTTGCGAAATGAACGATTTACACTACAGTTCGACTTGAATTCGACTCAACTGACGAACTTTTCAACCAGATGAAACTCAACTCACTCTCTCCGGACGGGGGCTGACAGCACGCTATCGTCCAGGATTTTCATACTATGCCGCCGAGTAGGTCGCCGAGGATAAAAATCAAGACTTAAACTTGATTTTGATATAAATGGTTGCATGATCTCTTTGGAAAGTGTCGACACACTTTGGAACGAAGTCCATGACGGAGTCACAAACTGAGCTAGCGTGGCTCGTTGCGCCGCCAAGGGTGCGCAAACAGGCGCGAACTCTCGTCCACCTCGGATCGGAACATTTTCAATGGGCTTCCCAGCACCACGCATCTCTCTCTCCCTCATCGTCTTCGTGTTTACGGCTGACGACCGTCTTGAGACGGTCGGTGGGAGAATCGTGGAGTTCCATCATTTTCCATCGCTGACTCGAGGTCGCGAACCATCGAATGAAGTTCCGAACTCGACGGATGCGAACGAACCAATTCGACGGATGCTGCTTGACTCCTTGCCCAGCGGAACACTCCCGTCTCGGATCTATCCACTGATGCCACGGGTGCGTGATGACGCCTCCGTGTTCCTGCCCTACTGGGCTGCGGGTCGATTGAATGCATCCACGGCAAGAGGTCGGGCGGAAGCGCATGGCGACAGCCTCCAACTTGACGCACTTGAGCGGCTCGCCCGTTTGGTGCGTGATGATTCACTCGTCCACGAAGCACGCTCAGAGTTTCGGCGAGCCGTCGCCATGGATCCAGTATCGATGCGACTGATCAGCGACACTGCTCGAGCGGGAATTGTCGCGACTGCCGAGAGCGAACGAAGGCGTGACCGTGACTGTGACCGTGGCGGCGACTCAGAGCAATCTGAGTATCCACCGCTCTTCGCGCTCCTCCCTGAGCAGTTCACGATCGATGAATTGCACAGAGCGATCTTGCGTGCTGCGCAACTCTCAGGCGAGGAGTTCGAATCATCGAACAACTTCCGGCGTCGACTGAAAGAGTTGCTTGACACCGAAGTACTTGTGGACCTCGGACAAGCAGGGGATGAGGGGTCAAAGGGTCGAGCGCCACGGCTCTACAGGTTTGACAAGCGGAACTGGCGAGTTTGGATCGAGCGAAACTCCTTCGATACAACGCTTCAATCGTTCCCTACTCGCGGCTCAGAGGCGCATCCTTATCGCACAGACTTTCTTGATGAAGAAAGCATCGAGCGCTTGGCTCGGCTCGCTTCCGTGGATCGGGTGCGCGCTCTAAGGGTAAGGCGTTTCGATGCGCGGAACGTTCAAGACCTTGAGATCGACAGTGGTGCATCGCCGCAATCGGACACAACAGGGATTCGATTGCGCGCGCTCGAGGAACAAATGTCACTTATGAAGAATGCGCTGACGCAGCGACCGGCTTCTGTTCCAGGGAAGTTGCGGTAGTCGCTGTTTCGCGGGCCGTCGGTTGATTGCTCGCGAGCGTTCACTCACCAATTGCGGATGACTGCGGCGCCTGCGAATGCGCCGCCGATGACTTTGGCGATGAAGAATGTGTTGTAGTCGAGCGTGAGTGGGTAGATGGGATTGAGCGTCACCGCAAGTGCGGCGCATCCGCCGCACCAGATCGTGAGCCCGTCTTTTCCGAACACAATCGCGGCGATCGCAAACGTGACGAGCGAAATCCAACGCTCGGGGCCGCCATCCGTCTCGATGGGGATCACGCCGAATGTGTGCAGAAAGAGAAACGCGCTGAGAATCGCGAGTGCGATGAGGATGCCTTTGGAGGAACCAGCGTTCTTAGCCATGCGTCGAGTATCGGCAATTCAGTCGCGCGATAAAAAAACCACGCGCCAACAAATGTTGGCGCGTGGAGTTCGTGTTCGTTCCATCACTCAATGATCTGCGGCGGGGAGGCCCATGCCGCTTCGATTGGGATACGTGGGCTTCGGTGTTGGCTTGTAGGGATGCTCGCCGAGCTGTTGCATCAGGACTTCCACAGCCTTCTCGACTTGCGGATCCTTGCCGCCAACCATCAGCGCAGGGTCGTCGAGCACTTCGATGTCAGGATCGACGCCGTGACCCTCGACCCCCCAAGTGCCATCGGATTCATAGAAGCCAAACGTCGGGACGCTAATCGTGCCGCCGTCAAGAAGCCCTGGATTTCCAGAGATTCCGACGAGTCCGCCCCATGTGCGCGTGCCGATGATCGACCCGAGTTTGTTCGCCTTGAACAACCACGGAAACATATCGCCGCCGGAACCAGCGAGTCCGTTGATAAGCATTGCCATCGGCCCGCGATGTCCATCCGGTGGCCACGCGTAGTCGCGCGCGTCTCGACGCGCCCAGAAGTTTGTCACTGGTCGATCGAGGAGTTCGATGAAGCGCGTTGGAATCTGTCCGCCGCCGTTCCATCGATCATCGATGAGTAACGAAGGCTTGGTTCGCTGGCCGAAGAATTGCCGCACAAGTTCAGTCTGTCCATCCGTACCTGTATTGGGTACATAGATGTAACCAATCTTGCCGCCTGAAAGTTCTTCCACCATGCGCCGCTTGCTCTCGACCCAATCGCGATAGTGAAGATTGTCTTCGCTCGCGATGGTCGTGACGACGATGTCCTTCGCGTCGGCATCGAGCACTGCTTTCTTCGAAACCGTGAGAACAACGCTCTTGCCAGCGAGTCCAACAAACGGCGCCCATGGATCCTCGTTCGGATCGATCGCGACGCCGTTCACGGCGAGGAGAAAGTCGCCCTCCGTCACGCCGAGTCCTTGCGCTTGCAGTGGTGAACGCGCATCGGAATCAAACGCGCCGCCGTGGAAAAACTTAGCGAGTTTCCATGCTGCAGCAGGGGAGCCGTCCTCTTTCGTCGCTGGCGCAAACGTTGCACCGAGCAAACCAACCGTGCGATTGTCGACCTCCTCAACGTCGCCGCCGCCTTGCAAGTACGCGTGACCGACGTTGAGTTCAGAGATCATCTCCGCGATGAGGAAGTTGAGATCCTCGCGCGTTACGACCGCGGGAAGCATCGCTTCATACTTCGCGCGAATCGCAGGCCAGTCCACTTGATGCATGCCGGGGTCGTAGAAGTAATCACGCATGATGCGCCATGCATCCGTCAGGATTTCTTTCCATTCATGCGCGGGTTGCACAACGGAAAGCATCGGCGCCGTGACAATCGGCTTGGGCGTTGCGCCGGCACTTGCGCCTGCGATGGACGCACCGCCGCGACCTCCGAGCAGCAACTTCTTGCCGTCGGCACTCACGTCGAAGCGCGATCCTGCGGCGCCAGTTTTTTCGGCGAGCGTTTTCTCGGAGAGATCAAGCAATCGCACGGAGCCATCGCGTCCGTAGAGCAATTCGTTCTTGTCGTTGAATCCGATTGAACCGAATGCACCTGCCGCTGCAGGGAGTTGCAAGGCGCGCGCTTCGAATCCATCGAGATCGATGAGCACTTCTTTCTTCGATTCTTTCTTCGCGCCTTCGCCCTTACCGTCTGTCGGCTTCTCACTCTTTGCAGTTCGCGTTGCCGTGAATGGGCTCGCCTCGCGAGCGCCCTCTGCGTTCGTCGTGAACATGTTGCCAGTCATGCTCTCGCCATCCATCGTCGCTTCAATCTCAAACGACTGATCGTTCAGTTTTCCTGTGAGACGCAGCGTCATCGTTGCGGCATCGAATGTTCCTGAGAGGTCGGCAGCACCGTGCTCCGAACTGCTCGAGCCCTTCGCGGTTCCGTCTTCAGCAACGGTCAGTGTCATCGTGAACGCGATTTCAATCTCGCCGATCTTGCATGATCCCTTCCAATCGCCCGCTGCCGTAGGTGCAGCGTCTTGCGTGGGTGCGTCCTTCTTCTCGTCTTGCGCGAGGAATTCGGACGGATCAACAGCAATCGTCATGTCGCCGCGACGGCGTCGCCCACCTGCTGGTGGACCACTTGGTCGCGCGTTCTCGCCCGCTGCGGGAGTTGCGTCACTAGCAGCCGCGGGCTTCGAATCCTCCTTCTGACCTTCTTCATCGCTCGTCGGCAACCACGGCAGTTTGAAGTCCTTCTTCAACGGCACAGCGAGTAACACTGTCGCGCTGTCGTAGACCCAGGTCGTGTCGAAATCGCCGTACTTTGGGGCAAAATTGCGCGCGCTCTTGAAGACGATCCAGTCGCCCTTGCGATCAAACATCGGCTCGCTATCGCTGAAGAACCCACTCGTCAATTGCGTGAGCGCCTTGGTAGCGTCCGCTTCCTTCGTGTCGAAGAGGTAGATCGCTTCGAGCTCTGTTTGATCGCACGAACGGCTCCACGTGATCCAACGCGAATCATGCGTGATCGAAATGTCGACTGGTCGTGGTCCTTCTGGGTTGCGATCGAGATGTGTGGTCGCGCCATCTTCGAGTTTCACAAGATCGATGTTGCCTGCTTTATCTTGCAGCACGACGGATTTTGAATCAGGTGTCCAGGTGATCGCGGTGCGGAATGCAGAGCCGCCCTTTGTGATTTGCTTTGGTTGCTCGGGGCTCGCGCTGATTTTTCCGTCCGCACTCTTGAGATCTGCGCCCATCGTGTAGAGCTCGTACTCTCCTGTTGCATCGGAGAAGTACGCGATCGTCTTGCCATCAGGGCTCCATGCCGCGTTGCGCTCGAAGATGGAATCCGTGCGCGTGAGATTGCGTGGCGTTCCATTTTCTGCAGGCGCTGACCAAATGTCACCGCGCGCGACAACTGCGACGCGCTTGCCACTCGGTGAGATCGAACTGCCTTGCATGTCTTTCGCTGCATCGACGGTGGTCGCGCGCAAGGAATCGCGATCGCCAGGCACGGTGATCTCGACAGGGACGCTCTGCTTGGTTGCAAGATCGAGTCGATAGATATGGTCGCCCCATTGGAAAACCATTTCGCCTGCGCCATCGGTGTCAGGGCCGATCGCACTCCATTTCACATCCGTGCCTTTAAAGTGCGTGATTTGCTCGGTGTTTCCGCTGTCGAGGTCGTAGGCGAAAACATTGAGGACGTTCGTGTCTTTCGCACTGCGATCGGAAAGAAAATACACCCTGCGTCCGTGCCACATCGGAAGCGTGTCTGTGCCTTCCCAATCCGTGATGCGCTTGGACTCGTTCGTCTTGATGTTGTAGACCAAAACATCTGTCGCCATACCGCCGCGATACCGCTTCCACGTTCGCGTGTCGGTGGAGTGCGGCGTGTACGCGAGCCATTCGCCCGTGCGATCAAGTGAGCCATTCGCGCCGTAGGGCACGGGCAACTGCGTCGGCAATCCGCCTGTCGCGTTCACGGTGTAGAGCTTCTGCGCGCGCGCGAGTCCTTCAAGCGCACTCGACGCGAGAATGAGCGACTTGCCATCCGCAGTCCAATCACAGAGCGACTCCGCGCTTGGGTGATGCGTCACGCGTTGCGGAACGCCGCCACGGATTGGAAGTGTGTAGATGTCGGCAGCGGAGTCGTAGTTGCCGCGAAACGCGATCGATTTGCCATCGGGCGAGAAGCGTGGCGACCCTTCAAATCCCGCAGGATTTGCGATGGGTTGGGCGACGCCGCCATCTTTGTCGACGAGCCAAAGATCGTTGCCATAGACGAAGACAATCGAGTCCTTTGAGATATCGGGATAGCGGCAGAGACCCGATGTCCCTTGCGCACTGCTGAAACTTGCTGCGGAACACGCGACAAGCGCGGCAAAGGCGCGCGTGAAAAACTGACTGCGAGAGTTGGCGAATTGACGACGGGTCGGAGTCGAAAACGACTCAGCGAGAGGTGCATCCATAGGCGAAGAGTACATGGGCACCGCACGACGCGTTGCACGAAGCGCCTGCAAAATTGCACGATGGGTCCTCGCCCCGAACACTGTGATCCACCCATGACAAAGGGATCGCAGTGACGCGATCCCTTCGTACAAACCAACGGTGGAGAAGGGATTCGAACCCTTGAAACCCTTACGGGTTTACCAGTTTTCAAGACTGGTGCGTTCAACCACTCTGCCACCCCACCTGAGGGTTTCGGATGGTAGCAAAGAAGGATGTGTGCGCGGTCGGATTCGCTCGCGTCCCTCACGCATACGGAACATGGTCAGTCCCGATCGCGGGTTGTTGATGTGGGGCGGAGGGGTCGCCGAGGCGTCGGGGCAGTGTCAACTTCGCGATGACTGCACTCCAACCAGTTTGATGCGACGCTCCGCAACCGCGACCGGTATCGCCGTCGAAGTACTCATAGAAATTGATGAGTGTCTTGAGCGTTGGATCGTGCGCGATCGATGGATGCACATTCATGCACGGGCGCACACCGTCGGCTCCTGGAAGAAAGAGCGAGGAGAGGCGTCGCACAATCTCATCCGCTGCATCAAGAATCGTGATGTTCTTTCCACTGCCCACTGGGTACTCGAGTTTGAAATCATCCCCGTAGTAGTGATGGAATTTTTGCAAACTCTCGACGAGCAAGAAGTTGATCGGAAGCCACACGGGGCCGCGCCAATTGGAGTTTCCTCCGAAGAGTCCGCTGCGACTTTCCGCAGGTTCATAGCGCACGGTATGTGCTGCATGCTCCGCCCAAAACACGAATGGACGATCGCGCAAATCGGCGGACATACTTCGAATGCCGTAGGGCGAGAGGAAGTGCGTTTCATCAAGTGCCTTGCGGAGTAGCGCTTTCATGCGATGTCCGCGCAGCAACGAAAGCAATCGACGATCGCCGCGACCTGGTTCCGTCCATCGCGAGACGAGTCCCGCGAGTTCAGGTCGTTCTTTCAGATACCACTCGAGCCGCGCGCGGAACACGGGCAGACGCTCAAGCACTTCCGGTTCAATCGTCTCGACGCAGAACAGGGGCATCAATCCGACGATCGAAAACAGCTTCAGTGGAATGAGTTTGCCATCGGGCATCTCAATCATGTCGAAGTAGAAGCCTTCTTCCTCATCCCAGAGTCCTTGTCCCAGTCCGACGGAACTCATCGCCTCTGCGATCTGCAGGAAGTGTTCGAAGAACTTCGCCGCGAGGTCTTGATAGAACGGACGATCGTGCGCGAGTTCGAGCGCCATCTTCATCATGGTGAGCGCGAACATCGCCATCCAACTTGTGCCGTCCGCTTGACGTAACCGCCCACCAGTGGGCAACGGCTGCGAACGATCAAACACTCCGACATTGTCGAGCCCGAGGAATCCGCCTTCGAAAATGTTTCGCCCATCCGCATCTTTGCGGTTCACCCACCAGGTGAAGTTCATCAACAATCGATTGAAGATCAACGCGAGAAAGTCCAGGTCTTCGACACCGTTGGCGCGGCGATCGATTTGATAGACGCGCATCGCAGCCCATGCGTGAATCGGCGGATTCACATCACCGAACGCCCACTCGTACGCAGGGATCGCGCCGTTTGGATGCATGTAGTGATCGGTGACAATTTTCTTGAGTTGCTCTTTGGCGAAATTCGCATCAATGGGCGCGATCGCAACGCAGTGAAAACAGAGATCCCATGCGGCAAACCACGGGTATTCCCAAGTGTCCGGCATCGAGAGCACGCTCGACGCAGAGAGATGCGACCACTCGTGATTGCGACCGGTCTTGCGCGCGGCTGGCGGAGGTGGTTGGGTCGGATCGCCTTTGATCCAGCGTCGCACGTCGTATTCGTAGTACTGCTTACTCCACAGCACTCCCGCCCATGCTTGTCGTTGCATGCGAGCAACTTCAGGATTGGGATCGAGTGCTTGAAGAATCTCGTAATACTCATCCGCCTCATTGAGCCGTTCTTCAATGACAGCTGCGGCTGCTTCAATCGGGAACGGTGTGTGCTCAGGCGCGAGCGTGATGTCAATCGTGTGGCGACCACCTGCAGGAATCGTGAGTCGATGCAAGATCGCAGCCTTCGTGCCGCGCATCGCGGGATTCACTGCATCGAGCTTGCCTTCCACCACGCAATCATGGATGCCATCTTTGAAGAAGCGACCATTGCGAGCCTCGCCGAAGTGTCGCACTCCATTCGTGTCGTTCTCGCAGAAGAGTTGCGTTGCGCTCGGATCGTGGCGCACGACGTAACTGCCGAGCGTCGCATGTCGCGCGATGATCGAACCAGGCTCTGTTCCACGTTCAAGAGTTGGTCGCGCTTCATTCGACCACGACCATGTGTTGCGGAAGAAGACTTGCGGCAGCAACTGCAGTTCCGCGGGATCAGGACCGCGATTGACGACCTCGATGCGCAAGACGGTCTCGTCGGAGCCGCGCTTTGCATACGAGATCCAAACCTCGAAGAAGCGTTTTTCATCGAGAATTCCAGTGTCGGCAAGTTCGAACTCATCGTCCGCTTTCGTGCGGCGTTTGTTTTCCTCCACGAGCGCTGCGTAGGGAAACGCAGTCTGCGGATAGACGTACATCATGCGATTCCACGCATGACTCGGCACGGCATCTTCGTGAAACCAATACTCCTTCACGTCTTCGCCGTGATTGCCTTCTTCATTCACGAGACCGAAGAGGCGTTCTTTGAGAATCGCGTCTTTGCCATTCCACATCGCAACACTCAAACAGAGATGGCAATCTTTGTTCGACCAGCCACCGATGCCATCTTCGCCCCAGCGATACGCACGACTGCGCGCGTCATCGTGGGGGAAGTAACTCCATGCACTTCCATCGGGCGAGTAATCCTCGCGCACGGTTCCCCATTGTCGCTCTGACAGAAATGGTCCCCAACGCCGCCAGAGATGGCGGTCGTCGTTGTTGAGCATCCGTGCGCGTTCAGAAGTCGTCATGCAGTTGGGCACTCGTCGCGGACTATGGCAATCTTTGGATTCTCCGCGACATCAAGCACATGATGCAAGTCTGGGAAGCGTGCGAGCAACTCCAGTGGCGCCGCGACGCTCCACGCCTGCGCGAAACATCCTCGCGCTCGGAATGGTGCTTCCGCATCACGCACTTCCGAGATGCTGCCGATGCAACCGTCGCGCAGTTGCGTTCGAAATGCGAAGGCGATGCCTCGCACGAAAACGTTTTCGCGTCGGAGCCGCCAGTGAGAACTCACGAGCAGCAGCAGCAGGAACGGCCACGAAGTTCCTTGGTGGTAGGCCCGATCGCGCGTCGCTTGATCGCCGAGGTATAGCCGTGCATAGCGCGGATCTTGCGGCGAAAGCGTGCGCACGCCGTACGGAGTCAAGAGATCGCGAAGTGCAACCTTGAGCACAGCGCGCGCGCGATCTTCGGAGAGAATTGGGAAACGTAATCCGGTCGCGAAGAGTTGGTTTGGTCGAATCGACGCGTCGTGACCATCAAGCCGCACGGATTCGGGAAGGTCATTGTCCTCTGTGTCGAGAACATCGAAGAGGCAACCATCGCGCGTGTTCCAGAAGCGTTCGAATCCACGCTGTGTTGCGTCTGCGAGCGCTCGCAAGGGAGCAGGATCTTTTCCAACGCGCGCGGCGATCGCCTCAAGTCCGCGCAAACCTTCATGCCAGAGCACGCTCAGCTCGACAGGTTTGCCTCGTCGCGGTGTCACGACGTAGTCGCCGATGCGCGCGTCCATCCATGTCAACTGCACGCCTGCTTGCGATGCGTGCACAAGTCCATCGTCATGCACGCGCACGCCGTTCGCTGTTCCGTTCGTGTACGCCGCGATGATCTCTTCTGCTTTGGGCCAGAGTTCGCGCGCGAACACGAGATCATCGGACTGTTCAACGGTGCGACAGAACGCACCGAGAAAAATCATCGGCGCATCGGCACTGTTGTATTCCGCGACACCTGTGCGATCAGGGAATCGATTCGGCAGGAGCCCATCGCGCAGGTGTTCGGCGAAAGTGCGGAGCACAAGCTTCGCGTCCTCGAGCCTTCCGGTTGCAAGAAGCAGTCCAGGGAGCGAGAGCATCGCGTCGCGTCCCCAGTCTTCAAACCACGGGAATCCTGCGAGAATCGAGCGTCCGTCACGACCGCCTTCGCGTGCGCGAGCGACGATGAACTGATCTGCCGCGAGCACGAGTTGACGCGACGTGGGACCGCTGACCGTGTGACCAGCTGCGTCATACAGCGATGCGCTGCGTGCGCGCGCTGCCGCGAGGAGATGCGTTGCGGACGCATTCGAAATCGGCGCAGTGGAAACAGCGAGTGACGATTCGCTTCCCGCGCAGAGCGTCACCGGAATCTCGAGCGCATGAAAACTCGACGCGAGAAAATCGTATCCACGAGCAGCTTCTTCTTCGAGGCGGAAATTTCGCCACCAACCGCCCCTGACTTCCATCGCGATTGCGGGCGACGCGCTCGGAGTGCAGCTTGACGTCACGATGAGTGTGGACGGCGTGGCTGCGTGTTCGTTGGCCGGAAGGGTGATCGTCGCGCGATTTTTCTCGAGTCGCAGCGTGGGCATCCAATGTGCGGTCGGATCAAGCGCGTGAAAATCGCGATGCTCCACGAAGAGTGACGTCGTCAGTGTGATCGGCGCAGTCGTCTCACGAAGTGCGTAGCAGATCGCGAAACCAGCGCAGTCAGGAAGCGACACGATGCGTCGTTCGAGCGTGCATCCGTTGACCTTGAAGGTCCATGTGGGAATGCCATCTTCAAGCGCGAAGCTGATGAGACTGTCGTTGGCATTCGGTGCGATCGTGCCATCCGCCCATCGCGAACTCACGAGCGGAAACTTCATATCGCCCATCGTGATCGTTTCGAGCACGAACGGCACAAGCATGCGACGCGCGACAGGTGGTTGCGTCGCGTGCACGAACAGTCCGTGGTATCGACGCGTGCGAATGCCAGAAAGTGTGCCGCACGCGAATCCGCCGAGTCCGTCGGTCGCGAGCCATTCAAGATCCGTCGCGCGATCGAGTGATTGCACATCGGATCGCGAGAGCAGGGGATAAGGGGGGTAGAGCGGTTCGTTGCCCATTGCTCGATCCAACGCGAAGTTGCGGAGTTACAGAGTACTCGCAGCAATCCAAAACTGGCTTACAGCATTGGGGCAAGTTCGAAGATCGAACCGAGAATTGGGCGCGCGCCCCATTTCGTTGATTGTGAATCACCGAATACGAGTGCCGTGTGTGGATCGACGAATGCGGAGCAATGTCCAACGCGCAAGAGTTGCCTTGCTTCGAGGAGCGGAAGGCGCACGCGAAAAATGCCTTCCTTCGGGGCATGCTCTATGTGCGTCGCGATCAGTTCTGCGCCGAGCGCTGCCGGTTCGAGGTCGTGCAGGCGCAGCGCGATTGCACGGTGCGAAGAAGTTGATGCAGTTGGCGGGATGAGCCAATCGTTCGGACGAACGCCAAGGAACTGCGTGCGACCATCGAGCGTGACGGGAGCGATGCAGGGCGCGTCGTCGCCGAGCAATGCAGCCACTGCGCTGTCACAGGGGCGCGCGAGAAGGTCCGCCGTCAACGCGCACTGTCGAAGCTGGCTCTGCACGAGCACCGCGATATGTGTCGCGATTGCGAGGGCATCCGTGATGTCATGCGTTGCGATGATCGCGGCGCTGTTGCGGTGCGCGAGTGATGTGCGGATGGATTGTCGGAGCGCGAGTCGGAGTGGCCGATCGAGATTCGCGAACGGCTCATCGAGGAGCACGACCGAGCCTTGACGAATCAACGCGCGCGCGATCGCGCAACGGCGGCGTTCACCTGAAGAAAGTGTCGGGACGGCGCGATCGAGGAGCGGAGTGATTTCCAACTCTTGCGCGATTGCTTCGACGGCGATGCCTCGCAACGCGGCAGATTCGCCACACTGTGTCGAGTAGGGAATCCGCGCGCTGTCGATGTTTTCACGCACGGACAAGTGCTCATGCAAGAGCGCGTCATCAAAGGCAAATCCGAGTGCGCGCGCGTGTGGCGGGTGCCTCGAAACGTCCGTTCCTTCAATGCGTACTTCACCCTCACAAGCGCAAAGCCCCGCAATGGCTCGCAGCAATGTGCTCTTGCCTGCGCCACTTGCGCCAAGCAGCGCCATGATGGATTGACGAGGAACCTCGAGATGCACGCGATCAAGAATGGGCGCGCTGCGTTGCGGCAGATGAACAGACAGCGCATGCGTCGAGAGCGCGAATGGAGATGCAGGTTGCGGGACTGGAGTCGTCACCAGAACTCCTGACGTTTAGAGTTTCAGATCGCGTTCGGTGCGTCTTCGCTTCAGCTCTGCGTCGATGAATCCCCACAGCGCTCCATTGAGCACCGTCATGGGATTGCCCACCTCATGACCGGTGCGATGATCCTTCACGCGATTGTCGTAGAAGACATAACTGCGAATCTGATTACCCCAGTCGCGCGTGACCTTGCCTCCGGTTGCCGTTGCGATTTCTGCAATGCGTCGCTCTTCTTCGAGCTGTTCGAGTTTCGCGCGCAAGACCGTAAACGCCTGCTTGCGATTCTGCGGCTGCTCGCGAAACGTACTCGCAACAACCTGAATGCCTGTAGGAATGTGCGTGAGTCGAATCGCGCTTGCGACCTTGTTCACGTTCTGACCACCGGGACCACTCGCGCGCACGAACGGAGTGACCTCGACATCCTTTTCAGGAATCTCGAAATCCACTTCTTCAAACTCTGGCGTCACGTCGACGGTTGCGAAACTCGTCTGGCGCTTCCCTTCTGCATTGAAAGGCGAAACGCGCGCGAGTCGATGTGCGCCGCGCTCACAACTGAGATAGCCGTAGGCGAAGAGTCCTGAGATGCGATAGCCCACTTCGCTCACGCCTGCTTCGGCGCCTGCGTTGCGATGCAATTCCTCGATCTTCCATCCCATTTCCTCGAAGAAATAGAGGTACATGCGCTCGAGCATGCCCGCCCAGTCTTCCGCTTCTGTGCCGCCCGCGCCCGCTTGAATCGTGAAGAAGCAGTTGCGGTGATCGTGCTTGGCGCCGAGGAGCGATTGCTGTTCGACTTTCTCCATCTGCGCGAGCAGATTGAAGAGTGCCTCGTCCACTTCGAGGAGAAGCGCCTTGTCGTTGCCTTCCTTCGCGAGTTCGTATCCGACCTGTGCATCTTCGAAGATGCGCGAAACTTCTTCGAGCGGTTCGATTTGTGCGCGAACAACCTTCAGCGCTTCGATTGTTTTCTGCGCTTCCTTTTGATTGCTCCAAAAATCCTCGGCGCTCAGCCGTTCGTTCAAGAGTCGTCGCGTCTCTGCTTTGCCATCAAAGTTAAAGAGAGTCGCGAATCGTCAAAATGCGCGCCTCGAGATCTTGGAGAATGGGTTGGTGGGCGTCGAAGTGCATGGGGCGCGAATGCTAGCCGAAAGCGGTCGATCCAAGTGCAGCAGCACACGACACGAAACCCGCTACATTTCCCGCGATGCCCGCTACGACCGCCATGTTTGTTTCTTCACGAATCGCCTCCATGTCGGAGTCCGCCACACTTGCCGTGGGCGCGAAAGTCGCCGCGGCACGCGCGAAGGGTCACGATGTCGTCGCGTTCGCGATGGGCGAGCCAGACTTTGATACGCCTGCGAATATCAAGCAGGCTGCGATCACGGCGCTTGAAAGTGGGATGACGAAGTACGCGCCGACTGCCGGCGAGAAATCCGCGCGCGAAGTGATCGCGCAGAAGTTGACGCGCGAGAACGGAGTTGCAACGACCTTCGATCAAGTGACGATCACTGCGGGCGCGAAGCACGCGATCTATATGGCATTGCAAGCGATCATCGAACCAGGCCGTGGTGATGAAGTGTTGTTGCCAACACCGGCGTGGGTTTCCTACAAGCCGCTCATCGAACTCGCGGGCGCGAAGTGCGTGGAAATCGCGGGCGCGGTGGAGAACGGTTTTCGCATCACGCGCGCGCAACTCGCGAAGTCGATCAACGCGAAGACTGTGGGCATCGTGTGGAACTCTCCGAGCAATCCTTGCGGGGTCGCGTATCCCGCCGATGAAGTGCGCGCACTGTGCGATGAACTCGCGCTGCACGAGCGCATCGCGGTCATCAGCGATGAGATTTATGAGAAGCTCATCTTTCCCGAGATTGCGCCGGGACTCACGCATTTGTCTCCGGGTTCGCTCGCATCACTCGCCTCTCGAACGATCACGGTGAATGGACTGAGTAAGTCGTATGCCATGACAGGCTGGCGCGTTGGCTATCTTGCTGCACCTTTGGGAATGGCGAAGGAAATCATCAAGTTGCAGGGACAGATGACGAACTCAATTCCGAGTTTTTTCTATCCTGCGATTGTCGAGGCATTGACGAACAGTGCAGCAGGAGTTGAAACGATGCGCGCGCGTTTTGCAGTGCGCGCGAAGCTCATGCACGACGAACTTTCGAGTGTTCCTGCGTTTCGCAACGTCGCGCCGAACGCAGCGTTCTATGCGTTTCCTGATGTGAGCGCGTACTTCCAGAAAGTTTCTCCCAACGGCGCGCAGATCACCAACGCGCAATCCTTTGCGGACGCGTTGCTTGCCGAGGCGCACGTTGCAGTCGTGCCTGGTGAAGACTTTGGCGAGTGCGCGCGCGGCAACATTCGGCTGTCCTTTGCGTGCAGCGAAGCGAACATCACGAAGGGCGTTGCGCGTATTCGTGATTGGGTTGCGCAGTTGCGTTGATCGCCGCGCGGATCGCCGCGTTGATCGAATCGCGTCGCCGATTCACTTCGTCAGCGCAGCGGATTTTTGCTGCGCGAACATCCAGTCAAGGATGCCGTCTTCGCCGAAGGTGTACGCGGGAGTCCAGGATGCATGGCCGACTTTCGTGTATTCGCGATACATCGGATTGGGCGCGCGCTTGGGTAAAGGACGCGGATTTGCGGGATCAGGCTTCGGTCGCTGCGCGCGCGCGAGTTCCGCGCTTGCGCCTGAGATCGCTTCGCTCATCGTGCGGGAAAGTGCGACAGGGACGATCGGATCATCATCGCCATGCACGATGAAGAACGGAATGCCCGCGATGATCGGCGCCGTCTTCGGATCACCACCACCACAAATCGGCGCGACTGCTGCGAAGTACGCAGGCTTGCGCGCCGCAAGATCGAACGAACCAAATCCGCCCATCGAAAGTCCTGTCAGATAGACGCGAGCGCGATCGATGGGTTTGGTCGCAAGCACTTCATCGAGCGCGATCATGACGCCACGCATCGCGCGTGTCGGCTCTCTACTGAATGTGGGTTGCTCGCCACGCTTCTGTATGCCTTCGATATCAATCAGTGACCAGAGTTCTTCGCGCGGGCACTGCATCGCGAGGACGAAGCATGGGTGCTTGCGTTGGAACTCCTCTTGCATGCAGAGCACTGGAAAGTGTTGCATCTGAATCTTGTTGTCGTCGCCGCGTTCGCCTGCGCCGTGGAGAAAAACGATCAGCGGAAACTTTGCGTCGGCAGTCGCTTGCGCTGCTTTCGGTTCGATCAGAATTCCACGGTACATCGTTTCCGAAAAAGCGCCCGATGCAGGAACTTTCGCTTCGATCGCAGTCAACGTCGTGCACTCTGCTTTCGGCGGAGGCGATGATTGACCTGTCGCCGAAGAGGCGATCGTTAGAAGGAGCGAGATGGTGGAAGCGATCGTGACTCGACGCGTCATGCACGCGAGGATACGGCACCGGCGCGATTCAATCCAAGATTGCCAATCGGCAGTGGCTGCGGTCGCACTTCGTAATTCGGTGTCAGCGCAATCTTCAGCGGAAGTCGCTTGCCCGTCGGATCGCGCGGAATATTCTCTTCGTCAATCATGCGTTGAATCGCCATGATGCCTTCGATAAGCATTTCTGGGCGGGGAGGGCAGCCTGGCACGTAGACATCGACGGGGATGTATTGATCGACGCCCTGCACCACGGCGTAGGTGTCAAAGACGCCGCCTGTTGATGCGCACGCGCCCATCGAGATGACCCACTTCGGTTCCGCCATCTGCTGATAGACGCGCTGCAGTACGGGAAGCGTTTTCACGCTGACGCGACCGGCGACGATGAGGAGATCTGCCTGCCGAGGTGAGAAGCGCATGACTTCCGCGCCGAAACGCGAAAGGTCAAAGCGCGAGCACGCGGTCGCCATCAATTCGATGCCACAACACGCGGTCGCGAAGGGCAACGGCCAAACGCTTGAGCGGCGCGCCCAGTTGACCACGCGGTTGAGTTGCGTCGTGACGACGCTGTCATTAGGAAGGGCAGATTCAAGACCCATAGCGAGGTTCGGCTCAAGGTGCAGAAAAAAACGCCACGCGCCAGAAGGAGCATGGCTTGAGCGTCGGAGTGTAGCAAACGGAGGAAGTTAGGCGACCGCTTTGTAGAGGTCGTCGCGACCATACATCAGCGCGTACATACGGTCGATCTTCATCATGCGAAGGAGGTCGCGCAATTGACCGTTGGCGCCGAAAATGACTGGGCGCATGCCCATGGTGTTGCAGCGGTTGCGGAGGTCGATGAGCATGCCGAGACCCATGCTCGAGAGCACGGTGACCGAGCTGAAATCAAGGACAAGGCTCGAGTTTCGAGGGAAGTTGTTGGCACCGAGTGCGTCCGCAATCTCGGAAATGATGATGGGTGCTTCTCGCTGCCCAACGATGGGGCAGGTGATGCGAGCGACGACTCCTCGCGCGTGCCGCTCAACAGCGACATATTGGGCGAGCGAGCCACGATCAGAGTCATTGGATGTGTGGAAGGGGGTCACCCCATTTTTTTCGACCGATGAGCCGCACAAATGGAGTTGAGTCATCAAAAAATCAAAGAATTCGTGCAATCTGTTGCAGCGGCTGCGAATCGCGGATTCGCGCCTAGGCGCGTGAATTGCCGAAAGAGAACGGGGCACTAGTGGGTTCGATTGAAGTGGGCATGGACGCCCCAAGGTCTGAGTGGAGCGCAGGTTGGACCTGCGCAACTCGCCTTCCGCACAGCAGGATGCACGCGACATGAATGAACTTCAACTCGAAACTTCCTCCGCAGGCGTTTGCGTCGTTGTGAATGAGCCACTGTCCGTTGCGGCGCCCCGCGCGACTTCGGAGGAACCTCGCAGGCACCAAGTTGGAACGCAGGCGTCGCCGCCGAACGCAGTCCATGGAAGCATCATGCGCGTCGCGGAAACGTTTGCGCGTGGAGAACAAACGCTCGCGCAACTCGAGGGTTGTTTGAAAGAGTCGCGCGATGTTTCTACCAGCGCAGTTGTGCAGGCGAATGAATTGCAAGAGCGCTTGCGACTTGGTGTTCGCATGTTGCAAGCACTTGATGTGCAGTTGAAGCGCGGCGAGCAAGCGACACCGATGCTTGAGCAAGGGATTCAAGAGAGTGATGCGATGCTTGCGCGCATCGCGAGCGCTTCGATCACGCTTGATACCGCTGCGGAATCTGCAGCCGCGCGTGCAACGGAGCATGTTGCGCAGCGCATCGACGCTGTACTTGCAGAGAAACTCGCGTGGCTTGATGGCGAAGTGCAATGGCGACTCGCGCGACTTGGCGATGTTGAATCGCAGGTCGAGCGCGCGGTGCAGGCGAAACTCGCAACGTTCTCCTCGGCGCTTGATCAGGTGACGAAAGCACTGGCGCAACGCATTGACACTGCGACGGCATCCTTCGATGTGCGCATTGCGAAGGCGAGTGATCTCGCGCGGATGACTGCCGACGCGGAAATCGCGATCGCGCACCTTGAGCAGCGACTTGCGTGCGCGCGACACACGTTGAGCGAAGTCGAGTCGAAACTCGGTGGTGGTGTGGAAGAACTAGACGCGCGCGCGCAGACATTGGCGGCGTTGCGCGACGATGTTGTGCATCTCACGCGAACACTCTCGGGCACATGTGCAGACACGGGCACCGCGCTGCAAACGTCCATCGACGAGGCGCGAAGGATGCAGGATTCCATGCGATTCCTCGTTGAGCGCGGCGAAGAAGCAGCTGGAAGTCTCGCGATCGCGGAGGATCGACTCGCGCGTTCGAAGGGCGGCATCGACGCGACCTTGCGTGCGCTTGAGCCGTGGGAATCCATTGTGCTTGGTGGCGATCCGACGAAGATCGCGTCTGCTGCGCGCGGCATCGCAGCGGTGGTTCGCGAACAATTGTCGAGCGAGATGCGCGTGGTGAGTGCGAGTTTGCGTCAACTCGCGCAACGCACTGAGCGTGCGTTCAGTTCGATCGAACTTGATCCTGATGGCACCGCGCGAAGTCATGCGCGCGCGCCGGATGCGAAGGAACTCGCGATCGAAGTGCTTCGACTCGAAGTCGCTGCGCCTCGCGTTGCGCCTGTCGTATCGATCTGACGCGCGACTCTTTCAACGATCGATTGCGACACCTTCGAGGTGATGCATCAACTCCGTCGGCGACTCACCCGTCACGCGCTGCATGTTGTCGCTCGCATCGCCGATGTAAAAATCACTCGCACCACCGAGATCGAGAAAGAGCGAGATGGAGCCGAGTCCTGCGTCCTTCACGTGATACTCGTTGGTGCCGCCTGTGCCAACGCATTGCACGCCGAATCGATATCGATCGCGACCTGCGCGATCGACGAAGAGCCCGAACGCTTGTTGCGCCGCGGCGCCGATCGCGAGTACATCGCAGTGGTAACTATCGTCGCCGCGCGCTTCGATGAGCACCGCAACGCTTTCGTCCCACGCGCCGCCGCAGTTTGCAGCCGTCGTACTCGTGTAGCTGTCGTTGCCACCCTCTTCAAGAAGTACGCCGCCCGCTTGATGCGCCGCTGCAGCAATGCCGTAACGATCAGACTTGCGCACATCATCCCCAGCGCGGTCGCGTATCGCGCCAATGCCAAAGTAGTAGCCGCACGCCTGCGAGAACTCGCCGCTCTCGCTGTGATCGTTGCCGCTGAAATCATCGATGAAACCAGTCCCGCCAGCGACATCGCGACGGAATCCGAATCCCATGCCAATGCCCCAGGAGACATCGCAGGTTGTCAGTCCATAGACAGAGGGCGAGTTTCCTTCGACGCGATAGAGATCGTTGCCTTGCGCTTCGAGCACGATCCCCGCGCCGAGAGGTCCGCCGAGTGCGACGCCAAAGACCCCGCATTGATATCGATCATCGCCCGCGAGATCGACGATCGCGCCGACGCCCGCAACGCCAACCGCGACACACCACTCCGTGCCTCGATAGACGTCGTTGCCCGCGCGGTCCACGATCAGACCAACACCACAGATGCCCGCAGCGACGCCGCCGAGCGGACCGTTGTACACATCGTCGCCCGCATGATCGTCGATGAACGCGATTGCTGCGATGCCCGACGCAGGTCCGAACACGCCGCCGTCGTGCACATCATTTCCCGCGAGATCTACAACGCCGCGATGTTCAAATGCTGTGTGCCGCCAGTGATATTTGTCGTCGCCGCCAAAGTCAAAGACTGCAGCGATCACACCGAGGTCGTATTCGTTCGGGCCTTCGCCGCCGATGATGATCCAACCAAGGTCGGGAATCTTCTCGCAGCTCACGATCGTGCCCGACACGGCGCTCGATAGTTCGTCAGGCAACGGATCACCTTCCATCGCAGGAATGCCAGCGGTGATGGCGAGATCCACTTGCAGATGTTCAATCGCGGCGAGAAGTTTGGCGCGAGCCACACTGGCGAAGCCCTTTGTTGCGAGTTCGCGCGCGCGAGAGTCTTCAGGAGCGATGCGAATAGCTTGCACTCGATCGTGCAGCACTCGCGCGATGTCAGCGCCGAAACTCTCACCGAGTGTTGCCTTGTCTGTCGCGCCTTCGACGAGTGGCCGCGCGCCATTGAGCAAGAAGTCCATCAACCAAACGCATGCGGTCGGATGTTCCACCTTGAATGTGCCATGCGGTTCCGTGTCTTCGAGCGTCATGCCGAACGCGCTGCTTGCGCTCTTGGCAATCGCAGTGAAAGGACGCGCGCGAAGTGCAGTCTCCTCCACGCTGAGTCGCCCGATGATCGCTTCCGCATCCATGGGCGACGCGAAGAGTGCTTGGAGCGAAGGCGGAAGATCGAGCCGGTGCTGTTTCTGTGCCAGTAATGGAAGGCTTTGGAGCAACGCGTCGGCGCGCACACGCGCGATTGGACCGAGCGCATCGAGTGCGAGCGCTGCGTCGCCTTGTGGCGCAGATTGCAGCAAAAGAGCAACGGTGATGCATGCGTAATGAAGCATCAAGGCAGCGTACACTCCCGCGATGCGCGAGCGACGGATTGCACGAAATCAAGACTCTCATGAATTCACCGACAGTTCGCGAGGCGAGCGCTTGCAGCGTGTCATGGCCGACGCGGGAGTCGCGTCGCGCCGCGAATGTGAAGCGCTCATTCTCGCGGGCGAGGTGAGCGTGAATGGACATCTCGTGAACACGCTTCCAGCATGGGTCGATTTTCAGAGCGACGATATTCGTGTGGGTGGTACGCGACTCAAGCCCGTTGAGCAGCATGTTTACATCGTGCTCTTCAAGCCTCGCGGAGTCGTCTGCACCAACAGCGACCCTGAAGGTCGCCCTCGCGCAATCGATCTCATCAAGCACCCGCTCAACACGCGCCTGTACTGTGTTGGACGATTGGATCTTGACAGCTCAGGTCTGTTGTTCTTGACCAACGATGGTGAACTCGCCAATCGGCTCACGCATCCGCGCTACGAAGTACACAAGGGATACGAAGTCGTGCTCGGTGGCAGCATTGACGCTGCGGATCTTCGGAGTCTCGAAGAAGGTATCTTTCTTCCAGACCGCGATGGTGAAGGTTCGCGCACGTCACGCAGTGAACTGCGCCTGCTGAAGCGCGATCGCGAGAAGACGACGATTTACATGGAACTTCGCGAAGGACGCAATCGCCAGATTCGCCGCATGATGCAGCGCGTTGGGCATCCTGTGAAGAAGTTGCGTCGCGTGAAGTTTGGTCCGATTCAATTGAAGGGACTTGCGGTTGGTGAGTGGCGCGAATTGATGAGCGCGGAGTTGCGCACGCTTCGCCGCGCTGCAGGATTACTTCCATCGCGACCGGGTCATGCTCCCAAGAATCAGGCACGGACTGGAGCGCGTGCAACCAGGCAAGAAGCAAATCTGATTGCGCCCAAGAGTGGAATGAAGAGCGCGATCAAGAGTGCAACTAGGAATCTGGGCGCAGGCATCGACTTCGATTCGGGCGCACACATTCTGTCGACCGCGAAAGCGCGCGCGAATCCGAAGGATGCAGCGCCGACGAAGGCAACGCCAAGGTCATCTCCGAAGCCCGCCTCGAAGGCGCCAGTGCATCGAGAGCGTGGACGCGAAACAACGCGCGGAGAATCTCGCGGAACAACCCGAGCTGCGCCGCGCAGTGCTCCTCGTGGCAAGCCAACCGGGAAATCAAGCGGAAAGTCGCGCGGGAATGCACGCGGCAGTCGCTGAGCTCCGTCGATCAATAGATCCAACTCTCCACGCTCGCCTCGACAGGCGCGACGGTTTGTTGTGGATCCGTGGTCATCAACAATGCGTCGAGGATGTCGCCTTGCGTGTCTTCCGCAGCTTTCAACGCGATGTCGGCACTGATGCCAATGTTTCGCGTGCGGAGCCAGGTGAGAATCGACTCACGTCGACTTCGCGGCGCGTTGCCGTCGCCCTTGTAGCCAGCGGACGGAACACCTGCGGCGTCGAGAATGCTCGCCGCATTCGCTTCGCAGATCACGACGCGAGAGGTGAGCGCGCCTGCGCATGGCTCTACGCGAACTCGCTGCGTGCGTAATGGATGCGCAACTTCTGCGATGAGTGCCCATGTCTGCTTGAAGAGTCGTAAGTTCGTTGGCGCGAGCGGAGTCGTGTGCGCGCGGTCACACACGCGACGCAATTCTTTGCGATCGGTTGTGCGCATCGCGCGGCGCCAATCCCGTGCGGACGGAAACGATGCCATCCACGTCGCCATCGCATCCCAATCTTCCGACACACCCTGACTCGCGAGATGTTCGCGCGCGATGCTCAGCGGTGAGTCCATGCGCCAGAGATGTGCGCGTCCTTCTTGAATGGATGCTTCGATACGACGACGAAGGCCTGCGCGATCGAGTCGCTCGATGCCGAGCACGACGGTCGCACCTGGCCACGCGCGCCATGCATGTCGAATGTTTGCTCCGCCACCCGTGTCATCACCGGTGAATGCAATGCCGTGCAATGTGATTGAGTTCGAATTAACCACGTCCACAGCCTCCGTTTGGTTTTCCGCAGCCACAGCCACCGGAGTGCACGTGCGTCGAGTGACTTGTCGCTGTTGCATCCGCGCTTGTTCCACCGAGTCCAAACGTCGAAAGTCGTCGCACAAACTTGCGACCCTTGTGTTCGGGATCTTCGACTTTGAGATCGGCGTCCTTCATCGGGCGCAAGAGTTCGAGGACGGTTCCATCCTCAACGGCGACGTATTCGTAAATGGGCATTGTTGGAAATCTCGCTGCTTGCGAAGGGGCTTGCACTAGACGCCTCTGGTTTGAGGCTCCCAGATGTGTTTGTGGAGTTGAGTTTGTTGACGCACGGGAAGTCGATCCGCCAAGATCCAAGTCGCGAGCGCGCGTGGATCGAGCGCCGCGCATCCCTTGATTTCTCGCCCTTCAGCTTGCGCTGCGACGGGACTCATGAGCACTGCTCGTACGCGACTTGCAAGTTGGTGCGTTTCCATCATCGCCTTTGCCCAGAGATAATCCTCGCGCGATGTCAGCACGAATTTAACTTCGTCGTGCGGACGAAGGTGCTCGATGTTCGCGAGCAGATTTTTTTCGCACTCACCACTGCCAGGCGTCTTGAGATCCATGATCAGCACCGCGCGCGGATCGGTGGGACGGATGTCGATGGAGCCCGAAGTTTCAATCAGCACGGTGAACGCTGCGTCGCACAGCAGACGAATGAGTTCGAACGCGCGCGCTTGTGCAAGGGGCTCGCCGCCCGTCACTTCAATCAGCGGACACGCAACGACTCGCGCTTCCTCGATGAGCGAACCGAGCGTGCGCGGAGAACTCTCACGAAACGCGTACTCCGTATCGCAGTAGTGACACCGCAATGGACAGCCACCGAGTCGAATGAAGAAGCAGGGGCATCCCGCAAAGGTGGACTCACCTTGAATCGAATGAAACGTCTCGTTGACCCGCAGCGTTGCGTCAAGGATGTTTGGTTCAAGAATGGGAGTGAGGCTCGTCATCGTCGTAGTCAGAGAATCGTTCGCAGGATCAAGATCATGATCAGGTCGCCAAAAACGAAGCCGCCCCCACCACGTGCGTGGCGCGGGGGCGGTATCGAATGCTCAGAAGAGGACTTGAACCTCCAAGGGATTGCTCCCACCAGCACCTCAAGCTGGCGCGTCTGCCAATTTCGCCACCTGAGCGGCATCCCTCACGGATGAGGGTGGAGAATTGTAGCACCGAGTCGCTAGTGCGGCAAGCAAACTCTGCATCGCAATGAGTGGAGTGCGCGCAAAAGAAAGCGGGAGCCCCTCGAAGGGCTCCCGCCGAAAACACTCCTAAAAATATTCGACTCATTCCAACTCACTCAACTCCAACTCACTCAACCCCAACTCACTCAACCCCAACTCACTCAACCCCACGCGTTGAGCAATGCGGCGACATCCGCGGCATCGACATAGCCGTTGCCATCGAGGTCACCGAGACCTGAGCCGCCCCAATTGTTGAGCAAGATCGCAAGATCCGCAGCGTTGACGACTCCGTCTCCGTTGAGATCTTGGGCGATGCCGCAATTGACGACCGAGATGCGCACTTCATCCACAGCGGCTTCGATGAGCGAGCCTGTTGCGGAGTCTTCGGCGATGAAGCGAAGCTTCATCGTTGCTGTTGGTGTGACGTAATCGGCGATGCGGAGGTTCTTAAAGATCCAACCGCCATCGACTTCAACTCCCGTTGGCCCGACTATCTCAAGCGAGATCCACGTCGTTCCGTTGTTGTTGGAGATCTGCACCTTGAAACTGTCTGCGTTCGGTGCGCCGCCTTGACCGTTGGAATACCAGCGGTAGTAGGAGACGCGAGCCTCGCCGCCGAGCGCGCTCATCGTCGGCGAAGTGAGCGTTGTGTATCCGCCGTCCACATCGGCAGCGCCGAGTGTTCCGCCCGCAGTGCCTTGACCGGTGAAGAAGCAGTTCACGCCCACGCCTGTGGTGACGTCAAGTTCTGGCTGTACTTGCACGGTTCCGTTGATCGTCCCAACGGGATCGGCACGAACCCATTGGCCAGTCGTTGCGGTATCGCCAGTTGTGGTCAGTGACCAGCCAAGGTCCGTCTCGACCGTATCGACGAATGTGTTGGAAGAGCCCGTTCCGACGGACGCTGCATAGATTGTGGTCGGTGCATCGAGAGGACTTGTGACAGCGATACCAGTGCTTGTGTTCGCAGCGAAGTAGAACTGCAGCGAACTGCCGCACGTGAGTGCAGGAATCGTTGCGGTGTACTGATTCGCCGCGCCCTGCGCCATGTTGGCAACGCTGTAGGCGCCTGTGACGCCGTTGCGCCAGTACATCTTGCCTGTGCCTGGAGCGGGAGTCGCAGAGAGCGCGCTCACGTTGACCGCAACGGTTGTTGAACCATTGGGATTCGAGAGCGTTGGAATGCCGGATGGGTACGCGAAAGCGAGCAATTGCACTGCGGGCCCCGGAAGTCCGTGCGCGGTGAATGCGCCGTTGATTGCGCTGTAATCGGGAGTGCCGTCGCCGATGTTTCCGTTGTTGTCGTTGAGGGTGAGGTAATCGATCGTGATGTCGCCTGCGATTGACGATCCTGTGTGGAGCGGCATCGCGTTGACTGCGAGCGAGGCGAGCTTCGTGCGATAGGTCGATGGATACGTCACGGCGAAGGTGTTGCGAAGACTCCACACACAGCCTGAGAGGAGTTGGCCGCAAGCATGGATTTCGGAACCGCAACTTGAGCAGCCAGTCGCGGAGTATTGGCAGACGTTGTTCGCATCGCGAATACCGGTTGCGCAGGATTGGAAGCCAACACCAAGTTGCGGATTGTCCTTCATCAGCACGCCCATCACATCGCCCATGCCTTCGCCGTACGCGCCTTGACCGGAGCCTGCGACCGCCACGAGGTGGTGGCCATACTCATGGTGCACAACATCGCCAAATGCAGTGTTGTTACATCCGCCTCCAGCAGCGTAGAAGTTGATCGAGGAGCCGTCGTAGAACGCGTTGCAGGTTCCTGCGACGCCGACGTTGATGGCAAAGCCGAGTTGAGTTGCGATGGTGGGGTAACTCGGGCTCACGCTGAGGGTGAGGTCGCGCACGAGATTCGCATGGATGTACGAATTGACTTCCGAGCGAGTGCCTTCCACGGTGTTGGCCGAGTTGTGCATGAAGTCCAACACGCCACCAGCGGAGTTCGTGGTGATCGAACTCTCAGCCCCAGGCACATTGTTCATTGTGAAGTATCGGCCAGAAGTCGTGGAAGTAAACGCGGTGCTTGCGCCAATGATCGCGACGGCAACGCCGTTGACATTTGCATAAATCGTCGACGTTCCGTAGGTGATCTTCGCGTATGGAAGCGCCATCGAGACTTCATTCGCACACGCATCCGCGACCATGTTCTCCGTGCCCATGCCACGCGCATTGATCGTGAGATCAGCGCTGAGGATCATGTTCTCTTGGAAGAGAATGCGTCCGTTTGCAGCATCGACAACGAAGAGGAACTTCTGGTAGCTGGCGCCATCAAAGACGTTGCCGCCTTCCGCGATGAACTTCACCGCGAGCACTGGCTTGGCTGTCTTCGCATCTTCGTAGCCTGCCCAGATCACCATCTCTTGCGCACTGACTGTTGGCGCTGAGCGGAACTCGTTGAAGGCGTAGCGCGACGCAAGCTTCATGTTGATGCGGCTTGGTGGAACTGGCTTGCTGGTCAAGCTCGCTGCGAAATCGCCGAGATTCTTGAGCTCGTTGGAGACGAGCACGAGTGGCGAGCCTTCTTCGTTGCGGACTAGGCAGCGCACGGTGGAACGGAACACTGGGACACCCTTGACGAATTGCGAATACGAAACGAGTGTGAATTTATCGAGGCCGGTCTCTTCATCGAGCATCAGCGGCTGCAGCGAGTGACCATCTTCGTATTGCCCGATGGCAAGAAGATCGCCGTACTGCGCACCAAAGATTGGAGCCCACGATTGCAAGAAATTTTCAGCAGACGCCATCGGAGTAGCGCCGTTCGAAAATGCTTCGCCGTAGACACGCGTGATCATTCCATCGCGCGAGAAAAATCCTGCTCCAGGATGCGCTTCGATGAACGCGCTCTGTGAAGGTGTCGAGGGTGCAGCGTCGGGACCAGAAAACGCGCCTGGTACCTGCGAGTAAGCGAACGACGATGCGCAAAGTGCGATGGAGAGCGTCAAACTAGCAATATTCATCTGTGCTCCGATGGAGGGGATCAGACCGAGGAGAGACAACCGACAGCCCAAAGCCTGTGCAGAGAGCATGCATGACCTGTGTATTGTTCCCCAAATTTGAGCTTCCGCGACCAATGTGGAGAGTATTTAGAGGGAAAATCTGCGCGGAGTTGGGCGAATCGAGGGTGGTCTACGCACGGTTCGCTGTAGGGTTCCCTGACTTCTGAGACAATCTCGTCTCGAGCTTGTCTAGTTCACAACCGCGTAAATCTTGCTATGGCAGAGCGTAAGGACAAATCTAGGGACCGAGAGCCCGTCATCGAGAACCGAAAAAGTCGGTTCGATTACGAAATTTTGGAGACGCTGGAGTGCGGAATCGAGCTTCGCGGCAGTGAAGTGAAGTCTCTCCGGCTTGGACTCGCGAGCCTTGCCGAAGGGTGGGCGAAGGGCGAACTGACGCCCCCAACGCTCACTCTCATTGGCGTGCACATTGGAGAGTACGGACCTGCGGGCGCGGCGCGACAGCATGAGCCGACACGCGGACGACGATTGCTCGCGCATCGACGCGAGATCTTGCGATTGACTGCCGAGGTGAAGATTAAAGGCGGAACGCTCGTGCCGTTGAAGATCTACTGGAAGGGCGGTCGCGCGAAAGTGCTGATCGGTTTGGGTGTCGGCAGATCGCGCGGCGACAAGCGCGAGTCGATCAAGTCGCGCGAAGACAAGCGTGACATGGATCGCGCAATGAGTCGTCGTCGAGATTGAATGCGCGCGTTGCCGCGTCGAGAAATCGTTACGGGCTGTGCATCGGAATGCATTGACCATTGCGCGCGGCATGCACACCATCGACGCATGCAAGACACATCGCGGCAACTGTTTCGGGAGGCATTGCTTTCGCGTGAGGAAGCGTGTCGGTCGAAAAAAGCCTGCGTAGCAAGGGTGTTTCAACGCATCCGAGGTTGAGCGCATACGCAGTGACGCCAATCGCCGCGCCTTCAATCGCAATCGATCGCGCAAAACTATCGAGTGCTGCCTTGCTCGCGGCATACGCGAGGAATCCTGGAAATGGATCCGTCGATGCGAGTGACGAGATCAGGACAACGCAGCCGCGTTGGTGCGCTTCAAAGTGTGTCCATGCGCGAACGATCATGTGCGCGGGACCGATGGTGTTCGTTCGAAACGTCTGCTCGATGAGCGCTGACGAATGTTTCGCGATCGGGCACTGCACTGCGATGCCAGCTGAAAGCACGAGCGCATCGAGTCGTCCAAACTGCGCGACGGTTTGATCGACAACTTCTGCGGCGCGTTCCGCGTTCGAAACATCTGCTTCGATGCAGAGATGCGCATCCGCGTCTTGCATCGAGAGTCGCACAGTTTCCAACTTCCCGAGCGTGCTCCCGACGAGCGCGACGCGTCGACCATGCTGGGCAAACAAGCGCGCCGTTGCAGCGCCGATGCCGCTGCCTGCGCCAGTCACGAGAGCGACGGAGCGTGCATTGTGGGCGTGGACCATCGAATGAGTGCTCCTATGTTCAAAGTCCCAAGAGTCGACGCATATCGTTGGCGAAGGTGAAGAGGAACAGCGCTGCGACAAAGATGATCCCGCACAGCACGGCCATCGATTGAAAGCGCACGCTCGGTGCTTTGCCGCGAATGCCTTCATACAGCGCGAACAGTAGCAATCCACCATCGGCGATCGGAATTGGAAGTGCGTTCACGACCGCGAGGTTTACCGAGAGCAGCGCGAGGAAGAAGACGAGGTAGGACAACCCTTCGTCCGCCACGCGTGTGCCAACATGCAGAATGCCAATCGGTCCTTGCAATTGCGTTGCGCTCACCGTGCCGCGCGCGACTCGATCGATCGTTGCAAACACGCTCTTGCCAACAGCGTAGGTTCTCTTAAATCCCATCGAGACTGCGCGGAGCGGATCGCCGTCGGCCGAGAGCAAAACATATTCAGGATCGAAGTAGTTCGCATCTAAGGGGAAGCGCCAACCGAGCGCCTTCACCTGCGTGAGATCGTCTGCTGACAACTCAAGCAGCATCGTGCTCGGGGTCGCGCCTTCGCGTGGATCTTGCACGGTGAGTTGCAACGATGCAGTTCCTGTTGTCGGATCGAGCTCGACGCGGCGAAGCGCTGCGCGCAAGTCATAGAAACTGGAGATGGATGCGAGGTTGAGTGCGAGTAGTTTTCCGGTGGGCACAATGGCGAGCGAAGCGGCAGGCGTCGCGATTTCGTGCTCGTCTCGCTTGTCGGTGAGCACGCTTCGTGCGAGAAGCGGAAGATCCCAGGCAGGATGAAGGTACACACCGACCCGTCCGTCGCCGTCGGTGTTCAGGTCGAGTGCAATTTCTTCCATCGCCCCCGTGCTGTCGAGCGCGCGACGCAAGATTTTCGCGGGAATTTCAGCCTTGGGATGCGCGCGGACATACGCAATGAGATCGGATGCCTTCGGTCCCGCGAGATCGCCAATTGAAAGAAACACATCGCCAGGGCGAAGCGTTTCGCTGTTTCTGCTCGAAGGATCGATCGCTTCGACTGCGCACAGTGGCGCGAGCCCGACGAGACCTTCATCGATGCGAAGTCCGCCGTCGGCGTTGAGTGAACGGAAGCGACTGAACATCGCGCGCGGTTGCAGCGGTGCTTCGACGCGAGTTCGATCGAGCAAGGTCCAGACCGACGCGAGTGGAGTGCCGTCGCTTGCAGAAGCGATGCGCTGCGCGTCTGCGTAGTTCGCGATCGTCGCTCCATTGAGCGATTCCAAACGTGCGCCTGGCGTAATCGATGCGGGCAAGCCCGCGCTCAAGAGTGCTGCACGCACAAGCGCGTCAGACTCTTTGATCGCGGTGAGGGTCGCGCTTGAAGTAGGCGCGATGCCGAGTGATCTCAGCCCGCTCGCCGCATCCACAGTGGGTTCCACGCTGACCGCAATTGTCTCGCCGCCCGCGCTTCCACTGCGCGCAAGTGTGAGTGACATCGGCGACTCCGGACGACTCATCGCCGCTGCGATGACGAGATCGTTGAAGGTGTCGATGCGCTCGCCATCACTGGAAAGAACGCGGTCGCCCGCGCGGATTCCAGCTTTCGCTGCGGCGCCTTCAGGATCAAGCGCGCCGACGATCGGTGCTTCAAAGTTCACGCCGTGCAGAAATGCGCCGAGAAACAGCACAATGGCGAGCAGAAGATTCGCCGCAATGCCCGCGAGAATAATGACGATGCGCTTTGGAATTGGACAGCCTGCGAACGAGCGCGGATTGTTGCTCGATTCGACAGGTTGACCGTCCTCTTGTCCGAGCATGCGCACGTATCCGCCGAGTGGGAGCGCGCGAAGTGAGTACTCCGTCTCGCCAAGTCCGTGCTTTGCAAGTTCTTCGTCGCTGCATTCGATCGGACGCTTGCCGATCTTTGCAACGACGCGCGCGTCGGCGCTGCCGAAACAGCAGCCCACACCTTTGCGATACGAGACGAGCACTGGACCCATGCCGACAGCAAATCCATCCGCGCGAACTCCAGCCCATTTCGCCGCGGCGAAGTGACCGAGTTCATGCACAACGATGAGCAAACCGAAGCCGAGAAGAATGAGGAGGAAACTGCCCAAGGGTTACATCTTCGAGAGAGGAGGAGGAGGCGTGAAGGAACGGAGTGCTGCTCCGTTTGCGATGCAGTTACGAACGTGATGGAGTTGCCAACGAGGCGATGAAAGAGGAAGACTGCGCGAGACTCTGTGCGTACAGGCGAGCACCCGCGTCCGCTGCGAAGACGTCTTCGAGTGAAAGCGTGGTGGATGCTCGCTTCGAAGCGGGAGCGAATCGTTCGAGCGTTGCTTCCACAATGCGCGTGATGTCAAGGAAGCGAATGCGTCGCGCGAGGAATTCTTCGACGGCAATCTCATTAGCTGCGTTGAAGACCGCGCCAGCAGAGCCGCCGCGAACGATGACTTGATGCGCGAGCGAGATGGCGCCGAAGCGAGTGTGATCAATCGGCTCGAACTCGAGTGCACGCAGTGCGCTCCAATCGAGTTTCTTTGACGGACCATCAAAGCGCTGAGGGTCCGTGAGTGCCGCTTGAATCGGCGTGCGCATGTCGGGCGGCGAGAGATGGGCGAGCGTGGATCCGTCGAGAAACTCCACGAATCCATGCACAATCGATTGAGGATGCACGATCGCGTCGAGTCGATCACTCTCGAGACCGAAGAGCCAGTGCGCTTCAATCAATTCGAGTGCCTTGTTCATCAACGACGCGCTATCGACGGTGACTTTCGGTCCCATCGTCCACGTGGGATGGCGGAGCGCATCTTCGATGGTGACGCGCGTGAGTTCCTCTGCGGTCGATTTTCGAAACGGTCCGCCTGACGCAGTGAGCACGACGCGACGGACATCCGCGAATCCGCGTTCGAAGCGCGATGAGGACTTCAAGCACTGGAACAATGCATTGTGTTCGCTATCGATCGGAATGATGCGCGCGTTGTTCCTCGCCGCTTCTGCAATCACAATCGATCCCGCCGCAACGAGGGTCTCCTTGTTCGCAAGCGCGATGTCGCACCCTTGCGCGAGCGCGGTCAATGTGGGCGCGATGCCCGCGGCGCCGACGATCGCGACGACGACGAGGTCGCCACGTCGCGCGAGCGCTTGCAGCATCTCACAGCTCGCCTGCGCTCCTCGAAAAACGCGGCAATGTGCCGGAAAAACAGCATTGTTCGCGTCGTTGGTGATCGCCACAGCGCTGCACGAAAACTCCTGCGCCTGAGCAGCGAGCGCATCGGCGTGTCGGTGCGCGCTGAGTCCAATCACTTCAAACGCGGTAGGCGTGCGCGCAACGCCACGCGTGCGTTGCGCGCAAAAATCTCGGATGACTTCGAGCGTGTTCTTTCCGATCGATCCTGTCGAACCAAGAATGAACACGCGTCGCTGCATTAGCGATCGTCACCCTTCGGCCGCTCGCCTGGTGCGAGTTTCCGATTGCGTGCGTAGAGTCCGCGCTTGGCTGGCGCTGCTGCCGCTGCCGCAGACGCTGGAGGTGGTGCTGGAGCAGGTGACGATGCGCGAGGTGGAGGCGTTGGACGATCTTTGGGCGCTGCGCCACGATCTTCACGCGGCGAACGTTGTTCATCTCCGCTTCCGCCACGACCACCTCGGCCACCACGACCGCGTCGATTTCGACCTCGTCGCGCGCCTGCATGACCGCCGCCTTCACTCTCGGGCGGAGTCGCCTGCTTGGGCGCAGCGCTTTCGCCTGCTTCCGCTTGTGGTTGATCCGCAGAGGCGCCCGCTTCCGGTCGCTCGCCGTCGCGTGAACGACCACGTCCGCCCCGTCGACGTCGACGCTTGCGAGCGCCGCCCTCTGCGCCATCCGTTGGTGCATCGCTCGACGCATCGGCACCAGAAGATGATGCATCGTTCTCGCCTTTAGTCGGCGGCGCATTGCTTGCGCTTGGTGCGCCGCTTGGCTCATCGTTTCGATCTCGTCGACCGCGTCGACGACCTCGTCGCTTGCGCCCGCCCTGAGCAGAACCTTGCTCGGGACCCGCATCATCACGGTCATCACCATTCTGTGCTGCAATTCCCGCAATTTTCGGCTGTTGCTGCTGAGGATGACGCGCAGCGAACTCCGCATCGACTGCGGCGAGTTCTTCTTCCGTCAATGCCTCCAACCGCTCCGCATCAGGCTCAGGCATGGGCAACGCGCCGTAATGCGTGCGAATTGAATCCGCCTCCGCACCAGTGAGCTTTGTCATGTGGCTCTTCTTGCCAAGACCAATCTCAAGGCAGAGCGCGAGCACGTCCTTACTTGCCTGCGTGAGTTCCTTCGCAAGTTCGAAGACCTTGACGACATCACTCGTTGAGCGGAGCGCGAGCGCTTCTCCAACCGCTCGTTGATGCGCACGCATGCGAGCCGCAGCGCGTGCTTCGGCAAGCGCACGCTCGTGTTCGGCGAGTTCTTCGCGTGAGGCGCGTTCCTTCGCTTCACGTCGAGCACGCGCTTCAACCTCTGCGCGCGCTGTCGCTTCTTGTCCACGCTTGATCGCGTCGCGCTTGAGTGCTTCCGCGACGGTCGGCTCTGCGGCATCAAGATCAGGAAGATCATCGAACGTTCCTGCAAGAATGAGCGCAGTGGCATCCGCAGGCGCTGGCTTTCGTCGTCGTCGTCGACGACGGCGACCTCCACCTTCGCCTGGCTCGCTCTCTTCCATCTCGTCGCCTTCAGCGTCGTCGCTTGCGGCGAGCGCCGCAGGAAGTTTCGAAATCGTTGGTCGATCGAGTCGCGGCATGCGATCGAGTTCGAGATCCGTATCTCGATCGTCGTACGCGTAGAAGTCCGCGCGATCAGGCGGAATGGCATCGCTGATGCGCACAGAAACAGACTTGCCAAACTCGTCTTCAATCTCTACCAGCGCGCGGCGCTTCGTGGAAAGCATCGTTGCAGCGACGCGGCTTCCAACGACAATCTCGACCCGTCGAACGCGATCAAGATCCAAGATCGCCGCGAGCCGACGCATCGCATCGCTCGCGACTGCTTCGGGATTGCGGAGCTCGCCCGTGCCCGCGCATGCGGGACAATCGTGATAGTGCGTCTTGCGCATGCTTGGTCGCATGCGTTGGCGCGTCAGTTCAAGGATGCCGAATTCAGAGATCGGCGCGACGGTGTACTTCGCGCGGTCCTTGCGAAGGTTCGTTCGCACACGCTCTTCGATATCGCGTCGGTGCTTGGGCGACCGCATGTCGATGAGATCCGCCACGACGAGTCCACCCAAATCGCGGAGGCGCAACTGACGGCAGATTTCGTCGACAGCTTCCGCGTTCGTGTTGAATGCGTTCGTTTCTGAATCCCGTGCCGAACGCGATCGTCCGCTGTTCACGTCGATGGCGACGAGTGCTTCGGTTTGATCGAAGACGAGCGCGCCGCCGGAGGGCAGGGGCACTTCGCGGGAGTGAATGAGATCAATCTGTCGTTCGATATCAAACGCGTAGAAGAGCGGCGTGCTGCGATCCCAGTAACGAAGCAATTCGCTCGCGCGAGGTGCGACGACTTCAAGGAAGGCTTTCGCGCGGCGGAATGCGCTTTCGCTATCGACGATGATGGCTTCGACATCGCCGTCAATGCCGTCACGAATCGTGCGCAAGAGCACGTCGCCTTCTGCATACAACTGGCAAGGCGCACCCACTGCGTGCATGCGTTTCTCCAACTGCTGCCAAAGTCGCGTGAGGTACTGCGCGTCGCGCATGAGCTCGGTGCGAGTGGCATCGAATCCTGCGGTGCGCAGAATGAATCCGAATCCTTCTTGCAATTCGAGCGAGTCGAGAATCTTGCGCATCGCGCGCCTTTGATCCTCGTCATCAACCTTTCGGCTCACGCCGATGTTGTCCATGTCGGGCATCATCACGAGCAAGCGTCCGGGCAAGGAGAGGTAACTCGTGACGGTTGGTCCCTTCGAACCGAGACCTTCCTTGAGGACTTGCACAAGAATTTCTTGTCCACGCTTGAGCGCGTGCTGCATCATCGGTCGATCGTGCCGCGGAATCTTTCGCCCAACTTTTTCCGTGCGCTCTTCGCCAGGAAAATATTTCGGGTGCAGATCACTGACGTGGAGGAATCCGTTGGCGCCTTCGCCGAAGTCGACGAATGCCGCTTGAATTGCAGGCTCGACGTTGAGGACACGCGCTTTGTAGATGCTGCCAACGTTGGTTGCAGTGGCGGCGCGCTCCGAGAAATACTGCGCGAGCGTGTTGTTCTCGATGATCGCGATGCGCATCTCTTCGCCGGGATTGTCATTCACAAGAATGAGAACCTTGGGCTTAGGTGCTGCGCGACGCCGCGGAGCGTCACTCGCATCTTCATCGTGCGTTTCAGTCTGCACTGCAGGACGCGCGGCAGCAGTGGGACGACCACCTTCCGTTGCAGGCGCGCCGTCCTTTTCTCGCTCTGGACGTCGACCACGTCCACCACGACGCCGACGTCGACGCTTGCCATCTGTCGCCGCATCCGTCGCGCCTTCAACAGTCGCAGCGGACGCATCCACTTCCGTCAATTCGTCGGTTGCGGCATCGTCAAGCTCGCTGCCTTCTGCGTTGTCGTCGTTTTCATCTTCCGCTGCGTCATGCTCATCGAGGAGATCGTGCGTTGTTTCGTCGGACACATCCGCGTCCTCCGCATCTTCCGTCGCTTCAGCGCGGAACGCAGTCGCGGCAGATTCCCATGCTTCGAGATTCCACTCATGCGCGGGCGGTTCATCGAGAAGCGCTGGGCTTGCGCCGGTCCACTCCGATGGATGTGCATCGCTCACTTCCGCATCATCAAGTTCAGGGACTCCAGCTTCCGCCAAAAATTCTTCAACGCGTTCTTCTGCGCGTTTTTCGTCGCGTTCTCCTGCAACATCAGCTGCATCGATCTCGCGTTGTGTCTTGCTGCTGTTCTCTCGGGACTTTCCGTCGTTTTCGTACTCTGTCATCAGACGCCTTCCTTCTGTGCATCAAGTGCAATGGCATTGCCAGCACTCGGGGTGGTCGTGTGGCAAGAATGCCAACGCCTCCCAATTGGGAAGTGGAGGGCCACAGAAGTTTGGGCGAGTCGAAGGTATTGCCCTGTGCTTCGCGTGCGCTCCGAGCGCACACATCAGGACGATGAACGCTTCTGCAACGATCGAGTCGCGCAAAAGGTTCGATGCAGAGACGCTTCCGTGCGAGTGAGGAATGAATCCTTATCGCGCGCCGCCCAACATTCGCGCAAGCGTGTCGAGAGACGCGCTCGGCGGAGGGACGGATGAAGTGAGGAAGCGCGAACGCTTCTCGTTTCTGCATCCTTTCCGCGGCAGCCTCGCGAATTCTCGATGCGTGTCTCGTCCAAACTGGAGGAGCGATCGGGAGTTCGCAAAGGGCAATGCGCCACTCGCGCTGCTGCGGATACCGTTGACTTGCTCACCCAAAGTCGGGCGCATGCTCTATCGCGCACGCCCATGCTTCGTGGTCAGCCACATGTTCATTTTGACCCAAGGTTCCTACTCGGCTATCCAGCCAGCGAAGGACCCAGGATCAACTTTCCGAAGTTCATCGCGGAGGGTGTTGAGAACCTGCCGCTCAGAATCGAAGGAACCAACCCGGCGGGCTAGCTCTTCGCATTGTTCAACTGTCGTCGAGCGGATCACTCGCTTGATAAGCGGAATCTGACTCGGGACAAGGGAGAGTGTACGGAGCCCAAGCCCAATGAGCAACATCGTGTAAATCGCCTCGCCTGCGACTTCACCGCACAAAGAACAGTCGATGCCCGCGCGGCGAGCCGTGCGGACGACGGTTTTGACGAGGTAGAGCACAGCAGGGCTCGCACCTGAATAGAGGTGCGCGACACGCTCATTGCCTCGATCGACCGCAAGCGTGTACTGGATGAGATCATTCGTGCCAATCGAGAAGAAGGAGACTTCTTTTGCGAAGGCGTTCGCCATCAGCGCCGCACTTGGCGTCTCGACCATGATGCCAATTGGAATGTTGGGGTCGTAACGAACGCCTTCTTCGGAGAGTTCCTCGCACACATCATTGAAGATGAGTCGCGCTTGCCGCAATTCCATCACCGTAGAGACGAGTGGGAACATCAATTTCAACGGGCCAAACGCGCTGGCGCGGAGAATTGCTCGAAGTTGCGTCTTGAAGAGCGCTTTGTGTTGCAGGCAGTAACGAATCGAACGAAGTCCGAGGAACGGATTGCGTTCTGGTTCAGCCGCGCGTTGCTGCGTGTACTTGTCGGCGCCAAGATCGAGCGTTCGAATCGTGCAAGGGCGACCCTTCAGCAATTCAATCGTGTGCTTGTACGCAGCGAACTGCTCTTCTTCTGTGGGTTCGTGATCGCTGGTGAGGAAGAGGAATTCTGTGCGATACAACCCAACGCCATCGCCGCCGTTGGCGAACACGCTCTCCACTTCATGCGGAAACTCAATGTTCCCGAGCAATTGAATGCGCGTGCCATCTTTCGTCACAGGCTCAAGCAGCGCAGTGTTGCGCAACATGCTGCGATAGACGGAAAAGCGTTCTTGCTGAATCGTGTATTCCGCAATGGTGCGTGCGTCAGGGCGCACGATGATGACGCCTGTGTCGCCATCGATGATGACCATGTCACCGTCAGACACACGTCCCATGACGCGGCTGCAACCAACGACGCAAGGAATCTCGATCGCGCGCGCGACGATCGAAGTGTGACTCGTGCGTCCTCCAAGGTCCGTCGCGATGCCGATCACCAGCGTGCGATCCATGCCGGCAGTCTGCGAAGGCGTCAGCTCGTGTGCGATGACGATCGTCGGTTCGGTCAGTGTTGCGATGCGGTTTTCATCTTCGCCCATGAGCTTCGCGAGCACGCGACGATCGAGATCGAGGACGTCATTCGCTTTCTGGCTGAACATCTCGCTGCCGAGCGCGCGAAACTGATCGGCGAGTTTTTGGAACGCATCCGCAACAGCCATTTCTGCATTGACACGGTCGTCGCGAATGCGCGCGCGCATCGGTGCGAGGAGGGTGGGATCTTGCAACAGGCCGAGGTGAAATCCGAAGATCTTCGCGGCATCCCGACCAATTTGCGCTTCAGTGCGATCACGCAGTACGCCAAGTTCATCCACTGCAGCGCGGAGCGCGTCGTCCAATCGTGCGACTTCGGCTTCAATCGCATCCGCTTCGATTTCGCGGCGCGGCACATGCGTCTCCGCATGACCGAGCACGATCGCTCTGCCCATGACGATCCCCGGGGAGACAGGGATGCCTTTGACGGATTGCATTCCAACGCGCATGAGAAATGGATCCTACGGGATGCAGCCAAAGGGCGCGTGCCCTTCATGCACGAGGTTGGCGTTGCACAACCGTAGATTTCAGCGCGCCATACGTAGATCGCCGCGACTCGAATGAAGCGTAATTTTGGAGGCGCGATGTCTTCGGTCAATGGAGTAGCGCCAGTGGAGAACGAATGGCAGTCGCAGTTTGTGTTAGGATTTGGGGGTTGAGGCTTCTTGAGGAATTGAGGGAAGCGTGGCGTTGCTGATTGACCTTTTCTGTCAGGAAAACCGAAAGGAAAACTACTTTATGTTTTGTCAAAAATGCGCAGCGGATACTCCGAGCGGTGCCCTCGCGTGCCCTAGTTGCGGTTTCGCAACCGCGTCCGCGAGTTCAACTGCAACAGAGGGGAACAAATTGAAAGTTGCTTGTCAGGATGCGCAGCGATCACTCACGCAGCTCGCGCAAAATCCCGTCGGAAGTTTGTCCACCGTGTTCGAGAGTCTCGGACAGTCTCGAGCGATGGGAGTTGGAATCGCATTCGGTGTGCTCTTCGCGTTCTGCATCGCATTCAGTCTGTATCGCCTTGTGCCTAACTACGGAGAGTCTCATGGGTTTGGTCGCTTCATGGAGTTTCTCCTCGTCGCAGCCGTGCCATTCATCGGACTCGCGGCAGCGAGTTTTTGCATCCAGTCGGCGTGTCGAAGTGTTGGTGGGGCGGCAGCAGCTGCATTCATCGCGGGATCGGCACTGCTTCCATTTGGTCTGGTCGCTGTTCTGGCGGCGATTCTTGGTCTCGCAAACATGGAGGTAGTCGGCGTCGCAGCATTTTTCTGCTGCTGCCTCAGCATTGTGATGCTGTTCGTCAGCCTCACTCGGATCTGCGCGATTTCAGACCGAGCAGCCACCATTTCACTCCCCGTGATGCTGCTCGCAGCCGCGTGGTTGTCGAAGATTATGTATACGGCAATGCAGTAGGTTCATCACTTCGACGGGAGCTGGTCGAACACAGAAGAAGGGCGCGTAGAGACGGTTTTCGGTTTCTACGCGCCCTTCATTTACTGGAGGGTGGTTGGTGTAGGTTGCTTACGCGTCCTTGACTTCAAAGTCCGCGTCGATCACGTCGTCCTTCTTTGCTGAGTTCGCATCGGCTGCTGCTGTCGCGCCTGAGGCTGCTCCTGCGTTGCTTTCGACAGGAATCTTGCCGAGTTCGACGCTTGCATCGTTGAGTTGCTTCATCGCTGCTTCGATCGCGGCCTTGTCATCACTCTTGATGCGCTCTTCGAGATTTGCTGCTGCGCTTTCGATCGTGCCGCGAAGTGCTGGGGGCACGCGCTCGCCATGCTCAGCGAGTGCTTTCTTTGTGCCGTAGACCAACTGCTCTGCCTGATTCTTGAGATCGACGAGCTCGCGTCGAACCTTGTCGCTCGCCGCATTCTCTTCTGCTTCGCGTTTCATGCGCTCGACTTCATCCTTGGAAAGTCCAGAGGATCCCGTGATCTTGACTTCTTGCTTCTTGTTGGTCGCCTTGTCCGTGGCGCTCACATTCAGGATGCCGTTGGCATCGAGTGCGAACTCCACTTCAATCTGCGGCGAACCGCGCTGTGCGGATGAGATTCCAGTGAGATCGAATCGCCCCAGCGTGCGATTGTCCGATGCCATCTGTCGTTCGCCTTGCAAGACATGAATCGTGACCGAAGTCTGACCATCGCTCGCGGTGGAGAAAATCTCCTTCTTACTCGTAGGAATCGTGGTGTTGCGAGGGATGAGTGTGGTCATGACGCTGCCGAGAGTTTCCACACCAAGCGAGAGTGGTGTGACATCGAGCAGCAACACATCCTTCACCTCGCCCATCAAGACGCCGCCCTGAATCGCAGCGCCGATGGCGACGACTTCGTCAGGATTGATGGAACGGTCAAGTGTCTTCGCTTGGAAAATTTCCTTCGCGATCTCTTGCACCTTCGGGATGCGAATGGAACCGCCGACCATGACAACTTCTTCGATGTCGGTCGCGCTCAACTTGGAATCGCGAATCGCTTGCTCGCAAGGGCCGCGCAGACGCGCGAAGAGATCCGCGCACATCGACTCGAAACCAACACGAGTGATCGTGGTCTGAAGATGCTTCGGTCCGTTCTGATCAGCAGTGATGTACGCGAGATTGACGCTCGTCTCAAGTTGCGTCGAGAGCTCAATCTTCGCCTTCTCTGCTGCTTCCTTGAGACGTTGGAGTGCCATTGCATCCGTGCGGATGTCAATGCCTTCCTTCTTGCGGAAATCTTCAGCGAGGAAGTTGATCAAGCGTTGATCGAAGTCATCGCCGCCGAGGTGTCCATCGCCGTTACTTGCGAGCACTTCGAACACGCCATCGCCGACATCGAGGATGGAGATATCAAACGTACCGCCGCCGAGATCGAACACTGCAATGCGCGCGTTCTTCTTCTTTTCGAGGCCATACGCGAGCGCTGCAGCGGTTGGCTCATTGATGATGCGCTCGACCTTGAGACCTGCGATTTCACCCGCATCCTTCGTCGCCTGGCGCTGTGCGTCGTTGAAGTACGCGGGGACGGTGATGACTGCGCGATCCACCTTCTCGCCGAGATAATCTTCGGCGACCTTCTTGAGTTCTTGCAGGACCATCGCGCTGATTTCGGGCGAGGTGTATTGCTTGCCGCGAATGTCGACCTTCACGAGGTCATCGCCGGTGCCGACGATCGTGTAGGGCACGTGCGTTTGTTCTTCACGAACTTCATCGACGCGGCGACCCATGAATCGCTTGATCGAGAAGACGGTGTTCTTGGGGTTCGTGACTTGCTGATGCTTCGCAGGTTGCCCCACAAGTCGCTCGCCCTTGTCGGTGAATCCGACAACGGATGGAGTCGTGCGATTGCCCTGTGCGTTGATGAGCACCTTGGGTTGGCCGCCCTCCATGATGGCGACGACCGAGTTCGTAGTACCGAGGTCAATTCCGATGATCTTTGAAGTAGACATAAGTGTGAATTCCTTTTCGCCTTGGGGTTGCCAAGAGCGAGCTCTCGAGAAGGCAACTCGAATGCCAACTTCGCGAGTGCGATTCGCCGCTTAAACGCTACGTCGTGTGCGTCGGAATGCGCCGCGATCGGAATTCACCTGCCAATCTGGCACGGGTGCGCTCCGGCGACGCATCGCTGCTACAACCTCCATCCTGATTCCCGTCCAATCGCGCCTTACTTATGACTGCCCACTCCAAGACTTTTCTCGATCACGCGCCTTACGGGATTCTCGTGGACGCGATAGAACGGTGGGCCGTTGCAGCCCAGTCGCTGCGCGAGTCATTGACCGAATCAGCGATCGCGCGGAAGTCTGACGGTTCCATCGTGACGGCGGTGGACGTGGCCATACAGGCACTCGCGCTCGACCTGTTGGCGAGCATCGATGATGCGCCGGCGCTTGCGGAAGAAACCGCAGATTCACTGCATGCACTCGCAGGCGGTCTCGGTGTTGTCATGGAGGTGTTGCGTGCGCTTGAACCAACTTCACGGATCACCGAGCAGAGTTTTCTTCCCTCACTTGTGCAACGCATTGCGCGAGGAACGGAAGACCGCTTCTGGATTCTCGATCCCATCGACGGCACTCGCAGTTTCGTGCGCGGCGGGCATTGGTGCGTCTGCCTCGCGCTCGTGGAACAGGGCGCGCTGGAGTTTGCGGTGAACGCGCTTCCGACGGTGGAACATGGCGTGACGCAGGCGGCAGTTCGCGGTCGTGGTTCATTCGAGCGTCCGATTTCGATCCGCGAGAAGTCCGATTGGAAACGCCTGCAATCGCGTGATTCGATGCAGATGACTGTGCGCGTTGCAAGTGCGCCGAGTTCGAACGCGAGGTCTGCCTGGCGCGCGCGTGTTCTTGCGTGCGCTGCCTCTCGCGACATGCGTGTCGATTGGGTCGACGCAGAGAGTCAGGCGAAGTATGCGCTCGTGGCACGAGGTGATGCGGATCTTGTCTTGACACCGCAGAGCGCGGGCGGCGCGGCACTTTGGGATCACGCGGGCGGCGCGCTGATCGCAGTCGAAGCGGGAGCGCGCGCGATGAGCTTTGATGGAAGCGCGATCGCATGGAATGTCGGACGCGATGTTGGTATGAAAGGCGGGCTCGCGGTGGGCACATCGAGGGCACTGCCACTCGCGGAGTCTCTCGCGACGAACGCTGCGGAGCAATCGACTTGAGTGGATTCGATCGCGTGCTGCTGTTCTTCGCGCGCGCCGCTGCACTCCTTGCGATCACGGTTGTCGCCGCATTTCTCGTCTCCGAGTTACTCACGGATCGCATCGCGAATTTGCAAGCGTTGTGGTGGTTGCCTCGACGCTGGTTCGCGCTTTCTTGCGTGGCGTTTTGCATTCTCGTCGTCGGATTTCAACGGAAGTCGAAGCTCGCGTGGTCGCTGCTTGGATTCGCACTCGTCCTCGCGCTTCGCAGCGTGCTCCTTGATTGGGGAGGTGCGAAGCCTCGGCCCGCGGGAAGTTTTCGCCTCGTGCATTGGAACGCATCCGCACCTGCTTCCCGCACCGCGCAATCGGCGATTGCATCGTTGCTTCGCGCGGATGCGGATGTGATTGTGCTTACAGATCCAGGCGCGCTGCTTCGTGATGGCAACGCGCAATTGTTTAGTGCAGCGGGGTATGAACTGGTGCGCGCGGGCCGATTCGCAGCACTCGCTCGCGTGCCCATCGTGGAAGCGATGCCGTTGCTCGCGCAGGATGGTCGTCACGTCTCAAAGTTTGTCGTCGAAGCGCTCGCCCATCGACTCGTGATTGAAGCTCTCGATTTTCCATCCTCCATGGATGTTCCTCGTTACGCGCTTGCGGAGAGCGTCAAACGCGATCTTGCATCGCTCCGCGCTGACACGCCTGACATCGCGGTGGGCGATTTCAATATTCCGCGGGGAAGTGCATCTCTCGGCGCGCTCTATCCAGGCTTTCGCGAATCGTTCAGCGAAAGCGGCAGCGGTTGGGGCGCGACCTTTCCACGACACGCGCCGGTCTTTCACATTGACCTAACACTCATTGGCGCACGATGGACTTCGGTGCGAAGCGCAGTCGTCGACCCCGGCAGTGGTCGGCACGCATTTCAGGTTGTCGATCTGGTTCCCGCAGATGCGCCGTAAAACGCATCAATCTTGCGGCGTCTGATCGATGCGCTTCCAAATCGCAAGATACAACTCAAGCATGGGTGGCGGCGGAGCGGAATCGTCATCGGCAGAAGGGGTGTTGGACACCACGAATTGACCCGCGTCGACCCACCAATCCACCGAGCCGTCACCCTTCAATCGATTGGATCCGGTGCGATGATTGAAGTCGGTTCGCGTTCGGAATCCATCGGCGAGAAGGATCGTGCGGGAGCCAAGCGGATCAGAACGGCGGCGCGGACGAAGTATATCTGTGTAGTCCATATCGCCGCGATACTGATAGTTGGAGAAGACCCGTTGTGAGAACGAGGCATGCGCAAACTCAGGCACGTATCGTTCGTAGTCATGGTGCCCGTGATGCGATGGGCAATAGAGACAGCGTTCATCGGTGACGTAGCCACCCATTCGCGAAAGCAACAAACCCAATCCATCTAGCTTCGCTTCGCCATTCGAAACTGATGTCGTGAGGCACAGCATTTCGCCGATGCGCGGCGAGGTTGTCGGTGCATAGGATGATGGCGGAAGTCGATTGTTCCAATCGTCCGCGTAGGTGATCAGCCCCGCTCCGATTTGCCGCATATTGTTCAGGCATTCGAGGCGCGCACCTGCGCGTCGCGCCTGACTGAGCGCTGGCATCAACATCGAGGTAAGAATCACAACGATACTGATGACGACCAAAAACTCAACGAGTGTAAATGCGCGCGTGTTGCGTCCGCGGCGGGCGGATTTCTTGCAGAAGCAGAATGGCGGAGATAGGGGTGGAGATAGGGGCAACGCTACCGTTCGTAGCGTGTGCATCGCAGAGGGATGTGGATCCAGGTAGTGAGTCACCGAGGAAACGCCTTTACTCAAATTCGAATCTCAAACAGATCCGAGTTCAGCGCCTTGCGCCTCTCAGAGTAACCCAGAAACGGACGCTTTGGCAGGAAATGATGCGAATCGGCACTCGAGAGTGGTAAAATTCCCACGCTTCCTCTTCTCCATGCATCAGAAGCACCGAGAATGCTGAAGCGGCCCGCCTCGCTCAAACCTCTGAACTTTGCGTAGATCTCCATGCAACCCGATTCAACCAATCCCGATCCGACCAGCGACGATTGGCGGCTGATGCAAGAAGTCGCCAGCGGCGATGAACGGGCGGTTGGTGAGTTGTACGACCGATTTGGAGCTCTCGTTTACAAATCCTGCCGGCAGGTGCTGTATTCGGCTGCGGAATCAGAAGACGCCTCGCAGGAGGTTTTTGTGCGGTTGTGGCGAACTGCGGACCGTTTCGATCCGCATCGAGCAAAGCTTGTGACGTGGGTCATGCTCATCACCCGCCGGTTACTCATCGACCGGCTTCGGAAACAAACTGTTCGTGCAGAGCGACTCGGTGTGGACGAGATTGGGATCAAGCTGCAAGATCCGAACAAGACTGCGAAAGAGCAGGAGAGTTCACTAGAGGAGCGCGCGAAGTTGGCGCATCGACTGCGCGATCTTCCGGACCTGCAGCGCGCGGTTATCGAGCGCGCGTATCTGCACGGATTCAGTCTGCGTGAGATCGCGACTCAATTGGAGACCCCGTTAGGAACTGTTAAAAGTGCGCTGAGTCGCGGACTTGGGAAGCTCCGCGAGCGCGCGCTGAATGATCGAGGAAGTGGCCGCGTATGAGCAAATGCAAACTCGTGCATGGGTTCTGCACTCGAGGAGATGCTGATTTCACGCCATTTTGGTCGATCTCGCTGCAGCGATGGAACAGGTTCGAGAGATTTCCGTATTGGAAAACATGGAGCACTTGCGCTCGAGCAGGCTAGATGACGACTGCGCAGCGCGCAGCTGGAATGTATTGAGATCATGACGGATCGAACGCGAATAGAAGAAGCAGCAATGACGAATTCAGAATACTTCAATCGCGACCAACTGCTCGAGCATGCATTGCTCGACGCACATGGCTTGCTCGACGAAGTCGATACCGCGCGATTCTCGCGAGGCTTTCAGCAAGCGACGCCACAGTTGCAAGCAGAGATTGTTCGGATCCAAGAAATCGCTGCGACGATTCCAGAGTTTCAGACGAGCGAGTCGCCCGTACCGTCGTTGCGGCTGCGAACCATTGCCCGCGTCATGCACGCGGCGGAAGAAGCGGCACGCCCTGCGACGATCGCGCGCATTGGCCGAGACGAAAAGCGCGAAGTCACGCGCGAGATGAGCAACGCCTCAGGTCACACAGTTTCCGAGGAGTTGGGCGCACTGCGAGGAGAGATTGCACAGCGCACGCGAGCGCCGTTTGCGCAATCTTTCTGGCGCGCAGCTGCGCTCTTTTTCGCAGCAGGACTGGCCGTCACGCTGTGGTTCAACGCGCGCAGCATCGAGAGTATTCGCGTGCTTGCGGAAGCAGTGAATAGCAATCGATTCAATCAAGAGATTGCCCACCTTGCGGAACTTGCGCCTGGCTTTGAAGGGCATGATTTCAATGGGTCGACGCCGTATCTGTTGAGCGCAACAGCCGCAGGCGGCAAGGCGAGCGGCGTTCTTTATCTCGATGCGAGTTCAGGCACGATCGCGATCGTGGCGTTTGGCTTAAAGGAAGGCGCGACGCTCGTGCTCCGCACGAAAGATGAATCGGGTGCGGTGCACAACATCGGAACCTGTGTTGCGAGCAAGGGTGCTTGTGCTGGCTATTTCGCGAGCATCCCCGCGGCGGATTTCGGCAAGGTCTTCGAACTGGCCGCGGCGAACGGCGACGTGGTGCTGCGCGTTCGATCGAATGTGTGATCGGACAAGAACACGCGCATCACGCGCTGGTGTTTCAAGAACAAACCCGCTTTATAGAGCGGGTTTTTCATTGCATTTGTAGAGCGTGACTGAACAGCCGTTCTGTCGCTGTATCACTCCGCGCGACGCATCCACTCCGCTTCAAGCCCTTCGAGCTCGAGACGGAGTTTTTCACGCTTCTGCATGAGTGCTTGTGACTTTGCGGGATCGCTCGCGATCGATGCGTTTCCGAATTCGAGATCGATCCCTTCGATCTCGAACGGAAGTTCCGCGAGCCGAGCTTCGAGCCGTTCTTGCGAAATTGCTTGGTGTGGTCCGCGTGCGCGCGGCGCTTTGTTCGCACGATCTTTCGTTGCAACAGGTGTTGGCGCAACAGCACGTTGCACTGGAGCATGGACTGCAACCTTGTGCGCAGGCTTGATCTCTTGCTTGGACGAAGTCTTTTTCGCCGCGGCAGCAGCGCTCGCTTCCTTGGCTGCGAGTTCCTTCTGCTTGCGGCTGTACGCCGAGTACGGACCCTCGAAGACGCTGGTGTTTCCGTCACCATCGATGATGAGCAGTTTCTGGCAGACCTGCTCGAGCAGTGCACGATCGTGGCTAATCAGAAGCACAACGCCTGAGCGATTGCGACCTTCGCCAAATCCCGTGAGCGCCTCTTCAAGCCGCTCCGCGCTTGGAATATCCAAGTGGTTCGTCGGCTCATCGAGAACAAGCAGATTTTTCGAACTCGCGACGAGTGAGGCGAGCACCAGTCGCGCCTTCTCACCACCAGAAAGATCACCGACAAGTTTCTCTTGCTCACTCCCTGTGAACATGAACGCGCCTGCGAGATTGCGCGCTTCTTGTTCGCTCGGTCGCGGTCCACCTTCGAGTGAACGAATCGTGGATTGCAGATACTCGTAGACTTTCAGCATGCGATCAAGATGCGCATGCGATTGGCGGAACCAGCCAACTTCAAGACGCGGGCTCAGTTTGATTGTGCCAGCGTCTAGTTCGAGGTCGCCCAAGATTGCGCGCACGAGCGTCGTCTTCCCTGCGCCGTTAGGCCCGATGATGCCGATGCGATCGCCAGGCTTTGCGACGAAATTGAGATCGTGAAAGAGCACGCGACTGCCGTAGGCTTTCGACAGTCCTTCGCCGACAAACGCAAAGTCGCCCAGCTCGGGTGGCTTCGGGAGTTCGAGCGCCATCGAGCCCATTTCAGGCGCGATTTCCTGCACATTCGTGTCAATGAACCGCTCGAGTCGCGTCTCGCGACCCTTTGCTTGTCGCGCGCGTTGACCCGCTTTGTATTTCAGAATGTACGCCTGCTCCGAGCGAATCTTGTCCTGCTGCTTCTCGAGCACACGCTCTTGCGAGAGTCGTCGCTCAGCACGCAGCGCGCGGAACGCCTTGTAGTTCCCCGGATACTCACAGATGACGCCGCGATCGATCTCGATGATGCGATGGACGACTCTGTCAAGCAACCAACGATCGTGGGAAACGAGCAACACTGCGCCGCCGAATTCGGTGTCGAGAAAATCTTCGAGCCATTCGCGACCAGCGATATCCAAGTGATTCGTCGGCTCATCGAGAAGCAGAATGTCTGGCTCGCTGAGTAGCAATCGCGTCAGTCCCAAGCGCGCGCGTTGACCGCCACTCAATCCCGATGCGGGAAGGGTGAAGTCTGCATCGGTGAAACCAAGTCCGTGCAGCATCGCTTCGACACGATGCTCCACCGCGTATCCACCCGCGCGCTCAAGCGCTTCATCAAGATGCACTTGACGCGTCATGAGTCGATCAAGTTCCGCACCTTGCGCGTGCGCCATCAGTTCATACACATGCTCAAGTTCAACTTGCAAACGATCGCGATCCGCAAACGCGTCCATCGCTGCTTCAAGCAGAGTCCCCTCGGTCGGAATCTTTGGATCCTGCTCGAGGTATCCGATCGACGTTCCGCGCGCGATCTGCACCGAGCCAGAATCAGGCTGCAGTTTTCCTGCGATGAGCTTGAGGAGCGTGCTCTTGCCGCAACCGTTTCTTCCCACGAGCCCAATTTTTTCAGTGGGTTCAACCGCACCCGCGGCGCCGTCAAGAAGGACGCGAGTGCCGATGGTGTAGCGAAGATTGGAGAGCGTGATGATCGGCATGAGAGGGGCGAAGGATAGCCGTCCGCGCGCGTAGGGGCGCGAAGAAAATCTCGCGCGAATGCAGCGCGAAACTGATAGGAGCGTGATTAGCGATTCGGGACGGACTTGCCCGCGAAAGTCCAGATCCACGCGACGAGATTGCGTTCACGGGGAGGAAGGACAGTGGTCGCGAGAAGTCGGAGCGCGCTTGGTCCGATCGCCGTGCCCAAGAGACTCCCGATCCAGAGCGTCATCGCTGCCAGCGTCATGCGTGAAGTATGTGTGTAGGCAGCGATCACATCTTCCCAAGTTGGTTGCAAATTTTGCGCCCACAGAGGTGTATTCAACAGTTGGCTCATATCGTCTGCGGACACGTACCAGAAGATACAGAACGCCACCGTCGCGAGATTGCCCATCGCGATGCGCCGCACCCAACTTCCACGCATAAATATCACGCCTCCGAGCATGCCGCTAAAGATCGCGGGCAGCAGCCCGAGGCACCCGATGGGCACGAGGGGAATGCCAAAACTCCAGAGGTCACAACTCGATGCCAGTAACGCTCCGCCGTCCGCGCTGTTCACCCACTCAATATCTGCGAGGGAGTAGTAACTGACGCTTGCGTTCACTGGCAAAATCTCTTTGCCCGCCGTGAAGAAACGCTTGATGAGAAACTCCAAGGGCACCATCTTCATGAACACGACGCAACCCAAGCACAGGAGAACCTGCACCATGAGGAAGAAGAGCGCAAGCATGAGCACCGCACTCGTGGCGAGCGTTTGCAACTGTCGGATCCACGGAGTTGCGGTTGGATACTCGAGCAGAGGGCTCGGTGTTCCGCACTCCATACATCGCGCGAAGAGGATCTTGCTCGCGAGATGCCGTTCGATCGGACTGCCTGCCATCGGATGCAAGCATGCGGCACACAATCGATCGCCCAAGACGACGCGATCAGTTCGCGTGGTCTCATCATCGGCGTGCGCAGGAGTGGTGCTTGTCATGTGGTGGATCTCAACAGCAGGTTTCATTCTCGCCCGAAGAGCGCGCGCACGCGGGCACGGTTTTTTCGCCGCGCTGCTCGATTGACGAAGCGATCAAGCATAAGCGCGCTTCCAAGTACGACGGCGAGGAGGGTCAGCGCAAGCCCAAACATCGCAGCATCGATCATATGGCTACTGAAATTCATCCCCATCGAGGTAGCCATGTGCCACAGCAGAAAGAAGGACGCAAGTGGAACCGCGACGATCGACCAGCGAAAAACCCGCTGGCGGTAGCTGAGGTGTGGGGAAGCGATGCAGACGCCGAGCCCACCGAGTATGCAGAAAAGAAGGTATGGAGTCTTGAAGAGAAGCCACGCTGTGTACAGCCAAAAATTGAGCATCTCATGCGTCAGCCACGCGTGGGTGCAGATCACGAGTGAAACCGAGCTTCCGAAAAACAAGAGCAGCGCGAAACCGATCCGACCAGTGATGGACGAAAAATCAAACGCGACTCGAAGCGCGGCGCGATTCTTCCGTGCGCTGCGGGCGACAGTCGCGATACCGCAGTGTGGACACGTCGTAATCCACGACCGCAAGCATGCAGACCAATGCCGCGCGCTTCGCGGAATTGCCGTTGAACAAGATGAACAGGCATGTTGCATAGGCACTCAATGGCGATGGGAATAGCCGCCATCATGCTACCTTCCCGTCCCCAATGTTCCTTCGTCGCGTCAACCCACTCCGCCGCATCGTGCTCGTCGTGCTCGCACCTGCAGTCGCGGTCGGCGTTTTCTGGTGGACGGGAAAGCTCGACATGCCCACGCGCGACAGCGTGAGCGCGTTTGTGCACGAGTCGCTCGTGCTCGCAGCGCAGGGAAAGCCGCTTGGATTGACAGAACCTGTTGCGACGGGATTTCTCGGGCGAACGATCGGCGTCGATGGAGTCAATGGTGCGACGATCGATGTTGTTGAGGGCGACTTGACGGGCACCGGAGCGACGCACGGAGCGACGGTTCGCCTGCGCGATGGTCGCGCGATCTTGCTTGGCATTGACGCGACGGGCGGATCCCCCGAGCGATATCGCATCACAGTGATCACTGAAGGAAAGTGAATTGCGCGATGGAGTTGCTCGCATGAAAATCTGGTTAAACGGTCAACTCTGCGATCGCAGCGACGCGCGCATCAATGTTCTTGATGCGGGCATACAACATGGAGTTGGTCTTTTCGAAACGATGCTCGCGCGAGATGGCGCGGTGCTTCGCATGGATCAGCATCTCTTGCGGCTTGAAACGAGCGCGCAAGAGTTGGGACTCGCGGAGGCACTACGGGTGGACCCACTTGGTGAAGCCGTGCTCGACACGCTCGCTGCGAACGACATGCGTGATGCGCGCATTCGCCTCACGGTCACCGGCGGCGATCTTGGTTTGCCGTGGACGCGCAAGCCTGAAGATCGCACCGAAGAAGTGCGTACGCCGACGATCATGATTGTCGCGCAGCCGCCGACGGCGTATCCCGAAGAACTCTTTGAACGCGGCGTGGCAGTCACCGTTTCTGCGAGTCGCCATTCCAACAGCGATCGATTTCTTGCGCATAAATCACTTTGGTACTGGCCGCGTATCGAAGCACTCGGTCATGCAGCGCGGGTTGGATGCACTGAATCGTTGTGGTTTTCGACGCAGGGATTCCTCGCTGCGGGAAGTGTGAGCAATGTCTTCCTCGTCAAAGATGGCGTGCTTTCCACGCCGATCGCGCGTGGAGATGATGAGGCGATGGAGGGCGAAGTCACGCAGTTGCATCCTGTGCTTCCGGGTTGCACACGCATGGCGGTGATGGAGTGGGCGCTGACGCAATCCGCGCGCGTGCGCATTCGAAATCTCACGATCGAAGAAGTAGTCGCCGCGGACGAGATCTTTATGACGAACTCAAGTTGGGGCGTGTTGCCTGTTGTGCGCGTCGAAGATGCGGTGATTGGGAAGGGAACACCAGGACTCTTCACGCAGTCCATGCGCGAACGATGGCTCGCGTGATGAAGTTCAGCTTCGTCAATCTCGGTGGACAAGCACAGAGCGCAGCGCAGCGCGTTCGGGCAGCGAATCCATTTGCGCGCGCGCCGCGATCAGCGTTCGGTCGTGTGATCTATGGCGTCCTCGCGATTTTGCTCGCCATCCCCGTCGCACTCTTGATCGTCGCGCTGCTCTTGTGCGGACTCGCGTGCGTGATTGTGGTCGTCGCGCTCTTCATCGCCTTCGCGCTGGTGCGGATGCTGCTGCGGATCCTGACGCCGTCCGCGCATCGCACCCGTGATCTTTCCCGACCTGATGATGCAGGGCGGGAAAATGTTCGCGTCCGAGGCAGTTCAAACGACGCTCCCTAATCTGCTTGCAAGTGCGCGGCGGGGGCGTACCATCGGCGCATGCAAGGCACCTCTTCTTCGGCACCAGCCATCGCGCGATCTTCCGCGCCGTGCTTTGCGCATCTTCATCTGCACAGTGAGTATTCGCTGCTTGATGGAGGAAACAAGATTGATCGATTGCTCGCGCGTGTGAAGGCGTTGGGGATGAGCGCGGTTGCGGTGACAGATCACGGCAACCTTTTCGGTGCGCATGAGTTCTATTCGAAGGCGAAAGCCGCGGGCATCAAGCCGATTCTCGGCATCGAGGCGTATGTCGCGCCCGATCGCGATGGCAAGCATGGTGATCGCCGCGATCGCACGCACACGGGCGCGCAGGACGGTGGATTCCATCTCGTTTTACTCGCCGAAGATCTCACGGGTTGGAAGCACCTCGTCAAACTTTCGAGTGACGCGTATCTGCAAGGCTTTTACTACAAGCCGCGCATGGACAAGTCGACGCTGACGCAGTGGGGCGAAGGCATCATCGCGATCAACGGACATCTCGGTTCGTCGATCGCGTTTCACTTGACGCAGTTTGTTCGCGCGGGCGCAGTGCATTCGGGAGAAGCACTTGAACACTGGCAGCGCGCCGTCGAAGAAGCGCAGTGGCACGCGAGTGTGTTCAAGCCCAATGCAGCTGGCGAGCCGCGTTTCTATATTGAGCTGCAGCGTCATGTCCCCGAGCAAGAGGAGATCAATCCGCACCTGATCGCGCTCGCGGAGGCGTGCGGACTTCCACTCGTTGTAGACAATGACGCGCACTTCCTGCTGCGCGAAGATCATGATGTCCACGACACGCTCTGCTGCATCTCGATGCAGAAGCTGAAGGGCGAGGAGGGGCGGCTGAAATACCCCGAAGAGATTTACGTCAAGAGCCCCGAAGAGATGAGCGCGCTCTTTCCTGCACCGAAGGAGCAAGAAGCGTTGCTCAACGCGGGTCGCATCGCGGAGCGTTGTTGCGTGACGCTTCCGAAAGATGAGAAGCACGCGCCCGTCGTGCGCGTGAAACATCCTGGATTTTCCGCGCACTATGACGAGGGAGACCTGACGGAATGGTTCAAGGGGTACTGCGCGAAGTTTGAAGTGCTGCCCTTTGACGCAACCAAGGATGGCGATTCGAAAGAGGCGCTGAAGGAAAGTTGTGACGCGGCGCTGCGCGATTTGTGCGAAGCAGGATTGATCTGGCGCTATGGGGCGCAAGGTGTCACTCCTCAGATTCGCGCGCGACTCGAACGCGAACTCAAAGTACTCGCAGACAAGTTGATCAGCGCGTACTTCCTCATCGTGTGGGACTTCGTGAACTGGGCGCGTCAACGCGGCATCCCTGCGACGGCTCGCGGTTCGGGTGTCGGCACGATGGTGGGCTATGTCCTTGGACTTTCAAATGCATGCCCTGAGACATATGGGTTGCTGTTCGAACGATTCGCCGATCCTGATCGCGCGGAGTATCCCGATATTGACGTCGACATCTGCCAAGATGGTCGCGCGTCTGTCATCGATTACGTTCGCAAGAAGTACGGGCACGTCGCGCAGATCATCACGTTCGGTCGGCTGAAAGCGAGAGCGGCGATCAAGGACGTCGGCCGAGTGATGGGTCTGACTCCGCAAGAGTCACAGGGATTGGTGAATCTCATTCCTGTGGAACTCGACGTCACGATCGACGAGGCGCTTGAGAAGAGCCCGGAGTTTGCCGCGGCAGTGCAGCGCGATCCGCGCTTCGCACGCGTCATTGAGCATGCACGTGGACTCGAAGATCACGCGCGAAGTCAGGGCATTCACGCCGCGGGTGTCATCATCGCGACGCGACCGCTGGATGAAATCATTCCACTCTGTCGCCCCACAGGCGGCGGTGAAGAAGCGGTGACGCAATGGGATGGTCCGACCTGCGAAAAGGTTGGACTGCTGAAGATGGACTTTCTCGGTCTTCGCACGCTCTCCATCATCGAGCGGTGCAAGGAGATCATTCGCGCGACGCTTCCGGAAGGGGAAATCTGGCGGGCAGTCGGATTGCAAGTTCCGGTGCTCAGAGAAACCACGCGCAACGCTGCGGGTGTGTCGGAACCCATTCCGCATCCACTCGACCTTGATCGCATTCCACTCGCGGATCCGCGTGTGTTTGCGTGTTTCCGTCGCGGCGATACGAACGGTATCTTTCAATTTGAATCAGGCGGCATGAAGCGACTGCTCGTCGACATGCAACCTGATCGACTCGAAGATCTCATCGCAGCGAACGCGCTCTTCCGTCCTGGTCCGATGGAGCTCATTCCAACCTACACGGCGCGCAAGCACGCGCGTGAAGCGACGCCTGAGTTGCATGAAGTTGTGTCGCGCTTCACAAGCGAGACGTACGGCATCATGGTCTATCAAGAGCAGGTGATGCAGGTCTTGCATCACCTTGGCGGTATCGCGTTGCGCGAGGCGTACACCGTCATCAAGGCGATTTCGAAGAAGCAGCAGTCGGTGATCAACGGTGCGCGCGCGAACTTTATTCTCGGCGCTGCGGAACGTGGGCTTCCCAACGCGCGCGCGGACGAACTCTTCGAATTGATCTTGAAGTTCGCGGGCTACGGTTTCAACAAGAGCCATTCGACGGGCTACGCGATCATCTCGTACCAGACCGCGTATCTGCGCACGTTTTTTCCGAGCCATTACATGTCGGCGCTCCTGAGCTTCGAAAGCCAAGCGCGCAAGGTCGAAGAATGGGCTGTGTATCTCGATGATTGTCGCAAACTCTACTTCCCGGATGATGCGCCGACGAAGCGGCATCTTGGCGTGGAGGTTCGTCCACCGGACATCAATCTCTCTGCGGAAGACTTCAACGTGGTGTTTGCGAACGACGAACCAGTCACGGCGTGGACGGGTCACATTCGATTTGGACTCAAGGCAATCAAGGGCGTTGGTGGCGCTGCGATGGCTGCCGTCATCGAGGCTCGCGAGAAGGGCGGCAAGTTCGAGTCGTTGTTCGATTTTTGCGAGCGTGTGGATGGTCGCAGTGTGCATCGCTCGGTGCTGGAGAGCCTCGTGAAGGCAGGTTGTTTCGACAGTTTGCATGGAGTCGAGGCACGCGCGTCGCTTGTCGCGAGTTTGGAGAGCGCAATGCAAGGCGGCGCGGCGCTCGCACGCGATCGCGCGGGTGGGCAAGAGACTTTCTTCGGCGCATTCGCGGAAGCCAGCAACGCGCAGACAACGGCAACGATCGAGCTGCGCAAGGTTGCTGCGTGGCCTCGCATGGAAGCACTGCAACATGAGAAGGACGCGTTGGGTTTTCATGTCTCGGGTCATCCGCTCGATGCATGGAAGGACGCGATGCAAGCGTTCACGACTGGTGATCTCAAACGCATCACGGAGTGCGCGCAAGACACACAGGTTGTCTGTGCGGGCTTGATTTCTCGTACGAAACTGCTGCGCGTGAAGGCAGGTCGCGATCCTGGCGCGCAGATGATGGTGATCAGTCTCACCGACCAGTCGGGTGGAATTGAAGCCGTGCTCTTCCCAGAAACCTTTGCGAAGTTTGCGACGCTGATCGGACAAGATCGCGCGGTGCTGATCATCGGTACCGTCGATCGAAAGCGTGCGGAACCGAATGTGCTTGTGGATCGTGTGATCCCACTCGAAGACGCATCGATGCACCTTGCGACGCGTCTTGACATTGCGTTCGATGTGAGTTCGATTCCACCGAACACTCCCGCGTCTGTATCACTTGCGGAGACATTGCAACTTGCAGCGGGCTTGTTGAAGCAAGCGTCGAGTGCGCCGAGTGGAGGCGGACGCGCGGTGGAAGTGCTGCTCCATCTCGATGGCCAAAGTCGAAGGACGACGTTGCTCTCGCACCGATTGAAGGTCGTTCCGCGAACGGAACTCGTGTCGCAACTTCGCGCGCTGCTCGGACACGCAAATGTGCATGTGCGCGGAGGTTGGATTCCGCCGAAGAAAGAGCGGAAACAATGGGGCGGACGTCGCAACAAGGATGACGACGAAGGCTAGCGCGTCATGCTTCAGCAGGCGTGCGCGATCACATGCTCTCAAGACGGAGATCGACTTCATACTCTTGCAACGCTTCGAGCATCGCATCGAGTCGACCTGCCATGATCGTGGGAAGCGCGAACTGCTGTTCAATGCGATGATCAGTGACGACCGATTCTTTCCATCGATACGTGCGCACCTTTTCCGCGCGCCCACCTGAACCGATGATGGACTTTCGCTCGGAACTGCGCTTCGCTGCCGCAAGTGCCCGACGACCTTCATAGACGCGCGCGCGCAGCAATCGCCATGCTTTCTCGCGATTCTGGCCTTGGCTTCGCGTCTCTTGCATGCGGACTTCGATCTTCGTGGGAAGGTGAATGAGATGCACGCAGGTCGCGACCTTGTTCACGTTCTGACCGCCAGGACCTTGCGCGGTCGTCAGAATCTCTCTCACTTCACTTGGATCGACTTCGGATTCCACTTCCTCAGGTTCCGCAAGAATCGCCACTGTCGCAGTCGATGTATGGACACGACCTTGCGATTCGGTTGCAGGCACACGCTTCACCTGATGCGTGCCGCCTTCGAATGCGAGCGCTGCGTACACGCCTTCGCCATCAATGGAAGCGATCGCTTGCGTCAATCCGCCCGCGTCACTTGGTTTGGTTTCGAGCGCTTCAAACTTCCAGCCGCGCGCAGCGGCGAACGCGCGGTACATCTCAAACATTTCACTCGCGAACAGTGCCGCTTCAAGTCCGCCGACGCCCGCACGTACTTCAAGCACGATGCTCGCGATGCCAGACTCCTCGCTCGTCGCAATCTGCCGACGCAGCGTGCGCACGATGCGCGCCTGTTGCTCGAGAATCTCCGCGCGTTCTGCCCCCGCAAGCCGCGCGAGTTCACGATCGCCGGATGCTTCAAGCGCCGTGAGTCCTTCGAGATCTTGTCCGAGTTGCGTGAGCGTTTTCCAAGGCGACAGCGATGTCGCGAGCAATCGACGCCGTCGCGCGATGACACCCATCCGTCGATGATCCGTGTGTGTCGATTCGAGTTCCATCTCCTGCGCAAGTGCGACATCCTCTTCCGCCATCACGGTGAGGATGCGAGTGAGAGATTCAGGAATAGCGATGGTCACGAGTGGCAAGGAGAACGGAGTGCGGGGGAGAATGCAAACAGCCGCCCTTCGAGGAGCGGCTGTTTGAAAAATCTGTGTTGCGAACTACTTCTTCTTTGCGTTGTCGAAGTACTTGCCCGCGAATTTCTTCTGGAAGCGTTCAACGCGTCCGAGTGTATCGACGAACGACTTCTGTCCGGTGAAGAAGGGGTGCGAGCCGCTCCACACTTCAACATTGAGTGATGGCACGGTCGCGCCGACGGTCATGACGACCTCGCCGCGGAAAGTGACCTTGCATTCGGGATAGTACTTAGGGTGGATGTCCTGCTTCATAACGAAACCTCTCAGACCCGAGAGCGACCGACATGGCCGCCGAGTGGGGTCGGAGAGTCTAGCGGCGGCAACGCACTTCGCAAAGAGGGAAAATCGAGTTTGTTGGGCGCGCGACAGTTGTCGTGAGGGGTTATCCGTCGCGGGCGGGGTCAATCCTCGGCGCGCAGCGTTGCAAGTGCCTCGGCGAGGCGGATTTTCTGCGCGTCAGGTACTTCAGGAAACTGCAGCCCAAGTCCTTCAATCGTGTGTCGAAGCACGGACGAAACGATCGCGCGCGTCACATATTTTTGATCAGCGGGAATGACCCACCATGGTGCCCACTCGGTACTCGTTGCGCGAATCGCTTCTTCATACGCCTTCATGTACGCGTCCCAGTGCATGCGCTCGCTGAGATCAGCAAGTGAAAATTTCCAGTGTTTGGTTGTGTCGGTGAGCCGTTCGATGAATCGCTTGCGCTGTTCCTTCTGCGAAACATGCAGAAAGAATTTCACGATCGTGACACCGTTGCGCCACAGATGCATTTCCATGTTGTTGATGTCCTGCTCGCGACTGCGCCAGAACGCCTCATCGCGTTCTCCCGCAGGGAGCTTCTCCGACGTGAGCCATTCGGGATGCACCTTGGTGACCAAGAGATTCTCGTAGTGGGAGCGATTGAAGACGACGATTTTCCCGCGTTCTGGAAGCAGTTTCATGTGTCGCCACAGATACGTGTGGTCGTACTCTTCATCGCTTGGTCGCTTGAAGGAATGCACCGAGCAACCTTGCGGATTGAGTCCGCTCATCACATGCTTGATCGTTCCGTCCTTTCCAGCCGCGTCCATCGCTTGGAAAATCACAAGCAAAGAGCGCTGATCAGATGCCCACAAAAGTTCCTGCGCGGCGCTCAACGATTTCAGATTCTCTTGGAGGAATGCTTGCGCTTCTGATTTGAGTTCCTTCTCCGTTCGACCTAGATCGACACCATGCATCGTTTCGTCGTGCCATTCGGTGTGATGATCTTTGAGTCGAAACTTCGAACCAGGTTCAACGCGAAAAAGTGATTTCGTTTGAGCAAAGGTGAGTTCGTTCGGCATCGGTTTTCCCACTGCGCAATTGCGCTCGAATGAGTCGTGATTGTTATGCCAGAGCCAGTGAAAAGGGTACAACAGGCCTCGCGTGCCCACGATTTCAGGCGCGCGTAGAAATTTCAAGCAAGGACAATCTGAGGAGAGGTTGCTTGCAGGTTTGAGGCAGACCGCAAGGACTTTCGAACTCATAAAATCCGCATTTGCATCGGTTTATGGCGATTATGGACTGACTCAAGGTTGTGATTCGCTGCCACTGCACGGCAGAAAATCTTGTCTAACCACGGGCACGTCTTGCACTCTTTAAGAATTCGTTCGAGATTTACACTCGACAACGGTGCGCCGGCTTGGCATACTTCCGCCGTCGACGAACTTACTGCGATTGCCGCAGACGTCGATAGCACCGACGCTCGATTCATTGCCCGAGTCTCCGCACGGTTCAGTCCTTTTCCATCGGGCATGTTTGAGTTGAGACCGCGATGAAGCTCTACGTCGGGAACCTGTCGTTCAAAATGTCTGAAGATGAACTGCGCGACCTTTTTGCAGCGCACGGTGAAGTTGTGTCCGCTCAGTTGATCATGGATCGTGAAACCGGACGCCCACGTGGCTTCGGCTTCATCGAAATGTCCAACTCCGAGCAAGGTCAGGCCGCAATGGCAGCGCTCAACGGCGCTGACATCCTCGGTCGTCCACTTACTGTCAACGAAGCTACTCCGAAGCCAGCAGGCGGCGGCGGTGGTGCACGTGGCGGATTCGGTGGCGGCGGTAGCGGCGGTAGCGGCGGTCGTGGCGGCTACGGCGGCGGCGGCGGCGGCGGTCGTGGCGGATCCGGTGGCGGATACGGCGGCGGCGGCGGTGGTCGTGGCGGTTCCGGTGGCGGTGGTCGCGGTGGCGATCGCGGCGGCAGCTGGGAACGTGGCGGCAACAGTGCCTCGCAAAATGACAGCTGGTGATCCTTGGATCGCAATCTGTCATGATCAGAACCTGATCAATTGATCAGGCTCTGAGAATGTAATGCACACATTCAAGAGCCCTGCAGTGATTTCACTGCAGGGCTCTTCTTTTTTTGCCATCAACACAGATGCGAACCCAGTGGACTGAACCGGGGATCGCTCGTTCCGCAGGGCATCACTCGTTCCGTAAAGCATCACTCGTTCCACAAACTGAGGAGTTGCGTGAGATCGTTCGCGTCCGCGACGCCATCCCCGTGAAAATCAGGCGAATCGGTGTCCCATCCTGAAAGTAGCGCAGAGAGATCGGCTGCGCCAATGACACCATCCTTATTAAGGTCGCATTGCTTGGAGCGAAACGACGCGAGATCTTGTGCATCGAGATCGAAGTCGCCATCGAAATCGAAGATCGCATCCTGCGGTTGAAACGGCGCGCCGACTCTCGCGAGCAGTGACTTGAGTTCTTTCGGACTCCACGCGCCGTCTCCATCTTCATCGCCGATCCTTTCGATCGACCAAAGTGGCCAGATTTCACGCGCCGGCATCGCCGTGAGTGTGCGAACGGATTGCGGAAGATTTCCCGCACGCGGGAATGTGATCGTCACAGTGTCTGCAACTTGCGCGGCGCCGATGCCAACATGGAGGTCTGTCGAGGAGTGGCTCTTGAACGCGCTGCCCGCTTCGACATGTCGCCATGCGCGCGTGCTTCCCGCGACAACATCAACTTGCGTGCCGATGCCTTTCGTGTTTGCGCCGCGCGGCATGACGCGCATGCCGATCCACGCGCGGGATGGAACAGCAAGTCGATTGATCATCAGGCGGATCGGCGCGTTGAAATCTTGAATGAGCGCATCGACGTCGCCGTCGTGATCGACGTCGCCCATGGCGAGGCAATACGAGTCGACCGAGTTCACAAGGCCAGACGCTTTCGTGCGATCAAAGAAGGGCGGGGCGCCAGTGCTTTCAAAGTAGAAGTCTGCATCGAACTGATCTGAAACTGTGAGGAGATCGAGATCGCCATCATTGTCGCCATCAAAGAATGCGCTGCCCCAACAGGTGCCATACGCGCGAACGCCCCAAAGCGTGGCCTTCTCCGCGAAGTGCAGGCCTTGATCGATCGAGACAAGCAACATGTTTCCTGCGGGAATGTTGGGGATGTACAACTCGGGATATCCATCGCCATTGATGTCACCCGTCGCGTTGCCCATTGCGTCGGCATTCACTTGCGCGCCCGAATCCGTGTCTTCGAAGAACGTGCCGTTGCCGTTGTTGCGATAGAGGCGATTCCATCGCGGATTTCCAGTGCCTTTGTCATTGGCGACGTAGAGATCGAGGTCGCCATCTCGATCGAGATCGACCCATGTCACATGAAATCCTGGAAAGATTCCATTGTCGACACCCGCGGCAATCGTCACATCTTCAAACGTGCCGTCGCCGCGATTTCGAAACAACTTGTTGCGCACCATCGAAGCATTCGTGCCGTATCGATTCGCAACGGCGAGATCGATCCATCCATCGCCGTCGAAGTCGCCGAACGCAGCGCCGCCGCCAGCACCTGATTGTGCCCACAATCCTGCGGCAAATGTCACATCCGTAAAATGCATCGCGCCATCATTTTGAAGCAGTATCAAAGGCTTCAACCATCGCGTGACGACGAGATCGAGATCGCCATCCGCGTCATAGTCGCCTGCAACGAGGCCCGAGACTTTCAAGAGTGCAGCAACACCAGCTGTCGAACTCACATCAGTGAAAGTGCCCGCGCCAGCATTCGCGTAGAAGCCGAGTGTCGAAGTTGCATTTCCACTCACGACGAGATCGAGATCATCATCACCATCAAAATCTGCCAGCGCGACGCCGCAACCGAATTGTCCCGTGCCTCCAAACGCGCCATCCACGACGGTGTAGTTCACGCCGCGCGCAATCGCCTCATCGACGAACATTGTCTGCGCGTGCAGGAGGGGCGCAGCAACGAGCGGAAAAAGTATGATCGTTGTCGAGACGCGCATACGATGTGCGCGCCAGCATGGAGCAAAGGATCCGGCGCATAGCGAACGCATCGTCGCGGACACTCCTTCTTGCGATGGCAGTTGGATCGCTTCGCTCTGCGTTCTGAAGGACGCATCACACGCTCGAAATCCGACAGACTGCACATACCCATGGAATGCAGGAAAAGTACTGCCAAACATCGCACTTGCAAACAGAGTTAGCGCGCTTCACTGACAAACGCACCTGCGCTGCGGGCGGACTCGAGCAGAATGAGCATGACAGCATCTTGCACCTCACTCTTTTTTCCTGTGTCAGCGGCAGCCGCAAGCAGAACGCCGAAGTCGATGCCCTTCTCGTTGTTGCCACGCACGCCAAGTTCAATCGAATCAGGTCGAACGCCACGCATTGTTGAGAGTGCGTTCTTTGCAGCATCTCGAAACTGAGCGATCCTGTCGATCGGTGTGACGAGTGGCAGGAGCATCGAGATACGGATCTCGTGATCTTTGCCGCCGGTGGGTTCTGATTCGATCTTCGCGCCCGCGACTGTCGCGTTGGGCAATGAAACGAGTGAGTTGAAGTCCGTGCGAATGGATGTCGCGCGCATGCCGATGTGCACAATGGTGCCCGTGAGTGCATCGATCGAGACTCGATCACCCGTACGAAACGGTCGATCCGCGGCGAGCACGAGTCCAGCGAAATAATTCTTCAGGGGATCTTGAACAGCAAGGCCGATTGCGATGCCACCGATGCCGAGAGCAGCGACTGCATGATTCACGGATTCTCGTTCTCCAACGGATCCGACGATCGCGAGAAATGCTCCTGCGACTATCACGATCTGTGCGATCCGCGCAACGCCGCGCGACGCGAGGTCATCCATCTGCACACCCGAAGGCGACGCAACCCACGCGCGAATGAGTGCAACGACTTCGATGAGGGTCCACGCGAAACACAGGATCGTCGCAATCTTCATCGCGAGCAACGCCACCATCAGAATGGAAATCGGCAGTCCGAGTCCGAGCATCGTCCAGGTACCGATCCACAAAGCAGCCGTCCACGCGAAGGCATTGGAGGCACGCGCGCTTTCTTCACGCCATGCTTTCGCGCGGTGCCTGCCGAGAACACTGAGCAGCGCGTGAAAGCAAATTCGAAAAACGCGGGCACCGAGCCAACTGAGTCCGAGGACAATGGGAACTCCGATCCACTGCGCGATGGACAATCCCAAGAAGCGAGTGTGCAGCGGAGCGGGAAGTTCAACGGCGAGGGCGATCTCTGGTGCTTCGGTGTCAAACACGAGAACGCGATTCTTCCCTGCGAGGAGCGCAGCGCGAATCTCGGGAATGGCAAGGCGGAGTTGCTCAAGCGCTCCGTGCACGCTTGCCGCAGAAAAACGCCAATCTCCAACCGCATCGGTGTGTGCGAGGTTGACGAGTTCAATCGAACCTACGGTGGTCTCAGTAAGTGAGATGAGTGGCTGCGCGGCGAGCGCCTTGAGCGAATCCGCGTCACGCCATGCGGGTAACTGGAGTGCGTCGAGGACAAGGCCGAGCGAGAGCGAGGCGCGTTCGCCAACCTCGCCTCTGGCGCCAGGAGGAATATTCGAAAGATCAAGAAAGGTTGCCGCGCGATTGAGATCTCCATCCATCAACGCGGCAGTAAACCCTTCCATGCATGCCACCGGAGTTGGTGCGTCTCCTACGGCGTTTGCACTTGCGGTGCAATGCAGTAATGCGCACGAAGAAGCGCATGCGCAGAGTAACGGGAATGTTCCGAGGGGGCGGAGAATGGCGCGCATTCCTCCGATGAAAACTTTGCAAGGTTGCATGCAAGGAGCGTACCTGCTGTGCGCGCATCTGCAACGAGGTACGAGCGCGCATCGACATCGTTACACTCTCGCGGCGCGCTTGGATTTCTGAGCGTGCCATAGTGAACTTTGAAGGGTTTCACGGGTGCGTCGACTTCTGCGTGTGATTCAACTCTCGTGCCCTCTGACCCTCACGCTCCTCGTCGTGGGTATTGCGGTCGCTTTTCCCGCGCGCGCGAATGCGTCGGTCGCGCCCATCGCCGTCGAGTTGCCGCAGGTCGCTCGACCGCTCGAAGTGTGCGATCCTCAAACGCCGCCGATATCGGGTTCGGGCGTCACTTCGATCCTTGAACCAAACTCCGCGCCCGCTCGTGAGATTCGAAGTCTTGGCTATCTCGTCGTCTCGATCTGTGCAGTGATCTTTGTTGTTGTGCAGACGTTTCTTGTGATCGCGATCGTGCGAGGTGTTCGCGCCGCTCGTGCCGCACGCATCACACCTTCGGCGACCGCAGAGCCTGTGCAGGTCTATGGAAGCCTTCCGATCGAAGTCGCGTGGACGGTCATCCCCGTCATCGTCGTCTTTGTCTTGACGATGGTCACCATTCGTACGATTCGTGACATCGATCTCACGAAGCCTCCGGAGGGCTCGCTCGCCGTGACCGCGATCGGTCATCAATGGTGGTGGGAATTCCGCTACACCGCGCCTGATGGCAGCTCCATCATCACCGCCAATGAGATGCACATTCCGTCTGGTCGACCGATCTGGGTTCGCTTGGAATCTGCGGATGTGATTCACTCTTTCTGGGTTCCGCGATTAGCAGGAAAACTCGACGTCATTCCCGCGACGACGAATGAACTCTGGCTCGAAGCGGATGTGCCAGGTGTCTATCTCGGTCAGTGCGCGGAGTACTGCGGCACGCAACACGCGCATATGCTCATTCGCGTGTACGCGCAGGAACAAGCGCAGTTTGATGCGTGGCTCGCGGCGCAAGCGTTGCCGGCGATTGAAGACATTTCCGTCGCTGTAGGTCGTCAGACGTTTACCAACCTTGCGTGCATGAATTGCCACACGATTGATGGAACAAGCGAAGGCATGTTCGGTCCGAACCTTTCCCACATTGCCAGTCGCGATACGATCGGCTCAGGCTACATATTGCAGAACCGAGAAAACTTGCGCGCGTGGATCAAGGATCCGAACTCGCTGAAGCCTGGTTGCAACATGCCGAGCCTTCAACTCTCCGATACGCAAGTCGACGGGATTGTTGAGTATCTCATGACGCTGAAATGACACGATGACGCACGCACCCGATCAATCTACGACAGCGACGCCAACGCGCGAGAGCTTCTGGGAAGCCTTTGCGCGATGGACGCTTTCAGTCGATCACAAGAAACTCGGCATGATGTATGTCGGAGCAGGACTCGTGTTCTTTCTGGTCGCGGGATTGGAAGCCGCGTTCATGCGCATGCAACTTGCGCGCGCAAACTCCCAGTTCATCGACCCTGAGACATTCAACCAACTCTTCACGATGCATGGAACGACGATGGTCTTCCTCGCCGGGATGCCGATCTTGCTTGGCTTCGGAAACTATCTGCTGCCACTCATGGTCGGCGCGCGTGACATGGCGTTTCCTCGATTGAACGCGTTCGGATTCTGGCTGTTCATCTTTGGCGGACTGCTGCTCTACTTCAGCTACATCGGATCCGAAGGACTCTACGGCGCGCCTGGCGCGCCCGACGTCGGTTGGTTCGCGTACGCACCGCTGACGGATCGCTCCTTCAGTCGCGGAAACAGCACGGATTACTGGATTCTTGGCATCCTCGTCAGCGGCTTCGGCAGCATGACGACGGCGATCAATTTCATCGGGACGATTCTGGGTATGCGTTGCCCCGGCATGACGCTCATGCGTATGCCGCTCATGGCATGGATGATGCTTGTCGTCGCGGCGCTTGTGCTCGTTGCGATTCCTGTGCTCACGGGCGCACAGATCATGTTGCTGCTCGATCGCAGTTTCGGCGCGCACTTCTTCGATCCGGAGACCGAAGGATCCGCGGTGCTCTGGCAGCACCTCTTCTGGTTCTTCGGTCACCCTGAGGTCTACATCCTCATCCTGCCTGCGTTCGGATTCGTCAGCGAAATCTTGCCGACCTTCAGTCGCAAGGTGCTGTTCGGTTACCCACTGATGGTTGCCGCAACCGTCGGCATTGGATTCATCTCGCTCGGCGTGTGGGCGCACCACATGTTTGTGGTGGGACTCGGACCAGTACTCGATTCATTCTTCGGCGCTGCGACTTTCTTGATCTCCGTTCCTACAGGTATCAAGATCTTCAACTGGATTGCGACGATGTGGGGCGGACGACTTCGGTTCGATACACCGATGCTGTTTGCGACTGGATTTGTCGCGATGTTTGTCATCGGCGGACTGACGGGCATCATGCTTGCGACAGTGCCCGTGGATTGGCAACTCTCCGATAGTTACTTCGTCGTCGGACATTTTCACTACGTCCTCTTCGGCGGAACTGTCTTTGGCATTTTCGGCGCGCTCTTCTATTGGTTCCCGAAAGCAACCGGCAAGATGCTCGATGAATATCTGGGCAAGTGGTGTTTCTGGCTGCTCTTCATCGGCTTCACCGTCACTTTCCTTCCGATGCACATCTCAGGCGTGCTTGGTATGCCTCGACGCATCTACACCTATGAAGCGGATCGCGGATGGGAGATTTGGAATTTCATCACCACGCTCGGCGTGCCTGTGCAGATGGCGGGTATTGCGATCTTCCTTTGGAATGTTGTGAAGTCATTGCGGAACGGAAAGCCTGCCGGCAACAATCCGTGGAACGCGTGGACATTGGAGTGGTCGACGACGAGTCCTCCACCAGAATGGAACTTTGATCGCATTCCAACCGTCACGAGTGCGCGGCCATTGTGGGATAGCCAACATCCGGAGGATCCTGATGCGCATTATGAATGACGATCGCGAAGCAATCGCGCAGACTGGAGCACGCCGATGACCGCACCATTGAATCGCGCTCGCTTAGGAATGGCGTCGCTTATCTTCATGGAGAGCGCGCTGTTTTCAGCGTTTCTTGTCACGTATCTGTACTACATCGGCAAGAGCCCAACAGGGCCACAGCCGCTGGATTGCCTTGAACTCGGCCTCGTCACGATCAATTCAATCTGCCTATTCGCGTCGAGCGCGACGGTGGTGCTCGCGGTGCGCGCGCTTGGTCGCGGTTCGTTGAAGGGGTTTCAAGGTTGGATGCTGCTCACCGTGCTGCTCGGGATTGAGTTTCTTGTTGGGACAGGGATGGAGTGGCAGAAGCTCATCGATGTGCATGGGCTCACGATCGCATCGAATGCGTTCGGCACAACCTTCTATTCGCTCGTTGGATTTCACGCGTTTCACGTCATCGTTGGATTAGTACTGCTCATCGGCACGCTGTTGCTGTCGTTCTTTGGATGCATCAAACCGTCGCGTGACACAGGACGCGTGGAGATCGCAACTTGGTACTGGCACTTCGTGGATGTTGTGTGGATCTTGGTCTTCACGCTCGTGTACTTTGTGGGACGCGTGCCGCAAGGAGGTGCATCGTGAGTGATGAGACGAAGCGTGACGAGCAGGAGATTCCATATCTGCGCGCGATTCCGCGCCCGACGCCGTTTCCGATGGTGACCGCGTTCGGTTGCGCGCTGCTCTTTGCGGGCATCGTCACGCATCCTGCGGTGAGTGCGATGGGCGCGCTGTGCGCGTTGGTCGGCATCGTTGGATGGTTCCGCGAAGTTTTTCCGCATGAACGCATGGAAGAGATTCCTGTGCCGATGTGTGACATCGCGCTCCCCGCGCCAGAGTTTGCGCCAAGAGTGACGCGTGCAAAGTCGCCGCGCCGCATCGTTCCTGAAGAGATGCATCCGTATCGATCGGGTTTCTACGGCGGGCTCGTTGGCGCCATCGCGATGGCAGTTGTCGCGTGCATGTGGGGCGTTGTCGACGAGCGCAGCATCTGGATGCCGATCAATCTTCTCGCGGGCATGCTGTTGCCTTCGGTTGGAGCAGCATCTGAAGAAGCACTGCGGTCATTCAATCTGGTGTGGACGATCACTTCCGTGTGCCTGCATCTGGCGATGAGCGTGATGGTCGGAATGATTTTCGTTGTCGCACTGCCGATGATGCCGAAGCGTCCGATGGTTGCGGGCGGCATCCTCGCGCCCATGCTGTGGACGGGCGTCGCGTGGGCAACATTGCATGTTGTGAATCCAACGCTCGAGCAGCACATTTCTTGGGGCTGGTTCCTTGGAAGCCAGATTGGATTCGGCGTCGCATGTGGATCCGTCATCACGCGATTCAATCGAGTGCGATTGCAAGTCGGAACATCGCTCGCGATGCGACTCGAAGTTGAGCAGACCGAAGGAGGATCGAAGTGAGCGCTCTGCGACGCGTGCACACATGTGTCGTGCTTGTCGGTGCTGGTTGCATCGCGACGGCATGTGATCAATTGCCTGGAAAGCCCGCGCCGCGCTTGGAGGCGCCTGCACTCGATACCGCGGCGGGATTCGCGAGTTTCTACGGCGATCGTTGCGCAGGTTGTCATGGCATCGATGGCACACACGGACCCGCGCGGCCACTTCGCGACAGCGTGTACCTCGCGTCGGTTCCTGATGCATCGCTCCTTTCGATTGTGCGTGACGGTATCCATGGCACGCGCATGCCGGGTACAGGTGGTGCGTCGATCACGGGCGTGTCGGATGCACAGATTCAAAAGTTTCTCACGGGTATGAAACGAGCATGGATGAGCGCGGACGCGATTCCCTCTGCGATCGCATGGCAGGCGAACGCAGCGGTCGCGGATCTCGCGACCGGTCATGCTGTGTTTGACGCGCGCTGCGGACATTGCCATCCACGCGCGCGCAACGCAGCAGGCTCGAGCGCTTCAACAGCTGGTGGCGACGTGATGGATCCGTTCTATGTTCGACTCGTGAGTGATCAACATCTTCGGACCAGCATCGTCTTTGGTCGCAGTGATCTCGGAATGCCAGGTGCTGCCGGGCCATTCGTCGATGCGAGTGGTGCGCGTGTCGAGACTGCATTGACCGCATCGGAAGTGGACGCGCTTGTTGCGTACATCGCGAGTCAGCGCACCGCATCAACACTCACAACAGTTTCGAAGGGCGACGCACGATGAGCGAAATGCATTCTCCATCCGATGCGACCTCTTCAAACCCGAGCACGGAGAACCGTCGAGGTTTTCTCTTCGCTGCGGGCTCCACGCTCATGGCGATTGGTGGCGTGCTCGTCGCAGCGCCCATCATCGGCGCAGCAGTTGCACCGGGAATTCTGCCAGAGAAAGATCAGTGGATCTCACTTGGTGCCGTGACGAATTGGGTGCCCGACACGACAGTGCTCATCAAGTTCTCGAATCCTGGCGGCGCGCCTGATGATGGCATCACGCGAGAAAACGCCTGCTATGTGCGCTGCATGGAAGCGGGCAAGTTCCAAGTGTTTGCGGTGAATTGCGCGCATCTTGGTTGCCCCGTCGAGTGGTTCTCACAATCGCGATTGTTCATGTGTCCGTGCCACGGCGGCGTGTATTACGAAGATGGTTCGCGCGCATCAGGCCCGCCACCGCGAGGACTCTTTGAGTTCGCGTGGCGCATTCAGGATGGCATGCTTGAAATTTTCAGCGGTCGATTGCCCGGGCTTCAGGAGGGAACCTGAGCATGAGCAGAATCGATCTCAAGCACACAGCGCTGCAAGGTGTGCGATGGCTCGACGATCGCACGGGCATATTGTGGGTGCTGCGCCATTCGATGTTCCATCGCGTGCCCATCAGCGCGAAGTGGTGGTACGTGTTTGGTTCCGCGACGATGATGTTCTTCATGGTGCAGGTCGCGAGCGGCATCGTGCTCGCGATGTTCTACGCGCCGAGTGCTGCGCAGGCGTACGACAGCCTTGTCTATATCAACGAGCAAGTGCCGTGTGGATGGATGTTGCGCGCGATCCACGGTTGGAGTTCAAACGCGATGTGCCTCATGATGCTGGTGCACCTCTCGCAGGTGTTCCTCCATGGAACGTATAAGTATCCGCGTGAATTGACATGGTTGTTCGGTGTTGGTCTGTGCATCGCGACGCTTGGTCTCGCGTTCACCGGTCAGATCATGCGTTGGGACGCGGATGCGTATTGGGGATTGGGCATTGGTGCAGCGATCGTCGATCGCATGCCCATCGTTGGCAATGAGATGCGCGCGGTCATGCTTGGTGGAACGCAGATTTCAGGCGCGACGCTCTCGCGATTCTTCGCGCTGCATGTCTTCATCTTGCCAGGGCTCACGGTCACGCTCATCGGACTCCATCTCTATTCCGTCTTGCGCAAAGGCATTTCCGAAATGCCCGTGGCGGGTGAGGTTGTCGACCCGCAGACCTATGAGAAGGCCTACGAAGCGCGCGTGCATAAAACTGGTGTGCCGTTCTATCCCGATGCCGCACGTCGCGATATGGTTTTTTGTGGCGCGGCGTTGATTGTGCTTGTTGGAATCGCCGCGTGGTACGGACCGATGGGTCCGGGTGCGCTTCCTGATCCCACCATCATTGAAGCGAGTCCTCGTCCTGATGGAATGTTCCTGTGGATCTTTGCAGCGCTCGCGTTGCTTCCGCCGGGATCGGAAACATTCCTGCTCCTCGTTGGACCTCCGGTGGGCATTGCGCTCCTCGCGGCGCTTCCATTCATTTCGCCGCGTGGTGAACGCGCGCCTTCACGTCGACCACTTTCGGTGTTGATCTTCTGCCTGATCGCAACGGGCCTTGGTGTGTTGACGTGGCTTGGCATGGTGAGTCCGTGGAGCCCGGTGATGAACGCGTGGACTTCCACGCCCATCGCGCCAGAGTTTGTCGCCCATCGATCGCCGCTTGAGTTGCAGGGCGCGTTGGAATTCCAATTCGCGCAGTGTCGAAACTGTCACGCGATTGGCGGAACGGGCGGCATGCGTGGGCCTGATCTGACAAATGTTGCGACGCGACTCTCGTGGGATCAACTCGTGCGACAGATTCAACAGGGCGGTGGCAACATGCCCGCATACGGCAAGACACTGTCGAGCGCAGAAACGCACGCGCTTGCCGCGTTTCTCACGACACTTGATGGCGGATCACTTCGAGCGGCGATTCCTGGCGCGATGGAATCGCAAACAGCTCGCGATGCGATGCCGACATCTACAAATGTACCTCCCTCCCGAAGCGGCGACTGATCACTTCGCTGTCTGACCAATGCCCACAGACGCAATGCTTGTGAACGGCTGGTTCTTGAACGCACCGTTTGTCTGCGTGGCGGCCATCCTGTCAATTGCTTTGTATGTGCGTGGATGGCGCGTGTTACGTCGTAAGGGAAGCGCGGCTCGCTCGCGATTCTCACGCGTGCGGTTGGCGTCATTCTTGGCAGCGTGGTGTGTGCTGCTCGTTGCGCTTGCCTCGCCACTCGATGTACTCGCAGAGCGCACGCTCAGCGCGCACATGGTGCAGCACATTCTGTTGACGATGATCGCGCCTCCACTGTTCTGGCTCGCACTGCCTGCGATGCCGATGCTGTTTGGTGTCGGTCGCACCGCGCGCATCTCCGTGCTCGCGCCGATCCTCTCGTCGCACATTGTTCGAAAAACTCTGCGCATCGCCGGTCATCCACTCGTTGGCTGGATCGCGCTCGCACTCGCGACGGTCGCGTGGCACATGCCCGCGGCGTACACGCTTGCCCTTGGCGAACCGTGGTGGCATCGCATCGAACACGCATCGATGCTCGCAGCGGGCTTGCTCTTCTGGCTCTGCGTGATTGCGCCGTTTCCGTATCGCAATCGTTGGCCGCGCATCGCGCTCTTGCCGTACCTCGTTGCTGCGGATCTCGTCAACACAGCCGTGAGCGCATATCTCGCATTCGCGGGCGCTCCTGTTTATCGCTGGTATGCAGAGCTTGGGCCCGCGTGGGGAACGGAACCTTTACTCGATCAGCAATTGGCCGCAGGGTTGATGTGGATTCCAGGAAGCGTGCTGTATCTCGGCGGCGCGATCGCGATCACCGTGCGCTACCTCGTGCCTCAGCGTGCGAAGCCTCGCGCGAGAACGATTGCGCTGCACGTACTCGCGCCTTCAACTGAAGCACCTTCAAATCTACTCAACATTCCACTGCTTGGTCGCATCTTGCGTTCTGCGCGTGCGCGATTGACGCTGCGTTGCGTTCTGCTTCTGCTGGCTGGATTGATCGTGTGGGACGGCATGGCGGGACCAAGCGATGCGCCGATGAATCTCGCGGGAACTTTTCCGTGGACGCATTGGCGCGGAGTCGTCGTCATCGCGATGCTCGCGCTCGGCAATGTTGCGTGCATGGCGTGCCCACTGCTTGCGCCGCGAACGTTGCTGCGGAAATGGATTGCACCAACGCGAATCTTTCCTCGCGCGCTCCGTTCGAAGTGGATGGCAGTGAGTTTGGTTGTGCTCTGGCTCGTCGCGTACGAAGCGTTTGATCTCTGGTCGAGTCCACTTGCGACCGCGATGATCATCCTCGGATTCTTCGTCGTTGCAACGGCGGTGGATCTCTGCTTCACGGGCGCGAGTTTCTGTCGATACGTCTGTCCGCTTGGGCAGTATCAGATGGTGCTCGCCACTGTTTCAGTGCGTGAAGTGCGCGTCATGGATGCGAGTGTCTGCGCGCGATGCGAGACGCATGATTGTCTGAAGGGACGAGTCACGGATTCTGGAGTGCAACTTCCCGGCTGTGGATTGGACTTGTATCTTCCGAAGAAGAGCGGCAATCTCGATTGCACGTTCTGCCTCGACTGCGTGAGCGCGTGTCCGCACGACAACATTGGCGTGCTGCCGATGCTTCCGGGCGCGGACCTTGCTCGCGCGCAGTGGCGTTCGCAGATTGGTTTACTTGCAGCGCGACTTGATTTCGCGGTGCTCGCTGCAGCGTTCGCCATCGGAGCGATCGCGAACGCGGCAGGAATGACTGCGCCCGTGGTGCAGTGCATCGACGCAACTGCGTTGCGGGTGGGATGCAGCAGCGCACTCGCGCAGGCTTGCTTTGTCGTGACTGCGCTGATGATTGGAGTGTCACTCATCGCGCTTGTCGCGAGCACTTCTCGCACGGCGAGTTTCACCGAACGCGCCGCGCGCTACGCATTCGCGCTGATTCCGCTGGGCGCCTCGGTGTGGTTTGCCCATTTCATGTTTCACTTCGTGACAGGCTTCTCGACCGCTGAAGCGTCAACGCTGCGCGTGTTGTATGACCTTGCGTGGATCGCGCAAGAGCCTGATCGAATCATGAGTTGTTGCGCGCCCGCCCCCGATTGGCTGCTCCCGCTTGAACTTCTCGCGCTCTCGTTCGGTCTGGCAATCTCACTTGGTGTGCATTTCTCAAGTGTTGCATGGATGCTCGCGAAGAACGAGGCGCAGGTGTGTGCATCAAGAGTCCTTCGTGAGTGGATCATCGGCGCAGTCGTGCTCGTCTTGCTCTGGGCGATTGCCGCTTGGATTCTGTTGCAGCCGATGGAGATGCGTGGCACCACAGGATTCGCATGATGCAACGAACACTCGCACATCTCTTGCTCTGCGCGCTCGTTGCTTGCGCATGTACTCCGCGCACTCGCGGAGACGGTGGCGCTGTTGTGTGGATGGGCGAGCGCGGCGGGATGCACGCGGCTGTGCTTGTCGCGCCCGCTACGCCGCGCGTGGGTGCCATCGAGTTCGCGTGGATTGGTGCGCGAGGGGAAGTTGTTGCAGTGACTGCAACGCATGCATCAGGGGCGGTGCTCTATGCGGCTTGCGTTCCGTCGAGTCTCACAGGCGAAGTGCACGCATTGCTGGAGTTTTCGAAGTCAGGTGTCTGGAACATTGAAGTTGATCCTGATGCAACGGGCGGGTGGGAAGCAGCGCGGTTTGACATCGAAGTCGGTGACGCGTTGCCGCAATGGACCGCGTCTTGGATGTACTTGTTCGCGTGGATTCCAATCGCGGGCATCGGGTTGTTTGCGGCCATGCGTCGCATCCCTAGATCGCGCGTACGCTAGAGAGTTGAAGGAGTTCACTATGACTCAGTCATCGCCTGAAAGTCCCTCGCCCTTCAAATCTAACAACGCGCGTGTGGAGCAACTTGAGAGTGAGATCGCGGCACTTCGCGTTCTACTTTCCACCGAGCAGCGCATCGGCGCATTGCTCGAGGGAGTAGGGGAGTACCAATTCACCGATCTCTCGGGTGAACGCACAACACTCGCGCAACTCTTCGGCTCCCACAATGACCTCTTCGTCGTTCACAACATGGGCGAACGCTGCCTGTATTGCGCATTGTGGGCGGATGGATTGAGCGCGCTCACCCCGCAGATGGAGCAACGCGCCGCGTTCGTGCTTGCGACGCCAGATTCGATTCACTCTGCGCGCGAACAAGTTGCAGCGCGTGGCTGGCGGATGCGCGTGGTTTCCGACGGAGGTTCTCCCTTTGCGAACGACATGGGCTTCGAAGGACAGGTCGATGCGCGCGGCGTCATTCGACTTCCCGGAGTCAGTGCATTTCATCGCAACGCTGATGGGCGCATCGATCGCGTGAGCGCTGCGACATTCGGTCCTGGCGATACCTTCTGTGCAGCATGGCCGTTGTTGGATTTGCTCAAGGATGGCGTGCGAGGTTTCACGCCGCTTTCGCGGGATGCGATGCGTCAACGCGCGAGCAATGCCGCTCGCTTGCCGTCGACAAACTTCATGTGATGATCCACATGCTTTGAGTACGCCTCGACGATGAACAAGAGTGAGATCTTGCCGCGCTGCGTGTGCACACCTTCACGCGCAAATGCATCCGCAGGCAACGTTCGCAGCCACTGCGCGGTGCATCGTCGATTGACTTCGAAGAGTTCGAGCACGACCGCGAGATCGAGCGCATGCGAAGGGAGTTGTTCGATGAAAGCATTTTCGTCATACGCGATGAGCAACGGAAGCTGTTCGGCGACAATGCGACGCATGCGATGCGTGGACGCAAGGTCGCTGTCAAGAAGGTGCACGATGACTTCCTGAATGCTCCAGAGTCCTGGGGCAATCCGCGTGTTCAGTTGCGCGGCGGAAAGTCCTTCGGCAGCGCGACGAACGATTGCAGAACCAGTTTCATACGCAGTGATCTGTGCATCAAATGGCGACATGCGCGCGAGTGTATGCTCCGACTCCATCCGAACTCAACGCGCTGCGCACACGATCCATATGGATCAGAAATAGACCAGGCGCCTTCTTTTCTGCAGATTCGCGCGCGCTGCGTCGTACACTGCGCGACCCGCAATGTTCGCGGGTTTTCGCACTGCCCTTCGAGGAGATCTGAGCACCCATGTCCACACCACCCACGATCATTTGGACGCTGACCGACGAAGCCCCCATGCTCGCAACCTATTCGTTGCTTCCGCTCGTGCGAATGTTCACCGAGAACGCGGGCATCCATGTGGAGGTGAGGGACATTTCGCTTGCAGGTCGCATCGTCGCCGCGTTCCCTGATTGCGTGCAAGCATCGCAGCGCATCGATGATCATCTGAGCGAGCTTGGTCGCATCTGCCTGACACCTCAAGCGAACATCATCAAGCTTCCCAATGTTAGTGCGTCGGTTCCGCAACTCAAGACTGCAGTCGCTGAGTTGCAGGCGCAGGGATTCGCGCTTCCCAATTTTGTGGATGCGCCCCAGTCGGATGCAGAGCGTGATGCGCGTGCGCGTTACGACCGTATCAAAGGCAGCGCGGTGAATCCCGTGATCCGCGAAGGCAATTCCGATCGCCGCTCCACGAAGTCCGTGAAGGACTACGCGCGCGCGAACCCGCACAAGATGGGTGCATGGAGTGCGGACTCGAAGACCCACGTTGCGTCGATGTCTTCAGGTGACTTCTTCGGAAACGAAATCTCGGTAACGATCGCAGCGGCGACAACCGCGCGCATCGAGTTCGTTGCGAAGGACGGTGTGACGACGGTGTTGAAGGATGGGATTAAACTTGGTGCGAGCGAGATTCTCGATGGCACATTCTTAAGTAAGCGTGCGCTTGTTGCATTCTTGTCGCGCGAACTCGAGTGCGCGCGCGCGAGCGGTGTGCTTTTCTCGCTGCATCTCAAAGCGACGATGATGAAGGTCTCGGATCCGATCATCTTCGGTCACGCTGTGAAGACATTCTTCGCTCCGGTGTTTGAAAAGCACGCGACGGCACTCACGCGGCTTGGGGTGGATGTGAACAACGGATTTGGCGATTTGCTCGTGAAAATCGCGACACTGCCCGCGAGCGATCGCGCCGCGATCGAAGCAGATATTCAAGCGTGCACTGCGCAGCGCGCCGCACTCGCAATGGTCGACAGCGACAAGGGCATCACCAATCTTCATGTGCCCAGCGACGTGATCGTCGATGCCTCCATGCCCGCGATGATTCGTGAAGGTGGCAAGATGTGGAACGCGCAGGGGAAGACGCAAGATGTGAAGGCGACGATCCCCGATCGCTGCTACGCGGGCATTTATCAATCGGTCATCGATTTCTGCAAGCAGCATGGCGCGCTTGATCCGCGCACGATCGGCAGCGTGCCGAATGTCGGACTCATGGCGCAAAAGGCGGAGGAGTACGGATCTCACGACAAGACGTTTGAGATCGCCTCTGCGGGAACAGTGCGCATTGTGGATGCAGCGGGCGCAGTGCTGATGTCGCACGCGGTGGAAGCGGGCGACATCTGGCGCGCGTGTCAGACGAAGGATCCTGCGATTCGCGATTGGGTCAAACTTGCAGTGACGCGTGCGCGCGCTTCAGCAACACCAGCGGTGTTCTGGCTCGATGCGAATCGTCCACACGATCGCGAGCTTCTCAAGAAGGTGCACGCGTACTTGAAGGATCATGACACGGCAGGACTCGAGTTTCACTTCATGGAACCGACCATCGCCTGCACGTTCTCGCTTGAGCGCATGAAGCAAGGCAAGGACACGATTTCTGTCACGGGCAACGTCTTGCGTGATTACCTCACCGACCTCTTTCCAATTCTTGAACTCGGCACGAGCGCGAAGATGCTTTCCATCGTGCCGCTCATGAACGGCGGCGGACTCTTCGAAACCGGTGCAGGTGGATCTGCGCCGAAGCATGTGCAGCAGTTTGTTGCGGAGAATTCGCTGCGATGGGATTCACTTGGTGAGTTCCAAGCACTGGGCGCGAGTTTCGAACATCTCGCTGCAACAACCGGTCACGCGAAGGCGCAGGTGCTCGCGGACACGATGGACGAAGCGATCGCGACGTATCTCGCGAACAACAAGGGACCGGCGCGCAAGGTCGGCGACCTCGACAATCGTGGCAGCCATTTTTATCTCGCGATGTACTGGGCGCAGGCGGCGGCGAAGCAAACGAAGGATGCCGCGCTCGCCGCACACTTCGCTCCGATTGCTGCAGAGATGACTGCACAGGAGCAGCGCATCGTTGCGGAACTCAATAGCGTGCAGGGCAAGCCTGTGGAGATTGGTGGGTACTACCACCCATGCACGAAACTTGTCGCAAGCGCCATGCGTCCGAGCGCGACGCTCAACACCATCGTGGCGCAGAGTGCGTGCGCGCTGCAATCCGTGTGAGTTGCTTCAGCGTGCGAGCTTGAGATCCGACGCATGGTTGACATTCGCGAGCTCGCGAGCACTGCGATCGCGTACTCCATTCCGTGCGTGAACGACGGCGAAGTGATCACGCATTATGAGGCGGAAGTCTTTGGCGCGACATTGCTGTCGATGTCGCGCGAGGCGTACGACCACGCGCTTTGCGAATTCACGAATGACGTGGATCGAGCGCGTCTCTAGCGCGCCTTGCCTTCGACGACTTGTACGCAGGCGGCTGCCTTGAGTGCTTTCTTGCGAGCTTGTGCGACGGTTTTTCCTGTGGCGAGTGCGACGCCCATCCGTCGGTACGGTCGCGCGGATGGTTTTCCGAAGATGCGAATCTCAACTCCAGGTTCGCGGAGCGCGTTCGCAATTCCGATGTACGCAGGCTCGTGTTCAATGTCGCCCTCGGCGAGGATCACAGCGCTCGCACTTGGCCCTCGCATCGTGAGTTGAGGAATTGGAAGTCCGAGCACCGCGCGGAAATGCAATTCGAACTCGCTCAGGTCTTGTGAGATCATCGTCACCATCCCGGTGTCATGTGGCCTCGGCGAGAGTTCGCTGAAGATGACACGCGAACCCTTGACGAAAAACTCCACGCCAAAGAGTCCCGCGCCTTCTGGTCCTGCGATTTCATCGGTGATCTTCTTCGCCATGCGTTGTGCATCGCGGATGAGCTTCGGCGCCATCGGGCAGGGCATCCACGATTCTTGATAGTCACCACGGACCTGTCGATGTCCGATCGGCGGCACAAACATCGTCTTTCCGCCGACGGATGCACGTTGCTTGACCGTCAAGAGCGTGATTTCATAATCGAAGTCGATGAACTCTTCGACGATCACCATCTGCTTGTCACCGCGCATGCCTTCGATGGCGTACTTCCACGAGGTTGCGACATCCGCTGTCTTGCGCGCGACCGATTGCCCTTTGCCGCTACTGCTCATCACCGGCTTGATGACGCAGGGCAGTCCGATGCGTTCGATCGTTCGCGCGAGCTCTGCTTCGCTCGTTGCGTAAGCGAATCGTGCTGTTGGAAGTTTCAGTTGTTCTGCAGCGAGTGAGCGGATCGCATCACGATTCATCGTCAGATGTGCCGCGCGCGCGGAGGGAATGACCGTGATGCCCGACTGCTCCAATTTCAGCAGTGCTTCGGTGCGAATGGCTTCAATCTCAGGCACGATGAAGTCTGGCTTATGTTGCTTTGCAATCCGTTGAATTGCTTTGGCATCGAGCATGTCGATGACTTCGAACGCATCCGCGACTTGCATCGCAGGCGCGTTGGCATAGCGATCCACCGCGACCACGCGACAACCGAGTCGTTTCGCGCAGAGGACGAACTCTTTGCCAAGTTCGCCTGAACCGAGCAGCATGATCGTGGGTTGGCGGCGCGCGCTTCGTTCTTGTTGAACCATGCATCGAATCGTAATCGTTCCGGCTTTCGATCAGCGTGGCTTGAACCGCGCTTGAAAGAAACGAAGGCGCTTTGGTTCGTGCACGACGCGAAGGTCAGCATCGAGAAGTTGTGGGCAGAAACAATGCACCGTCCGACGCGCGCGCGTTGTGCGCCGCAGAGGTTCAATGCTCTCGCAGTGGAACGGTTCGACGATGCTGCGAGAGCGTGCGTAGTCTTGCATCTGAACGCCCCAGAGGGTTGACGCGGCAATCAGGCGCCTCGCGCATGGTCCACGCGCATTGCTCCGTGCCGTTCGATCCGCGCGCCGGTCAAGTCGTGCTTAGCCCAGACGGGTGACGGATGCTCGTCGATAGAGCCACGCGAGGCAGGCGCCAAGCGCGAGCCCGAAGACAATATGTGCGGCGAGTGTGACGATCACAAACGTCGCCGTCGGATGGATGCCGAAGAATTCGGTGTACGGGCTCAGGAGTAACGCGATCTCGATCGCGACTGCCATGCATGTTGCTGCGAACAAAGTGCTTGTCCACTTCCATTCGCGCTTCGCGGTGGCATAGAGCATTGCAAACATGATGCCGAACGTCGCGCCGTTACTGACGTGATAGAGCCAACCGAGCAGTTGCGCGGCGACGGAGTATCCCGCGCCCCACGCGAATCCTGCTTCGCCCTCCGGAACGCCTTGCTCCAGCGCCTCGCCAAGGATGCGCGCGCCAAAGCGTGGGAACACCTTGAATAAAGGCATTTGCGGCACACTGAAGAATTCGAGTCCCCAACAGTTCGCGAACACGAAGGGCAGCCGGAAGATGTCGTACGCGAGGGCGCCGAACACGCCTGCGATTGCCCCGAAGAGCACCGCGCGAGCAAGCACTCGCTCACCGCGCCATCGATCGAACATCGTGATGCACAGGAGTAGGGCAGTCGCGGGGAGAAACGCCGCGAAGAAAAGCGTGCGCATATAACACACGCCATACATCTCGCCGAGGAGGCAGAGGATCGATGTGGACGCGAGCGTGAAGAGCAGCGCGCGCGTCACGGCGTTTGTACCTTCTCGTCAATAGTGTGCCTGCCGCCCCAGATGTGCAGCAGCGCGCGGCGGATGTCTTCCATGATGAGCAAATTTGCGGGCAGGATGATGAGCGTCAGCATTGTTGCGCTCAAGAGTCCAGCGGCGAGCGCAATGCCCATTGGGATCAGGAATCGTGCTTGGAACGATTGTTCGAGCAGCAGTGGAAGGATTCCGCAAATCGTTGTGCCTGTTGTCAAGAGGATCGGTCGCAGTCGCGATGCTCCTGAGTTGACGAGCGAATCGGCGAGCGACTCACCACCGCGTCGTCGCTCGTTTGCAAACTCCACCAGAATGAGCGAATTGTTCACCACAATGCCGCTGAGAGCAACGGTGCCGATGATCGACAGGAATGTGAGTGGATAGCCCATGAAGAGATGTCCCCAGACGACTCCGATGAACCCAAACGGAATCGCGATCATGACTGCGAGTGGTTGTGTGTAGGTTCCGAAGAGCCATGCGAGCACGACATAAATGAGCATCAACGCCGCGAGAAAAGCGTAGGGAAGCGAAGAGAACGCATCGTTGAGATCTTTCTGTCGTCCTGCTTCCTTGATGTCGACTTCTGGAATGTCGTGATGAATCGCCGCGAGATCAACGGCAAGCGCGCGCGTGATGTCTTCAGGAATCGTGTTCGCTGCGCAATCCGCCATCACCGTGATCGCTCGTTCACGATCCACGCGCCGGATTGCTGCGTAGGAATTTTCTTCGGTGATCTCGGCAATCTCAGCAAGTGGTACGCGGCCGCCCTGTGGTGTACTGATCCAGAGATCCGTGAGGGAGTCGATGCGCCCGCGCGATGCGTCATCGAGGCGCACACGCACGTCGATGTCCTCGCGGTCGGCGGAATACGTGTGCGCATCAAGACCATAGAGCATGCCGCGCACCTGACGGGCGATGTCGGTCGTTGTGAATCCCATCGCTGCCGCGCCTTCGCGCAGTTTCACTTGCAACTCGCGTTGTGTGCTGTAGTCATCGTCGTTGATCGAGTACACGCCTTCGAACTTCGCGAGCGCAAGTTTCAATCGGCGCGCCGCTTCGCGGGCGAGTATCGGGTCGCTCGAACGAATCTGATAGGTGATGTCCGTGCCCGAAGGACCGCCAGAGATCTCGCGGTACGTGACGCTCTCCGCCTCGTCGACGGTGCCGACGAGTGCGCGCACATTGTCCATCACACTGGCCGAATCGCGCGTGCGCGTTTCGACTGGGACGAGTTCGACGAAAATCTGCGCGACATGCGCGGCTGCGGCATCCGGCTGACCTGTTTCGAAGTTCGTGCTCTGCCCGAGAATCGAGCTGAAACCGCTGACTTCTTCGGGAATCGCGAGTGCAGTTTCAAAGCGTCGCACGACTGCCGCCGTCGCATCTTGCGTGGAACCAATGGGCAGTCGAATGTCGACGATGATCGTCTCCGCATCTTCCGCAGGAAGAAAGACGAACGGGAGTCGGCCGCCTGCAACCATGCCGAGGCTCGCGATGAGCACACCGAGTGTGAGGCTCGTGGCTGCGTAGCGATGCGCGATGCAATAGCGCGCGAATGCGCTGTACTTCGCCTGTAGGAGCGGGACGAATCGCGATTCGCGCCAGCTTTCAAACCTCTTCCACTGTTGACCGATGAAACCAACTTTGCGTGTCCGCATGCCTTCGATCGCATGCGACATGTGCGAGGGAAGAATGACCATCGTCTCCACGACGCTTGAGCCGAGCGCGACAGCAGCGACGAGCGGAAGTGCAGAGAGCAAGTCTCCCATGCGTCCGGCGATGTAGGCGAGTGGAAGGAACGCGAGAATGATCGTTGCGCTGTTGGCAACGATTGGCCAGAAGACGCTTTTCGTTCCCTTGATCGCCGCGTCGTCCGCGTTTTCACCATGCGCGCTCCGTTGCATGATGATGTCCGCAACAACAATCGCATCGTCGGCAAGCATGCCCACGACGATGAGCAGCCCGAACATCGTCACCATGTTGAGTGTCACATCAAGCGCCCACATCGAGAGGGCGGTGCAACCGATCGAGACGAAGATGCCCGACATCACCCACCAGGCGGCGCGAACATTCATGAACAACACCATCACGATGAGCACCAATGCCGAGCCTTGCAGCGCATCGTTCGTGAGGAGATCGAGTCGTCCTTCGATGATGCGCGCGAGATCGTTGTGCGCGGAGATAGAGCAGGAGAGCGGCGCGCGTCGATTCGCTTCTTCACCGAGTTCGTAGCCCTTTGTGCGGTCGGAGCCGTGCAGCAAACCCGTCAGGCGATTCCACAAACTGCCAGGATCGAGCGGGATTCCTTGCCTCCCCGCAACATAGCCACGCACCATTTCCGCGATGCGAACTGCATCTTCGTCGCTGGTCTTGAAGATCACAAGACTTGTCGCAGGTTTGCCATTGAATCGCCGCGCGACTTGCACATCGGCAAATCCATCTGCAACTTTCGCGACGTCGCCCACCAGCACAACCTGTCCCTGTGCTGTTGCCTTCAATGGAATGCCGCGAATCGCTTCAGCGCGTTCGGCAACTCCGAGCGTACGGACACCAATGTTGGCGCCGCCCGTGCGCATCGTTCCAGAGGGCATCTCGCGCATCCACGCTTCAATCACATCCGCAACTTGCGAGAGACGCAGGCCGTTGCGCGCGAGCGCGGTGCGATCGACATCGACGCGAAGTTGATACGGACGCGCGCCCGTCATGATGATCGCGCCCATGCCCTCCATCGATCGCAGATCGTCGCTGACCCGTTGTGCGGTGCGCTTGAGTGCTTCCTCGCCAGAGTCTCCATAGACAGACAGAATGATGACGGGGAAGTTTGGTTTCATCTCCGTCACGCGAACGCGCTCGGCGTCCACGGGAAGATCTTGCAGACCGTCCATCGCGATGCGCACATCGTCGATGCTCTGATCGATGTCCGTACCGTCGTCGAATTCCACGACGATGCCGCCGCCGCCTTCCACAAGATTCGACGTGATGCGCTTGGCGCCTTCGATATCAATCACCGCGTCTTCAATCTTGCGCGCCATCGACTCTTCAACTTCAGTCGGACTCGCGCCTGGATAAAGAATCGCGATGCGCGCGGCTTCAGGTTCGACAGCGGGAAAGAACTCGCGGCGCATCAGCAGCAGCGCGGTAACTCCACCAATGACAAGAAACCACATCAGCAGGCTGCCGAAAACGGGACGCTTGACGCCGAAGGTAATGAAGTCCATGGAATCCTTTTCTTACTGTGGCGCGGATGCGAGTTTTGCGTCAACTGCCTCGATAGGCGTTCCTTCACTCACGCGTCGCGAAGCGTCGAGCACGATCATCGTTCTAGGTGCAAGCGCGCTCTTCAACACGACCCACTCGCTATCGGGAAGCGGAGGCGCGAGCACGCCACTGACCGCGAACTCCACTTCAACTTCGCGATTGCGCGCGATGCCGTCTTCGATCATTGTGATGCGCCCACTGTTGATCGCGCGGCGCGGCACGAGCGTGCGCATTTCTTTGCTCGCGGCTGCAACTTCCGCTTCGACGAACGCACCCGACACAAGCTGCTCTGAACCAGCGGCTTCCGCGTAGATCGTCATCGTGCGGGTGGCTGCATCATCTTCGGGTGCAATGCGCGTGACGAGAGCATCGACCCAGACTGCGTTGGCGCGATCTGCGTGCACGCGCACCGAGTCACCAACATGCACGATCGCGCGTGCAAGCGCGGGAAGAAGAATGGGAATCTCAATGGCGCTCGGATCGATGACGCGCGCGACGAGTACGCCGGGCGCAGCGATTTCGCCGAGTTCAAGATCTGCTCGTTGCACCACACCCGCGATAGGCGATCGAATGATGCAACGTTCGAGCGAGAGTTGTGCGAGTTCGCTCGCAGCAGTTTGCCGCGCCTGATCAGCGAGGAGTGCAGTGCGACGCAAGGGGAGTTTTTCGTATGCGTCGCGCGCGGCGATGAGCTGTTTTTCTGCGGCAATCGCGGCTGAACGGGCGCGATCAACCTCGCGTGGCTGTGCAGCGCCGTTTGAAAACGCGGTGCGGACGCGTTCAAGATCAGCCGCAGCGAGTGCGGATTCTTCTGCGGCAAGTGCAGCGGTGCGTTCGAGTGTCGAGGCATCGAGTGCAAGCAACGCGAGTTGCGCTTCAATGCCGCGCAGCGATTCGTTTGCGATCGTGACTTGACGCTTGAAGTCGCTGTCATCGAGCGAGACGAGTGCTTCGCCAGCCGTGACGACCGCGCCTTCGCGATAGTTTGCGTGGAGTGCAGTGACGACCGCGCTCACGCGAGCAGGGACATCCGCAGCGTCCACCGCGCGTGCTTGTCCGAACGCGCGAAAGCGCCGACCGACTGCTTGTTGGAGTGGTTCGGCGACGAGCAATCGAATGCGACCAGTTGCCGAAGGGTCACTCGCTGGCGGCGTGGGTCGTGTTTCGTACAGCCAGACATAGATGCCGACACCAGCCGCAACGCACGCAATCGAGACAATCGCGCGCGCGATGATGGTGATCCATGGAAGGGGCGCTTTCGGCTCGGGCAGGACGGATAGAGGAGGCATAGAGGACATGGGGGCATGAAGTATAGATGCGATCGCGAGAGGTGACGCTTCGCAAACGCATTGCGGTACGCTCAACGCATGGCAGATTCGAACGCGCCGTTTGGAAAACGTCCCTCGCCGATTGCGCCGCAGCTTCTCGCAGAAATCACGGCGAAAACAGCGGAACTTGCAGTTGTCTCTGCGGCATCCGCAGGTCCGTCGTGGGGCGCATTGCACAAACTTCTGCTGAAGGCGAAGGTGGACCCGCAAGTGATCATGAAACTCGTCGCTGGTCGCGATGCAGCGGGCGCGAGTTTGCTTGCGCGTTGGCTCACGGGTGAAGCGATTGAATTGCCTGTCGAAGCGCCTGCAGTCGCCGCGACGGTTGTGGATCCTGAGACGATGAAGTCAGCGATGAAGATGTTCCGCAAGCGATTGAAGTACGCACGGCTTGATGCAGAGTCACGACTTGGTGTTGGTCCAATGTCGAGTGGCAAGAAAAGTGAAATCGATGCGATCGAATCGCCGCGAGATTTTCCACCTGTGGTCTGGGCAGCACTTGTCGCTGCAGGCAAACTGAAGCGCGAGGGCGCGGGCTTCTATGCGCTCGTCTTTGATGATCTGCTAGACGACTGAAGCACGCGATCAGTTCGCTTGCGCGACCTTTGCGGGTTTCGCGAGTGAAGCAGCGAGGGATGCGATGTCTTCGGCGGTGAGTTTCGCGTTGGACTTCTTCAGCATCTCAACGAACCAAACGATTTCATCAGGCTGCGCGGGGAATCCGATGTTGCCCGTGGGCGCGTTCGAATTGACGAGCGCCTTCCCATCGCCATCGAGAATCTCGCACCACGGAATGCCGCCGTTTTTTCCTGCGGAGTGTGCCTTCAAGATTGCTTCGCCACCGATCATGCGATCAGTATCAATCTTCACATCCACGAACGCCTTCGCCAAAATCGCGGCGTTCGCAGGCATCGCCATCCAATCTTCCAATCGATGACACCAGCCGCACCATGGCGCGCCGAAGTGCACGAAGACGAGCTTGCCTTCGGACTTTGCTGTCGCGACAGCGGCGCCGAGAACTTGCTCAGCGTTCAGCGCGGGAGCTTGATGCTGCTTCAAGAACGCGAGCACCTTCGCACTGTCGTGACCTCTCGGTTCAACACCTGCAGGTTTCTCGAGCGAACCGGTCTCTTGATTTGCAAGCACCGTTCCATCCGCAGCGAGCACAGTGAGAAACGGAACGCCGTTCCCGTTCTTCTTCAAATCCGCGCCGTACTTCGTGGCGAGATCCTGATGCTTGTCGAAATGCCCAACATCGACGAGCACCACCTCATACTCAAAGAGCAATTCTTTTGCGATGTTTCGATCCGCCTCGCACGCCTTATGCAGCAGCACGCACCATCCGCACCAATTCCCTCCCCATTGCACAAGCACGCGTGTGTTGTTCCGCTTGGCGTTGGCGAGCGCGGCGGCGAGATCTTTGTTCGCGTCGGCAGACTCGTCGTAGATCTTTTCAATCTTCGCCGGCGCAGCTGCAGGTGGATCACCCGCGATCGCGAGGTTTGCAGTAGGTGACAGAAGAAAGACTGCAGCGAGGGTGAGCGCGTGTGGGTTCATAGGGTTGTCTTGTACGGCGCGTTTGGAGTCGAAGTTGCTCCCGCGGGGGACGGATTGCGAATCTTCTGCCATGATTCGCGAGATTGCCAGTAGAACGCGGGGTTCGCGAAGGCGCAGGCGAAAAGGGGAGCTCTAGGAGTCGCAACGAGATGCAATTCTTGCCACGCGTCACTGCGTCATCGCTCTCGGTTTTTGTAGACTAGTCGCGCACTCGCAGTTCGCTCAAGGAGGATCGCTCGCGATGGACACGCTCATTTTTCTTCTCATTTTCGTAATGCTTCTCGCAATGTGGCGTGGTCGGTATCGACTCGGGTGGGTGCTCTTTGTGATCGCCTTCATCATGACGGGGTTGCTCTTCTGGCATCACACGACCGATGCGTTGGAGATCTCATTCTAATGGGCGCGTTCCGCACTTTGCTTGCGCAGTTCTGTATCGTCGCAGTCTCTTGCGTGCTGCTCGGCGCGTTTGGCGCGCAGTTCCTCCAACACGAAATGCCCTGTCCGCTCTGCATCTTGCAGCGCATGGGGATGATGCTCTGCGCCTCGGGTCCGGCGTGGTTGCTCTGCCGCGCTGCGATGCGCGAAGTCGACGCGCGTGATTATGCGGAGTGCTACGGCCTGAGCATTCTGTCCGCGATTCTCGGCGGTAGCGTTGCGCTTCGACAGATCTGCCTGCACATCGCGCCCGGAGATACAGGCTACGGCAGTCCGATGTTCGGATTGCATCTTTACACGTGGTCGTTCATCGTCTTCGTGACCGTCGTCGCAGTGAGTGGATTGCAACTGCTGCTCCTGCCAAAGCGAGCGGAGCGATTGCGGATTGGCTTCATCCCAAAGGCGTGCGTCGCACTCCTCATCGCCGTTGTTGCCGCCAACACGATTGCAGTCTTCGTCGAAGAGGGATTCCATCTTTACCTCCCAGATAATCCGACTGAATATCAATTGTTCAGCGATTTTGGATTCAGCACGAGCGCCCCAGCGGCAGCACCCTGAGTTCCGCGCGAAGCCATCCGAAGCCACCGAAAATCCATTCTGAAGCCATCAGCGGCGATTGTCGCCACCCGCAATCTCATCCAGGATGCACGTTCGGACCGCCCGCGCTCGCATTCCCGCCCCTGTCTGATGGAATCTGCAAATATTCCCTAGGGAAACTTGCAGGGTGCGTTTCTTGGGCTACTTTCCCGTTGCACCACTGAGGTGTGCGTCTGCTCATCGTGCGCTGTTCGCGCTCCGTCGAGTTGCGTTTCCCCGCCTTTCGTAATGGCCTGTGCGCCATCGACAATGTTCATGGAGTTTAGAGCCAACTCCCCATTCACTGCGCGGCTCAACGATTGAGAGTAAGTCCCATCATGACTACCACACGAGTTACCGTCGGAGCATTCTTAACCCTCTCGCTTTCTGCTGCTGCGTTCGCGATTCCGCAATCGTGGGAGAATGTCATTTCCACGAACGATGCAGGCGTCCCTGGTGTCAAGGGAGCGGTGTGGGTTCCGAATCAATTCAACAATCCAACGATTGACACCCTCGGCCGCGTGTCCTTCCGCGGTCAGATCGGCGGCGCGGGCATCACCACTGCGAACTCTCGCCTGATCATGCAAGGCGCGCCGAGTGCGTGGTCGATCCTTGCTCGCGATGGGTCGGGAGTTCCCGCCAACCTGATCGTTGGGTACGTCTTCAACACGATGACGGGCATCAACGGAGTTGGAAGTGCGAACAACATTTCTGCCGACGGCGGCGTGCTCGTCTCGGGCAACGTCAACGGACTCGGCGTTGTCGCCACAACCGATACAGCGATGTTCTTCATCGCCGCCGATGGCGCATCGTCGCTGCTTGTGCGTGAAGGCGATGTTTGCCCTGGCACCGCTGGCGCAACGATGAGCACGGCGATGACGGCGGGATCTGGTCAGCAAACGAACAACACCGGTCGCACGATCTTCAACACAGCGTTGCTCGGTGGCGATGTTGTAGGAACGACGAACAACAACGCGATCGTGACCTACTCTCCAACGGGCGCAGCAACGATCTTCCGCAAGGGTTCGTCCGCACCGGGATTCGCAGACGGCACCACGATGACCCCCGATGCGTTCCAGTTTCAACTGACTGGCAATCATGTCGAGTTTGGTGGAACGCTTGTGAATGCAGCAACCGTGACGACCTCCAATGACAAGGCGCGATTCACCTCCTCGGGTGCAGCAGCGGGCTCGCTGCGCATGTACATCCGCGAAGGATCAGTAATGGCAGGACTCGAACCACTCGCAGTGAAGCCACTTTCGTCGATCAGCCCGACCCTTCGTTCGTTGCGTCTTGATGGAAGCATTTTGAACATCGTCGATCTTTCGGGCGGCGACACCGTTGCACTCATCAACGACAAAGCGCTCGTTCGCGAGAGCAACGGCACGTTCAACATGATCATGCGTCGCGGTGAATCAGTCCCAGGAGTTGCTGCGCCGACCGTCTTCGGCACGTTCAACACATCCTCCGTCCTGATGAACAACAACGGCATGCTTGCTTTCCAAGGCATCTTGATGCATTCCGATGGTGTGACAGTGATCACCAACGGCACCTATGTCGGTGTTCGTAAGGCGAATGGCAGCCTCTTCACGCTCATTCGCCAAGGCGACGCACTTCCCGATGGTTCTGGAACGATCGTTGGAAGCCTGAACGGCAACACCAGCATCTGCTCCAACGACGAAGGTCTCGTCGTCTTCAATGCTACCTACACGGGTGGCGCCGCGATCTGCGCCTGGGATGAAACGACTGGTCTGCGCGTGCTCACGAAGACCGGCGATACCAGCTTCACCGGAACAGCAGCGAATTCGATCTCGCTCATCGGCGGTACCGGCATGAACGGCAACGGCGGTTGCACGGGGCTCAGTTCGAATGGTTGGCTCACGCTCCGTGCAGGTGACTCCGTCAATTCGAAGTACACGATCGCTCGCATCGACCTTGGAATGGCTCCTGCATCCTGCGTCGCCGATCTCAGTGGCGACGGCATCGTCGATGGCGCGGATATTGCGACCCTCCTCGATTCGTGGAACGCCGCGGGCGGCGATCTTGATAACAGTGGCGTGACCGACGCCGCGGATCTCGCGATCATGCTTGACGCTTGGGGCGCTTGCCCATAATCGAACTCGCGAACACTCGCGACTCGATCGAAGACCGACAGCATTGAACTCAACACAGGGCGCGCGAGCAACTCGCGCGCCCTGTGCTTCTTGGGGGTGTCGGAACTGAAGGTTTTCTCGGCGATCGAAGCCTTTTTGATGGCATCCGATTCGCCGAATATCTGCCCGCGATTGCCACAAAAATTTCCCTTCAGCGCAGTGTTCTTGTAAAGCCCCTGCACGAGTTTTACAGACCCAATCTCGTGTCGCACCACGAATATCGATGAGGTCATTCGTAGGCACGCCTGCAGGATTGAAAATCTGCATACGACCGCCGCTGGCGGCTCTGGCATATGCACCACGGCGAACGTGCCGCTCATTGATGAGAGCGCTTCGATTGAGGCTGTCGAAGATTGGAGATTGACGAGGGATTGGGCCTCTCATGCGAGGCCGAGCGCAGCGGGCGGAGTTGCGGTTTTTTGATTCGTTGAAGATTGTGCGGGTTATTCAATAGCCTGTTAGAGGTTGTTGCCATACTGCGCGCATGATCTCGTTTATAGCCGTCGCGTCGATGCTCACTGCGGCACTCATGCTCAACAGTCCGCCGATTCCGGTGTTTGTCGGCGGCAACGAGGGATATCCGGTGTATCGCATTCCATCGATTGTGCGACTCTGCCCGAGCACAGTTCCCGCGCGCTTACTCGCCTTCGCGGAGGGTCGCGACACGTTGTCGGACAACGGCCAAAACGATCTCGTGATGAAGAGTTCACTCGACGCAGGCGTTACATGGAGCGCGCTTCAAGTTCTTCTCGATGTGCCCACGCGCTCGCTCAACAATCCCTGTGCAGTCGTCCTGCGAGATGGAGCGCACAGCGGTCGCGTGCTTCTTATGTTTCAGTCGTACCCGATAGGTTGCTCGGAGAGTTGCGTCGAAGTTGGTTATGACATCGGTGCCCATGGCGACAAGATCTGCCGCACATTCACCATGTACTCCGATGATGATGGCGCAACATGGAGCACGCCAAAGGAAGTGACGCGCGGAGTCAAGCGTGCGACGCGCGTGACAAGCGTCGCGACGGGTCCTGGCGTCGGCATTCAGTTGCGCCGCGGTGAACATCGTGGGCGCATCGTGATGCCATTCAATGAAGGTCCTGCAGGAAAGTGGCGTGTGTATGCGGCGTTCAGTGATGACGATGGCGAGTCATGGAACATCGGCGAGCCAGCGAAGGATGGCGGCGAGGAAAACGCGGCCAAAGGTGTTGCCAACGAGGTGCAAATGATCGAGCGTGAAGACGGCGCGGTCGTTCTCAACGCGCGGCAGTACTACGGTTCTGGCCGCCGAAAGACGGCACTTTCCACTGACGGCGGCGCGAACTTCGGCGCGTTGGTGGACATCCCTGAACTTCCCGATCCCTCGTGCATGGGCGGATGCATAGTCCTTCACGACGCACTCGATTCGCTTTCGAGCGGCGCGCCTTTCACGACGGTTGCCTTCACAGGCTGCGACAGTGAAACGCGGAGAGCCAATGGCGCGCTGTGGATTTCGCGCGATGGAGGTCGCACATGGCCGCAGAAAGTTTCGATCGAAATCAAGGGCTTCGCTTACAGCGTGCCCGTTGCGCTTGCCGCACATGAAGTTGGCGTGCTGTATGAAACAGCGGGGTACAAGCAGATTGTGTTTACAAAGGTCTCGGTGCCAGACGCGAGCGTCCGCTAGCAGGTCGTTGCACAACCTCATTAAACTAACACTTCAGCCTTCGACGACGCGTTTTCTTCGGAGGGAATATGGATCTCTTGCTTCGATGTA
>SIAK01000078.1 GCA_009691805.1 Phycisphaerales bacterium
CTGCTTTCGTGAGATGTAGGCACTCAACGCCGATTTCGCCCTCATAGTCGCTAAGACGATTGCCTTCGCTCGCATCGCGCTTCGCGTGCGCGCGCTCCCGCCACTCGCGCTCCCAATGCGTGACGACGATCAGCAATGGCCAGAGATTGCGCTCCGCTTCTTTCCAAAGTCTCTCTACGAACTTCATCGTTTCGGCGTCGATCCACTGCGCGTCGTCGAGCCAGAGCACGGTCGGCACCGCGCTCTTGTTGTGCAGCAGCAGTCGCATGCAATCGAGCACTTCGTCGACTTCACTCTTGAGCTCCTCTGCCTCGACTTGCTCAAAGTTGCGAGGACCCGCCATGCGGTCTTGCACGAGGTCCTTCGTGCCCTTCGCGAGTTTCATCAGGAGACCAACGAATGGCACGCTCGAGAGATCCGCGATTGCGCTGACGGTCTCGCCGACGCCATCTCTCTTGACGCTGTTGACGATGCGCGCTGTCGCGTCATCCCACGCGGAGCCGTGCGACTTCAAGATCTCCGCGTGCACCATCACCGACGAACGCAGTGAAGGCAGTACTGAGCGCCGAGCGAGCGCGTTGTGCTCCTCGGTCGACCTCCAGCGGGCGCCGAGCCACGCGAATCGAGGCGGGCCCTTCGGCACATGGCCCTTCATGTCGGGAACCTCGCGGAGATTCACGCCGCCATCGCCAAACGCCTCCGGCCAATAGTCGACCTCGGGCGGATCCCACTGCGGGTCGTTCGTGAGCCGGATGTACAGCTCCTGCACGAGACGGCTCTTACCGATCCCGCTCTCGGCAATGACGAATGCCATGCGCGGGCCGCCGATGAACTTGCCATCAGCGTTGCGCGCTGCGCAAGATTCGAACATCCCGCGAAGCCATGCGATTTCAGTTTCACGTCCGTAGAAGCCTGTGCTGATGGGCATGCCGATCGATCTCCTGAGGAGAGTCTCGTCGATGGAAGGATGTGGCGCAAGTGGAGTGTCGCTCGCGCAGTCGTAATGAATCTACCCGGTCGTTCCCTTCATCGCTGTGAGGCGGGCTTGAAGGATCCGCGGACGTTGCGCCGCAACTTCCTGCGACGGCGCATCGTCGAGCAGTTGCGCGGTGGATGCGCGGGGCTCCCAGTACGCGGCACAGGTTTCGATTGCGCTTACCTGCGCCGATGACTGCTCTAGGCGCTCGGCAAACTCTTCCACCGCGAGCGATGAGCCATTCCCGTGAACCCAACTCCGTTACCCTGCTTGAATCGGCATGAACACTGCTCACATCACCATCCGAAGTCCGGCGAATGCGGCGAGCGCGGCGATTTGTTCGCTTGTGCTCCTCGTGGCTGGGCTGTTGGGACCGTTTATGGTGGTGACTGTGTTGGGTGAAGCGGAGCCACACAGCATTCTCTCGGGAATTCATGCGTTGTGGAGCGGAGGTCACGCGTCGCTTGCGATCGTCATCGCGCTCTTTAGTGTTGCGTTTCCGCTCGCGAAGATATTCTTTCTAGTCAGCGCGACGACCTCTTTGATTCCTCTTCGAGCAACGCACCGTCGTGCACTTGTGTTGTTTGCGGAGAAGGCAGGCAAGTACTCACTGCTTGATGTACTTGTCATCGCCGTGTTGATCGCGTCATTTCAATCACAGGAACATGCGAAGATCTCTACTGGATGGGCTACATGGGTGTTCGCGGGCTCCATCGCTGTTTCTATCGGAGCGACGTATCTACTCCCTCACCAAGCTGCGAGAACAAATTGATGAAGCGACCAATCCTGAAATTTGGGCTCTACGCGTGCGGAACCGCACTGCTCTGCGGTCTCGTCGCGTGGCTCCTTCATGCGTCATCGGCACCGCCCGTCGCGCGCATCGTGCTCAACGCGAAAGCATCGATCAAGATGCCGTCGCTTGATACCCCCGACCTTTTCCTTGTCGTCTTCGATGATCAAGATCGAAAGTGGACCTCAGCGACACAGAACAACGCGGTGCTTGGTGACGGGCTTCCAATTCTGCTTCCCCGTCCACCAGCCGCGCAAGATTCTCAGGCCTTCTCTGCACGCAATGTCACCCGCGTTGAAGTCTGGGATGCTGGAATCATCACGGATGGACTGCTTGATCGGTTCGCATTGAAGGGCGGCGTTGGAAGTGGAGAACTCTATCGCGCGACTGCTGAGTATCGCGAAGACGGCGCGAGTGCATTCACTCGAGTGCTGCTTATCTCAGGCGCGGTCATCGGTGTTGTCGGGCTGATCCTGGTTGTCCGCGGCTCGGCGATCACAGCGTTAGCACTGCATGAGTCGTGATTTCTCGCCGCGCTTCGGATGAAGGATGCTGCGCTAACGCTCCAACGCTTCGTTGAGGAGTTCGAGCATTTCTGCACAGCGCGCTCGAGCGCAGTCGGAACCAGCAATCAAATCCCGCAGTCATAGTCCGGCATCGGATCGTCAAGCCACAGCTCGATCACGAGTTGGCCGCACTCGATTGTTTCCGTTGCCGGCGGTCCCCGTGCTTGGCGCGATGCGAACGCCATGCTTGCAAACCTCATTCACCCACATGCCCACATGCCAACATGCCGCAAGATGCGCTCGATGATCTGCGCGTCGTTGATCAGTGACACGATGCGCATCTCGTGGTGACGCTGGGAAGTCATAGGGGCACAGCAGCGGATCGACCTCCCAGACTTTCTTGATCATGCTTGATCAGCTCGCGCCACGATCGCGATGGGATGCGCCGCGGCTTGAGCGCAGGATGCTCGATGATTTCAACCGCCGCGTTGGCGAGCGCACCACGCCCAAGCGCTGCTGTTGCCGCCAACTCGCGCGCGGCCTCCTCCGCACGCTTCCTGCGCTGGCCGCGCATCTTGTTGGAGTACCAGCCGTAGTAACGCACCATCTGAAAGCGCTTGTCTGGAATGTGCTGCGTGATCGCCGCGATGAAATCGCACGCCGTGAATACTTGAAAGTTGCGCTTGATTGCCATCAATGTCCGTCGAGAGGTCGATGCAAATCCCATCGACCCAGAGTTCTTGACCGCCGATCAAGAATTGGTTGATGACACCAACGAAATGCACTTCACCGCAATCGTTGCCGAAGCCACCCGCGACAACTTGCACCATGACACCGCCAATGGTCGCGCCATCGATGTCGATCATGTTGTTGAAACAGAAGAGCGCACTTCCATTGATGATGAAGACCCGCGCTACCGATCCATCCCGTGCTCCGGTCTCCATACCTGAAGCTCGGCCGCTCTATTGAAAAGCGCCGTCAACGAACGAATCAATTCAAGTTTCACCACCGTCACTTCGTGGCCAAAGAGTTCAAGGTCGTCCTTCGCGTGAAACTGGGGGTGCTTCCTTCCTGAAGTCGATTCCCACGACCTGCCAAGAATGCGCGCGACATCCGCCTGGATGGAACACCACTCAGCGCGTCGATCGTCATTAGCTTTGTGCGCGTCACGATTTCTCAGTTTGGCCAGGAGTCTTGCGCGATGCCTGAGTTCACTGTCAACCCTATCACAAACTCCTTTCCAAGTTTTCTTTCGCCTCAATTCATTCTGCGCGGATACAGGCTGATCATCCTCCACGGGATCACGCCACAACGAGGGCTCCACCGATTCCTGAGTAGTGATGAATAACACACGCGCAACCTGACACAGGTGCTCCCATGCACGGTCGTTGTTCCACTGCTCTGTACATCGAATCGTCTCGCGCTCGCGATGAAGTTCTTCGCCGCTTCGTTGGATGAAAAGTTTGGTCTCACCGTCGCTCGACCGTAGCACCTCATGCGCGCTCACCAACTCTTCAAAGGCTTCGGCGAGTCGCTCCTTCAGTGTTCCGCTCCACAGATTCACGGGAAGGTCGCATCCCCGATCGAGTGCCGATACTTCACCTATTCCGCACCGACGAGTCTCGGTTGATCGCTCAAATGAGGCGAGGAGCCAATCGAACAACCTCAGCTGCGCCCTCGCGAACTGATACGTGTCCTCGCTGTCCAAACGGTCGATTTTGAGCGCCACCCTAAGGTCCGCCACGAACTGATAGTCATCCGCAACCAACCTCTTTGTGCCATCGTCCCAAACTCGCACCGCGTCGAACAGTCGCCGACGATCGAAACTGTCCCTGTGCTCGACGACGGCTGGCAATCGCGGGAGCCTCGTGACGAATAATCCGCGGATTGCAGAAATCCATCGATCAAAATCCGCGGAGTTAGTCGCCACCACTCGCGCCGCGTCTTCACAGGTTCCAAGGAAAGTATCACCCGCGATAGACATACGGCGCGCAAACTCTCGGTACACCACGATGAATCGATCCGAACGCTCTTTCACTCGATCGGAAACCGTGAGCGGTTCCGGGTCCCCATCGCTTGTGTTCTCCACAATCGGCTCAGTTGCCTCGATCTCATACCCCCTAATCTCAAGAGCCGACATCGCTTCGACTAAGCGGTCTCGCCACTCAATAATGTCGCTGAATTCAGGGCGAATCGGGCAAGCGCCTAGATATCCCTTGAGCCCCTGCAGGTGGTGCCAGTACTCAGTCACCGCGATCGCTGACTCCTTCGCAAGCAGGAAAAATTGCAGCGCTGACTCAGCCTCGACGTCACAGACAGCGACGCCACCCTGCGAAAACCGTATCGTATTGTCGCCGTGACGGCGCGCGGTGACGGTGCCCTCCCACAGCGCCGCGAGCAGCCACTCTATCAATGGCCACGCCTGCTTTCCGCGGCGAACCTGCTCGCCACCAATGAACCGCTCCTGCCATGGATACCACTCGCGGAGAATTGCTCTCACACGGAGCTCCGGATGAAAGTGACGCAGCATCAACACCGAGAGACGTTCCGCCGAGCATCGTCTCGAGATGATCGTGTTCCCTTCCCATCGATGCCCCTTCGAGAGTGATTTGAACGCGGGAGGAAGAAAGTTCTTTGATTGATGCCAGACCCGCGCGTCTTCAACGAAGTCGCGATGTTTCAATCTGTGGATTGTCGTTCGCAACTCACGCTTCAAGTCGCGCGTGAGTTCCACAGACTCGCGCCGCAGTATGACGCCTGTGACATGATGACCAAGCGAGTTTGCAATAGTTTTGCCAGCAGCGGGACGGCGTTCTACGGTGAGCGCAGTGCAGCGGCTCTTTGACGCGTTCAGCGCGAATGAAGATCCTTCGAGCACCTCCTGAAGTTTCTGTTCAATGCGATCACGCACAGTGGAAGTCTGCTTGAGTCCAAGGTCGCGTGCCGCGGCGCCGGACAGGGATATTGTGAGATCATCAAAGTATCGCGTGTACGCGAACTCGCGTTTACCGAATTCACGACCCAAAGCATCGAGGATCCGCTCGTCGAAGCGCGCGAACGCAACGTTGGCAAGCAGTGGAGAAAGCGGCGACCCTTGAGGAAGCCGAGCACGATAGGTTGCGAGCCGCGCGACAAGCACCATCGCGTCATCCGTCCAGCGTAACGAACGCACTTGTGGGTTCTCCTCCAGATAACTTGGCACGCGAGTTTCGTCAACGAGCAAGTGACCGTGATCAGCGGCCCATTGGATGCCGCGTATCACATCACCGACACGAGTGGATGGAAAGAAGTCGCGCAAGTCAAAGGTTGCGACATACGCCTTTCCAAGATGTGCCGCGGCATTCTCGAATGTTGGCCCGCGTCGACCGGACGATGCACCGAAAACAAATGGTTGGAGTACGCGCGCAAGACCGGGTGCGATCAAGCGAAGAAGCGCACCTTGCGTAGCCTTGAGCGGTGTGTTTGGGATCCAGAGCTGACGGTATCCCCTACGCTTTCCAATCTTTACCCCGCGATAGAGAGGCCCCCATTGCTGGAAGCCCTTTGTCTTTCCCACAGTCTTCTCGGCCACGCGATTGAGTTCGGCTGGTCGGAACGCCATTGCGTGAATGAGTCGCGATTCGATCCAAGGCATTCGGGATCGAAGAGAAGCGAGCAATAGATTTACGAGCCGACGCTTTTCACTCGAGGGCAACTTCACATACAGCAGATCCCGAGCGATTGAAGTGCCAGGTCCATGCACCCAAGAAAAAAGCGCCGCTCTCGTGCGCAACTTTTCTCGGAGATGCTTTTCAAGCGTGGTGGGCTCCGAAGTTCTCTGCGCACCGAACCAAAATTTGACGAGCGTGGCTGAAGGAACTGCCGCGAGCTCTCGCCGAAACTTCTCGATCTCCGCGGCGTCGATCCCGATCGTCTTCGTGAGATCCGTGTCAAATATCTCGCGTGCTTCCGAACTCTGTAGCCACATAGATCCTCACGATGCGAAAACAGGTGGTGCGGCGTTCCCTACGTCAGGTGCGTCGCGCACACCCTAGTAACTAGGGAATGCGTCGAGCCTCGGACAGCAAAAAGTCCGATTCCAATCGCCTCGGTCGTCGGTACGACGCCTACTTCTGCGCTTGAAAAGGCAGCTAGGTGCGACGCCGCACCACCCAAGTTGGTAGTAGAGCAGGTGGTGGATCGATTGGCAATCAGCCGAACCAAAGCTGGACGCGGGTGCAGTGCAAGATCAACTTAGTCCCAAAGTGAACCTTTGCCTTCGGGTGCCGCCCTCCTCCACTTGCCCCCCGCAAGGCACGGCCGAAGCTTTGCGCGCAACAGGGCCAAGATCGCCACAGGACCAACCTCGCTCACAACCACACTTTCCGATCGGCAGTGGTGTTGATAGTCGATCACCGCTTCGTGCTCACGTAAAGGGGCATCGATTCGGTACTCACTATTGGAGTACACCCTCTGTTGACCTCGGACTTGTGTGCGGTGCAGATCGTGGAGCATCAGAATTCCTGGGAGTGCAGCGTCCTTCCGACTTGTGAGCAAAAATTGCGCCGATGAGTTCCAATGCTGTCGATCCGCGGGTGTAAACGGACCGTTACATCGATGAAGCGCGCTTCTCATGCGATCATCGAGACCGACATCCGCGCAACGCACT
>SIAK01000021.1 GCA_009691805.1 Phycisphaerales bacterium
TTGAAGTGGACCTGATCGGGCTCGAACCGACCACCTCTTCCATGCCATGGAAGCGCTCTACCAAATGAGCTACAGGCCCAGAGACTGCTGATGTTGTTGCTTCAAAGCCTTCGCTTACAGGGAGGGAAAGACTACCTTGAAGGCCACCCTGAGGCAACATGATCGGCACTTGCGCGCGTCAAGTTGCGTGAAGCATCGAGCAATACGCGAATAACTCGCGTGTTACGCCTTGAGTGCCTTCTCGAGCGCCTCTGCGTACACCGCTTTCGGACTCGCTCCAAAGCGCGCAATAGTTTGCCCGCCCTTCATGATGAGGACGGTTGGAATCGTGTTGATGTCGAACTTGAGTGCGAGCTCCATCGCGGAATCGATGTCGAGCTTCGCGACTTTCGCGCGACCGGCAAAGTCATTCGCGAGTTCATCAATCGTTGGTGCAAGCTTCAAACATGGCTGACACCATGGAGCCCAAAAATCGATGAGCACGGGAACCGAGCTCTGCAGAACTTCGGATTGAAAATTGGCTTCGTTGATCGTGAGTGTGTTTGGTCCGGCCATGGCGTGAACTCCTAGAAATCTCTCGGGAACTGCGGTTCGCGGGGAGAGGATGCTAGCGGGTTCTTGACTGCGAGGACTGCCGTCACACAGGCGATTTTTAGTGAATTCCGCCGCCCTTGAGCACGGCTTCCGCGATCTGCAGCGCCTCACGATGCGCAGACACGTCGTGAGCACGAATGATGCGCGCTCCGCCGCCAAACGCTGCGACCGCAACGACGATCGATCCGGCGACGCGATCCGTGGGGCACTCCTGCCCAGTCACTGCGCCGATGAAGCTCTTGCGACTCGCGCCGACGACCACAGGAAATCCAAACGACGCAAGTTCATTTGTGCGCGCGACGAGTTCGTAGTTCTGACGCACGGTTTTCCCGAACCCAAGACCAGGATCAATCGCGATGGATTCGCGCGCCATGCCCGCTTGCATCGCGATGTCCGCGCGCGCGAGTAACGCATCGCCCACCGCGCGCACAACATCGTCGTACTGCGGCGCTTGATCGTATCGATCGCTGTAACGATCATCACCCGGCGCGTGCAACCGATGCATCAACACGATGCCGCATCCGCGATCTGCGCAGACTCGGAACATCGACTTGTCTTCGCCCGCACTCACATCATTGACGATGTTCGCGCCCGCTTCGATCGCAGCGAGCGCGACTTCCGCGCTCGTCGTGTCAATCGAGATTGCAACGCGGCTCTGCGCGCGAATGCCTTGAATGACTGGAATCGTGCGACGAATCTGCTCGCGTGCGTCGACGCTTGTTGCGCCCGGCCGCGTCGACTCGCCACCAATGTCCACGATGCTCGCGCCTTCATCCGCGAGTCGCAGCGCGAGCGCAATGGCAGCGGTTGCATCGAACGCGTTTCCACCATCACTAAAACTGTCGGGCGTGACATTCACAATGCCCATCAACGCGAACGGTTCAATCGCGAGTAACCGATCTGGACCAATCGTCCAGTGACTCGGCGCTCCGTGATGGATCTCTGGCTCACGCATCTTTCATTTTTGTCGGCTTACCTCGCGCACGAAGTAAGAAAAACCCTGTTATTGGGCGGACGATTCTTCAGGATTTGCTTCCGCACCGCTCTCACGCGCAGCAGACGCGGATGCCTTTGAACTGGCACCTGCGGCCGAGCGCTGCGCGTACATCGCCGCAAAATACTTCAGTACGCCCGCGGGGAGCACCATCGATCCGTCAAGGCGATTCGCGCCGATTTCAAGGCTCATCGCGAGTGGTTCGAGCGCAGGGTCGGGCGTTGGAATCGAAATCGCGGAAGCCGCTCCGTCTCCGCCAAACGCACTTCCAAGTCCTTTCATCACGGAAGACGCAAGCATCGCCAATCGACCGACACCGAAGAAGACTTCGATGTCGCGCTTGGGTGGCATCCACTCTTCCATCGAACGCAACGTCGCATCTTCTGACAGCGGCGCATCACCAGCGGCAACTCCCGCTGCGAGCGCGCGACCAAACACATCAGGTCTCTGACTGAATGTCACAACCACTCCGCCCTCAGTTGCCGCAGCAAGTCCAACAAGCCCGCGCACGCCGACAACGAACTGCATGCCCAGTCGCATGTACTCCGATCCTGGCGCCATCTTCGACATATCCACGATTGTTTCTTTCAACTCAAACGCGCTCGCGACCGCGCCTGACTTCAGCGTCTTTGAATCCGTCCACTGCGGGTCTCGCTTCACACCACTGGCTTCGCCTTTGAGCGCGAGGAATGATTCCTTCATGTGTGCGAGTGTGCCTTGTGGATTACGCGAAGCGATGAAGAGCGCGCTGTCGTTGAGCACACCACCAACCGCAACACCGAGTTTCGATGGATAAGCGGCGAACTGCACGCTGGTGATGTCTGCGCCGTCCGCGAGAATCCACTCGGGCAATAGTGCGCGATCGACGCCGAAGAGTTCCAAACACTCGATGAATTGCACCGTTCCGCCGAGACCGACGCAGTCCACGCTCGCCGCAAGATAGAAGGGATTTCCAGGCAATCGCGAGCATTGCGCGGGTGCGCCGCCTTCGCGTGTCGCTGCAAGTTTCGCGAGCGCGCTGCCTTCCTTTGCAACTCCGATCGCGCGGATCCAAACACCGAGTGGGTCGATGTCGATGGCAACCACCGCGTCCGAAAGTTCCTCCACGATCGCCGTGGATGCAGTCGTCGCGACTGCATCGCGTGCATCCGCAGGCGCACTTTCCCGCGCAATGTTCGAGCCCGCGCGAAGTCCATCGTTGTTCGCCCAGAAGATCACATCCGCGCGATCGAGTGACTTCCATTCCTCGACTGTCAATCGCCCTTGCAAGCGATCATGCAACGACTTCTGCTTGCTCATGTCGTACGCGAGCACCGCGTCCGCCGAGCTCGATGCGATAACGCACTGACCCACGGCGCGCGCACTCAACACAACCCCCGCGGAAGTTTTGTAGCGACCGAGTGCGGGCTCGCCCTCAGGCGTGAAGTTTGTCTGCATGAACGCGATGGGATCCGTAGTTCCCACGATGAACACCAGCGCAGACGGCTCTCCCGCTTCGTTCACAGGCGCGCTGTACAGCACAATCGGCACCGACTCATCCACGTTTGCGCTCATGCCGAGCAACGCTTTGAGGTGGTCAATCGGTCGACCCGCGATGATTGCACCGCCGATGCCGAGCTGCTCGAGTAATCCTGTGCAATCCGCGTTGGACTTCTTCGGTGCGGGCGCGATGACGCACGCGATTGCGTCGTCAGGAATGAGCGCGAGCGCGCGATCAAGGTCGTCACTTGCGAGCGCGAGGTTGGTAGCGAATGCGAATGTGAATAGAGAGAGAAAGCACCGACGCATGTTGAAACACTCCAGAAGGCGTTGCGAGCGGATACTGTAGACCGAAGCACCATGCGCCCACTCTCCACCATCAAACTCGCTCTGACTTCACTCGCCATGCTGTTAACAGGCACAGGCGCCGCGCAAGACGCGCCGCTTGCGAACGATCTCACGACGAAGTGGAAGGACGCGAGTGTGTACGCGATTGCGGTGAAGCATCTTGATGGAACCGCCGCGGACTTCAAGCAGTTTGAAGGCAAGGTGGCGATTCTGGTGAACACCGCGAGCCAGTGCGGACTCACCCCGCAGTACGCAGCACTTGAGGCGCTCGCCGCCAAGTACAAAGATCGCGGCGTTGTGGTGCTCGGTTTTCCCAGCGCGGACTTCGGTGGTCAAGAGTTCGACAGCGCGAAAGAGATTCGCGAATTCTGCGACAGCAAATACAAGATCACGTTTCCACTCTTTGAAAAGTGTCATGTGAAAGCTGGAGCGGGACAGTCACCCGTCTTTGAGTGCCTCAGCGCAAAGACGGGCAAGCTGCCGAGTTGGAACTTCGGCAAATACATCATCAGCAAGGACGGCAAGAGCGCGACGTTCTTTGATTCGCGCGTCGCGCCCGACAGCAAACTGATTGAAGCAGCGATTCTCGCGTGCCTCAACGCGAAGTCTTGAGAACGCGCGCGATCATTCGACCGTCACGCTTTTCGCGAGATTTCTCGGCTTATCCACGTCCTTGCCGCGCATCACCGCTGCGTGATACGCGAGCAACTGCAGTGGAACAACCGTCAAGAGTGGCTGCAACTGTTCTGGGCACTCGGGCACATAGAAGACCTCTTTCGCAAGCGTCTTGATGTACTCGTCGCCCTCGGTCGCAACGGCAATGACGTGCCCTCCGCGCGCGCGCACCTCTTCGATGTTCGCGAGGACCTTCTCATACTGACTATTGCGCGTGGCAACAAAGACCACGGGCATGCCTTCATCAATGAGCGCGATCGGACCATGCTTCATCTCCGCAGCGGGCATGCCCTCCGCGTGGATGTACGAAATCTCTTTGAGCTTCAAAGCACCTTCAAGCGCGACGGGATAATTCACACCGCGACCAAGGAAGAGCCAGTTTTCGCGATGAATGTACTTCGCGGTGGCCGTCGCAATCGCCTCGCTGCTGGCAAGCACGCGCTCAATCTTGTCGGGAATCTCGCTGAGTTCCTTGAGGAAGGACGTGACGTAATCATTCGAGAGATATCGCCGTCGGCCGATGTACGCAGCAAGCATCGCGCCCACCATCACCTGCCCTGTGAACGCCTTGGTGCTCGCGACGCCGATTTCAGGGCCCACGCGCAGATACACGCCCGCGTCTGTTTCACGCGCGATCGAACTACCGACAACATTCACAATCCCAAGCGCCATCGCGCCGCGTTGCTTCGCTTCTTGCAGCGCGGAAAGCGTGTCCGCAGTTTCGCCAGACTGGCTCACGGCGATCACAACGGTGCCATCTTCCACGATCGGATTGCGATAGCGGAATTCGCTGGCAAAGTCGTAATCCGTAGGCGTTTTCGCGAGGTCTTCCATCAGATACGACGTGACCATGCACGCGTGCAGTGCTGTACCTGAACCGACGAGCACGATCTTTCTCGCGTTCGCAAGCTTGCGCGCGTGCTCACCCACACCACCAAGTGTGATCTCGCCCGTGCGCGCATTGATGCGCCCCTGCAGCGTCATGCGTAACGCGCGTGGCTGCTCGAAAATTTCTTTGAGCATGAAGTGCTCAAACTCGCCAAGTTCAATCTGCTCAAGATCAAACTCCAACTCGCGAATCTCAGAAGTGAGCGGAACATTGTCAACGGTCGTCGAACGAAAACTCTCGCGCGTAATGCGGGCGACGGAGTAATCCGCGAGCATGACTGCTTGCGTGGTGTGCGCGACGATCGCGCTTGCATCACTCGCGACAACGAACTCGCCATTGCCAACACCAATCATGAGCGGTGAACCCTTGCGCGCGACGACAAGCACGTCAGGCTCTTTCTCGCACAAAACCGCAATCGCATACGCGCCCGTCACTTCACGAAGCGCTGCTTGCACAGCCTTTTCGAGGTCGCCGCGATAAAGCTCGCCTATGAGATGTGCGAGCACTTCCGTGTCTGTCTCGCTCGTGAAGGTGTGCCCCTTCTCTTCGAGGTACTTCTTCACGGATGCGTAATTTTCAATAATGCCATTGTGAATGATCGCGATGCCGTGACCATGCACTCCATCGTCGCGATGCGGATGCGCGTTCTTCTCCGTCACCCCGCCGTGCGTTGCCCAACGTGTGTGCGCGATACCGGCAGATCCGAGATGCCCACCGGCTGCGTCCACAGCCGTCTGCAAATTTGCAACACGCCCTACCGCGCGCGTCACCTGCATCACCTGTGTGCCGCGCGATTGCTCGAGCGTGGCAATGCCCGCGCTGTCATAGCCGCGATACTCAAGACGCTTGAGCCCTTCGAGGAGAATGTCGCGAGCGTGCTTCTGTCCGATGTATGCGACGATTCCGCACATGAGAGGGATCCTTGCGTGTCTCTGCAATCAACTTTGGAAATCGAGAAAGCCTAGGGTGCAATCTATCGGCTCAATTGGACAGGGAATGTACGATCTACCCTGTACTTCCGCTGCGCTGACCGAGCGCTGAGTGGGCAGATTCGCGTCTTTTGCTGATTCCTCATTGCTCGCACGTCTATGCAAGATTTATGGTCACCACTTCGCGAGCAGCGCCGCGCCTACGCCGCGCCACTTGCGGTCCGCATGCGACCGCGATCGCTCGCGGAGTTCGTTGGGCAGAAGCACTGCCTTGGTGAAGGCAAACTCCTTCGAAAACTTGTGGAGTCGGATGCGCTCTCCTCTGTGATCTTGTCGGGTCCACCAGGCACGGGCAAGACGACGTTCGCGGAGATTGTCGCGGCGCACACGAAGGCTGCATTCGAGCGCGCACACGGCGCACGAACGGGCGTGAAAGAGTTGCGCGAGATGATCGACGCAGCAACGCAACGGCTTGGCGAGAACGCGCGCCGCACGATTCTCTTCGTCGATGAAATCCATCGACTCGCGCGCAATCAGCGCGATACGTTGCTCGAAGGTGTCGAGGCGGGAAGCGTCGTGCTCATCGGAGCGACGACGGAGAATCCGAATTGGGCATGCGGTTCGGCTCTGCTCTCGCGCAGCATCGTGTTTCGATTGGAGCCGTTAGAAGAAGCGGATTTGCTCGCATTACTGCAACGCGCGCTCACGCATCCACTTGGCGTGCGCGTGCCGTCGCTCCAACTCGATGCGGATGCGGCGACGCACATTGCGCGCGCTGCCGATGGCGATGCGCGTCGCGCACTGAGCGCGCTTGAAATTGCGGCAGCCGCGGTCGAAGGCGACGCGATGCCGCGTATCACACTTGAACTTGCAATCGATGCGCTGCACTCGAAGATTCCTGTCTTCGATGGCACAGGCGATGAGCATTACGATCTTGCGAGCGCGTTCATCAAGTCGATGCGCGGAAGCGATCCTGATGCTGCGATGTACTGGCTGGCGCGCATGCTCACCGGCGGTGAAGATCCGCGATTCATTGCGCGTCGACTCGCTATTTTCGCGAGCGAAGATGTAGGCAATGCGGATCCCCGCGCGTTGCAACTCGCGATCGCGACGTGGGACGCGGTGGAACGCGTCGGCATGCCTGAAGCGCAACTCAATCTTGGGCAGTGCGTCGCGTTTCTCGCGTGCTGCCCAAAGTCGAATGCAAGTGCGCAAGCGATTTGGACTGCGATGGCAGATGCGAAGGAAGGTCGCACGATTCCTGTGCCGATGTATCTGCAGGATCAAACGAAGCGCGAGCTCACCACAACAGGAGCAGATGGAACGCCACTCGCGGCAGGTGTGAAGGACTATGTCTGTCCGCACGCGCAGGCGGACGGTGTGGGTACGCAAGAATATCTCGGCGTGACAAAGCGTTACTACGAACCTGTCGAGCGCGGACTCGAAGTGCAAATCGCCGAACGCCTTCGTGCGATTCGCGCAGCGCGAGGCATTGCTCCATGAGCGCGGAGAGCATTCGACTTCTCAAGCAATGCGCGCGCGCAGAGTTGCGAGGACAGCTCGCAGCGATGGACACAACCGCGCGATGCGCAGCGAGTGCATCCATCGCCGAGCAGATCGCGGCGACGGGTGCGTGGAAGCGTGCAACATGCGCGCTGCTGTACCGCGCGTTCGCGGATGAACCGGATCTACAGAGCCTCGCCGCTGATGCGCTTGCACGCGGCGTGATGCTCGCAATGCCGAGAGTTGAAGCCGATGGGCGCATGCTCTTTCGACAGGTAAACAGCCTTCAAACAGACGCATGGGAGGTTGACGCGTGCGGCGTACGTTCGCCGCGCGGGGTTGAAGTGGATGCCGCGAAGTTTGATTTCATTGCGGTTCCCGGCGTTGGATTCGCCACTGATGGTGCGCGCCTCGGGCGGGGCAAGGGCTACTACGACCGAATGCTCGAAACGCTCGCGCCTGAAGTCATCACCGTTGGCATCGCGTTCGCGTGCCAGATTCGCAATCGACTTCCATTGGAACCGCACGACGCACGCGTGCAATGGATCGCCACGGAAGATGGCGTCTTCAAATCCGCAACGCAGTGATGCATTTTCTTGTGCACAGGCATATGCTCACGAGCTCCATCGTGATCCTCGCAAAGACTCGCATGACACTCCCTAGCCAATCCTCTCGAGCACCCAACGCAACAGCCTCTCGCGCGCCGCGTGGACGCGGCGCGCAATTGCTCAAACATCCACTCGCCCTCAGCGCGCTCGGAGTTGCAGGAGTAAGCGTTGCGTGGTTTATCCTTCGCGCATCGGGAACGAATGAAGCACACGCTGCAGTGCCATCTGACCTCAGCGGCGTGACGACCAGCCCGCCACGCACTGCACTTGAAGAGACGCTCGATGTAGGCCCCGCGGTATTGCGTGCAGCACCGATCGTCGCGATGGAGCTAGTGGTCGAAGTTGCGATCGCGCCGCTACCAATCACTCCAGCACTGGAGCCTGCCATCGAGCCACCCGCTCCTGTTGCTACGCCTCCCGTCGCAACGCCGCAAGTGCCGACAAATCGTGCAGGAAACGGCTTCGACACGGCGACTCCCACGCGCACTGAGCCCGCAACGCCCGCCACTGTGGACTCGTTGCAAGCGCAGCTCAAGAGCGGACACGATCTCGCCGCAACGCAGCCTGTCGAGGCGCGACGATTGCTTTCCACCGCCCTGCTTTCTGGTCAACTCACTTCTGCCGACGCGCGCCTCGCCGCAGACACGCTCAACGCGATCACGCAGCAAATCTTTTTCACGCCTGTCTTCAACGCCAACGACAGCACCTGCACGCAGTACAAGATTCAATCGGGTGACGCACTCACGAAGATTGTGAAGCGCGAGAAAATCGCGTGCGATTGGCGTCTTGTGAAGCGCATCAACAATCTCAAGAGTGAGAGTTCGATTCGCGAAGGTCAACGTCTCAAACTTCCGCGCGGCACATTTCACGCGTTCGTCAGCAAGCGCGACTACCGAGTCGATCTCGTGCTCGACAATGGTTCAGAGCGCGTCGTCATCGCCTGCTTCCCCGTGGGACTCGGCTCTGCAAACGGCACGCCGCTCGGTCACTTCCGCGTGCGACCACAATCGAAACTTGTGAATCCTGAATGGACGCATCCAGTCACCGGCGAGCATTACGCCGCGGAAGATCCGAAGAATCCGATTGGTGAACACTGGCTCGGCCTCGAAGGCGTGGACGCGACGAATCGCGAACTCGTTGGCTACGGCATGCATGGCACAGTCGATCCGTCTTCCATCGGACAAGACATGTCGCTCGGATGCGTGCGCATGCTCGACACGGATATCGCAATCGTGTGGGAATGCCTCACCGAACCAAACTCCATCATCGAGATCAAGTGAAGCAACCAGTCATTGGCATCTCGATGGGCGATCCACTCGGCATTGGCCCAGAAGTGGTTGTCAAAGCGCTCGCAGATCCGCTCATCCGGCAACGCGCGACGTTCGTGATTTACGGTGACAACGAGTGTTTACTCGCCGCGGCTGAGCGCGCGGGACTGCATCCAACATGGTTTCGCGTCGCGTCGAAATCAGTGGGCGAAGAGTTGCCGATGTTTGGTGATGTGACCGTCATTGATTACGAGATTGCCGCGCAACTTCCAGGGACACGCGCGCCGTCACGCGAAGGCGGGCTTGCGTCGAAGATGTTTGTCGAAGACGCCATCGTCGATGCAATGCGCCCGCGCGATCATCATCGACATCTCGATGCGATTGTGACTGCGCCGATCTCGAAAGATTCGTGGTATCGCGCCGCCTACAAGTGGCCAGGGCATACGGAACTCTTCGCGTTTAGGACACGCGCGAAACGGCAAGCGATGGCATTCGTGAGCCCACGGCTCCGTGTCGCACTTGCGACCGCGCACGTTGCCTTGATGGATGTGCGAGACGTGCTCACGATCGGTCGTGTGCATGAACCGATTGCGCTCGGTCATGAATTCTGCCAACAACTCGGCATCGCGCGGCCGCGCATTGCGGTCTGTGGACTCAATCCGCACGCGGGAGAAAATGGACTCTTTGGTGATGAAGAGCAACGCATCATCAAGCCCGCGATCGACGCGGCGCAACATGCGGGCATCGACGCGCATGGTCCATTTTCCGGCGACACTATTTTTATCGATGCTGCGGCGGGCAAGTGGGATCTCGTCGTCGCGATGTATCACGATCAAGGGTTGATCCCCGTGAAGTTGCTTGGATGGGACAAGGCAGTCAACATCACGCTCGGACTTCCGATCATTCGCACAAGCCCCGATCATGGAACCGCGTTCAACATCGCGGGCAAGAATCTCGCGAGCGAGAACTCGATGAAAGCAGCGATTGAACTTGCCGCGATGCTGTCGCAATGCACGTCTTGCACTCCGAACGCCGCTGTTGTCCGCCCGCCGTCATCGAGTTAACCCAACTCATCCGAAACCGCCACGCTCGATTCTCGGGAAAATCCGCAAAGCGCTCGGTTTTCCGTGTGATTCGACGCACCTCGGTGTAGGTTTGCCACATGCGTTCAGCCTCCTGCGTTGCAAGAATCTCACTCATCCTCGCTTCGCTCGCGCTCATCATTCCAACCGATGTGTATGCAGCACCACCTGCTGGTTTCGTCGCAGAGTCACGTGGCAGTGGATGGAACGAATGTCAAGGTGTGGAGTTCATGCCCGACGGGCACGCGCTTGTCTGGGAGCGAACTGGTCGCGTGTGGGTCGTCAACGAAAACGGAATTCGTGAGACAGCGCCGTTCCTCGACATTCATGATGAAGTCGGCGGTTGGCGCGACTTCGGGTTGATGAGCGTGCTGCTGCATCCGAATTTCGAAAGCAACGGTTGGGTCTACCTGCTCTACATCGTTGATCGACACCATCTCGATTTCGCTGGTACAGGAAGTTACAACCCGAACACGAACACGTACTACGCCGCGACGATCGGACGCGTCACGCGCTACACCGCGACGGTCGCGAGTGGCATGCATCAAGTCGATCCCGCGAGTCGACTCGTGTTGCTCGGCGAGAGTGCGTCCACTGGCATTCCTGTGACGCATCAATCGCATAGCGTTGGAACACTTGTGTGGGGCGAAGATGGTTCGCTGTTACTCACCACAGGCGACAACGCGAGTTATGAATCTGTTGATGTTGGAGGTCAGGCGAGCGGCGGTTGGCTTGATGACGCAGTCGCGCGCGGCATCATTCGCGCGAAAGAGAATGTCGGTGCGTACCGCGCGCAACTCGTGGATTGTCTGTGTGGCAAGGTGCTTCGCCTCGATCCACAAACAGGCAACGGTCTCGCGGGAAACCCTTGGTTTGAGCCGAAAAACCCGCGCTCGCCGCGCAGTCGTGTGTGGTGCACTGGTCTTCGCAATCCATTTCGCATGTCGATTGTTCCCGAGAGTGGAAGTCATGATCCGCAGGACAATGATCCAGGGACACTCTTGATTGGAGATGTCGGTTGGACCTCGCGCGAGGACTGGCAAGTTGCAGATCGCAGTGGACTCAACTTCGGTTGGCCGCTCTTCGAAGGACTCACGCAACAACCGCAGTACTGGGCTGCGAGTCCGACCAATGCCGACGCGCCGATCGCTGGTGGCGGACAGTATCTCTATCGAGACCTTGTACGACAAGAGTCGCTTGATGCAACAGCCAATCGCGCGCTCAACCGCAACGTGTTCCTTCAAGCAGAATTGGGAACAGGCACGAACGCGCCTGTCTCGGCGACGGATCTTGGCTTTCAAGGGACGGGCTATCGCGACTTCAACGCAGCGAGCGGTGGGCGCGTTGGATTCACCGTCAACAACACCGTCGCAGGCGCGCGCGAGTGGACCGTGCGATACACAAACGGCGGCACAACCGATCGACCATTGAGTGTGCGCGTGGATGGAACGATTGTGATCGCGTCCGTTGCATTTCCTTCCACAGGAACTTGGACGGACTGGCGCACGGTGACGATTCCACTCACACTCACTGCCGGATCTCACACGATTGAACTTCGCACAATCGGCGCGAACGGTGGCAACATCGATTCTTCCGCGTTGCATGCCGTAGGCGCAGTGCCATTGATCGCATCCAACATTCCAACCTTCGCGCACACACGACCCAAGATCGATTGGGCGCACGGCGTTTCTGAAGCACGCACTCCAACATTCCTCAACAACGCAGCAACGACAACTGCGCTCGGCGGAGGAGCAGGAACGATCGGTGGCTCGCCGTTTGGCGGCAACTGCGCGATTGGCGGCGGCGTTCCGATGTCGATGGATTGGCCAGCAGAATGGCGCGACCACGCATTCATCGGTGATTTCGGGGGTGGCTGGATTCGCGCGCTCGCGATCAATGCAGCAGGCGACATCAACAACGTGACGATCTTCGACAGTTCCGCAGGATCTGTCGTCGGACTCTTTGCAAATCAATACGACGGCTCACTCTGGCGCGTCTCGTGGCCCGATCAAGTTGTGCGATATCGATACGCGCCGAGCGCAAATCTTCCGCCCACTGCGGTGCTCGTCGCGACGCCAAACTTTGGACCGTCACCTTTTCTTGCAACACTCAGCGCCGTTGGAAGCAGTGACCCTGAAGACACCGCGCTCACGTATCAGTGGAACTACGGCGATGGAACCGCGCCCGTGATGGCTGGCGCAACTGTGCAACACACGTATCAAATCGGCGGCGGTGCACCGACGCGCTTTGACGCGACTGTCACCGTGCGCGATACAGCGAGTAACGCAACGATCGCAAGTGTGATCGTGAGTTTGAACAACACGCCGCCTGTTGTTTCCATCACCTCACTCGCGGATGGACAGCATTATCCGATGGATACGAATCAGAACTATCCACTCTTCGCGAATGTGAACGATGCAGAACACGGCGCGGGTGCGTTGAGTTGTGTATGGACTTCTGTGTTGCATCACAACACACATCAACATCCCGAACCACCGATGAACTCTTGCGCTGCAGTTGGTGTGACGAGCCCAGTCGGCTGCGGCACGGAAGATTTCTCGTTCGAATTCATCTTGCGTGTGACCGATGCCGCAGGACTCGTCGGCGAAGATCGCGTGACGCTGCTGCCTGATTGCGCGGGTATCTTTGCCTGCCTCGGCGATCTCAACGCGAGCGGCGCTGTGGACGCGGAAGACATCGCGTTGTTCCTCGCGCAGTGGAATCTGCCCGGCGACGCGGATCTCGATTTCAATGGCACAACGAGTGGCGCGGATCTTGCGATCATGCTTGGCAACTGGGGTCCATGCTGAATGGAAGTTCGCGCGCTGCCGCGACAGATCAGGCGAGTGATGCTGGAGTCTTTTCGCGACGCCATCGCCACGCGCCAAGTGCAATCAGCGCGATGGCCATGAAGTGATAGCCGCCGAGGGGGCCGAGGATCGCTTCGCGTTCACGCACAAATTCAACAGAAAATCGCACGATGCCGTACGTGATGAGATAGACGTGAAAGCAGTTTCCTTCACACCAGCGCCGATGAAACGCGAGAAGCGACCACGCTGCGAATGCGAGGTTGAAAAGTGACTCGATCGCTTGCGTCGGCACACGCGCATGACCATCCGCATCGCGCCATGCGTACCAACCGTCGGCGCACTCCACTCCAGCGCAGCAGCCCGCGAACATACAACCGATGCGGCCGATGCCGATGGATGCGGGCACGAGCACCGCAAAGCGATCACCTGTCGTTCGCGTGATACCCAGAAAGTGCTTCGCGATTTCAACAGAGAGGTATCCGCCGAGCAACGCGCCCGTGATGCTCTTGCCGGAAAGTAACGCTGGCCAACTCTCCCAATGACTCCAGCCTTCTGCAGCGAGGAAAGCGAGCTTCGCACCAAAGAGTCCGCCGACGAGCGCAGCCGCGTACACCAGCATCATGCTGCCTTCGCGTGAACCATCGGCACCGCGCGAGCGTTCGATGCGCGCAAGGCGATCCCACAGCATCGCGGAAACTGCAATGCCGAGCATCGCAAGAAGTAGATAGACAACGCTGCCACTTCCGTTCGACGCAGCCAGCGCGCTCGTCACCGTGCGCGCTCCACGGCGAGCTGCGATTCGAATCCAGTCTTGCCACCATGGAGGTAGTAGTGACAAAAAGAATCCAGCGAGCCGTCACTGCGAATGACGTGCGTGCAACAACGATCGATACGATCCTGATCGAATGTAAACGCATCCATGAACGGCTTGATGAAAATGCGAAACGGCATTTCTGGTGTCAGCTGCAACAACGAATCCGTCGCGCCCAAGGACCCAACACGCGACTCGATTTCCTTCAACACTTGTCCGAGTGGCTCGGTCTCGCATCCGCATTGCGCGAGATCTTCGATGCGATAGTCCACGCGGTTTTTGAGAAAGCCTTGGAGTACGGAGACATCGATGAAGCGCGAAATCCCCTGCGATTCGCCTGCTACACGCAGCGCGTATCCAATCGTGTGGCAGTTCGGATCACCACACGGAAGCGGCGTGAAGTCAGCGTCGCTGAGCACACCCGCAGACTGCGTCACGCACGCATGGACGAGTTCACCCACAGAGATCGGAAACTCTCGCGTGCGAAAGAGTGGCAGACCGCCGTCCGATACGAGCGCTGGGATGCGACCTGAAACGAAGACGGGCTGCAACGTCATGCCTCGCACATGCGGGCGCATGAATCCAAACGCAAGCGCGTCTCCGATGAAACTGAGGGTCGCGCGCGTCACGGTCATCGCCAGCGTTGTTGGAATCCCGAGCGCGCCTGCGGCATCGATCGCGCGTGCACGCAACGCGCGTAGGTCAGCGCCGCGGAGTTCCTTCTGCCCTTCCAATTGCGTGCCATCAAACTGCGCGTAGAGTTCAAATTTACCGCGCGCACGACGGAGCGCGCCAAGTCGCTCGCGGAATGCGCAGTCGCGATCGATGCGCACGAGATTCGTGTTCACAAGGACGTAACCAATCTGCTCTTGCGCGAGTGCCCATTCGAGAACGCGCTCGAACTCGGGATGAATCGTCGGCTCGCCGCCCGAGAGTTGCAGAATGTCGATGAACCCCTTGCGCGCGATGACATTGGACACTTGCTCGACGAAGACATCGAATGGTGTGCAGTCGACGCGACCCTCTTCGCCAAGCGGACTGCTGGCAAAGCACGTGGGGCACGCGAGATTGCAACTGTCGACGATTTCAATAAGCGCAACACAGGTGGAAAGAACATCAAATGGACTTGCAGGAGAGTCGGACGAATCAAGCACGCTCGCGCTGCCCATCGGCGCACCGCAACAACCACCGCCGCCGCAGCAACTGGCGCTGTCTTGCGTGTTCCCCTCACGATTTCCAATCGTCGCGTAGTAGCGCGATGGGTGCGACTCAAGCCGTGTTTCGAACGCGCCGTGCGCAGCGCAGTGCTTCAACATCCAAACTGCACCGTCGCGTTCGACTACTTTCGCCGCAACTTCTTCTAAACAATTCGGACACACAGAGCGTGTCTCTTTCAGCACGCGCTCGTTTGATGGCAAGATGAAGAGTGAGGGATTCGTCATCGATGACTTCGCGGCGGGGACACCGTCAAAAAAATGAGAATCTCCCGCTCGAATCAACCATACAGCTGATGCCCACCCAGCCAACCGCGGCTGCAGGAAGAAGCACGAGAAGCAGTGTGGTGATGAAGAGAATCGAGCATGTGATGTAGATCGAACGACCGCGACGCGAGGAGCGCTTCCACGGGGAGATGCATTCGTTCACGAGACGTCGCGCGAGGATGTAACCATTCAAGATGAATACTGGAACCGCGATCGCGCCGCAGAGCATCGCGAAGCCGATCAATGGATTAGAGCTTCCATTATCGATCACCGCGAGCAGTACGGGAAGGAGCAGCAGCAGTGGCCAACTCAATCGAAGCAGTATGAGGGACAGCGGCGGCCACGGCTGCACCCAATATTGTGTTGCCTCGGTGTACGCCGCGCCGCATTCGGGGCATTTTCCGTCCATCGCGAGACCGCGCAAACTAAAACCACAGCCGACGCAGAAAGGACCATTGCTCGCATCAGGCGGCGGCGAAGTTGGAATGAGCGGCGCATCCACGTGGTAAATCATGGATGGGATGAAGCGCGCTGTGGGAGTCGATCTGCGGGTGGCACAAAATTCTGATCAGAATTTAGGAAGTAAATTCCAGAACACCCAGAAGTCGCGAGTACTTTCCTCGCTCGCTGCGACGGACGCATCGACAACAGATGCACTCGTCAGCCGCTGTTGCGAATTCTCAAAGGCTCCAAAGTTCTTTGGGGGATCAGACGACGCGAACATGCGTTGCCTCAATGGTTGAGGCAGGTGTTTTCGCGTGGAAATCACGCAGTGGGTGGATACGCAGCCACTGTCAAGCGTACCGGAAACGGCACAGGGAATGGGGTACAGGGAATGGGACAGAATGCACAAGTTCAGAATGGTCGGCGTCAGCAGTTCGTGTCGCGCGAGCAACGCTCACGAGCTCGCCTCTTTGGTGTCGCGCTCGCAAGCGCAACGCTCATGATTGCAGCGAAGTCACAGGCGGATGTCGTTGCGTACTGGTCACTCAACACGCTCAATCCACTCGGATCGCCGACCATTGCGGCGGATCTTGGAAAGGGAAGCATGGACGCGACAGGCCTGGGCCTTGATGCGCAGGTCTATCAGGGCACGACGCTGAGTGCACAGAGCGGATTCATCGCAGGCACTTCGCTCGGACTCTCGGGCGTGAGTGCGAATGGCAGCTGGCTCGACGTTGCAGTCGACACGATGGGCTTCACGGATCTGTCGATCGGGTTCGCAACGCGACGATCTACGACTGGATTCGCAAACGTCACCCTGCAGTATTGGCGTGGTGATGTGTGGAGCGATGTCATGATGTTCTCGCCGAACGCGTTGAACTGGGAGAGTCGCGCGATCGATCTCTCGACGTTCGACTCGCTCGAGAACGGCATCGCACTGCTTCGATTCACGTTTGATGGCGCAACTGGTTCAACTGGAAGCGTGCGACTCGACAACGTGTCCATCATGGGAAGCGTCGTCCCGGCACCCGCAGCGTTGAGTTTGTTCGCATGCTTCGTCGCTCGCTCAACTCGTCGACGTTCGACAACTTGAACTTGCGAGATGCGCAGCGGCAATGATGCATCGCATTTGTGATTTGATTGGGTTCAAGAGCTTCAGTTCGAGGGATTCAGTTCTAGGGGGTTCAGTTCTATGGCTTCAGTTCTAGTGCTTCAGTTCAGGGGTTCCGTTCAAGGGACTCAGTTCAAGGGGTTCAACGCAGGGACGCAGATCCCAGCGCGATTTTCGCGCGCTGTACCTCTGTCAGCCCCCTGGTGAGTTTTGCATCTTTCTCTTAGCTCCTCCTCGCCCATTCGTGGGCGGGGAGGAGTTTTAGACGCGCGTCGTGGTTGAGCGCGGACGAGGTCGCGGACGAGGTCGATCGCTCATGCAAGGTTCTAGATGCAATGGACCTCATCATTGCATTGGATGCATGATCGCTACCGGATGTTGGCGGGATCGATGATCCACAGCCAATCGCCGAAGAGGAATTCGAGCCGTTGCGAAAGGAGCGTGATGCGACCCATCACTGTCAGACCGAAGGCTGCGCCGAAGGTGATCATCAAGTACCAGATTCCAACACGCGAGACTTTGCCAACCATCGTTCCAAGACGGCCCTTGTGTTCAATCGAGAAGAAGAAGTAGGTCAACACCGAAAGCACACCGAACAACAACACGACGTTTCCGATCGAGTCGCCGACTTGAAGTTGTCCCTCTTTCAGCGCCACGAGTGGCGCGATGGTGTTCGACGCTTGTGCCATGAGATCGCCTTCGATGAAAGCGACAAACTTCAGACCAGCGGTTGTTCCGATGATGAACGCGAGTGGCCAGACTGAAATCCAACCGCCCTTAGGGGAGAGCCGCATGAGGAGCATGAAGCCGAGGATCAAAGGCACAAGCGCGAGGATGAACTGCGTGGTTTGTTCACTCGGGTCGATGATCATCGCTGGCATCGACCAAGACTTGATTGCTTCAGGCGCAAGCTTCGCAAACAAGTTCGGTACCAGTGTGGACCAGTAGCCCAGCGTCATCCAATACGCGGCGCTCACACCCACAAGAACGGACTCTGCGAACTTGTAGACAGGGTTGTCTCGCCATAGAAAGGAAAAGATCGCCAATGTAAAGAACGCTGCAATCCAAACACCGAGCGTGTCCACGATGCTCAACGTGACATTGGTGTCACCCGCCGTCCTGCGTTCGCGCGCGATGCGTGGCGCGATGCCGCGTGTTTCCGTGAACTTGATGGACGGTTGGGCTGAGTTCGCTACCGCGCGGCCATCGATCAGCGCGGCGTCGTCACTCGGAAGCCACTTCGTCGCTGCCTTCTCGCCGCTCGGTGCTCCGAGTGGTGGTGCGACAACGGCTTCGACGTAGACCTTCTCGCCGCGTTCGACGTACACCTGCGCCATCCCATTGGGACGGACGAGGGCGTTGTAAGCAAGTCCGATGCCGCCGGCGAGGAACAGAATGAGCCAAACCGTCGTGCGCGCGCGTCGCATGCGAGTGTGACGCGTGCTCAGCCGCATCTGACCGCGTGATGCGCCGCGCGATCCGGCGGGTGAGCCGATGCGTGATTCGGCGTGAGATTCGACGTGTGATTCGACGCGTGATTCGACGCGGGATTCGGCTTGGGAGTCAACGGGTGACCCGCGTCGCGCTCGTTCCTCTTCGGCGTTTCTCGTGCGTTGCGCTTGGTGTTGGAACTTCAATGCACTCATCGCGCTGCTCCCTTTGTTCGAGTCGCGAAGTAGACGATGTTGCCGAGCACGATCAATGTCACCATCAGGAGATGTGCGACAAGCTGTGGCCCCATGCGTCGCTGCCCTTCTTGGAGCACCGCGGGTACGCCTGTCTCCTTCATCGCGCCGCCTGAAGTCGCGCTCATCGCTGCTTGCGCTGCGAGAATTGCGGCCGTTTCCCCGTACTTTCCATTCACCAAGACCTCGTACTCCGCCGCGCCCTTGATCGCCACAAGCATGCCCTTCATTTGCGCTGGGTAGTACGGATACAACTGGTTCGATTGCACGCCCGTCGTTCCGACAAGCAATATGAATGCGTCGGGGTACGCAGACGTTCCGTACTGCGCCCACTCTTTCGAGCCTGGATACCCAGCGCTGATGTTGATGATCAGATCAAACGCCTGAATATTCGTCACGCCCTTCAGCATCGGAATCTCGCTCAGTGGTGTTCCGTTGACATCCGCCTGATACACCTGCAACAAGTCAGTCACGATCACTTTGATCACGCCTTCGTTTCCAGCCTTGTAGCCAAGCATGCAGTAATCAACTCCCGCTTGATACTCAGGATGGAACGGCTTCAGAATCGTCTCCGCCGTCTCGTTCGCTTTCTGCGCGCCGAGCGGCCAGAGCGCGAGGAACGCAAGTTTGTGCCCCTTCGATGCGCAGTGGTGGACGAACGCATTCGCCATCGGCTGCAACTCCCCTTCACTCGCAGGGTCGTAATCAAACGCGAACAGCACGCGTGAACCTGCAGGCAAGGCTTCGATCACGTCAAACGTCGCTGTCGACAACGGACCCGCTGTCTCCGCAGGACGCAATTGAAGAAGGATTGGAGTTCCCACCGCCAACATCATGGCGAGAAAGATCCAGCGGCGGTCAAGCGTCGCAAGGAACCGGATGAACGGTCCATGTTGCGCGTTGGAAGATTGCGTGTGCTGTGTGCTCATGCGTTTGCCGTGTGCTGTTTGCCGTGTGCCGTGTGCTGTGTGCTGTTTGCTGTGTGCGCTCTGCTCTGCGCTGCGCGCCCTGCTCAATGTCCGAAGTTCATCACTCCTGCCATCGCTCCTGCCATCACTCATCTCTCTCGTTGACCACGCGCGCTCACTCAATCACTGACGAGATATGACCTATCAATGCCAAGGATGAGACGAAGACTCGTCGCCGCAATGCCCAGTGCGATACCCATCATGATCGCGCGCGTTCCCGCAGTGCTCACATACTGCATGATGTTCACGGCGAGCGTGTCGAGCCTCAAGAATGCGAATGGACCATCCACAGGAATCCATCCCGTGAGAATCGCCGCTGCCGCAGTGCGTCCGAGCAAGATGACAAACGCCGTGCCGAGCAACAAGATCGCTTCGATGTTCTTCGCTCGGAATGCGCGGAACGCTGCGCTCGCGACATAGAACGCGAGCATCGCGAACATCGTCGCTGTCAACGGCGAGAGCACATATTCATACACCCAGCCGAAGGGCGCGCGCACAGATTCATAATCGCCCGCCCACGGAGTCGCGGGAAACTGCGCGTTCGGTACCGCGCCAATCTTGAGCACACCAAACGCGAGCGTCAAGACAAACGCGAGCAATGTCACCAGCGCGTACGCCCAACCAGGTCGCTTCGACGAAATCTTCTCGAGGTTGACGAACAGAAGATTGCCGCCACCGAGAATGAATGCGACCGCCGCGAGCGTGTTCATCCAATCCGTGACGACCTCGCCCCAGTTCGTGGTTGCGGGTGAGAAATACGCGACGATCAAAATCGCGCCTGCGATGCCTGTGATGAAAAGTGGAACGGTGCGTTTGAGCATGCAATCTCCTCAGACTGAGCGAATGCTGTCGAGCGTGCTTTACCCAAGCACATCCACAAGCCACGACGCTGCGGCGGCAGCACTTCCCTCCGGCGCAAATGCGCCGATGGTTGCGAGTGCTGTGCCAACGATGATGATCCCTGCGGCGATCAACTTACCAATGTCCTGCCCGCGAATCGATCCGAGCTGCGCAGGCTCACCACTGAGATACGCACTCGCTGCGAAAAACTCTTCGCCGATGAGCGTGTAGTCACACGCAGCAACAAAGAACGGAAGTTGTGACGGCTCCGCTGTGCCGCCAATCTGAATCGCGCCAATCGAATTGCCTGTCTCCGCAAACAGCAGACTCTCGGCGTAGAACGCGCCCATGTAGAAACAAGTCGCAGGCTTCTCACGCACCATCTTGCCCGCGACATACGCGACGTAACCGAACTGCTCATCCGTGATGTAGTTGATGAGATCCGCGCGATAGCTCTCTGGTCGATGCACTGCGAAGTGCGCCGCCTGCACAGTTTCCCGCGCGGCAGTCATCACAAGCGAGCGCGTGGTTGGAACTTCCAGCGTCGCGTCGTACTCCGCCGTCGTGCGTGCAACGCGCGAAAGCACGGTAAGTCCTGCAACCGTTTGAATGTCGGTCATGTCTTGAATGCCAGGCACAAACAAGACAGATCGCCCCATCTCTGTCGCTCGGCCGACCGCTTCATCGAATGCATCAAGCGCCGCAATCTTGCGAAGCTCAGGGATCTTGCCATGCACTGCTGTCCACACACACCGACCAATCACCGCGATCAAGAGACTCAGCGCGATCATCAACGGAAATCGCGCGGCGAAAAACGCTGCACTCACTGCCTCGACGGGTTCCGTTGTCTCCGCCGCCACACCTCGCACCCCATCGCGCGTCGACTGCGCACGAAAACGAAAACCCTTCTCCGCTCTCGGCAAGTCGCTCACTTCGAAGCCCTCCGCGCCCTCTGCAGAAGCTGCGATGCCGATGAATGTCCACTGGAGTTCCGTGTCATTTGCGAAAACTCTCTCCGCTTCATCTGCCGCTTTCACTGCATCGGCTTGCGTCGCGCCAGCCGCAATCGCTTTCGTCGCGGCAGCGATGCGTTGATCTCGAACGAGCGCGCTTCGCTCGTCATCACCGAGCGAACGAGAGAGCAGCACTTGCGCCGTTGCTTCGGACTGCTCCCAATGCAAGAGGATCGCGCGACCATCATCGCCAGGCTTGTCCGTGGCAATGAATGCGCTCACTGCCGCAGGCGCAGTTGCAGTTGCTTGCCCAAAGCAATCGCCGTGCACTGCGAACAGGGATAGAAGACCTGCCGCGATCATCGAGCGCGTGATCAAGTTGGGTTGCTCAAGCATCTTTCGCATCGGTCACTCCGTCGCGTTTAAGTTTCGATCAGTTCAACATTCGCTCGCGGAACGACGACGCTCACGCCGCCGTCAAGTCGCACGCGCACGACGCGCGCTTTCGAGCCGCTTCCAAGAATCGCGGGCTCTGTCGGAAGCGCTTCCACCGATCCGATGCGTCCGAAGTTCGGATCGCGGATCAATCGCACGGAAGTTCCAATCTCAAGCGAGCCCACTTCGCGCGTTACTTCATTCGTGGAAACGCTCGCCAATTCACCCACGCCACGCGCGACAACAATTTCCGGTCGCATCACGCCCGCGCGAATCTGCGTTGCACCATTCACGCTTGCTGTTCGGCCTTCGAGCGAGCGAAGCAATTCGAACGTGCGCGTCGCCATCGCGATATCACCGAATCCTTCGGTAATGACAATGGTCAGACCAATCTTCTCAGAGCCCGTGATCGCAACACCGAGGTCGTATCCAAGAATGCTCTTGAGATCCGCATCGTCAATGCCACCCGCGATAATCGCAGACACACCAACCTCGCGCGCGCGCGCAACCGCAGCCGCAGTCACGCGACCTCCGCCGACGAGAATCGCGCCCTTGCATTCCGCGTTGATCGCTTCTGCATCAAGCACTTCCGCAGCATGCGTGCCCGCAAAGCGAATGTTTCCAAATGCTTCACCACCGATGCCGAAGATCCCTTGCACGAGTGCTGCATCGCACTGCACCGTGACACCTTCGCGCTCGTGCACAGCAATCACCACGCCATCGACAAACGCGAGCACTTCCACGGGCATCGCCGCGCCGCGCACCATGAGTTGCCCTGTCGTGGACGAGATGCTTTCAATCGTGCCGCTTTCGGGTGATGCGAATTCCTTTTTGCCGAATCCGAAGATGCCTTTCGAGCGGGCGATGATCTGCCCCTTCTCGACGCGATCGCCCTTCGCCACAACAAGCGCGCCAGCCACTTCGACTGCGTTCAACCCAAGACCATTCGCAACATGCACAGGCGTGATGTCGCCATCGAGCATCGCGCGCGCAATCGGTTGCTGCGCGTGCACGCGATCGCCGAGCGCAACAAGCACTTCGCCCGCAACAGGAAGAATGCGCCGGACGCGCAGCGTCGTGTTCGAAGAAACTTTGAGTCCAGGCGTGTAGGCCTTAGCCATAAGGGAAAACTACCTTCAATCGAACTGAACTGCTCACCGCACGTGACGCACTCACGAATGCGTGCCCCACGATTGCGCCCAACTTGCCACAGCCATCCTTCGCTCGGATGGGCTCTTCGGCAGCACGAGAGCGCGACCGCGCGCGTCAAAGAAGATGCCAACCGCACCACCCTTCACACGACGCGTGACTGCCTTGCCAGAACCTGCGCCAAGATCAAAGCCCTTCTCAGGATCGACGGTCACTTCCACCTCGCCACCGTTTGGAACACGCACGAGCGCGACGTCTCCACACGCAAGACTTCCCGCAGCCTGCACAGCGCCGCTCACTTTGTATCGGAAGCACGGCTTGCCCCATCGCGCTTCGCCGCGCGCTGCCACGCACCAACCAAGGCGCACGAGGCAATCGCGTTCGAAGACTTCCATCGCCGCTTGCGGATGCACGCTTGCGAGCACGCCGAGGTGCGGCATCATGAAGATCGAGTCTTTCGCGAGCTCGGTGAACCCTTGCGGCTCGAAACTATCGATGAGCATCGCCGCGGTTTGCTCGAGTTTCGGCGCATGCGAGAGCACTCCACCGCTCGCGACCAAAAGTCCAAGCCGCATGTCATCGACAATCGTGTCCACCCCACCTTGTTCGAAGAGATCGCCGACCGTGCGCTGTTTCTGCACACCTTTGAGCTTAGTCGCGAAATCTTTGTGCTGCTGATACGCCAATCGCAACGCCTCACGCGCGACCGCTTGCTCGAAGACAAGCGCGTCAATGCTTTCAGGAATCGTCGTTGGACGAATCATCTTGTTCTTCACACGATTGCGAAGCTCGCGCTCGTCCATCTCAAGATGCACCCACCGCAAGACTTGATCCATGCCCGCTTCCGCGCACACATTGGAGATCGAGTAACTCATGCCGAGGTTCGCACTCACGGTGCGATTGAACATGCCATCAAAGACGCTGAACACATCCGTCGTCGCGCCGCCAATATCAACGCACACCGCGTTCACGTTGTCGCGTGCTGCGATGCGTTGCAGAATGTCGCCCACTGCACCAGGCGTCGGCATGATCGGTGCATCCGACATCGCCATGAGTCGTTCATACCCAGGAGCGTGCGCCATCACGTGTTCCAAGAACACATCGTGAATGCGATCGCGCGCTGGGCCAAGGTTTTCCAATTCAAGCGTGGGACGAAGATTTTCCACCACGGAAAGATCAAATCCAGTCGCGAAGATTTCCTGCACGCGCGGCGCAGCGTCACGATTTCCCGCGAAAATCACGGGCAGCGCGTAGTCACTACCAAATCGCGGACGCGGTTTCGCGGGCGCGATGAGTTCGGCGATCTGCACTACTTGTTGCACGTTGCCACCATCCGTGCCGCCTGAAATGAGCACCATGTCAGGGCGCAATTCGCGAATGCGTTGAATCTGTTCGTGCGGTCGACGACGATCATTCGCAGCAATCGTCTCCATCACAATCGCACCCGCACCGAGCGCGGCACGCTTCGCGCTTGCCGCTGTCATTTGCGCGACAACGCCAGCGACAACCATTTGCAGTCCGCCGCCCGCGCTTGATGTGGAGATGTAGAGATCGCAACCGTGCGGATCACTTGCACTCGTTCGGCGAATGATGCCACCGTCGGCATCCATGAAGTTTCTTCCCGCGAGCTCGCCGACTTCCGTAAGCGCATTCACAACACCGATCGTGACATCCGCGAATGGCTCCTCCACGGTCGTTGGTGCTTCGCCGCGCTGCGTCTGCGAATACGAGCCGTCACTCTGTCGCTCGATGAGGATGGCTTTCGTCGTCGTCGATCCGCAATCTGTCGCGAGAATAATGCTGATCTTGGCTGGGTCAATCGGCGAGTATGCACGTGTGTGGGATTGCGCAGACATAGGGTGAAGTGGCAGTATGACTCCAAATGCGCACTTGCGTAACGATCGGGATGCAGTCATCCTCTCGCGCATGCCCTCAAGTCCAAAGCCTGTCTGCGCCGCGACTCTCGCGTGGCGCGTGTGGCCCGCGCGCGAGTGGCCCCTCCGCACGCTTCTTGCGACCGCAATCATCACTGGATTGGCGATTGCGTCTGCGCTGCTCTTTGCGTCAAGCACCGCAGCCGGTGTCGCCGTCGGCGCGCTCCTGCTCGCGAACATCAGATTCTTCTGCCCAAGCAACTACGAGGTGGATGCGGAGTCCATCACACTCTCGGGACTCTTCGGCACTCGCAAACTTGCGCTCGAGGACATTCGCCTGAGTCGCTTCGACGCGCAAGGCGGTCTGCTTTCCGAACGAACTCGCCCCGGACCGTTCGCAAACCTTCGCGGCTTGCCGCTGCTCTTTCCGCGTGAAGGCGGCGCGATGATCGCCCACTCACTCAAGCAACAGCTCGCGCAACATGCTCGGGAGAAGAGCACGCCATGAGTTCGTGGAAACAATCTTTGCGCCGCGCGTTCGCGCTTGATGACGGAACAAAGTGCGAGCCAGATCCACACGAACGCGAAGTGCTCACGCGGCTTGCGGACGAGATAGCCAAACGCGAACTCACAGGTCCCGCACTCGCATTTCTGGAAATGTCTCGACCGCTCAACGGCGTATCGAGCGCGGCGCTGCATTTCTTCACGCCGATTGCGTCAGTGCTCGCAAGCCCCGTCGCGTTGAAGCGATTCGCAGAGTTCCTCGAGAAACGCGGCTCGATGGATGTGCTCTGCCAGATGCTCGAAGATGCAGAGCAACGCGTCCACGCCGCGCGCGAAACTCCTCCTACTCCGCCAACCTAAACGCCTGCATGTTTTCTCGCAGCGTGACGCTAGTGCGCTGCAGGTCCTGCGCGGTCTTGCCAAACTCTCCTGCGCTCTCCACCGTGCGCCGAGCTGCGTCGACGAGTGAAGACATCGAATCAGAGATACTCGCCGCGCCTTCCGATTGGCTCTGCATGCCCGCGGACACCGTACGGAAACGATCGGCATTCGCCGCCACTTGCTCAATGATCTCGCCCATCTGTCGACTCGTGCGGACCACTTCATCGACACCACGACGAACCTTCTCGCTGAAGCGATCCATTTCCATCACGCCCGCGCCCACCGCGGACTGCATCTCACGAACAATCTCCTCGATGTCCACAGTCGCGCCAGCGGTTTGATCCGCGAGTCGTCGAATCTCGCGCGCGACGACAAGGAATCCGCGTCCGTGTTCGCCGGCTTTTTCCGCTTCAATCGCAGCGTTGACGGACAAGAGATTCGTTTGATCTGCAACTTTCGCAATCGTTGTGACCACTGCGTTGATAGCGCCCGCGCGCTCACTGATGGCGGCGAGCTTCGCGGCAATCGAAGTCGTCGCGCTCTGCAATTCACGCATCGTCCCATCCACTGCGGTAAGACCACTGCGTCCATCGTTCGCTGTGTGCGCCGTTCGCTCAACCGCGCGATCGACATCCGCCATCGTGCGTGAAAGCTCTGTCCCTGTCGCAGAAATCTGACGCGTCGCTGCTGCAATCTGACTCGTAGATTCGCCGAACGCTTGCGAGATCATCTGTTGTTCGCGACTCGTCGCTGAGAGTTCAATCGCCGAAGAATCCAGCGTGATGCCTGCACCCTTGACTGCGGTCATCAGCGCGTTCAGATTCGTCTGCATGCGACCAAGGTTGCGTAGGAGCACGCCCGCTTCATCACGGCTCTCACTCGTTGGCACTGCGGTGCGCAGATCTCCCTGCGCGATGTGCTGCGCGGCGCGCGCTGCGAGACGAAGTTGCGCGGCTGTGCGCACCGCAATCCATCCGATGAGCGCGACGGCCGCGGAGATCGCAAGCACGAACGAGATGCCGGTCTGCCATGCTGCGGCGTGCGCATCAGCGAGCACCTCCGATTCAGGTTTCGTCAACACCAGCGTCCAATCACCCGCGGGAATCTTGACCGCAGCGGCGAAGTATCGCTCGTGCGACTGAGGATCCTCGACAATTTTCAAGACTCCCTCCTCCGTCGCGACGCTGATCAAAGGTTGCACCAGCCATGCAAGTCTGCTGCCCGCCACGCTCGTGGTTCGAAGATTTGGGAGCGCACCCTTCGGGAGCTCGGCACCAACCGACGCATCGGTCGACGCAACAACATAACGACCACGACCCGAAATCAGATACGCCAGCGCTCCGCTTGCTTCAGCACTCTCGCGCACCTTCGTGTCAAGCTTGTCAAGCGCGCGATCAACCGCGCCCACGCCCTTGAATTTTCCATCAATGACGATGGGATACGCGGCTTCCACGATGAGTTGACCGTCATAGACATACGGCTCTGTCACCAGTGTGCGCGCGATGCCCGACTGTGCAAAGTCTCGACGAACGCCGTCGTAATAGAGACTCGTGTCGTAATCAACAAGTTGTTTCACGCTAATCGCGTCGCTCTTGCGCCAATCGCGAAACGGGTACGCGATGAATCGACCCGATGGTTCCATCCACTCCTTCGGATCTCCCGCAGCGAGCGCGGAAGCATCGTTGCCATCCGCGTTGGGTTCGTAACACACATACGCCGCCGTCACATTTTCATCTGCACCCAGCATCGCTTTGTTGACTTCGACCGTGAGCGCTCGCTTCCCAAACAGCGCACTCGCTTGCTGCCGCGCGATTGATTCCGCAAGTTCCATCGCGCGTTCGTTGGATGTTTCCACCTTCGCGGCAGCGATGTTGGCACTCCGGAGCAAACTCTCTTCGCCAATGACCCGCATGTTGCCGAAGGTCTCGAGTGTCTGCCAAGCAAGCAGCGATCCGAGCAAGAGTGTTGCGGGCAGCACGCCTAAGGTCAGCAAGCGACCGGCGAGAGTTTGATAGAAGCGGATACGCTCGGTTTCGCGGACACTTTCCATGATAAATCCTCTGTCAGACGGCGAAGGCGAATGGTACGGGATGCGGAGCATGCGCCCCGCATCGGCCGGAGAGACTTCCCTTTCGAAGTAGGTGTCCTTACCATCCGCGCTATGAACAGCGCGCACGCACCCGCGACGAGCACGAATCCCGACAACCCTGATGAAATGAACGGATGGGGACCAGAAGGCGGAGTGCAGTCACCGTTTCATTTGCTGAACTGGGTCATGGCGAATCGTGCGCATTTCAAGCCGCCGGTGGCGAACAAGTATCTCTATTCAGGCCGCGACTTCTTCGTGATGATCATCGTCGGTCCCAACGCGCGTAACGATTTTCATCAGGTCGACAGTGAAGAGTTCTTCCTGCAAATCAAAGGCGACATCATTGTCAAGACGATTGAAAACGGATGCGTGCGCAACAACATCGTGAAAGAGGGAGAGGTCTTCTTCATCCCGCCCAATGTGATTCATTCGCCGCAGCGTGGACCCGACACGATCGGTCTCGTCGTGGAGCGCCGCCGACCTGAGGGTGAGCCTGAGCACATCATGTTCTTCTGCGAGAAATGCGAGGCGCTGGTCTACGACAAGGTGTTCAACTGCAAGGACATCGTTGTGCACTTTGCGCGCGCGATGCATGAGTTCTGGGCTGACACGGCGCTGTGTACCTGCAAGAAGTGTGGGCACGTGATCACAAAGCCGCCCATGTGATGACTGCTCGATCAGCGCGAAATCACAGTTCCACTTGAGAACCGAAGTCGACAACGCGTGATGGCGGAAGATTGAACGAGCGCGTCGCATCGGTTGCGTTGCGCGAGAGTGCTGCGAACAATCGCTTGCGCCACCGCGCCATCTTTGCAGGACCGGTTGGCAACACTTGCGTACGACGCGTGAAGTACGTGGTCTGCTCTGGGTTGAATTCAAATCCGGGTGCGCGCGTACGCTCGAGGAATCGCGGGATATTCGGGCTTTCCATGAATCCGCAGCGCGCCGTGATCTTCCACACGCCATCGGGCAGCCACTCGACACGCACCTGTCGCCAAGGCGGCACGACCGGGAGAGACGAAGAGATAATCGTGAGCAACACGATCTGGCGATGCACCACATGCGCGTGTTCGACGAAATGCTTCAACGCAATCGGAGTGCTGTAGTTGGTTGTCAGAAACACAGCTGTGCCATCGACGCGAGGCGTGAGGTCATCCCACAACGCACCGAGGAAATCATGAATCGACTGGCTGTCTTCCGCGATGCGCTTGCCGAGATGGAAACTCCCTTGCACCCATGTCGCCATCACGATGAATGCCCCAAGCGCGATCGCGAGCGCGAACCAACCTCCCGAAAGCACCTTGATTGCATTCGCGGCAAAGAGCAGAAGGTCGACGGAGAGGAACGCGCCTCCCATGAGCAAGACCCAAGGTAATCGCCATCGCCAAAGTCGGCGCGCAACTGTGCAGAAGAGGAATGTCGTCACGCCCATCACTGCAGTCACCGCGATCCCGTATGCAGATGCAAGCGACGACGAGGATGGGAAAAGCAAGACGGTCACGAGGCAACCGACCAACATGAGGGCGTTGATCGTCGGCAGATAGATCTGTCCTTCATGCTCATCAGAGGTGTGCACGATTTCAAGTCGAGGCAGTAGATTGAGACGAATCGCTTGTCGCGCCATCGAAAACACACCGCTAATCATCGCTTGACTCGCGATCACTGCAGCGCAGGTGGACAGCAACACCATCGGAATAAGCAGCCCATCTGGCACGAGTTCAAAGAATGGATTGAATCCCTTCGGAAGTGTGCCGTCCACCTTCAGCCTCGAGAGTGCGAGCGCGCCTTGCCCGAAGTAATTCAGCGTGAGTGCGGGACCGACAAGCAGATACCAAGCAAGGCGAATCGAGCGAATACCGAAATGACCCATGTCGGCATACAGCGCTTCTGCGCCTGTCACGACCAGCACGACCGCGCTCAACAGAAAGAAACATGCGACCGGATGCGCCCAGATAAGAGCGAATGCGTACATCGGATTGAACGCGCGCAACACAGTCGTATCCATCGCGATGCCGCGCAATCCCAGCAGCGCAATCACGACAAACCACACGATCATGATGGGACCGAAGAACGATCCAATCCTTCCTGTGCCCCATTGTTGCGCGAAGAAAATCGCGACAAGAATAATCATGGTGCTAGGCACAACGGCAACGGACAGCGCGGGGTTGAACACCACGAGACCTTCCATTGCAGAGAGCACAGACATCGACGGCGTGATGATGCCATCACCAAACAAGAGCCCCGCGCCAAGCACCGCCAGCATCAGGTAGAAGAGCGTGCTGCGTCGAACACCGCGTGCGAGTCCGCGCGGGATGAGCGAGATCAGCGCAAAGATTCCACCTTCACCGCGATTGGACGCGCGCGTAATCGAGAAGATGTATTTGACATTGACGACGAAGACGAGCAGCCAAAGCACAAGAGACATCAATCCAAGCACGAACTCTTCGATCGGTTCGCCATGCAATTGCAAGTGCGCAATGCTTTCCTTGATCGCGTAGAGCGGACTCGTCCCAATGTCACCGAAGACAACTCCCACCGCACCCACAGCAAGTCCGGCGATCCCTGCTTTGGACAGGTTTTCGTGTGAAGAAGCGGTTGGATGTTCAGGCGGGGTGCTCACGGGAAGTCGGGAATGGTACGCATGTTTGCGCTCTCGCGGTGCGCCCGCGAGGAGTCCGTAACTTCACCTCCTGCAGCCTAAAGCGGTGTGCAGTCGCCTGATAGCATCCTTGCGCGTGCAAGTAGGCTCACTCGATATTCATACGCACATGCTGCCGCCGGAGTGGCCAGATCTCGCGGCTCGCTATGGCGGCACAAGTTGGCTCACGATAGAACATTGCGGTTGCGACCGAGCGCGGCTCCTCCTTGATGGTCGCGCGTTTCGCGAGATTGAATCGAATTGCTGGGACCCCGCGCGGCGCATGACGGAATGCGACGCGTGTGCAGTTGGCGCGCAAGTGCTCTCGACCGTCCCTGTCATGTTCATGTATCAGCAGCCCGCTACGCATGCGCTCGAGCTGCATCGATTCCTCAACGATCATCTTGCGACTGTCGTGCACGCGAATCCAACGCGCTTTACTGCGCTCGGCTGTGTGCCGATGCAAGAGCCTGATCTTGCGTGCCGAGAACTCGAACGCTGCGTGCTCGAGCTTGGCATGCGTGGCGTGCAGATCGGTTCGAACATCGCGAGTGTGAATCTTGATGACAGACGATTCTTCCCCTTCTTCCGTCGCTGCGCGGAACTTGATGTGGGCGTGTTCATCCATCCGTGGAATATGTTTGGTCAATCCGAATTGCCGAAGTACTGGTTGCCTTGGCTTGTCGGAATGCCCGCTGAAACTGCACGCGCCGCATGCGCGTTGATGATGGGCGGAGTACTCGAACGGCTTCCAACCTTGCGCGTCTGCCTTGCGCATGGCGGCGGATCCTTGCCGTTCACGATCGGTCGCATCGAGCATGGGTTCACGGAACGTCCTGATCTTTGCGCCGTCGATTGCGATGTTTCGCCGCGCCAACAACTCGCGCGCTTCTACTTTGACACACTCGTGCATGACGCAGCGGCGCTGCGATATCTCATCGCACTTGCGGGAACAGATCGCCTCGCGCTCGGCAGCGACTACCCATTCCCCCTTGGTGAACGACGCCCTGGCGAGCTCATTCGATCACTCCAACTTCCGCAGATCGAAGCAACGCGACTCCTAAGAGGCACGGCGCTCGAGTTCCTTGGTCTGCCTGAACTTCCTTCTGTGTGAAGCACTCGATCATGAGCACGCCCTCCACCATCTTGCCGACCGCCATGGATCATGTTCAAGTCGCGCACTTCGATGCGCACGAAGATTTCGCGCGTCATCTCGACACGATGGACACGCTCGCGAAGTTCCGCACACGATTTACGATTCCAAATCTACAGAGCGCTTCAGCAAGCGTCTATTTCGTAGGCAATTCGCTCGGCCCGATGCCACTCGAAGCGCGCGCACTCCTCAACGAAGAGCTCGATGATTGGGCGAAGCTTGGAGTTGAAGGTCACTTTCATGCGAGGCGCCCGTGGTACTCCTGGCATGAGCAGGTGCGCGAGCCACTCGCGCGACTCGTGGGCGCACAGCCGCACGAAGTCGTTGCGATGAATTCGCTCACGACGAATCTGCATTTGATGCTCACGACCTTCTATCAACCAGAAGGCAGACGCACGAAGTTGCTCATCGAGAAGGGTGCGTTTCCCAGCGACATCTTCGCGCTGCGAAGTCATGTGGCTGCGCGCGGGCTCGATCCTGATGTGCACGTTGTCGAAGTTGCACCACGCGAGGGCGCGTGGCTGCTCGAAGAAGAAGAGATCGAAGCGGAATGCGCGCGACTTGGCGACACGCTCGCGTGCGCAGTGCTTCCTGGCGTGCAATATCGCACCGGGCAAGCGTTCGATCTCGCGCGACTCACGCGCGCTGTCCATAGTGTTGGCGCGCGTTGCGGATTTGATCTTGCGCATGCTGCGGGCAACATGGATCTGCAACTCACGGCGAGCAACTGCGATTTCGCAGTGTGGTGTTCGTATAAATATCTCAACTCGGGCGCAGGTGCTGTCGCTGGTTGCTTCGTTGCGGAACGACACGGTCGGGACACGACGCTCCCGCGACACGCAGGATGGTGGGGCAATGATCCCAAGACGCGCTTTCAAATGTCCGATCGATTCGTCCCTGTCTCAAGCGCGGATGCGTGGCAGCTTTCTAATCCGCCGATCCTCGCGCTCGTGCCTCTACTCGCATCGCTCCGTGTCTTCGATGAAGCGACGATGCCACTCCTGCGACGCAAGTCCATCGTGATGACGGGGTATCTCGAGTTTCTCATCCGCGATGCGCTCGGTGCGAACGCGCAGATCTTGACACCAGCGTCTGCGTCGCGACGCGGTTGTCAATTGTCGCTGCTTTTCAAGGGCAACGCGCGCGAACGATACAACACACTGACGCAAGCGGGCATCGTCTGCGACTATCGCGAGCCCGGCATTGTGCGGCTCGCGCCCGCGCCTCTCTTCAACACGTTCCACGAAGTGTGGCGCGCTGCGGCTGCCGTTACATCCGCGTGCATCTAACTTCTCTCTAGAATGTTCCCTCATGGCAGAGGTTGAAAGCCGCAGCGCACTCATCGTTGGAGCAGGACTCGCTGGAAGTCTGCTCGCGGTGTACCTCGCACGCGCGGGTTGGACGGTGCGCCTCGTGGAACGAAGACATGATCCGCGCGAGAAACAGTTCGCCGAAGGTCGGTCGATCAATCTCGCCATCAGCGCGCGCGGCATTCACGCGTTGCATCGTGCAGGGCTTGAAGAACGCGTCATGCGCACGGCGCTTCGAATGTACGGACGGATGATTCATCCCATCCAAGGAGAACCACACCTCCATCCTTACTCCAACGATCCAACGCGCGGTATCCATTCTGTTTCACGCAGCGCGCTCAATCTCGCGTTGCTCGACGCGGCTGCTGCGGAACCGCGCGTGACGCTGCAGTTTGAACGCCGCTGCACGAACATTGACGCAACACAAGGCTCCGCAAGTTTCGCGGTCGAGGGAACCGAAAGCGTCGAGACGTATTGTGCGGATGTTGTTGTCGGCGCGGACGGCGCGTTTTCAGCGATGCGCGCGTGTTTGCAACGCACAGAGCGATTCGATTACACGCAGACATTCTTGACGCACGGCTACAAGGAAATGCACATCCCGCGCGTGGAGACCGGTGCGCACGCGCCGTTTGCAATGCATCCGAGTGCGCTGCACATCTGGCCGCGCGGCGCGTCCATGATGATTGCGCTGCCTAATCCAGATGGTTCATTTACCTGCACGTTGTTCTGGCCGTGGGATTCAAACGCCGATTCGCCGCAGGAACCAAACTTCGCAACCGTTCGGACTGCGGAAGAAGCACGCGCGGTGTTCATCCGCGACTATCCCGACGCGCTCGCGCTTATGCCAACACTGAGCGAAGATTTCGAGCGCAACATCGCGGGCAGCATGGTCACCGTGCGATGCTCACCATGGAGCGCGAATGGCCGGGTCACGCTCATCGGTGATGCCGCGCACGCGGTGGTTCCTTTCTATGGTCAAGGCGCAAACGCGAGCTTTGAAGATTGCGAAGCGCTCGCGGATGCGCTCGCGGCGAACTCCACTGTCGCGGATGCGCTGCGTGCGTATGAAGTCGCACGCAAGGCAAACTCGAACGCGATCGCCGACATGGCGCTTGCGAACTTCATCGAAATGCGCGACCACAGCGCGAAGCCGAGCTTCAGCCGCAAGAAAAAGTACGCGCGACTCCTGCATCGAATCTTCGGAAACTTTTTCGAACCCGAGTATGACCTCGTCAGTTTTTCAACAGTGCCCTACGCAGAAGCGCAAGCGCGCGGACGACGCAATGAATTGTGGATGCGTCTCTCGATCATCATTCCGATCGTGCTCTTCTGGAACGCGTTGATCTTTGGGCTACGCATGAGTGGATACACACCACTCGCCGATCAAATCCTCAATTGCGGTTTGCTACTCGCAGGCATCCTCGTGTTTGCCGCGTTGGCGCAACGACGCACAGGAGTACTGCGATGACATCGTCCCTCGATCAGTCTCGCGTCGAACTTCCTGATCCCATCTGCGCGGCGTGCGGTCACGCTCTCAAAGGCGCACGCACAAGCGCTGTTTGTCCTGAGTGCGGCCGACCACTTGTGGACGTGCTCATTCGAGAGAAAGGACGCATCGCGATTGGTCGTCGCTATGCATCCGCCGCGCGAGTCGGATCGCTTCCGCTGCTTGCGATTGCACTTGGACCAAGCGCTGACGGGAAGCCTGGCCACGCGCGCGACGACGAATCCATTTGCAAATCCCGAAGGCCAATGACGCACACGCTCATCGACATCACGCCGCGCATCACGCCCAACATGCAAGTTTGGCCGGGCGACACTGCCCTTTCGCGTGAAGTCCTCTGCACTATTGAAAGCGGCGCATCGATCACGCTCTCTGCGCTTCGCGCGACTGTGCATCTCGGCGCGCACGCGGATGGCGCGAATCACTACGGCGCACGCGCGGCTTCGATTGACGCGATGCCGCTCGAGCGCTACATCGGCGCGTGTCATGTCGTGCGCGCGAACGTCGCGAGAAGCGCGCGAGTTCGCGCTGTCGACCTGAACACACCGCTTGAAGCACTGCATCATCCGCGTGTGCTCATCTACACCGGGACATTTCCAGATTTTGAAAACTGGAGCAGTGACTTTGCGGCACTTGATCCTGCGCTTGTCGATCAGCTTGCCGATCGCGGCGTGACGCTCATTGGCATTGACACGCCAAGCGTCGATACGCAGGAGTCGAAAGATCTCCCCGCGCATCAACGGTTTCTCGCGCGCGATGTCTCGATCCTCGAAGGACTTCGGCTCGCGCATGTTGCCGCAGGCGAGTATGAACTCATCGCTCTTCCACTTCCGCTCGTTGGATTCGACGCGAGTCCGGTGCGCGCGATCCTTCGTCCCCTGCATTAGATTGCCCACATGACCGACATTGTTTCAAGCCGCGCACCAGAACCTGTGGGTGCCTATCCGCACGCCAAACGTGTTGGCAGTTTCGTCTTCCTTTCGGGCATCGGGCCACGACAACGCGGAGTGCAGGCGATTCCTGGTGTGACGCTTGGCGCGGATGGCAAGGTCATCGCCAAAGACATCGAGTTGCAATGTCGCGCGTGCTTTGA
>SIAK01000004.1 GCA_009691805.1 Phycisphaerales bacterium
TTGCTGTGTGAGGAGGGCTCGGATCGTGCTGGCGATGCTTGTGGCGTCGAGGCCGGCTTCGGCGAGTTGTTCTGTTCGCTCGGCTTGGTAGATCCAGGTGTCGGGCATTGCGAGGCGGTGGATTTTTCTGCTGTCGATGCTGTGGGTGTTGCAGGCTTCGAGGATGCAGGATCCGAATCCGCCTCGGATGGTGTGGTCTTCGATGGTGAGTATGGGGATTTGTTTTTGTGCGAGTTGCTGGAGCAACTCGTGATCGATGGGCTTTGCGAATCGTGCGTCGTAGAGATCGACGTTGATGCCTTCGCTTGCGAGTTCTTCGATTGCGGTGGCTGCTTCGATGGCCATCGTTCCGTAGGCGAGTACTGCCGCTGCTGGATGCTCGTGCGTGATCAGTGGTCGTGCTTTGCCGAAGACGAATGCTGGGCACTGCTCGTTGGTGAACATCGCGCTCACGCTGTCGCGTGGGTATCGAACTGCGGTCAATCCTGCGTCGAACTCCGCCATGAATTGCATCGCTGCTTTCAAACTTGGTTCGTCCATTGCTGCCATCAAGCACGCTTTCGGCAGTGTTGCGAGGAGCGCGATGTCGCAGAATCCGTGATGGACTGCGCCGTCGCCGCCGACATATCCCGCGCGATCAAGGCACAATCGCACGGGCAATCCTTGCAGCGCGCATTCTTGGAACGCTTGATCAAACGCGCGTTGGAGGAATGTCGAATACACCGCGAAAAATGGCTTCCATCCAGTCTTTGCGAGGCCCGCAAGCATGTCGAGCGCGTGGCTCTCGCAAATGCCAACGTCGAAACTTCGCTCTGGAAATCTCGCCATGACTTTCGCGACGCCTGTGCCGTCGGGCATCGCAGCCGTACATGCGATGACCTTTGGATCGCGCTCCATTAAATCGCCGAGCAACTCACCGAAGGCTGCGGTGAAACTGCGCGCGCCCTTTTTGAGTTCGACTCGGCAACCTTCGACTTCATACTTCACGCTAAATGCAGCGGGGGAGTGAAACGTCGTCGCGTCACCTTCTGCTGGCGAGAATCCTTTGCCCTTGATCGTCTTCACGTGCAGAACCATCGGTCGATCAAAGTGCGCGGCTTCGTTGAGGACATCAATGAGCGTGGGAATATCGTGACCATCCACCGGACCGACGGTGACGAGTCCGAAATGTTCGAACCACGCATCTTCGTTGATGAGCGTCTTGGAAACTTCGCCCATCGCGTGATACGCATCGCTCAGCGCATGACCGCCCGGAAGAACTTTCGCGAGTTCCTTCGCGCGTCGCTTGAATTCGCTGTAGGTGTGCGAGAGTCGCAAGCGATCGAAGTAGGCTGCCAGCGCGCCTTGTGGCTTCGCGATCGACATGCCGTTGTCATTGAGAATGACGAGGAATTGCCGTTTCAGCGTGCCTGCGTTGTTGAGCCCTTCCATCGCCACGCCGTTGCAAATCGACGCATCGCCAATGAGACTCACCACGCGGCGGCCGAGCGGTTGCGCAGTGCTCCAGCATTCACCATTGAGCGCATCACCACGCGCCATGCCGACGGCGGTTGAAATCGCCGTGCCCGCGTGACCAACGGAAAAAAGATCGTAACTCGACTCGCTCGGTTCAGGGAAGCCAGCCATGCCACCGCGCGTGCGCAACTTCGAAAGCAGCGGATAGCGACCCGTCAGAAGTTTGTGCGGGTAGCACTGATGTCCAACATCAAAGAGCAAACGATCGTGTCCGAAATCAAACACGCGATGCATCGCGATCGTGAGATCTACAACGCCGAGGTTCGGCGCGAGATGTCCGCCGCTTTGTGCGACCTGATCGCAGATGGCACTTCGAATCTCCGCGGCGAGCTCGTTGAGCCCATCGAGCGAGAGGTGTCGAAGATCTGCGGGACTAGTGAGCCGTGGAAGTATGGATGGCTTCATAAGTGGAACGCGATGCGAACTCAGAGGGCAGCTCGTACCGCATCCGTCATGCTATCAGGGTTGGCGTGCGCGAACCCGATTTTTGCGTGCGGGAATGCGCGCAATTGTGTTGCGCCGCAGGACTCACTTTGTCCGCGAAACGCAGCGGTTGAGGAGCGATTCGATCCCTGCGGTGGAAGCGGCACTTGCGCGCTGAAGCCCGCGAATCCGCGCGATGGCAGCGTTTGCTTCGCCTTCAAGCCTTGCGACTTCGGCGCGACTTTGCGCGAGTCCGTGCACAACGGGATACGTGAGTTTGCCCGCTTCGCGATCTTTGCCGGTCGCTTTGCCAGCGTGTTCACTGCTCTGGGTTTCGTCGATGATGTCGTCGACGACTTGAAACATGAGCCCGAGCGACGCGCCGAAGTTTCGCAGTGCAGCGAGGAGCTCTTCTGATACGCCCGCCGTCATGCCGCCCATGACACAGGCGCATTCGATCAGTGCGCCGGTCTTGTTGCGATGGATGAGTTCAAGTTGCGCGGCGGTGTTCGTGTTTGTTGGAAATCCGCCGAGCGTGTCGAAGCATTGCCCGTTGATCATGCGCGTGGTTGCGCGCGAAAGTTCGCTGACGATCTTCGGCGCGTGATCGCTTGACGAAGCCGCAACGAACGCGAGCGTGAGCAACGCATCGCCCGCGAGAATCGCGAGTGCTTCGCCGTACTTGGCATGGACTGTGGGAAGTCCGCGACGCACAAGATCATTGTCAAGCGCGGGAAGATCATCATGCACGAGCGAAAACGCGTGGACGAGTTCGATCGCCGTCGCCGCCGCAAGCGCAGATTCGGTTGAGCCACCAGCCGCGCGCGCGCTCTCCATCACGAGCAAAGGGCGCAAACGCTTGCCGCCTCCGAGGAGCGCATGTCGGCATGCGTCCCTCAATTGCGGCGCGAGATCGGCGTGCTCGATCGTCGCGGCGAGCGAGGCCTCGATGTGCTCTAAAAGTGCAGCGTGCGTCGCGTGGTCCATCCGTTGAGAGACTAGCAGACGGTCGTCTCGAGGCGGGACGGATGCTGCGCGCTCGGAGTACTATGGTTCGATGCCGTTGGAACCGTCTGATTTTCTCAAAGTCATGGACCGTGGTGGTTGGGTCATGTGGCCCATGCTCTGCCTCAGCGTCATCTCGCTCGCCTTCGCGATTGAACGCGCGTGGTTCTGGTGGAACCTCCATCGTCCAAGCCGCGTCGAGCGATACCGCCAATTGCTTACAGCGCTCCGTGCAGGACAACGCGACAAGATCGAGGCGTTGATTTCGAAGGACGATGACCTCTACAGCGAGCTTGCCAAGCGCATGCTTGATGACGGAAGCGATGACGCGATCGCGATGGAAGGTGTTGAAGATGTGCGTCCACGCATCGATCGATTCATGAACATTTTTTCGACGACGATCACTGCGGCACCGATGCTCGGGATTCTTGGCACGGTGACGGGCATCATTTCGTCGTTTGATCTTTTGGGCGGTGTCGGTGGCGGAGGCGTCGATCCACGCGATGTTTCAAGCGGCATTGGTGAAGCGCTGATCACCACCGCGAGCGGTCTTGCGGTCGCGCTCGCCACGCTGTTTCCGTACATGTTCTATCGCGCGCAAGCGGAACGCGCGCTCGGGCGACTCGAGTCTCTCATCGCTGCCGCGAAGATTGGTCTCGGTCCCGTACGCAACTGGTCCACCCGTTAACGCGAAAGTTGAGTCTCAAACATGCGTTTCTCTCGATGGATCTGCCTTGTTGCACTGTTGTTTCCACTGTCGCTCGCCTCGCATCTCACGGCGCAAGATGCGGCTGCGTTGAGCGTGACACCACCGCCGCGCTTCATGCGCAGCGAGTCGTTTGGAAAATTCGCAGCGTTCGAAACGATCGCGCTTGCGTATCAACGCGCCGATCACACGGGACCGATCGTGTGGCTTGTTGGTGCGGTGCATGTCGGAGATGCCAAGTACTACGAACGGCTTGAGCAGTTTCTTGATGGCAAGGACCTTGTGCTCTTTGAGTCGGTGCTGCCACGCGGAGCGTTTGGCGCATTCGGCGCGACCGACAGCGCGCGCGCGCGTTCGACGCAAGATGCGATGCTCTTTCTTCGCGGCATTCTCGAGCGATACGCGCGAGAAAAGGGCGGGTATCCGGCGTCGCTTGCCGATGCGCGCGCGTTTGCAACCAGCGAAGACTCGCGTTTATCCCGTCCTGTCGAACTGAGTCGCACGGATGCTTGGGGTCACGCCCTTCGATACAGCGCGAGCGCGGATGAGTATGCACTTGCGTCGTGGGGCAGCGATGGTTGCGAAGGCGGAACGGGCGCGGCGCTTGATCTTGTGCTGCACGCGCGTGCGGATTTGCGCGCGCCAGCGTTGTCGAAAGACATGGCAAAGAGTCCGCAGCATCGCAAACCCAAAGGCGATCTTTACAAAGATCTCGCGGATGCGCTTGGAGTTTCTTTGCAGGTGAAAGAGATGTGCTATGACAAGGCGAACTGGACGCCTGCGGATCTTCCACTCGAGAGCGTGCTTGATCGACTTGACGCGAAGGGCGTTAGGAGTGCGACGGTTGAAATGTTGACACGCGAAGATTCGCTGTTGAATACAGTCGTGCGATTCGGGCTTGCGATGGCTTCGAAACTGCCTGATTTCAAGCGGATTGTGATCGAGGCACTCGGCAGCGCGGGGGCGGGTGTTTCGAACACGAGCGCTGGTGCGGAAGAAGGCAAAGATGAATCGAGCGTGATCATCGGCGAGCGCAATCGCGCCGTGCTTGATCGATTGCGAATGGAACTCGACGTGCCATCGCCGCCGCGCTCGATTGCGATCTTCTACGGCGCAGCGCACATGGCGCAGTTCGATGAGAGACTCTTAAGCGAATTCGGGATGACGCGACTTGACGATTCGCTGCGCACGTTTCGCGCGATGGAGACTGGCGAACTGAGTCTCGCGCAACTTCGCGCGCAACTTACCGCAGCAGAGGCTGCGTACCTCCAAGCGCTGACATGGACTGCCGAATCGGGCGGAAAGAAGCCGAGCCCGAAGCGCATGGCTTCTCTCGAGCAACGCGTGAAGCACTTCACCTGGCGCGTGGACCGCGCACAGACAAATGCAGTGTTTAGCGATTCGTAGCGCTGCTCAGTTGCCCGTGACCGTGCCGTTTGTGCCTTGCGTCACCGTATCTTCGTGCTCGAACAGCTCGCTGTCGAAATTGCCTCGATACGCAGCGTTAATCCACTTGCGCTGATCCATCAGGTCATTGATCATCGAGACGTTTGTGTTGCCGTCAGCGTGCAGGAGTTGCACGAAATTGCTGATGCGGCGGAGGGGAACTGCGTCCGCTTCGTAGACGGAAATCGCTGCATTGCCGCCTGTTCGAATCGAACTTCCACCGAGCAATTGCGCCGCCATGTCGGAAATCGAAAGGTCGAATGCGCGCGCGGTTGCACCTGCCGAGAAACGCGTATCAGTGTCGAGCGAAGCTTGGATGCTTTGGAACTGCGCGCCGTCGCTCGCTTCCCAGATGAGTGTCTTTGCAACGCGATGCGGAACAACCCACGGTGCGCCGACCATGTGTTCTTCTTGCTCTTTGTACAAGCCAGGAGCTGCTGCGAAACTTGACGCGAAGGTAATCATCGCGTCGGGATGGCTGATCTGACTGATCGCGTTGCAGACGAGTCCGCCGCGCACCATCACATTGTTATTCGTGAGATATCCGCCTGATCCGTATCGCATCTGCGATGCACCGTTTGGCTGCGTCGTCCACCAACCGCCGAGATAAATCGCGTTGTATCCAAACGCAGGTTGCTGCGCGACGATCGCCTGATGACCTGTGGGGTTGCCATCGTTCCAATCGGGAAGATCAATCTCAAGATAGTCGACAAGCAACGGGAAGGAATAATCCATGAACGGAAGCAAGCGCCACGGATACATCACCGCATTCGCTTGCGCGATCTGATTGCCCGACTTGTCCTTGTATCGCACGCGCCACGCGGTCTGCGTTCCCGGATCGATCGCGCCAGGAAGGCAACGATCGTCGTAGGTGTTCGCGTAGGAAATCCAGGCGAGTCCAACCTGCTTGAGATCGGAGAGCGATCGTGTCTGCCGGCTCTTGCGGCCGGCAGCAGAGAGTCCAGAACTGAGAAGCGAGAGAAGGAGTGCGATGACACCGATCACGACGAGGAGCTCGACGATGGTGAATCCAGCGTTGGGTTTCTGGCGATGCTTGGTCATGCGGACTTTCCTTGAAGGCAGAGTTCGGAGGCAGTAGCCGTACTAGGCAATATACGAAGCCTGCTTCGAATCAGCGGCAGGTTCCGCTCGAGATCGTGAAAGCTATGCGGCTCTCAGTACGGAAGTGGCGAGGCTGGGAAGCAGGTGACGGTCGGTTCGCCGCGCAATCGTCGGGCTATATCGGACAGAATCCGCTCATCGGTAAAACCGCTGAAATGTCCGTACTGCCCCGGTTGGACGGGGACCCACCAAAGCGGCCACGCTGCGGGTGCGGCAAACTCCTCGCCCACGGTGACGTCGTCCGTCACGGCGTAGCAGTGGAGTTCGTAGCAGCAGTTTGGAAGTTCTTCGTCGAGTTCGACGAGAAAATCTGAGGTGATTTGCATGTCCTCCGATTGCGGAAACTGAAACGGCACGGAGGCAACGCGAGCGCCTAGGTGAGGCGTCGAGATCGTGTAAAGCTGGCGGATGGGGATGCGCTCGCCGCCATGCTTGGTGCAGGCGGCATCGCGTGCGACGAGTCCGCCCATCGAAAACGCGATGACGTCGACTTCAGGAATTGCGTCTTCTGCTCCGAGATGCAGCCCCGCGCGCACAGATTGAAAAAGGTGCTCGCGCGCTTCCGCGAAGGTCGTCGTGCCGAAGAAGTCGACTTCGACGACTGTCGTGTCCTTCAGCGTTGGCGCGATGACCGCGAGGATCGACTCGCTTGAAATGCTTGGGTCGGCGATGCCACCGATGATGATCACGCTTCGCGCCGCGGGTTTGGGGTCAGCGCGCATCCGTTCGAAGTCACGATGCGCGGCATCGACGGAGACTGGGAACGACGGATTACTTTCGCGCGGTGGTGAAAAACATCCGATGAGCGCGACGGGAAGAAACGGCGCGATGCATCCGATGAGGAGTGATCGCAGAGATCTCGATGCGTGCATGGCAACGATCATCGCGCGCGGCTCAGGTCTTTCCGATCGTGATCTGCTCGACGAATCCTGCTCGGATTTTCGCGACGCCCGAACCGAGTTCACCGATCGGATCGGGCGGCACGATCGTGACAAGTTTCTGTCCGAGCGTTGCCTCGCCGCGTTTCACTTTCGCCTCAAATTCTCGGCACTCGAGGAGTAATCGATCGAGAATCTCTGCCTCGGGAACATTCGCGACGCGCTGACCCTGCACATAGATGATGCCGCGTCGATCGCCTGCAAACACCGCAACATCCGCGCCCTCTGCTTCGCCAGGACCATTCACGATGCAACCCATCACCGCGACTTTCAGCGGCAGCGTGATTTCCGGCATGAGTATGCGTTCAACTTCCTTCACGAGTGTGAAGAGATCGACTTGGATTCGCCCGCAGGTTGGACACGCGATGAGGTCGATGCCCTTGCGTTCGCGCTTGCCGAGGCAATAGAGAAGTTCGAGTCCATCTTTCACTTCATCGAGATGGTCGCTGGCGTAAGAGATGCGGAGCGTGTCGCCGACACCATTCGCAAGCAGCGTGCTCAACGCGGCGATCGATCGAATCGCGCCAGTGTCGCGCGGTCCCGCATGGGTGACGCCGAGATGCAACGGGTAATCGAAGCGCTTCGAGATCTCTGTGTAGACATCGATGACCAACGCAGCGTCCATCGATTTAGCGCTGATCGCAACATCGTGAAAGTCGCGCGCGTCGAAAATGTCGAGATACTCTTCGAGTTTCGCAATCATGAGCGCAATCATGTGTCCGCTCTTGTGACTGGCGAAGAACTTGCCGAGTTCCTCCGCGCGGCGCAGCTTGTCCTTGCGCTCAATGATCGAGCCTTCATTCACACCCACGCGAATGGGAATGCCGCGTTCTTTACACGCATCGATGACCTGATTCACCTGCTCGCGATCGGTGATGTTGCCTGGATTGAGGCGAATCTTGTGGACACCAGCCTCGATCGCTTCAAGCGCGCGTTGATAGTGAAAGTGCACATCCGCGACGATCGGTACAGACACTTGCGCGAGGATGTGGCGAAGTGCCTCGGTGTCCTTGCGCTCGGGAACCGCCACGCGGACAACATCCGCTCCAGCCTTCGCATACCGCTCGATTTCCGCCACGCACGCGTCGATGTCATGCGTGTACCCAGCAGTCATCGTCTGCACGGAAATGGGCGCGTCGCCACCCATACGCACGCGTCCCACGCGGTCGTCGCCAATGGTGATCTGCCTTGTTTTCCTGCGCTCAAGCATCGGATGCCGAGTATAGGCGCAACGCTTCGAGAGCGGTCTTGCGTTAGGATCGCACGCAGTGGTGTCGTTCGCCACAATTCCACGGATGGAGTTCACGCACATTGCGCACTGGCCGCGCGCGTTGAACTGAGGCATACGCCAGTCTTTTGGAGACCTCAGCATGGATGGTTCGAGTGTCACCCCTTATGTGCGATCGCGCCTGTCGTTCATGATGTTTTTGCAGTACGCGATTTGGGGAGCATGGCTTCCGATCCTGTATCCGTTCCTTATGGGCTATCGAGGATTTTCGCTTGATCAAACCGGCATGTGTTTGATGGCGGGCGCGGTGGGCGCACTCGCTGGTCCATTCATCGCAGGGCAACTTGCGGATCGATCCGTTGCGACGGAGAAGTTACTCGCATTGAGTCATCTCATTGGCGCAGTACTCGTGTTCTTCCTCACCACTGCAGCAGACTTCGACACATTCCTCGGGTTGAGTTTCCTCTACGGACTCGTCTACGCACCGACGCTTGCGCTGACGAACTCGATCTCATTTGCAAATCTCCCCGATCGCGATCGTGACTTCGCGCCGGTGCGTTTGTGGGGCACGATTGGTTGGATCGCTGCAGGAATCTTCGTCGGTCAAGTGCTCTATCGATTCCATACACCGAGCGGTGAAGGCGTCACACCCGATGCAATAAGCGCCGCGCAAAACGCTGGTCGCGTTGTTGCGTTCCAAGTGAGTGCGGTGCTCGGCGTCATCATGGCGGTCTACTGCCTCACGCTGCCGTCGACGCCTCCCACGAAGTCCGCGAAAGAACGCACAGCCTGGCTTGAAGCACTCAATGAAGTTCGCAAGCAACCGCTCGTGACACTCTTCCTGATCGCAGTGCCGATCAGCATGATTCACCAGTTCTACTTCGTGTTCACCGCAGATTTTGTGACTAGGGTTCAGAACGCCGCAAACAACGAGAATGCAAACGCGTTCGCAAAGATGGTGAACGAAGTCCTCGGTGTCGGTGGTGGTGGATTGATGACCATTGGTCAGATGACAGAAATCGTAGTGCTCGCACTGATGCCATTCATCGCCTTGACGTTTTCGCGCAAGACACTACTGCTCACAGGCATCGCCGCCTACGCGCTTCGCATGGCACTCTTCGCCTACGCGCCCGAGTTGCCGTTCGTCCTCATGGGCATCGCGCTGCACGGCTTGTGCTTCGGCTGCTTCATCTTCGTCGCCTTCATGATCGTCGACGAAAACACCACGCCAGATGTTCGCGCAACAACGCAGAACCTCTTCAACTTCGTGATCATCGGTATCGGCATCATCGTTGGCAGCCTCTTCGCAACCAGCGTCGCAGGAAGATACGCACAGCCCGACGCGGCAATCCCGATGGACTATGTGAAACTCTTCTCCGTCCCGATGTACATGGCGCTTGGATGCTTCTTGTTGATGCTCGCGTTCTATCCATCAAAACAACTGGCTCGCACGCAAGCCTGAGTCGAGTGTTGAGAGCTGCACCTCTGCAACGGACGCCGCGATGAATATCGCGGCGTCCGTTTTCATTGCGTGCGGTTTGGGTCAGTAGCTGCTGTGGTCGCTGCACTCCGCGCGGATCCGTCGCAGCGTTTCGTCCATTGCTTCGAGCGCGTTTCCTGCGGAGTGGAGTGCGCGGTCGATGGGCTCAATCGAGCGTTCGTAGAACGCACGCGAGACATCATCGCGCCAGGACTCCTTCACCTGCATCCATGCCGCGAGAAGGTCTTTGTGCGCGCCCGAAAGTTGCAGGCGCGTGTCGTTCATACTCATGCTGCACCACCTTCGGTTGACGTTGTCTCTTCAGTCTCGGGCGCGGTTTCGCCGGAGCGGCGCATCGAGCGAATCGAGTCGTTGGCTTGTTCGAGTTGTTGCGCGAGCGTGGGCGTTGGAGTCGCCACATACGCTTCAAGCGCGAGCACCATGTTGCGAAGGCGCAAGATCGCGTTCGGCATATCGCGGTCGATCATTCCCGCTGCAGATCCGACCGCACCTTTGTAGATCGCAAACTCACGCTCGAGTGCCACGTGCCAACGCTTGGCGGCATTGAGTCGCTGTTGTGCGTCTTCAAGCACGCGAATCGCTTTCTGAATCGCCTTCTTCTCATCGATGATGGAAGGGCGCGCCGTGCCGCCCATGGTTTGCAACTCTTTGCGAAACTTCGCACCCTTCGCGGAGTTCAGTTCTTCTGCGAGTTTAGGAATGACTCGCTTCAAGTGTGGAATGCGCTCGCGTTCAAGCCACACGAATGTGCCGCGAATCTCGCTCTCCGCGCTTGAGAGTGCGATCATGCACTGCTCACGAAATCGCACGATCGCATGACGGAAGCGCTCGAGAGCCTCAATAGAAGTGACGTTGGCTGGTCCCACGACGGCGATACTCCACGAAGGCGTTGTTTAGCGCTGTTTGAAGTATTCCTCAACGCGATCAGCCTTGCGCGCGAGGAACGGAACATGCTGCTCACTCACGCGAAGGAACTTCACGAGTACCTTCATCGTGTTCTCGAACTCTTCTTGAAACTTCTGCTGCTCCTGATCCTTCCACGTCTGATTGAGCGAACCCATCTTCGCGCCCATCGCAGAAACTTGCGCTTGCAGTTCCGTGTTGAAACGGTGAAGGTCCGCGGCGAATCGCCGCATTTCGGCTGGATCAACGATGGCTTTCGACATAGAGGGGGCTCCAACTTGTCATACTACGGTCTCATTCATCAAAGAGGGAGTTTCATTTGGACTTTGCACCCTGTCTCATCGATGGTTGCCTCCACACCGCAAGTGATGGCGCACCGCTGGAAGTCAAGAATCCCGCGACAAACGAGGTCATAGGCGTGATGCCGATGTGCTCTGCTGCGGATGCGGCGTCTGCAGCCGATGCTGCAGTGCGCGCGTTTGCGAGTTGGAAGCGCACGACCGCTGCCGAACGCGCGCGTCTCCTTCGCACAGTGGCGGCAAGGCTGCGCACTGCGCGTGATCTGTTCGCGAAGACGATCACGCTTGAGTGCGGGAAGCCGATTCTCGAAGCGCGCGGCGAGGTGGAATACTCCGCGAGTTTTTTCGACGCTGCAGCGAGCGCGGGGGAGATGCTCGAGGGGAGCACGATTGCCTCGCGCATCGCCGATCGACGGGTGTTTGCTGTGCGAGAACCGCTCGGCGCGACCATGGCGATTACGCCGTGGAACTTCCCACTCGCGATGATCGCGCGCAAGACCGGTCCGGCGCTTGCAGCAGGTTGCACGCAGGTGGTGAAGCCGAGTGAAGAGACGCCCTTGTCCGCGTCGCTGCTTGCGCAAGCGATGCTCGAGTGCGGCATTCCTGCGGGAGTTTTCAATTGTGTGACCGGAGATGCAGCGACGATTGTCGGCGCTCTGCTCAAGCACGAGGGCATGCGCAAACTTTCTTTCACAGGTTCGACGGAAGTCGGTCGTTTGCTCGCGCGGCAAGCCTCGGATCGATTGGTGAAGTGTGCGCTTGAACTCGGCGGTAATGCGCCATTTATTGTGTTTGCCGATGCGGATCTTGCGCGCGCGGCCGAGCAACTGATCGCAGCGAAGTTTCGATTCATGGGGCAGACATGCATCAGCGCGAATCGTGTGTATGTCGAACGCGGTGTGCTTGCGCAGTTCACTGCGCTGCTCGAAACAAGAATGGACGCGCTCACTATCGGAGATCCGCTGCTTGAGTCCACGCGCATCGGTCCACTTATCAATGATGCGGCGGTTGCCAAGGTGCAACGTCACGTGGATGATGCGATCAAGCACGGTGCGAAGTTGCGTCGCGGCGGAAGCGTTGCACGCCTTGCAGGAATGTCGCGACGATTCTTCGAGCCAACCCTGCTCGAAGGCGGATCGTCTTCGATGGCGTGTGCATGCGAGGAGACGTTCGGCCCTGTGCTCACGCTGCACGCATTCGACTCAGAGCAAGAAGTCATCACCAGCGCGAACGCTGTTTCCGTCGGGCTCGCGGCGTATGTCATGACGCAGGACTCCGATCGACTCTGGCGGGTGGTTGAACAACTCGACGCAGGCGTCATTGGCGCCAACGACGGCGCACCGAGCGCTGCCGAAGCACCGTTTGGCGGATTCAAAGAATCCGGCTACGGCAAAGAGGGCGGTCGCATGGGCGTGGAGGAGTACACGCGCGTGAAGTACATCTCCATGCGCGTTCGCGGTTGATCGAATGACCTTGGGTGGTGCGTGAACGCATCGAAAGAAAAAGGGGTCGCCGATGTGGCGACCCCTTTGAAGAGTGCTGCTTTTTCGATCGCGGAAGCAGTCGTCAGTCGGATGCCATCTCGACGTCCAACACTTCGATCGTCTCTTCTTCGGGTGAACCTGGGAGGAAACTCGCGAGGCGCTGGCGGCGCACAGGGTGCTGCAACTTGCGGATCGCCTTCGCTTCGACCTGGCGCACGCGCTCGCGCGTGACCTTGAAAATGCGACCGACTTCTTCGAGTGTGTAGATGTAGCCGTCGCCGATGCCGTAGCGCAACTTCAGAATCTCGCGCTCGCGATACGTGAGGGTCTTGAGCACATCGCTGATGCGTTGGCGCAACATTTCGTTGGTCGCGCTTTCCGCAGGGCTCTCTTGACGCTCGTCTTCGATGAAGTCGCCGAAGTGCGAATCTTCGCTTTCGCCGACAGGACGATCGAGCGAGATCGGATGACGCGAGATCTTCATCACGCGACGCGTCTCGTCGATCGGCATCTTCGCCTTCACGGAAATCTCTTCCATTGTCGGCTCGCGACCGAGCTCTTGGAGAAGACCCTTCTGAATGTTGCGAAGCTTCGACATCGTCTCGATCATGTGGACGGGCACGCGAATCGTGCGCGCATGATCGGCAATCGCGCGGGTAATCGCCTGGCGAATCCACCACGTCGCGTACGTCGAGAACTTGTAGCCTCGCTTGTACTCGTACTTGTCGACAGCACGCATGAGTCCCGTGTTGCCCTCTTGAATAATGTCGAGGAAGGGGAGGCCGCGATTGCGATACTTCTTCGCGATCGACACGACGAGTCGCAAGTTGCCGCCCGAAAGATCGCGCTTGGCTTGTTCGTACTCGACGAAGACGCGGCGCAAGTCAAGCATGCGACGATCGAAATCTTCGTTGCCCTCCATGACGAGGCTGCGAAGACCTTCGTGCTCTTCGCGCATGACGAAAATATCTTCAGGGTCGTATCGCTCTGGATGGCGCGAGGCCTTCTCGACGGACTTTTCGACTTCCTTGATCTTCTTCGCGATGCCGACCAACTTGCGGTACATCGGAATGATCTTGCCTGTGCGGAGGGAACACTCTTCGAGCAGCGTGCCGATGCGGCGACGACGAAGCGCAACTTCGCGAACATGCTCCGCGCGAGCAGCAGCGGAGAATTTGCCTCTTTCAGACTCTTCCCAAACTTGCTGATTCAGTCGAAGCAGTTTTTCGATCGTCGGAAGATTGTTCGGGATGCGCTTCTCAATGCGCTGCTTCGCGTGCGGCTCCGCAGTGGAGATGCGCATCGTGCGATCGAACGGCAGCTTCTGCGCCATGACATCTTTGAGGGTGTCGACGGCCATGCGGCCTGCGTAGTCGCTCTCGAGCGTGCGACGGCGGAAGATCATGCGCGTCGTTTCGATCTTCTTTGCAAGGCGAATCTCTTCTTCGCGAGTGAGCAGCGGAATCGTGCCCATCTGCGTCAGGTACATGCGGATCGGATCGTCGATGCGCTTCGAGCCTGCTTCGGCGAGTGCGCGTTCGACCACTGCTTGCACTTCCGAGTCATCGAGAATGTCTTCATCGACATCGAAGTCATCTGCCTCTGCCTCTTCCGGTCCCTTGCCATCGATCTTGCGCTTCTGCTTCGCTGCTTCCGCGCGCGCGAGCACGCGAGCTTGCTCGTTCTTGAGTTTCTGCGCGGCAGCTTCTTTCGTCTGCTTCGTTTCCTTCGCAGGTTTTCCATCTTTGTTCTTGCGCGGTTCATCGCGTTGGAACTTCAAGTTCGTTTGCAGTGGTGCGACGAAGCACACGAGGTTGCCTCGGCGGATCTCACCTTCTTCGAGCAGATTGATATTGCGCTCACCGATGAAGACCAACAACTCATCGAGCCGTTCTGGATCGACGAACTCATCCGGAAGGCAAGTGTTGAGTTCTTCGTAGCTGATCCATCCACGCGAAGTTCCATGCTCGAGCAACTCGCGAAGGACTGGGGTAAACGATTCGATGGACATGCTCACGGGTTGGCTCCAAGATTCCCCGACTTTGGAAGTCGGCGGATGGCTGTCGGGTCAGCGCCACGGGCGCGCATGTTGTGCATTCGGGTTTCAGTTAACGCATCTGCGGACGAGCAGACTTTGTCGACTGGTGGGACAAAGACTGGTGGGACAAAGACTGGTGGGACAATGACAGGTTGGACGACGTTGGCCGGGGCCGTTTCAGCGCTGTCAGATTGGACGGGGAGGACGCTATCGGCATTCTGAGATGTTCTGCCTGACGAGTCGACGACGGTCATGGTGGATGGGGCCAATGAAACCGTCGTCGTGGGACGCATATGGAAATGTGGGTCGGACGTTAGGGTCGAATCTGTCTGGTCTGCGCGGTCGCTGTCGTGAAAAAAATCACCTCGTACTTCGGTCAGCCCATTCGCACGCACTCGATCGCTTTCGTGCCCCGTTCGAGGCGCATGATCGCGTGCAAGCAAGCCACCATCTAACCGTTCCATCGGGCTTGAGTTGCTTCCAAATGCGTTTGGCTGATGCCGCACGCTGAGACCTTCAAGAATCTTCCACGCCGAGCGAAGCGCGGCGCGAAGTTCATCAATCGTAGGCTCCTCACTTCTCGGAGGCACTCCGACAAGTCCGTGAGGCCGCAGAATCTTGTCGAGTTCTAAGACGAGTGCACGCGCAGTGCGCTGCGCTTCCGATCCTTCAATTTCTGAAAGAAGCGAAGCAAACCTCAGCGTTTTGTTTGACTCTGCCGCTTCCACAATCGCGCGCCATATCTCGCGATGCTCGGGGAGCACAAAGGACTCGAGGGCGAGTGCTTCCGAAATCGGAAGTGATCCTTCACCAGCGATTGCGACGGGAGTCTTCGCGAGTGATGGATCCGTCACGAGTGGTGCTAAGAGATGACCTTGCGCGCTGATTTGCGCGCGTTCCTTCGGGCTTCGCGTTGCGATCGAACGTCCAACAGGAGTGTTTGCCGCAGTCGATGCAGTGGCGAGTGGGGATTCACCTGATTTGCCGCGCGCGCTCATCTTCGCAGCGAGCGCGAGGACTTCAGTTTCGAGATCTTTCGACGAGATGCGCAGCGTCGGCGCGAGCGTATCGAGCACGAGTTGCCGACGAATGCCTGGCATATTCGCGAAGCCCAACTCCGCCAGTCGGAGCGCAGTTTTTTCAGCGAGCGATTGCGTCTCCGAAATGCCGTCACATTTCTCTGCTTGCTTGCGCAGTCGAGTCAACATGTAGTTGAGCGCGGTCACAGACTTGCGCATGGCTTCTTCGAAACGCGCGGGTCCGTTTTCTTGCTTGAGCAGGTCATCGGGATCGAGTCGATCGGGAAGCGTGCAGATATGCACGTCGATCTTCACTTGGAAGAAGACTTCAATCGCGCGATCGGCGGCCTTCTGTCCTGCCTCGTCGCCGTCAAAGAGCAGCGTGACGCGAGGCGCCATGAGTGCGAGTTTCGTGGCGTGTTCACGCGTGAAGGCAGTACCAAGCGTCGCGACAGTATTGGTATATCCCGCGCGATGACAGGCGATGACATCGGTGTAACCCTCCGTCACGATCGCGACACCACGATCGATGATCGATCGGCGCGCTTGATGCAGCGCGTAGAGGGTGCGGCTCTTGTGAAACACCGAGGATTCAGGGCTATTGACGTACTTCGGCTCGTCTTCAGGCTTGAGCCGACGACCGCCAAACGCGATAGGTCGACCGATTTCGTCGAAGATCGGAAAGATCAATCGGTTGCGGAGAAAGTCGTAATGTCCTTCGCCACGCGTGGACGCGCGAAGCAATCCAGCGGCGACAAACGCTTCGAAGGGTGGAACATGATCTCGCCACTGCGGGTCTGAACGCGCACGTTGGTAGGCTTCGAGAAGACCGTCGGATCGATCTGGCGCTGCGCCGAGTTCGAACTGTTCGAGAACGTCTTGGCTGTAACTTCGCTTCTGCGCTTCGCTGCGCGCGACCGCGCCTGCGGGCTCTTGCAGAATGCGGCGAAAGAATTTGAGTGCGAGAGCATTGGCGCGAATGACTTCTTCTCGCGTTGGTTCACCCACCGCACGCGCCGTCGGCTTCCACGCCGTCAACTCATAGTTGATCCGTGCGGCCAGGAACTTCAGCGCATCAATGAACTCCATCTTGTGGTAGTTCATCATGAAGTCGTAGCAATTCCCGCCAGCACCACACGCGAAGCAGTTGTAGAAGCCCGATCCCTTGTGCGTGATCACCGCAAACGACGGTGTGCGATCCGCATGGAACGGACAGAGCCCAACGAACTCGCGGCCCTTGGGCTTGAGCTGAATCGATTCGCCGATCAACTCGACGAGATTCGTTCCCTCAAGAACGCGATCGCGGTCGCGGCTTCGATCGCCATTGCCATCGAATCGAGCAGATTGTGAATTGCTTTGAGACACAGGAGAGAGAGAATGGAGGCGAGAGATGCAGCAGGTCGAGAGAGGCGCTATCAGCAGTCGGGCGGGCGGAGATGGTCAGGCGGCAGGCTGTGTTCGCAGACGAAACAACTGTCCTCATGCATACGGAAACTGTTCGAACCTCAACCTAGTCGCACGCAAAAGAATTCGAGCACTCACACTTCGCGTGTTTCGCCGTCACAAAAAAAGGGGAAGAACGGTGAAGTTCAACTCCAATGCCTGCAACGCAAGATGCAGACTCCAGTGCGTGAACGAACCACAAGCGAACGAACTTCAAGTTCGCCGAGGACGCCGACACGCTGGAACGCAGCCAGAAACACAGACGACTAGGATGACAGGGCGCTGAGTGGTTGTTCGGCCCGACGATGCGGTGCAACGAACGAGGGTCGCCCTGTTACTGCATGGACGATAGCGCGAAACGGAAAGGAGGCAACTGAACCGAACTCTTTTTCGAGTTGATTTCAAGGGGTAAACCGTGAATTTTCAAAATTCTTCACGGCGATGAAACACAACAACCCTTCGCGAGAAGGGTCGTTGGAAAGATCGAGAGGGCAAACTCTAAAAAACGCGGCGTTTAGACGGCCTCGCCAGCCTTGAGGCGGCGGGTGTACGCGAACTTGCGCTTGATTGGCTTGATGACAAGGCCCTGACGGATCGCGCGAGTGCTTGCCTTCACGCGCGTCGGAACGCCGTCCACGAGTGTGGTGACGTTCTGAAGGTTGGGCATGAAGGTGCGCTTCTTGCGAGAAGTCGTCTTGATACCGATTCCGCCGAGGTACTTCGCCTTACCGCGGTACTTGCAGATGAATCCGGATGTGGTCTTAGCACCAGTGAAATAACAAACGCGCGGCATGACTGACTCCAAAAGGTATTCGCTGAGGTGAGCCCCACAGTATAGCGAAACTTACGCTTTCGGCAAGCAGTCAGCTCGCACTTTTAGAGGTCGGTCGAGGAGATCTGCGGCGCGAAGGATTTTTGAGATCCCAAGCGCGTCAGCTTCCGTGAAGCAGCAGGTCTCGAAGCTGTCGAGATCGAGCACACCGATGCAGTTTCCGTCGGTGAATATCGGAACCACGAGTTCGGAGCGGTCGCGCGGATCGCAGGCGACGTACTGGGTTCCTAGGAGTTCGACATCTTCGACGAGGCGGATGTGCTCCTCAAGAAACGCCTGCCCGCAAACGCCGTGCAATTCGATCGGGGAACAAGCCGGTTTGGGCTGTCGAGCGATGAGGAGGAGCGAACTCGGATCGGTCGCTCCAGCGTGCAGGTAGAAACCAACCCACGAGCAGCCACGGGATGCGAGCGCTGTCCAAAGCACATCGGTGAGCGCATGCAATCGCGCGTGTAAGTCTGGATGTGCGACGGCGAGGTGGCGCGATTGTTCGCAGAGTGATTCGTAGAACGCTTCGTCGCCCAAGGCCGAGCCATGAACTGAACCATGAACTGAACCATCAGCTGAACCACGCGCGCAATCACGCGCGCTCGTCACGCGGATTCCTTCTTCTCTCTGCGCGCCATCTGCGCGAGCGGCAGCTTGTTGTTGATCGCCGCTGCGTCGAGCACGTAGGTCGTGTCGGAGTTGTCGAGCTCGGGCAGGTAGTACATGTGGGGGAGCATGATCTCATCGATCACTGCGCGAATGGCGCGTGCGCCGGTGTCTCGTGCGAGTGCGCGATCCGCGATCGTGTCGAGCGCGCATTGCGTGAACTCGAGCCCAGCGCCTTCAATCGAGAAGAGATGTTGGTACTGCCGCACGATCGCGTTCTTCGGTTCGGTGAGAATCGAAATCATCGCCGCGCGATCGAGTGGCATGAGTGGGCAGAGAATCGGGAGCCGTCCCACGAGCTCGGGGATCATGCCGAATTGAAGCACATCGTCCGCGATGATCTGACTCAAGATGTCGCGCAGATCTGCTTCCTTGCGCTTCTGCTCCATGCCTTCGCTTTGGAAACCGATGCGCTTCTTGCCGAGTCGCTTGCGCACGATGTCATCGATGCCCGCAAACGAACCGCCGCACACGAACAGAATTTGCGAGGTATCCATCTGGATGTACTGCTGTTCAGGATGCTTGCGCCCGCCCTGCGGAGGGACATTCGCAATCGTTCCTTCGAGCAATTTCAGAAGTGACTGCTGCACGCCTTCACCGCTCACATCACGAGTAATCGAGACATTTTGCGAGGTCTTGCCGATCTTGTCGATCTCGTCGATGTAGATGATGCCGCGTTGAGCGCTTTCAAGATCGAAGTCCGCAGTCTGCAGCAATTTGAGGAGGAGATTCTCGACATCCTCACCGACATAGCCGGCTTCGGTAAGCGTGGTCGCATCACCGATGGCAAACGGAACATTGAGCACACGCGCGAGCGTTTTCGCGAGCAGCGTCTTGCCCGTTCCAGTCGGTCCGATGAGCAGCACGTTCGACTTATCGAGTTCGACTGGGCAATCTTCGTTCTCCGCTTGCGCGAGTCGCTTGTAGTGATTGTGCACCGCGACGGAGAGGGCGATCTTCGCTTGATCTTGTCCAATCACATACTGATCAAGAAACTCGCGCAACTTGCGCGGTGAAGGAATCTCTGAGAAGAGTGGACGCGCAGTGGAAACGCGGCGCTTCTCTTGCTTGAAAATGTTCTGACAGAGATCCGTGCAGTTGGAGCAGATGTAGACATCGCTCGGTCCTTCCACCATCGGACCAACTTCGCGGCTCGTCTTGCCGCAGAAGGAACAGGTCGTCATCTTTCGACCGCGGAATCCACCATCACCACCATCGCCACCGCCCGCGCCACCCGAGTTGCCTCCCGAGTTGCCACCTGTATTGCCGCCGGGGCCGCCTCGCATATCGCCACCACTAGGTGCACCAGGACCGCGCCTTGGTGGCGTCGGACTTGCGCCGATGGGGGCAAGTGGTGAGGAGGAGTCTGGGTGCCGGTGTTCGGGTTGAATCGCCATGGAAAATCAAGTGGAGGGCGGAAAGTGCAGGCTTCGCTGTGGTGGGAGAATATCGTCAATTCTGAGCATGACCATTGCGACTCGAAGTAGAAGTCCGCGTGATCTGTTGAATTGCGCAGCGGGGAAAACTCCTCAACGTTCGTCGGGATCGAAGTTACCGCCCGCTTCGACCTGTTCGTGGACTCTTCTTTCCAGAAGCGGGTGTTCCTGCATCTGGTTCGACCGGTTGCGCTTCGCGGCGGACACGCTCTTTCAAGAGGGCGGTTGCTGAGGCGAGTTCTTCGGCCGAGAGTTTGCCTTCTTTATGAAGTTGGCGAAGATCGTGCAGGGTAAAACCGTCGGCAGCATCCACTGTTTTCGAGTTGGCGCGAAGACGCATCGCGATCAAGAATCCGATCACCGTGGCGACGAGAAGTCCCGCGAGCGGAATCCAAATCTCTGTCGAAGCCAACAGCGGTGATGCGAAGGTTGTCGCTGTCATCGCGCTTGCAATCACTTCGTGGTTGCGGCCTTTGCCTTCTCGTTGACGAGTGTGTTCCAGTCGTCTGCGGCGACGTCTTCGGTCTTCGCATTGACGAGCAAGCGATCAGCGACCTTCGCTTCACGAATGACGTGCATGACTTCGCCCATGCGATTGTTCTTCTCGAGATCCTTGCGAAGGACTTCGGGGCGAACGTTCTGCTGTTGAGCGAGTGACGCGATGCGTCCGTTGAGTTCCGCTTCTGTGACGGTCACACCGAATTGCTCGGAGAGTTTGCCCACGATGAAGAAGAGCTTCAATCGTCGACGCACTGCATCGCTGCTTCCCGATTGCATTTCGGCAACGCGACGGTCGGCCGCTTCTGGATCAACGCCGCGCGAGAGCAGGTTGTAACGCTGTTGCTCGAGTGTGCGCGCGACTTGCATTTCACCGAGCTTTTGCGGCATTTCGAAGTCCGTTGCATCGAGAATCGCTTCGAAGACTTGCTCGCGCATCGCGGCGCGTTGCTCGCCATCGCGGCGTTGCTCGAGTGCATCGTTCACTTGTTCGCGCAGCATCGCTTCGCTCTCAAGTCCGAAGAGTTCAGCAAGTTTGCTTACTTCTTGCGGCGTTATGCGCTCTGCTTCCTTGATGGTGTAGGTGACGGTGATCTTCTTGCCGCGAAGTTCTTCGCGCTCGTGCGCATCGGCGCCGATCACGCTCACTTCGATGGTTGCGCCAATACTCTTTCCGAGCAGCGCGGCTTCGAGACCTTCGAAGATCATGCCGAGGAGCGCGCCCTTGCCTTCATCTTCCTTCGCAGGAACCACGCAAAGAGCATTCTCGGATTCGAAGTACACGCCGTCACGGCCTTCCACAGTCACGACAGCCTTGCCGACCATGCGATCGAGGTGCTCGAACGCGCCTTCGATGCGTGCAGGTGTACCGAAGCGGTAGCACTGGCGGAGCAACTCTGCGTTGATGTGCTCGTCCTTGATCTCAATGATGGGGCGCTTGACGGACAGTGATTCCGTGCCCTTCACTTCAAAGTCAGGAAGCGTTTCGATATCGACTTGGAAAACGAACGCCTTGCCGCGCTCGAGTTCAGGAATCGCGGTGCCTTCGACCTGCATCGGCTCAGAAATGGGGCGCAAAGACTTGGAGTCAATCGCCTTCTGATACGCCTCGCTCATGAGTTGTTGGCGCGTCTCGCTCCCGAGCGAGCTTCCGAGTTTCTTCTCCAAAAGTGCGCGTGGAGCCTTGCCCTTGCGGAAGCCAGGAACCTGCGCGCCCGCGGCAAACGTCTTGAACGCGGCATCGAGGCGAGCGTTCACAGCTTCTGCCGGAACAGTCAGCGTGATGCGCTTGGCGCATGGCGCGGTGTCAGCAACTTGGATGTCAACATCGATCGATTCAACTGTGGTGGTCATGGGCCTAAAATCCTACATACGGGCAAGTGGAGTGAGCCGAGCAAGGTAGCAAAGCCAACGCGCGAAGGCAAAGGCGAGGCACTGACTTCTGGAGATATCCATCCATCAGTGCCGTCGTACTTCATCCGCAATCGCGGGATGTGCGAGGGGATTCGGAATCAGTGGGTTGAAAACAACAGTTCGGCGTAGGTCGGCAATGGCCAATGATCCGCAGGCATGCGGCGCTCGAGTGCGTCGGAGCAATCGCGGACCTTTGCCATCGCCACGACGACATGGTCGCGCATGAATTTCATCTGCTTCTCTGCGTCGCTCTCGTGATGCGTCAGCGACTTCTCAAGTTCCTGCAAACTTGTACGAAGTTGATCCGCCATCTTCACGAACTCGCGCAAATCAAGTTCGGTGGATGGGCATTCCACACCCGCGCCCTGCGTTGCCGAAACCACATCCGCAAGTTCCGCTTGCGCACGAAGCGCAGCAGGAAGCAAGAGTGTGCGCGTCATCGACGCCAGCGTGCGTCCTTCAATCGTGAGCAATTTGTTGTACTGCTCGACGAGGACTTCCGTGCGCGCATCGAGTTCGCGCTTCGAAAGCACGCCGTACTTCGCGAAGAGATCGGCAACCTTCTTCGGGCGCAGTGCCGCGAGCGCTTCTGGTGTGGAGCGCAGATTTGCGAGTCCACGCTTGGCGGCTTCCGCTTGCCACGCTTGCGAGTAGCCATCGCCGTCGAAGCAAATGCGACGGTGTTGCTTGATGATTTCTTTCAGCAGCGCCTTCACCGCGACTTCGAGCTTCGCCTGTGATGGATTCTTGCCCGCGCGTTTCTCGAGTTGCGTGGAAACGTAATCGAGACTCTCCGCAATGATCGTGTTGAGCACGGTGTTGGGCCAGGCAACTGCTTGCGAACTTCCCACAGCGCGGAACTCGAACTTGTTGCCCGTGAACGCGAACGGAGAAGTGCGATTGCGATCGCTTGAGTGCTTCGGAATCTGCGGCAACGTCGTCGCGCCCAGATCCATCTCGCCACCCTTCATCGTCTTCTTCGCGTCACCGATCTCAAGCTGATCAATGATGTCCGTGAGCATGTCGCCGAGGAAGATCGACATGATCGCGGGAGGTGCTTCGTTCGCGCCAAGTCGGTGATCATTCGCTGCACTCGCGATGGAGGCGCGGAGCAATTCCGCGTGGAGATCAATCGCGCGCATCACCGCACACAGCACGGTGAGGAACTGCATGTTCGAATGCGTGTCATCGCGCGGATCCAGCAGATTCGCGCCGGTATCTGTCGAGAGCGACCAGTTGTTGTGCTTGCCGGAACCATTCACGCCTGCGAAAGGCTTCTCGTGAATCAAGCACACAAAGCCGTGCTTCGGCGCGGTTTCTTGCAGGATCGTCATCGTGAGCATTTGATGATCGACGGCGACGTTTGCATTTTCAAACGTCGGTGCGATTTCAAACTGCGCAGGCGCGACTTCATTGTGTCGCGTCTTCACAGGGATGCCGAGTTCGAACAATCGACCTTCGAGATCTGCCATGAATGAAAGCACGCGCTCCGGAATCGCACCAAAGTAGTGATCTTCCATCTGCTGGCCCTTGGGCGCGCTTGTGCCCACGAGCGTGCGACCACAGATCTTCAGATCAGGGCGAGCTTGCGCGAGTTCGGCGTCGATCAAGAAATACTCTTGTTCCACGCCGAGTGTGGAGATGACTTGCTTCGTCGTCGTGTCACCAAAGAGGCGCACGAGTCGGAGCGCCTGCTTGGAAACCGCTTCAATCGAGCGGAGGAGCGGAGTTTTCTTGTCGAGCGCTTCGCCCGTGTAGCTCACGAACACGGTGGGAATGCAGAGCGTCGCGTGCGCGCCAACTTTGTGAATGAAAGCAGGGCTCGTCGCGTCCCACGCGGTGTAGCCACGCGCTTCATACGTATCGCGAATGCCACCGTGCGGAAAACTTGACGCATCAGGTTCACCTTGCACAAGTTGCGAACCGCTGAACTTTTCAATCGCGCTTCCGTCTGCGTTGATCGAAAGGAACGCGTCATGCTTTTCTGCGGTCAACCCCGTGAGCGGTTGGAACCAGTGGCAATAGTGCGTGACGCCATTCTCAATCGCCCAATCCTTCATCGCGCAGGCGACGGTGTTGGCGATCTTGGGGTCGAGTGCGGAACCTGTTGTGATCGTCTTCTCGAGATTCATGAAGACATCAGGCGGCAAGCGCTTGAGCATCACATCTCCAGAAAAAACGAGACAACCATAAGTGTCGGAGACGCGTCGCTGTGGCATAGAACGATCCTTCTGACCCGTGGTGTTGGCGGGCATTGACTGTGGCATGGGCGGCAGTTTCGCGTGCGGAATGGAAGGGGCAACTCGAGAGGATCCGTCCTCTCAGAAGCAAAGCAGTATCGGAGGCATTGCGCTCTGTTGCAAGGCGGTAAACACCGATGTTTTCTGCATCGGAGCTCCGCGGCAAGGCGTCTGTCACCGCTGTCGCGCGATGGGTGTTGGTGAGGCGCGAGCGATGCGTCGAGCGCGCCCCTTCCGAAGGTGGGAGAGTCCCACAAGCCCCGCGAGTTCCTGCGCGAGAGTCTCGGCCGCCTGCTTTCGTTCAAAGCGCGCGAGCGTTCCGATCCATCCCTTGCGCCAGAAGAACCAGAGGAAGGCGAGTGCGACGGTGCCCATCGTGCCGAGCGCGTAGAGATATCCGTACTCCCACTCCAGTTCGGGCATGTTCCACGGACTGCTTGCACTGTGCACGAAGTTCATTCCGTAGACACTCGCGATGAACGAGAGCGGCATGAAGATCGTGGAGATGATGGTGAGGACCTTCATGACCTCGTTGGCGCGATTCGCTATCGCGTTGAGGTAAAGATCCATGAGCCGCTGCACGCGTTCGCGTTGAAAGTCCACCACCTCTTGGAGTGCGGCGAATTCATCCTCAAGCTCGCGCAACGAGAGCCGAGTTTCGTTGAGCGATGTGAGAGGCTGCGCGAGAATCTTCGCGATGGAGTCTCGCAGCGGGCTGACGCAATCGCGATAGGTCAACAGATGCACACGCAGGTAGTGAATCTTGTGGAGCATCGTGCGGTCGGCGCGCATAGAGAGCGCGTCTTCCAACTTGTCGACCTTCTTCTCCAGTTCCGTAATGAGCGGTCGGTAGCTCTCGGCGATTGCGCGACCGAGTTGCAGGAGGAGGAATTGCGGCCCAAGCGCGCGCACCCGTCCCGTGCCATCGCGGAGTTGCTCGCGCACCTTTGTGAAGCAATCTCCTGGGCGCTCTTGCACGGTGACGAGCAGACGATCTGTCGCGACGAAATCAATCACTTCCGTCACTTGCGCACCATGAATGAAGATCATCGTCGCCAAGAGGTGCGTACCAAAGTCTTGCACTTTCGCCCGCGCGGGTCCATTGCGCAGCGTGTCTGCTGCAATCGGATGCAATCCGCATAACCGCACGAGATCGGGCTCGATCAACGACATCGGCGCACACTCAATGTCGAGCCACGCGCAACCTTCCCATTGCTTCAGTATGTCGTGCGCAGACTCGAGCGTGTCAAGCTGCTCTTGACGGAACTCGCGCGGATTCCAAAGGATCAGGCGGTAGAGGGGAGGACGGATCTCGCTGCTGTCGATCGGCGATGGAATTGTGGAAGGTGCATCACTCATGGTGAAGGAGAAGGGCGAACGTTCTGCGCGAGCGCTTTGTCAAGCGTGTGCACGATAGTGGGATTGGCGCACCGGTGTCTAACCGCAATTGTTGACAGGGACGCCACCCGTCCCGCCTAGGCGGGGGATCTCGAAAAATGCGAGCGGGCAACTTCGCGTTAGAGCGAGTGACTGTCGTCGACTTCGATCCACTCTGCCGCGCCCGTGTCTGGTTCGAGCAGCAAGACCGTAAAGCGTCGCGCGCGATCGAGTGCGCCAGGATTCATGCAGCGCGTAGAGCCCACGCGCTGATCATGTGCTTCGTGCGAGTGTCCGCTGAGGAGATAGTCGACGTGTTCGTTGAGAAGGAAGTCGATCGCTTCAGGAAGATGACCGTGCGTGACGCCGATGCGTTTGTCACCACACTGGACGACACCAACGGGATGCTTCGTTTCGATGCCGAGAAAATCCGCGTATCGACGGAGCGGTTGTTCGTCATCACAGTTGCCGAAGACGACAGTCGCCTCAAGTCCCACAAACATGTCAAGGACTTGTTCGCTCCCGACATCACCAAGATGCACGAACTTCGTCGCACCTCGACTTGCGAGTGCAGCGATAGCGGCGCGTGTTCGTTGCCAACGGCCGTGAGAATCTGAAAGTACACCAATGATTTGGCCCATGTTGCGAGCCTCCAATTAGGTTTCCTGCTTCCACGGTACCCTGTCTTCGATGGATTCCAACAGCGAACCTCTGATTTCTCCTCCAGTTACTAGATTCGCCCCATCGCCGTCAGGTCACCTGCACGTGGGAGGCGCAAGAACTGCCTTGTTTTGCTGGGCCTTTGCGAAGGGGCGCGGCGGCAAGTTCGTGATCCGAATCGAGGACACGGATCAGAAGCGTTCAAGCGATGCTGCGAGCGTTGGGTTCCTCAAGGATCTTGAATGGCTGGGCATTCGGTGGGATGAAGGGCCTGTCTACAACGCGCCTGATGGCAGTGCAGTGGGGGGAGGTCCCCATGGTCCGTACTTTCAATCCGAGAGGTTGGACCTCTACAACCACCACATTCAACGCCTCCTTGATGCAGGCTCGGCCTACGAAGCGTGGGATTCTGCCGAAGAACTAGAAGCGTTCCGCAAGGACTCGCTCGCTCGCAAGGAAGCATTCCGTTATCGATTCCGTGGCGAACCGACTGCGGAGGAGCGTGCGAAGTTTGCCGCAGAAGGCCGCATTCCTGTCGTGCGTTTTCGTTCCGCACTTGTAGCTGTGACGATTCCCGACGAAGTGCTTGGACACACGGTGTTGCCTGCAGGTGAAGTCGATGATTTCGTCATCCGGAAGAAGGATGGATTTCCAACCTATCACTTTGCCGTGGTGGTCGATGACGAATTCATGTGCGTGACGCATGTGTTCCGCGCGCAGGAGCATTTCACCAACACCGCGAAGCATGTGCTTCTGCAAGACGCGCTTGGGTTCCGTCGACCAATCTATGGGCATCTTTCGATCATCAAGAATCCTGATGATTCGAAGATGAGTAAGCGCGACAAGGACAAGGTGCTGCGCAAAGCGGTGAAGGAGCAGGGGCTCAGCGCGCCGCCGGCGAACACCGTGACGCACGAAGAGTGGTCGAGCTGGCTTGCGAGCGACAACGTGCAGTTGTCACTCGACGGCGCAATCGCGCTCGCAACGGCGTTGCAGGTAGTGCTGCCGGAAATCAATGTCGATGACTTCCGACGCAGCGGCTATCTGCCCGAAGTCATTTGCAACTTCCTCGCGCTCAATGGCTGGAGCCCTGGCCACGACATCGAGAAGTTCGACAACGCATTCTTGAAGGAGCGATTCGGGCTCGATCGCGTGTTGAAGACGCCGGCGAAGTTTGATCGCGTGAAACTGCTGGCGTTCAACACGGATGCGATGAATGCGATGGCGCACGATGATTTCGTCACGCGTTGTAGAGCGCACGCGGTGATCTTCCGACCAGAATTTCTCGCGCGTTTGAACGCCGAGCAATTCAAGTTGCTCATGCTTGCAACCAAGGAGCGATCGAAGACGCTCGATGAACCTTTCAAGAGCAATGCGTTCTTGCTCGAGAGCGACGAGTCGCTTCCGTTCAAGGACGACAAGTCGGTGCGCAAAGCGCTCGGCATCGGAGCAACGCTTGAAGCGGGCGCGAAGTCGGGACTCGATCACTTGCGCGCGATGCACTCGATTCTCGCGGCATGCGCGTGGGAACACGACGCGCTCGAACACGCTGCGATGGAGTACGCCAACGTGCACGCAGGCGGAAAAATTGGTTCCGTCGCGCAACCACTTCGCATCGCAGCAAGCGGCGCGACAGTGAGCCCTCCGATTTGGGACACGCTGCTCCTCGTCGGTAAAGCAGGCACGTTACGCAGACTCGAACGTTGCATCGAGTGGGCGGAAGCGCTTCGATAAAATGGATGGCATCAACAGTATTTACAAGCGCATCCGCGTTGGCTATACTCTTCGCCCGACGGACCATTGGCGCAGTTGGTTAGCGCGTCTCCATGACACGGAGAAGGTCACTGGTTCGAGTCCAGTATGGTCCACTGAGTCTCTCAAGGCGCGCCCACATTGGGTGCGCCTTTTCTATTTCTTGTAAAACTGTGATGGTTTCTGCGGCGGCTTACGCGTTCGAGTTAGTCCATTTCGTAGATCAGGTTCCAAGGAGATTCGTCATGGCGAGGTTGAAAAAAGATGGCACGGAAGACAGGCGTTTCAAATCCGGTGGCTGCTCTTCATGCATGTTGAAGGCGGGCTGCCTGGTGATCTTGCTCATAGGAGTCGGAGTCTTCGTCCTTGGCCGTTGGGTCTGGGAGAGTTTCGAAGCATGGCAGGCCAGTTAAGCGCGCCTCTCACGAGTTCTGGCACTTTGAAGCGATGAGTGCGCAGGCGCGTGCGTCGCTGAGTGCGTCGTGATGCCGTAGCGGAATCTGCAGATGCGCGGAAACGACGTTCAGCGTGTGCTTGGGAAGCTGTGGGAAAGATTTGCGTGCAAGCCTGACGGTGCATTCGAGGTGGAAGGGAAGCGCGCTCCCGAGCGCGGCCTCAAGTTGTCCTCGGTCAAACGGCGCGTTGTGCGCGACGAATCGCGCGGTTGGCTCCTCGGTTGGATCGAACGCAAAGAGCCGAGGTGGCGAGCACTCCATCCGTGCTTGCGTGATGAATGCGAGCACTTCGTTCCATGCGCTCTTGATGCTCGGTTTCCCACGCACGTCTCGTTCGGTGATGCCGTGAATCCCTGTGAAACGCGGGTCAAACGCGCTTTGTGGATTCAGGAGCCAGTGCCGATCGCGCACGACCACGCCGTGCGTCACGACCGCGACGCCGATCGCGCAGATCGCGCCCGCCTGCGAGTTCGCAGTCTCCACATCGATCCCGATGATCAAGGTGAAAACCCTGCGCCAACGAATGCGCGCTTGAGTTCTGCAGTTCCACGAACGCCGAGCAGCACGAGTTCGATGTGACCATCTGGATGCACGACGACGATCGTTGGTCGCACTCCCGCTGTTTCAAGCGGCGGTGGAAGTCGCTGCGTTCCGTAGGCGGTGGGAATGTTCGCTGCATCGGCGCCGAGAAATGCATGTCCACTCGCGAGCGTGTCTTCAGGCGCAATGCCGAGCAGGGTCACTTCATCAATTCCGTCTGCTGCTTCGATTGCGTGCGCAACGCCTTCTTTGCAAGGATCAAACGCGCTCGACCAGAAGAGCAACACCAGTCGATGCGTTGGATGTTGTTCGCGAAATGCTGCGAAATCGAATGAGCTCTCACTGTCGAGTTGCAGCGTGAATGGCTTGATTTCTCGCCCTCGCCAAATCACTGCATCGCGTTCTGCTTCGCGACTCATCAAGATGGTCGCGAGCATTCCGCCCCACACGAGTGCGGCAACGATCGAGAGCGTCAGTCCGATCACACTCAAGGTCATGCCGCCAGAAATCAAGATGCCGCGAAATCCAATGCGTCGCGCGTCGATGGATGTGCGTAGACCAAGCGCGCCAGGAAGGAGTCCGATGATGAAAGGACTCAACAGCAGGGACGCGAGTCCGAGCGCGCCGCAGAGCAGCGGAAGGTTCGACGCGCGAGTCGAAGTCGGTTCGGGAGATGTCGTCGCCTCGTTGCTCACGCGTGCATTCTCGCGCATTCTTGTCGAGAGGTGCGGAGCGAAGGTTCAATGCGAATGGCGTCGAAATTTGCGCATGAACCTGCGCAGCCATTGCGGGAGTTTCGCATCGCCCCAGTTCACAAGTCGGCGCATGCTCTCGCTCGCTGACGCAAGCAGGATCAGTCCAAGCATCGTGAGTGGAAATCCTGGAAGCACGGGGACAGGACCGAGTGCGAGCCCCGCGATGATCAGCAGCGTTCCTGCAATAGCCAAGAGGATGCGTCGAAGTGTGGAGTGGCGCTGCTCTCGCCGAGCGATGAGTTCGTCGCGGATTTCTTCGGGTTTGGGAGGCGGAGGCGACGTCATAGCAGCCAGTGCCGAAAAAAACCAAACGAGCGCGGGATGTCGAAGTTTCGACATCCCGCACCTGATTCAGCACCCGCGTGCAACAAACGCGATCGGCAGGAATCGAACCTGCAACCCCGAGCTTCGTAGGCTCGTGCTCTATCCAATTGAGCTACGATCGCAACTGAGGGGGAGGATTATAGCGGTTCCCACGCCGCATTTCTGACCCTCTTCAAGAAGAAATTCAGCGGTCGAGAAGAACGGTTTTCATGCCGTCAGTTGTCTGCGCTGTCGGCTCATCCGCTGCGGCTGCGCTCACCGTTGCCACGCCGAAAGCTCCGCTGGCTGCTTCAAGGATTGGTTGCGCAAAGACGGCGAGTCCGAGGATGCAGACGCCTCCGATGACTGCAGCAAGCTTTGGCCATGGTGATTGCAGCGCGGTGACAGTTTCGCTGCGCGGATTGGAATGCGCGAGCATCGGCAGGATGACAAGTTGCAGGTAGTAGAAGACGGAGACGGCGCTGTTCACTGCCGCGATGATCACGAGCGCCGTCTGTCCTTGTTCGAGGACGGCGGTGAAGAGATAGATTTTTCCGAAGAAGCCGATCATCGGCGGAAGTCCGATGAGGCTGCCTGCAGCTATCGCGAGCATCCACGCGAGCATCGGATGACGGTTGCGAAGTCCCGCGATGTCTTCGAGTGTTTCGACTTCTTCGCCATTGCGTTCGAGCGAACACAGCACGGCGAGCACCACAGTGTTCATCACGCCGTAGCCGACGAGATAGAAGAGCACTGCGTTGAGACCAGCTCCCGGTCCCGCGAGCAATCCCATCATCAGATAGCCCGAATGCGCGATCGAGCTGTAACCGAGCATGCGTTTGATATTGCGTTGCAGCAGCGCACCGATGTTGCCGAGCGTCATCGTCAGCACGCTCATCATCCAGAGCATCGCAGCAATCGGTGCAGGAAGTCCTTGTAGCTCGACTTCTTGTCCGTGCAACACAGCAGCATGTCCGCTCCAACCCAAGAGCGACAAGACCGTGATCAAAGCGAGAATTCCCGCGGCTTTCGGCATGAAGCCGAGGAACGCAGTGACGGGACCTGACGCGCCTTCATACACATCAGGTGCGTAGAAGTGCATCGGCACCGCGGCGAGTTTGAAGGAGATGCCGAGCACCGCCAGGACTGCACCGATGATCGCGAGTGTCGAAACGCCATTCGTCGCCGCTTGCGTGGCGAGTGTGTGCGCGATCTCCGTGCATTGCAAACTTCCAGTCGCACCGTAGAGCAACGCGAATCCGTAGAGGAAGATCGCGCTCGACATCGCGCCTAAGAAGAAGTACTTCACGCCTGCTTCTTGCGCTTTGCGAGCGTGTCGACCGACTGCGACCATGACGTAACTTGGAAGACTCGAAAGTTCGAGTGCCAGGAAGAGCCAGATGAGATCGGTCGCTGATGCGATGAGCATCGTGCCGGCAACACTCAGAAGCAAGAACGCATGGAATTCGCCGCGCAAGACGCGCACCGCTTCAAACGGCACGCGTCCAGATTCGAAGGCTGCTTCGAGTCGACGATCCACAGAAGTGCCGCCGAGCATCACCAACAAGATTGCAACGCATGCGATGAGCGGTTTCGCGAACGATCCGAGGTACGGCAAGAGGAGACCACTCGACTCCGCTGCGGGTGTCGAGTAACTCCACATGCATGCAGCGACGCTGACCGCGAGGAACAGCGCAGCAACCATGGGCACGCTGCGACGCAGCGAGGCGTTGCGCGTGAGTCCGAGCACTGCCACGACAACAGCGCCGAAACAGAGCACCATTTCAGGTGCGATGAGAGTGAGCTTGGCGGTAGTCGGATCCATGATGATCAGTTGAATAGCAATGCTTCGGTGGGTGAACGCTTACGGCTGCGAGGCACTGGCCATCGGTGGTGCTTCGGAGCCTGACTCAAGCAGTGTGCCAGCTTTGAGATAGCGCTCCACGAGCGCGGGATACGGTGCGAGCATGTTCTTCACGCTCGGTTCAATCGCTTTGAGCATCGGCTCCGGGTAGAGACCGAGCACGAGGCAGAGAATGGCGATGGGAACCAAGATGCCGATCTCGCGCGCGCCGATGTCACGCGACAATGTTGTTGCGCGGTCGTTCGTCGTTGCGTGTGCGCCATGAGCATGATCGTGCGCATGATCACGAGCTTGAGCATGAGCCTGGCCATGAGCATGTCCATGAGCGTGATGCGCGTCATGGTGCCCTGGTTCTCGCAGCGGCCCCCAGACGAGACGGCCCACCAACATGAGCAGGTACATCGCAGCAGCGATGAGTCCGAGTCCCGCGATGATCGCGTACCACGGGCCCATCAAGCCTGGGTAACCCGTCATTGCAGTGTCTTCAGCGGTGAACGCACCAACGAGACAATAGAACTCGCCGACGAAACCGTTGAGTCCTGGCAAACCCAAACTGGCGAGCGTGAAGAAGACCATGAAGAACGACCAGATCGGCATCGTGCGATACAGACCGCCGAGCTCGTCCATGTCCTTCGTGTGGTAGCGCTCGTAAATCATGCCGATGCAAAGGAAGAGCGCGCCTGTCGAAAGTCCGTGGCTGATCATGTACATGACCGAACCTGTCACACCAATCGAGTTCAACGAGAACATGCCAAGCATGCAGAACGCGATGTGTGTCACGGAGCTGTAGGCAACAAGTTTCTTCGCGTCGTGTTGCACCCAACAGATGAGCGCCGCGGCAACGATGCCGATCAGACAGAGCACGCAGAGCACGCCGTTCCATTCGACGGCGCCGATCGGTGCCATCGGCATCGCGATGCGGAACTCACCGAAAGTGCCTAGTTTCAGCAAGGTTCCTGCGAGGATGACCGAACCGCCCGTGGGCGCTTGATCATGCACCAAGGGAAGCCATGTGTGGAATGGAACGAGTGGAATCTTGACTGCAAATCCCGCCATGAGCAGGATGAAGACCCAGACTTGTTCTGATGCGAGCATCTCGGTCGAGCAGAACGCCGTCATCGAGGCGATGCCGAAATCCCACGAGCCCAATGCCGCGTGCATCTTCATCGCGATGTAAAGCAAACCGACGAGTGTCAGAATGCCGCCACCGAAAGAGTAGAGCACGTACTTCACCGCCGCTTGGCGGCGTTGAGCGCCACCCCAGTTGGCGATGAGGAAGAACATCGGGATCATCGTGAATTCATAACTCACGAAGAAGATGACGGCGTCGCGCGCGAGGAACGCGCCGAGCATCGATGCTTCGAGGAGCATGAACCAGAAGAAGAAATCCTTCGGTCGCTCGGTGATCGAGGTGAACGACCCAATCAGAATGAGCGGCATCAAGAATGCCGTCATCAAGATCAAGAGCAGCGCGACGCTGTCGGCACCGAGGGCAATCGACACGCCCATCGCGGGGAACCAATTCGCCGCATCGATATCAGGTGCGTAGAGACCGTCGGTCCAGTGGGGGAATGTCCACGCGAAGAGGAGTGCAACAGCGAGCGTCGCAAACGCGCCGATCGTGCCAATCCACTTCGCCATGGGTGCAGGAGAGAATCCCACGATCGCCGCGAAAGCGATCGGGAGAACGATAAGAAAATACGCGAGCGTGCCTTCCATCAGCCATTGCCTCGCAACCAGATCCAGAAAACCCAACCAGCGATCAGAACGAATCCGCCCGCCATCGTGGCTGCGTATCCCTGCAGCACGCCGTTGTAGAGCGGTTGGAACAGTCGCGCGACCGCGACGGGAACTCGACCAGTGCCATCGACGAGGAACCCGTCGACAAACGTCTTGTCAAAGAAGTGCAAGATGTGTGAGGCGACCCACAGCGGCAATCGGAAGAGCGCGTGGTAAATCTCATCGACATACCAGCGGTTCTCGAGCGTTGCGGGGATCCAACGGGTGAGGAAGAATCCGCGCAGTGCCGCTCGCGCGCGATCTGCAGCGGAGCGATCTCTGAGATGCGTCCAGTACGCGATCGCGATACCGAGCAGACATGCACTGGTGCCGACGATCGACGTCATCCGATGCGCGCTGAGCCCGAAGATTTCGCGTCCATGGACTTCGCCTGCGCCTTGCATCGCGCTTGAATGCATCATCATCGATTGCACCCAGTTTTCGCCGTGGAAGAACAGCGCGTCGTAGCCCGGCCAACCCGCAGCCACGACGCCGAGCGCAATCACGATGAGCGGAATGCGAATGCCAAGACGCGGTCCATGTGGATGGAACTCTGACTTTGCATGAGCGTGCGAAGCCGTTGCATGTGAGTCATGCGCATGATCATCATCGTGATGATCGTCGCCTGCTTCGAACTGCACAGGTCCAGCGAACGCGCGGAACCAGACGCGGAACGTGTAGTACGCGGTGAGGAACGCAGTGAAGAGTCCGAGCCATCCGAGGAATTGGAAATCGCTGCGTTCAGATCCGAGTGCTGTGGTGAGAATCGTGTCCTTCGAGAAGAACGCCGCAGAGAAGGGCAGCGCGGAAAGCCATAAACATCCGAGCAGCGCGAGCCAACTCACAAGTTTGAAGCCAGGCACACGGCGCAAGCCGGAAAGTTTGCGGATGTCAATCTGCCCCGCGAATCCGTGCATCACCGCGCCCGCTGTGAGAAACAACAGTGCCTTGAAGAACGCGTGCGTGAAGACGTGGTAGCCCGCGCCAAACGTCGAGCCCACACCGAGACCAAGGAACATGTAACCCAACTGCGAAATCGTCGAGTACGCCCACACGCGCTTCATGTCGTACTGCGCCATGCCGATCGTGGCCGCGACAAACGCGGTGAGTCCACCGACCCAAGCAACCGTTGCGAGCGCATCGGGATGCAGTTCGAAAAGTGGATAGGTGCGCGCGATGAGATAGACGCCCGCCGTCACCATCGTCGCGGCGTGAATGAGCGCCGACACAGGAGTCGGACCTTCCATCGCGTCGGGCAACCATGTGAAGAGCGGCAACTGCGCGCTCTTGCCAAACGCGCCGAGCATCAAGAGGAATGGAATCGCGCTCGGCATCCAATCGCCTTGCGTCGCGAGTGGTCCCGCTTCGAGCACTCGAAAGAGCGTTGCGTAATCGACCGTGTCGTAGTTCACCCAAATCAAACCGATGCCGAGCGCGAGCCCGAGGTCACCGATGCGATTCATGATGAACGCCTTCTTCGCGGCAGCGACTGCGGAAGGCTTGGCGTAGTAGTAGCCAATCAAGAGGTAGCTTGCGAGACCGACGCCTTCCCAACCGAGATAGAGGACGACGAGATTGCTTGCCATCACAAGCGTCGCCATTGCCGCAAGGAAGATGCTCACGCCACCGAAGAATCGCGTGTAGCCCTTGCCAACATCGCTCTCCATGTACTCACTCGCATAGATCGCGATCAGCGAGCCAAGCCCTGTGACGAAGAGCATCCAGAAGAGCGTGAGCGCATCGATGTAGAGCGCGAAGGGCGCTGCGAAAGATTGGAATCGATCGCCCGTTCCCCAACTAAAACTCATCCATTCAAAGAGCCCAACCACGCGCGGTGTGCCTTCGCCCACTTGGCTGAAAAGCATGCACGTGAGCACGAACGAACCTAAGAGCGCAATGATCGTGATCAGCGCGGGCAATTTGCTCCGCAGTTTCAGTGCGCCGCAAAGAAGGCAAAGCAGCGCCGAAAGTGCGGGGAGCCCAATGATGAGTCCAGCCCAACGAAGATCGGGCGCATCGATGGCAGCTGGAATCGCAAGACTCGCCGCGGTCGCTGCGTGATCATCGGCAAGCGCGAGAAGGGAAAAACTCAGCATTCCTTGAGCTCCGACCAGGCTTCGCTATCGAGCGTTTCGCGCCGTCGATAGAGCAGCACGACAAGACCCAGTGCGAGCGCTGCCTCTGCAGCTGCGATCGTCAAGATGAAGATGACGAAGGTTTGTCCATCCGCGTTTCCATGCACGCGACCGAACGCGATCATCGCGAGCGCGGCGCCTTGGAACATGAGTTCGGTGCAGAGGAACATGACGATCATGTTGCGCCGCGAAAGGAATCCGATGAGTCCGATGCCAAAGAGCAGGGCACTCGTCAAGAGTGCTGCGTCGACGGCGGAAGCGTCGTATTGGGCGAGGGTGGAAGTCATCATCGAAGTCATCGTCGAAGTCATCGTCGAAGTCATCATCGAAGTCATCATCGAAGTCATCGAGAGGCTCCCGAGTCGGGTTCGACACTCAATCGCGAGAGTCCTGCAAGTTCGCGCCGCTCATCTTCGCCGAGTTCGACTTGCTTGCGCGCAAGGACGACTGCGCCGAAGAGCGCCATCGTGAGGATCACGCCTGCTACTTCGATCGACGCGGGAAAATCATTGACGAGCGTTGCGCCGACAACCTGCGCATTCACAGGAAGATCTGTATTCGTCAACATCACCCGATGGTCTTTTCCATCGACTGTTGCAACGACAAAGCGTGTATCGCCCTCTATCTGAATGAGCGCGCTGCGTTCACCCGCAACGAATTGCACAGGCGCATCTTTCGCGAGCTGCAATCGTTCGCGCGTTATGACCTTGAGTTGCTTCGGCATCCCTGCGAGCGTCTCCCAGAGTTGCGCTTGCGTCTGCGCTTCGCCCTGCACGCTGCTCGCCACTCGGCGCGCTTCTTCATTCGGATTGAAGAGCACCTGCGCGAGCGTTGCGACCATGACGAATCCGATGATGACGCACGAGACCGCTTCACGCGGAACGCGGTCGTACCAATTCGCGGTCGCGTCTCCCTCCACGGGAGATTGCTGCGCGAGCATGAGCACGAACATGTAGGTCACCAAGATCGCGCCTGCGTAGACGATGATGAGCGCAAACGCCATGAAATCAGCGCCAAGCAGAAGGAAGAGCCCAGCGGACGCGACGACGACGAGGATGAAATAGACGGCGGCAAAGACGGGGCGAGGATGCGTCATCACACGCGCGGCGCCGGCAATTGCAGTCACGCCAAAGAGGACAGGAAGGATGGGCGGAATCCCGCCGCCACCGGACGCGAGTTTCAGTACTTCAACAAAAAGTCCCGCGACTCCCGCCAAACCGAGCACGCTGCCCGCAAGGCGAAGCGAACGGGCACCAGGGCGCATCAAGAGCACGAGGCCCGCGGAAGCAAGAGCGACGAGACCGAGCATCACGGTGGAGCTCGAGAGCAAGTCGGAAGGCGCTGACTGATCCATCAAGTGATCCAAAAGGGTGAGTGACAAGAGTCTGCGAGGAGGTCCAAGAACCCATCGCAATCGAAGGGGGGAATGTATGGGCGGACCACCGAACTCGCAACCGACCACGCGCAACGAATTGTTGCTGCACTCTTCGATCTCGCCGCTGCTCTACCATTGCGCACCATGCCGAGCGCGACGCAGGGATTTCGACGCACCATTCCCAACGCGATCACGCTTTCGCGGCTCGCGCTCGCACTTGCATTCTTCGTGGGTCTTGAATTTGTCGATCGAACAGGGGACAAGGAACGCGCCGCGAGTCTGGGTTTTTTCTGCGCGATGCTTTTCGCGGTTGCTGCGGGAACGGACTACTTCGATGGATATCTCGCGAGGCGATGGAACGTCGTCAGCGCGTTCGGTCGTGTCGCGGATCCGCTCGTCGACAAGATTCTGATCCTCGGAGGATTCATTTACCTCGCCGCGCCGATCTTCGCGACGGAGCCCACGCAAGGTTTTCTCGGCAGCGGTATCCAAGCGTGGATGGTGGTTGTGATTCTGTTGCGCGAGTTTCTCGTCACCAGTCTGCGCTCGATGATTGAGTCGATGGGCATTCCCTTTGGTGCGGACATCTTTGGCAAAGTAAAGATGGTGATCCAATCCTTCTGCGTGCCGTGGTGTTTGTTTACTGCAACGCGTCCGAATGCAGCGGGGGAGATGTCCTGGATCGTCGTGCGCGACGTGGTCATTTGGATCACGATTGCCGCGTCGCTGTTATCTGCGATTCCATATCTGTTCCGAGCGATGCGCATCTTGAGTGCGGCATCGATGCACGCAAGCACAACGAAGCCGAAGGATCCCGCGTGAGCGCAACTGAAAAAAGTTCGAATGCAGGTGGCTTCCGTTTGTACGCGTGCGAAGTCTTCGGACTTGGGCGATTGCCCTTCGCGCCAGGATCGTGGGGTTCGTTGCCGCCGGTCGTGCTCGCGTTCGGGTTGACTTTGCTCGGCACATCTGGCCGCGAGATCGATATGTCGGTGGGATTGCTCGGCATCCTCTTCGGTGTGATCTGTTTAGTGTGGGGCGATCATGCGGAGAAATGCATCGGCAAGAAGGATCCAGGTCGCGTGGTCGCGGATGAAGTCGCAGGCCAAGCGATCGCGCTGATGTGGTTGCCGTGGAGTTCGAACTGGGCTCGCAACTTTGCGATCTGCTCGATCGCGTTTGTTGCGTTCCGAATCTTCGATGTGATCAAACCGCCACCGGCGCGAAGACTGCAGAAGATTCACGGCGGAGCGGGCATTCTTGTGGACGATCTGATTGCAGGTCTCTACGCACTCGCGTTGACGCAAATCATCGTGCGAACTGCAAACCTCTAGCGCCTACACTCAAGACCCATGCGGGAGTTCGATCTCCTCAATCGCGTCTTCGCTCAGAACACAAGCCTTCCCGCGAGTGTCACGTTGCCACCTGGCGATGACATGGCGGCGATGCGTCTTGCACTGCACACGTCGACGATTCTCGCTGCTGCGGACAGTGTTGTCGAAGGTCGACACACGCCGCTCGGTGGTGACGCGTACGCGATGGGACGCAAGGCGATCTTGCGCAATGTCTCGGATGTCGCAGCGATGGCGAACGCGCAACCGCTCGCGACACTTGCATGCGCGATGATTCCTGCAGGCACGGATGAAGCGCGTGTTTGGCGGTTGTTTGAAGGGCTGCGCGAGACGGCGCTTGCATGGAATGCGCCGCTCATTGGTGGCGACACAACGGTGGTGGGTGCGGAGAGTGCGATGAGTGTTGCCGTCACGATTCTCGCAACGCCCCTTGACTGCAACGCAGCGCTCGCGACGAGAACTGCCGCACGTGTCGATGACGGTGTGTATGTCACCGGCAGTATTGGTGGCGCGTGGGATCGAGCGACTGGACTCGGACGCCACTTGGATTTCACGCCGCGACTTCGCGTTGCGCAGGAACTCTTTCGCACGCTCGGCAGTCGGCTGCACGCGATGATTGATGTGAGTGACGGGCTCGCGCAAGATCTCGGACACATTGCGCGAAGTTCGTCTGTCACGATTGATCTTGAACTCGCGCGCGTGCCGATCGCGAGCGGTTGGAATCCGCGCGACGCGATCGCGCACGGCGAAGATTACGAATTGGCATTCACTGCAGTGGGCGAGGTTCCTGCGATGCTCGAAGGCGTCGCGATCACGCGCATCGGCGTGGTCACAAGCGGTGAGGGTGTGGTGATCCTCGTCGATGGTGCGCATCGAGAGCGATCGACGAACGCTGGATGGGAGCATGTTGCATGAACGACGCGCAGACGTGGATACTTTCGTTTGTCGCACGCGATTGCAGCGAGACGGAGCAACTCGCGTTCGTCATCGGCGATGTGTTACGAAGTCGCACGCCGCGCCAGCGCAGTGCCTCGCACGCGATCGTCGTAGCACTCGTCGGTGAACTCGGCGCAGGAAAGACGGCATTTGCGCGAGGACTTGCGAGCGGGTTTGGCGTTGAGCAATCGCAAGTGAGTAGCCCGACGTTCACACTGCGCATGGATCACTCCGCAGAGCGCGCCTCACCAGCGGCACCCGAACTCTTCGCACACTTGGATTGCTGGCGCATGCAAACAGGCGCGCTTGAGAGTGTTGGATTTGATGCGCTCTTGCAAGAAGCTGGCGCACTTGTCGCAATCGAGTGGCCACAGAAAATTGCGGCTGCGCTGCAGGATGCGCGACGCATTGATGTCACGCTCTTGCATACGGAATCCGTAGGCGAGGGCGCAAGTCCGCAGTCGCGCCGAGTTCATGTGGATTGCAGCGCGTTGGCGAAGATCGATCCATCGCTTGCGATGCGCGTACTGGATGCATTGACATTGCTTGCGCAAGCACCGCGCGTCAGTAGTCTGCAGTGCGCGCGTTGCGGAGTGGCGGCGATGGCCACGACGTTCGCGCCCTTCTGTACTGCGCGTTGCAGATTGTTGGATCTCGGCGATTGGCTTCGCGGCGCTTACGTCATCAAAGGCGCGCCTGGCTCCGGCGATCCGCTTTCAGAGGACGCAGCATCGGGCGAGATCGCGTAAATCTGAAATCGATGTCCGACTGCACTCCAACCGAGTTCGGCGCAGAGTCGATTGCGCAGCGCGACAAGTTCTGGCGAATGAAACTCAAGGTGTCGGCCGCTCTTCATGCAGACCATCGAATCACGCGCAGCCTTGCCGTAAATCAATTGATAGTGGCTCTGCTTGGAATCAAAGAGCGTCTGTTGAATGATGCCAGCGTCAAGCAGCAAACGAATCGTGCGATAGACAGTCGCTTTGGAAACGAGATGTTCTTGACTGCGCAGATCGAGCATCAACTCTTCCGCTTCGAAACTTCCGTCACGCGCGATGATTGCTTCGAGGACGTCTGCGCGCTCTTGCGTGTACTTCAAATCACGCGAGCGAAGGAAGCGGCGGAAGACCGAGCAGAGTGGCGCCCAAGGGAGCGGCGCATCGGTTGGCATGCTCGCGTTGCCAAGGATGCCGGCGGTTGAAGTTTGTGGTGCGGAAGTCACAACGCCGATGCTATCCGCGGACACACGGCGACTCTTGGAATGCCTTGATTCAAAGGCTTTCTAGACATCCAAAGTCCGATAATGTGCATTATGTAAAGTGGAACAGATGCTGGCGAAACAAGGGCAATGCGCCTCAGCATCCATGCCGATGGCCAAGGATTGGACAACGCCCTCTTCGTTCAGCCTGCGGTCGTCTGTTGCATCGACGCACCCGCGAGTCGTTCAAGTCCGAAGCGGTCATGCACCGCGAGCAGCGCCTTGTCACCGTCCTGCTTGCGGACGATGCACGAGATCTTGATCTCGCTGGTGGTGATGTTCTGAATCGCGACGCCTGCATCGCCAAGCGCTGCAAACATTCTGCTCGCCACGCCAACATGCGTCTTCATGCCTGTGCCGACGACGCTGACTTTCGACAATCCAATCTCAACGGCGAGTTCGCCCGTGCCGATGCGGTCAAGCACTTGACTTGCCACGATCTTGACATCCGCGAGATCTCCGTGATCCACCGTGAACGACAGCGTTGCAACTTCGCCAAACTCTGTCTGCACGATGTCATCCACCATGATGCCTGCGTTGGCGATCGACTCGAAGATCATCGCTTGCATGCCAACATTGTTTGGAATGCGGCGCAGGCTCACGCGACCCAAGTCTGCCTTGAGTGCGGCACCAACAACGACAACATCTTCCATCTCGGTAGTCTCCTTGCAGATGATCGTGCCTTCATCTGAACGCTGACTGTGACGAACATGAATCGGAACGCCGTAGCGCTCACCAAAGAGCACTGCGCGCGGATGCATGACCTGCGCACCTTGCAGCGCGAGTTCAAGCATTTCTTCGTAACTGATGCGCGGAAGTTTCACCGCGTTCGGGACGCGGCGCGGATCGGCGGTGTACACACCTTCCACATCCGTGAAGATCTCGCACGTGCCGCCTGTGCTCGCAACTTTGAGCGCGGACGCGAGCGCGACAGCAGTCGTATCCGAACCCCCGCGACCAAGCGTCGTAATCTCGCCATCTTCGCTCGCGCCTTGAAATCCAGCCACAACCGGCGTGCGACCCGCAGCAAGTTCGCGTTCAAGCCGCGCGCAATGCACCGAGAGAATGCGTGCTCGTCCAAAGACACCATCCGTCGCAATGCCCGCCTGTTGCCCTGTGAGACTGACCGCGGGAACGCCGATTCGCTCGAGTGCAGTGGCAACGAGCGAGATGGAGACCTGCTCGCCTGTTGTCATCAACATGTCGAGCTCGCGCTTGGAGATCGCGCCAGAACTTCCCGCAACGCGCGTCGCGAGTTCGATGAGTTCATCCGTCGATTGCCCCATTGCACTCACGACAACCACAATCTGATGACCCTGCTCTCGACGTTCACGAATACGCGCAGCACAGCGCGCGATCCGCTGAGGATCGGCAACTGAAGTACCACCAAATTTCTGCACGAACAAAGCCATAGATTGCGCATCCGAGGATATCGAAAATCGCCCGCCACGGCTAGAGCCACGCATCGCCGGATTTCAGGCGTCTGCGATGCATCGCAGCGCCTGAGTCGAAAGCGATTGCAGTGTTTTCGCCGCCGCGGCGAGAAACCTGCATGAGCGCTCAACTATGAATTCAGGCGTTCGCGATTCACTCGCGACGCCTGAGTCGAAAGCGATTGCAGTGTTTTCGCCGCTGCGGCGAGAAACCTGCATGAGCGCTCAACTATGAATTCAGGCGTTCGCGATTCACTCGCGACGCCTGAGTCGAAAGCGATTGCAGTGTTTTCGCCGCTGCGGCGAGAAACCTGCATGAGCGCTCAACTACGCGACGGAATTTGTCCGCGCTTCGCGGCAAATTTCGCGCAAGCACTCAAACATTGGCAGCCATGCGGTCTTTGTCGGAGCGTTCCGAACGCTTGCGCGCGCTCTCGTCGAGAATGCGCTTGCGAACGCGGATGGACGATGGCGTCACTTCGACGAACTCGTCTTCTTCGATGTACTCGAGCGCCATTTCCAACGTCAGCGTGCGCGCGCCCTTGAGAACGACCGTTGCTTCCTTCACGGTTTCGCGGAAGTTCGTGAGATGCTTCATGCGAGTGCAGTTCACGACAATATCGTTGTCGCGATTGTGCTCGCCGACGATTTGCCCCGCGTACACCTGATCGCCAGGCTTCACCGAGAAATATCCGCGATCGGAAAGGCCTTGCAGCGCGTGCTCGGTGATGCGACCACCCTCGAGCGAAATCATCACGCCGTTTCCTCGCTTCCGAACGGCGCTTGAGCCCGCTCGGTAGCCGCTAAACGTGTGGTGCATGGTCGCGTCGCCTTGCGTGGCTGTGAGCATGCGTGTGCGCATACCGATGAGGCCGCGCGCAGGAATATCGGCTTCGATATGCATGCGAGTGCCCCGCTGATCCATGCCCTTGATATCCGCGCCACGCGAACCGATGAGTTCGAGAGCGGCGCCGAGCGATGGAGTTTGCACATCGAGCGAGAGTCGCTCCCAGGGTTCTTGCGTCACACCATCAATCTCGCGCTCGATGACTTCAGGCTTGCCTACGCAGAGCTCGAAGCCTTCGCGGCGCATGTTCTCGAGGAGCACGCCGAGGTGCAACAGACCACGACCCGAAACGTGGAACTCTTCCTTTGAATCGCCTGGGCTGACCTTGAGCGCAACATTGGATTCCAATTCCTTCTGCAACCGATCCGAGATTTGTCGGGTCGTGACGTACTTGCCTTCGTTGCCAGCAAACGGACCATCGTTGACACGGAAGAGCATGTGCAGCGTGGGTTCATCGACCTTCACGCGTGGGAGTGGAAGAATGTCTTCGACGCGACAAATCGTGTCGCCGATTTCAATGTCCGTAATGCCTTCGACCGCGCAGAGATCTCCCGCGAGCACTTCAGCGACTTCGTAACGACCAAGTCCTTCGAAGCGATTGACCTTCGCAATCTTGCCGCGGCGCGTTGATCCATCACTCTTGCAAGCGACGATGTTGCCTGGCTTGAGTCGACCACCGAAGACGCGACCGATCGCGATGCGACCGATGTAATCGGAGTAGTCGAGATTCGTGACGAGGAATTGCAGCGGACCTTCCGTGTCGTTGCTCGGCGCAGGGACGCGCGTGACGATCTCTTGGAAGAGTTCGTCGACTCCCCTGTCTTGCACGTTGCGATCGCGCGCAGCCCAGCCATCACGACCCGATGCGTAGACGACCGGAAAATCGAGCGCGTGATCATCCGCGCCGAGATCGACGAGAAGATCGAACACTTCGTTGATGACTTCGTCGATGCGCGCATCGTGGCGATCGCACTTGTTGACGACGACGATTGGTTTGAGACCAACTTCAAGCGCCTTGCTGAGCACGAATCGTGTCTGCGGCATCGGGCCTTCCATCGCGTCGATGAGCAGCAGGCAACCATCCGCCATGCGGAGGACGCGCTCGACTTCACCACCGAAATCGGCGTGGCCAGGCGTGTCCAGAATATTGACGCGGAAGACCTCGCCGCGCATCGCACCCGCACGAATCGTGTAGGTGACGGCGCAGTTCTTCGCCAGAATTGTGATCCCGCGTTCGCGCTCAAGCGGATTCGAATCCAAGAGGCAGGGATGCTCGCCCTCGGCGAGTTTGATGACTCCGGATTGAGCGAGCATGGCATCAACAAGCGTCGTCTTCCCATGGTCAACGTGCGCAATGATGGCGATGTTACGAAGGTTCTGATCAGCGGTCATAATGAGTCAACTGAGGGGGAAACCGACGATCGTAGCCGAACCGACGCATGAAAACCCTCACTGCTTACGCAAAGAGGGTGAAACCACATGAAGGCGTAGCATTCTGCGTGCTGTCGGTTCGATCACATGCCGTAGAGCGGTCGTAGTTTTCCTTCGAGGTGCCGCATGAGTGGCTCTGCGGACAGTGGTTTTCCTGTCACGCGCATGACGAGTTCCGTCGGGCTGAACTGTCGTCCATGCTGGTGAATCTCGCGATTGAGCCATGTCTTCAGCGCGCCGAATTCCCCGCGCGTGATCTGTGCATCGAGATCAGGAATCGCGTACTTCGCTGCTTCGAAAAATTGCGCGGCGTAGAGATTGCCGAGCGTGTACGTCGGGAAGTAACCCATCGAGCCCATCGACCAGTGAATGTCCTGCATGCAACCGCGACGATCGTCAGGCACGGTGAGTCCGAGGTAATCGCGATAGAGGCGATTCCATTCCGCGGGAATGCCTGCGACCTCAAGGTCACCGCGCAGAATCGCGCGCTCAATCTCAAAGCGCACCATGATGTGCAGGTTGTAGGTTGCTTCATCGCTCTCTACCCGAATGAGTCCGGGCTCGACAATGTTGGCTGCTTCGTAGAGCGCATCGAGGGAGAATCGCGTCGGCTCGATACCGAGTTCACTCTTGAATGTCCCCTGCGCCCACATCCAGAACGCTTTGCTGCGACCGACTTGATTTTCCCACATGCGGCTTTGACTCTCGTGAATGCCGAGGCTCACAGATTGCCCACTCGGCAGACCAACTTGCGAGAAATGCAGCCCTTGCTCGTAGATGCCGTGGCCAGATTCATGCAGCGTGGATCCCAGTCCATCGTTGAGGCAATGCGTCGCGTAGCGCGTCGTCATGCGAATGTCGTTGCAATGCGAGCCTGAGCAGAATGGATGCGTTGAACGATCGAGGCGACCTCGCGAGAAGTCGAATCCGATCTTCGCAGCGACGAACTTGCAGAATGCTTCCTGCTTCTCGATAGGAATCTCAAACTCGTTGAAGGCGTTGGAAGGCTTGCGCGTTGCGCTCGTGAGTTGCGCGACGAAGGTTTGCAATCGTCCGCGCAAGGGTGTGAACACACCTTCCACCATCTTCGCCGTGCAGCCCGGTTCGTAGAGATCCGCGAGCGCATCCCACGGTTCACCATGCGCGCGATCCCAACCGAGGCATGCTGCTTTCTCACGCAGCAGCGAGACAAGTTTTTCAAGCCATGGTTGAAAACGCTTGAAGTCATTTGCCGCGCGCGATTGCGCCCATTCGTGTTGCGCGATGCTCGCCGTCTTTGTGAGTTCTTCGACGAGCCGTGCGGGAACTTTGCAAGCACGCGTGTAATCGCGACGCGCTTCGCGCACGATGCCCGCGCGCACGGGATCGGCGAGCACGTTGCTGTCCTCTTCACATGCTGCGATCAGTTCGCCGCGTGCATTCGTCTGATCGCGCTCAGCAACAAGTCGTGCGAGCAACGCAAGTTGACGCGAGCGATATTCCACGCCGCCTTCAGGCATCATCGTCTCTTGATCCCACCCAAGAATTTGTTCCGTGCTACTGAGGAGCACGGACTCGCGAAGGTCGGTGGCGAGTTCGTCAAATGCCGTGCACGTCGCAGTTGTCATGCGTGCACTGTAGAGGGATTTCGCGGTAAAAAAGCCCCTCGCGCGATGGTGTATCACGCGAGGGGCTTTGCTTGAACAGAGGAATCGAACGGCAATCGCGAGCGTTAGGACTTCGAAGGAGCAGCAACTGCTGCACCTGTTGGCACTGGTGTCGTTGCATCCGCGGTATGAGGCGCAGGCGAGATTGGCGCGAGGATCTCGAGGATCTTCGCGCGTTCACCATCGCCACGGATCGTTGCGTAGTCGAGTGCGGACCAACCCTTCGCATCAAGCGCCATCGGATCAGCCTTGCCCGCGAGTAGGATCTGCACCTTCTCCGCAGTGCCGCTTGAAGCTGCAGCGTGGAGTGGAGTCATGCCAGTCTTGTTGCGCACATTGGGCTGCGCGTTTGCTGCAAGCAGAAGCGTGATGCTCTTGCTGCTCGTAGCACGGCGTGATGCGCGATGCAGCGCAGAATCAGCGGTTTGCGTGTCAACGAGATTTGGATCGCAACCTGCAGCGAGCAAGAGTTCGACGGTCTCAGGCGTTCCAATGTTGGTGGCCCAGAGCAGCGCGCTCATGCCGTTCACGTCGATGATCTTCGCATCAGCACCCTTCGAAAGCAGGAACTCAACGGTCTTCGCGTTGCCAAGGCCCGAAGCCCAGAGCAATGGATTGCCCTTGAGCGCGTCGCGCACATTGACGTCTGCACCGCTCTCAACGAGGAAGGCGCAGACTTCATAATTGCCTGCTTGAGCAGCGAACGAGAGCGGAGTTTTGCCTTGACGATCGCCTGCGTTCACGTTTGCCTTCGACGCAACGAGAATACGCGCCATATCCAACTTGCCTTCCTTCGCTGCCCAGTGGAGCGCAGTCTGGCGTTGAATCTGATCTTGCTCGTTGATGTCCTTCGCCTTTGAGATTTCTTCCGCGAGCTTGCTTGGGTCGCCGCTACGAACAGCAGTGACGAGTGGAGGCGTGTTCGCCGAAGTTGGTGGAGACGGAGGTGCAATGGCGGAGCGGTCATCGAGTGAGCGCTTCACGATGAGCATGAGATTCGCAGCCTTCGGATGATCGGTACGGATCGCCAACTTTGGTCCCTTGCCTGTTGCAGCCCACGCATCCCAATCGATGTGCACAACCTGCTTGAGCGCAGCATCGGGCGACATGTCTTTGATGATCGGAGGAGCAGACTCGATCACTTTGAATGGCGTGCCATCCACGCTCTCGAGCACGATTTCACCGCTCTTGATGAGCGCTTCCGCACCCTTCTCTGTCGGCGATGGCGCTTCGATGAGGTCGGGAGAAATCGTCACGAATGCAACGACGTTTCCTTCGACGGTGAGAATCGCTGGAGGTGCGCCTTCGATTTGAAACGTCACGCGCTTGCTGAGCTTGATGCCCGCCTTCTGTCCTGGTTTCAGCGTGATTTCAGTCTCGCCGTACTCGCCTGGAAGAATCGGATCCTTCGGCCATGTTGGTGTCGTGCAACCACAACCTGGGACCGCCTTCGTGACTGTGATCGGCTTGTCCGAGATGTTGAAGATCTTGACTTTGCCCGTCTTCGGAATGTCCGCAGTCATGTCGCCGAGATCAAGCGTCGCTGGTTCGAATCTCACAACAGCAGGACCTGTTGGAATGATTTGCTCAGGTTGCGATGCGAGTTGTGCACTGTCTAATCCACCGTTCGCTGGTGGCGCGTGAGGGCTCAATGAATCGCTGCCGCGAACCGGCACGCGTCCTCCTAGCGTTGGCTTCGCAGGTGCATCGACCATCGGATGACTCGGCGAGATGAGGGTCGGCTTGGTCGCCGGTCCCAATGTAGGAGGCGTGGGTGCAATCGTTGGCTTCGGCGCATCTTGCGCGGCGCACAATGGATTCGAGAGCGCGGCAATCGCGGTGCCAACGGTGAGGAGTGAGAACAGGTATCGGCACATCGGACGCATGAAGACCTCGCAAAACTTTTTGAGCGCTCGACGAATTCGAGACGCCCTGATTCCATAAAATCGAACACAACTCAAGTGGAACTTCCACAGGAGTCCCCCGCTCACATCTTGACGTGGGTTCGCTCTTGATCGGTCAAATAGCGGTTCCAAGTTCGAAGGTTCGGCAAACAGGAGGGAAGATTGTACAGACCACATGCAATCGTCGGTTGCACCGAGGGCGCGACGGAATCTCGAATTTATTCCCCGCTACACTCCCCGATTCACTTTGACGCCTTACGGAGCGACTGATGAGCGACACCCTCGGAACCCAGGAATTCCCCCCCCACATCCTCAGACCCGAGCTTCGCCCGATCAGGATCATGCCTCTCAGCGACGATCAGGGGAAGTTTCTCGGACTCCGGCTCATGGACCCCTACCACGGTCAGGGGCTCGATGTGCAGATTCCTTCGCCGCAGCACCTCCAAGGCATGCAGGCACTCTTGCAGTGCTTCCGCGGCCAGCACACGGTGCATGAAATTGCCGAGCAATTGCAGACGCCTGAAATTAAGCCCGTGACGGAATTGGCGAACGCGCTTGAGGCGCGCGGCCTTCTGTGGGGACCGACGAGCGAGGATCTCGAGACGAAGATGCGCGAACAGCTTCGCAAGGCAGGCGCATTTCCTGCGACTGTTTCCCGCGCTCTCGGTGAAGATGAAGCCGCATGCCGCGCGAAGATCGAATCGATTCTCGCGGAAGCGGACGATCCGGAACTTGAAGGCTCGCTTGCGGGCATTGTGGTGACGCATCTCGATTACGAGCGCGGTCGCGCGGTGTATGCAACGAGCTACAAGGCGTTGAGCGCCGCGATTGCGAAGGGTCAGCAGTTTGACCGCGTTGTGATTCTCGCGACACCGCACTTAGCACTCGGTGATGGCGTGACGATCTCCGATGTTGGATTCGACACCTCGCTCGGACGTTGCCCCGCCGATCTGCCGACGATCGCAGCGATTCGCGCAGCTGGTGAAGAACGGATGTTCATCGATCTGCTTGATCTTTGCCCTGAGCACTCTGTGCAGTGTCATGTGCCGTGGATCCAAGCGATTCTTGGCAACGTGCCCATCGTGGGCGCGATTCTTCCGGACCCGACTGCGAAGCTTCTCGCCGATGACGGCAAGCGCGCGACGGTCGCAGAGTTTGTCACAGCGATGCAAAAGGCACTTGGCGCTGACCTCGCCCGGACGTTGTTCATCATCAGCGCGGAGCTCGCGCATGTTGGACCGCAGTTTGGTGACGCGAAAGCGATCGATGACACGCGCAAGAAGGAAGTCAATCAACTCGATCGCTCGCTCTTGAAGAGTTACATCGGCGGCGATGGGCAAGCCTTCCTCGGCGCAGTTTCGACCGACGGCAATCCTTTGCACTGGGATTCACTCGGCGCGTTGTGGGCTGGATTGACGCTGCTCAAGGGAACAACTCCTGAGTTGCTCGACTACTACCAATCGTGTGAAGCAGACGGCAGTCGCATGGTGAGCGCTGCATCACTCGCGTTCGTCAGATGATTGCGTCGTGGAGCACTCGCGCAGTTTTTTGCTTCCGAGCAGGCAAAACACTGCACTCACTCAGATGGAGCCGCGGTCGCCGCAGCCGATGCAGCGGCCCAATCCGACGATTGGATCCTTCGAATGATCGCCGTTGTGCAACGTGCATCGCAAGCGAGTGTGACCAGTGACGGTGCGCACTGCGGTGCTCTCAGCGCGCGTGGTGGGCTGTGCATTCTCCTTGGTGTGGAGCGAACGGACACCGCCGAGATCGCCGATCGCTTCGCCGAAAAACTCGCGAAGTTACGGATCTTCGACGATGCTGCGGGCAAGATGAATCTCTCCGTGCGCGATGTCGATGGGAGTGCACTTGTCGTGAGTCAATTTACACTCGTCGCGGACACCTCAGGCGGCAATCGACCGAGTTTCATCGAAGCCGCGCCCCCTGCCCTCGCCGAACCACTCGTCGATCGCGTCGTCGAACAGCTGCGAATACTCGGCGTTCCAACCGAGACCGGTCGCTTCCAAACGACGATGCAAGTTTCGCTCGTCAATGACGGCCCCACAACGATCATCCTCAAACTCTGACTCCGCGCAAAGCGCGCTCAACGACTCAATTTTTCCATCACTTGTTTGAGATCGCTCCAGACGGCGGCGCGGGTTTCTGCGGTGTAGTTGCGCAGGAGGTACGCGGGATGGAAGGTTGGCATGACGGGGATCGATTTGCCTTCGATCTCGAATGCTCCCCAAATTCCGCGTAGGCGTGTGATGCCGAGTTCACTTGCGAGCACGTGCTTCGTTGCTGGTCCGCCGAGCGTCACGATCACTGTTGGTTGGATGATTTCGATTTGCGCTCGAAGATACGGCGCGCATTGCGCGAGTTCGAGTGCGCTTGGCGCGCGGAGTTCTGGTAGTCGCGTCTTGAGCACGTTGGCGAAGTACACGTCTTCGCTGCGCAACTTCATCGCGCGAATCATCTCTGCGAGTTTCTCACCGCTCTGCCCTGCGAGTGGTCGTTCTGAGGCAACTTCGGCATCGGTGGGAACTTCGCCGACGAAGAACACGCTCGCGCTCGCGCTGCCTTCACCGAAGATTTTCACACTGTCGTGAACCGCGCAACAGAATGGACACTCTGCATCGTGCGTGCGCTGGAGTGCATCGAGTCGCGCTTGTGCGTTCTTGCCCGTTGGAAGCACGATCTTCGCGGTGATGGCAGTTGAGGTTGCGATCGGTGGCGCAGGCGCGATCTTGATCGTCACACCTCTCGTGATTTCGTGAGGCGTGATGGGCGCAGACTTCACGCTCGTCGCCGTGCTTGACGTCGGCCTTGTCATTGGGCTTGTCATCGTGCTCGCGAGTTTCACTTCGCGTGCGTCGAGTGGTTGCTCTTGCGAAGGAATGCTCGCAACCGCCGGCGCCAACACGACATCTTCAAACCCGAAAAAGCGGTCTGTCTCCACGAGGACACGGCTTGCGTTCGCGTTCTGCGTGCTCAAGTTCAAGATTCGCTTTCCGAGTTCGGCGCTCGGCGTCAAAGGATTAATGATCGCGTGAGCGCTTGGTCGTGGTTGGCTTCGTTGCCGTCGCGCCAGCCTTCGGTGTCACGAGTTGCAACATCGATTGCGTGCGAAGCACGAGTCCGCAATCGCTGCGGAGGTGGTAGCCCTGAATGTGCACTTCGGTGCGGAAGCGTTGCACATCAATGACGGAAAGATTTTGCTTGCCACAATGATCTGTCCAAGACGAGAACAACGAATTGTTCTCGCGGGCGTGTTGCATGAGTTCCTTGTAAGTGCCCACATACAGGTGATCGCTGAGTTGCTCGGTCTGCATGGTTGTCATGTAGAGCAGATTTTCCGCGACCTTCTCTTCGAAGTCGCGCTCACCCGCGCATGGCAGCGCTGCAATCAAACCACGATCTGGAATCTGGTCGATGTGCTCGTACACAACTTCGCAAAGTGTTTGACCACCGAGTTGGAATCGCACGGCGTGACCGCCCTTGAAAACCCACGATTCAGTTTCGTACTCGCCGTGCTGCACGCGTCGACGACCTTCGATGCCGAAGAACTCAGGATGCAGCGCCTTGCGGAACAAGAGGAGGTGGTAGTTCTGCAGAGTCGCAAATCGTGACGAGGTCGGACTCGCTCCCATCGTTTGACTTACAGCCTGTGTCTCGGTCGTCTGCACGATCGGTGTGGAGTTGCTCGAAGCTCCTGCTGGAGTTCCCGCGCCACTCGCCTGAGCGAGGGAAGCGTTCACGGATGCGTCATTGGAATTGGGGTTGCGGTCACGGTTCGTCATAGATGGTCCTCACGGGCGGCGGTGGTTCGAACAAGGCTCTCGAACGTCGTCGCGGTTGTCTCGACTCTTCCTGCCTTCACCGCATTTGGGAAGTACTCACAGGAGTGGAGCATTCTTGCGGCGAGTTTGTGAAAGTAAAGAACAATCTTCCAAGTTCTTCGTCCAATATATTGTGGTCGGCTCGCCAATCTTCCACAAGATGCGGTTATACGGGCGTGAGCCTCTCGAAGAGCATGAGGTTGGTGAGCAAGTTCGACCCTCCCATTTTCGCTTCTCTCGACCTCGCGCTACAGTGGTTCTGGTGTCAGGCAGTCGCCCGTTGATCCGTCAACGGGAGGAAAGTCCGAGCACGGTAGGACATGGTGGTGGGTAATCCCCACCGGCCCGTGGCTGCGGGTCAGGGACAGTGCCACAGAAAATAAACCGCCATTCCCACGAAGGTTTTCCGAGAGGATTTCCGAGTGGGTTCGGTAAGGGTGCAAAGGTGCGGTAAGAGCGCACCGCTCAATCGGTGACGATTGAGGCAGGGCAAACCCCACCTCGTGCAAGCGCAAGCAGCTTCCGCTTCGGTTTACCGAGGTTCCCGTGGTCCGCGGGTGTGAAGCGGGTCGCGTGCTAGACCCAAGTGGCAACACTTGGGCGAGAGAAATGGCTGCCAAACTAGGCAACTAGTTCCAGAACTCGGCTTACGACACCAATGCAGCCGCCAACCGTCGCCCCGAAAGGGGCGACGGCCTTTTTGGAGAACTCTCCTCGCAAGGAAGCGCAAAACGGTAGACGTTCTGATACGATCGACGATCCACCCGACTTCATTGGGTGACTTAAGGATTTCCTATGTACGCGATCATCGAAGACTCCGGCACCCAGATCAAACTCTCCAAGGGCGACGTCATTGACATCGACCTCCGCGAAGCCGAAGACGGCGCGGTTCTCACCCTCGACAAGGTCCTCGCGATCGGCGATGGGAACAAGGCTGCAAAGCTTGGTCTCCCCTACATCGCTGGCGCAAGCGTCACGGTGACGGTGCTCGGCGAGAACGACGGCGACAAGATTCGCACCGTGAAGTACAAGCGACGTAAGGGCTATCGCAAGACGATCGGTCACCGTCAGTCGTACCTCAGCGTTCGCGTTGATGCGATCACGGGCTGATTTGAACTGCACTTGAACTTTCGAAGAGGCGCGTCGTTAGACGCGCTTCTTTTTTACGTTCGTTGCGCGGCAAGTTCTGGAAGTGAACGCAGTCGCTCGTTCGCAGCGTGCAATGTTTCGTCGCGCTTACAGAATGCGAAGCGAGCAAGTGTGCGCGCGTGCTGCTTGTTCTTGTAGAACGCGCCAGGCGGAATTGCGGCGATCCCGACTTTCTCCACGAGGAAACGGCAGAACGCGAAATCATCTTCAAACGCGTACTTCGAGTGATCCGCGAGGATGAAGTAACTGCCTTCGGGAACGATCGGAGTGAGTCCGCTCGCGCGCAATCCTTCCGCGAGAAGATCGCGTCGGCGTTTGTACTCCGCGCGAAATGCAGTGAAGTACGTTTCTGGCGCGCGGAGCGCTGCGGCGGCTGCGACTTGCAACGGCGTTGGTGCGCAGAAGGTTGTGAACTGATGCGCGGCGCGAATTGCGCTGATGATCGGTGCAGGACCGATGGCCCATCCGACCTTCCATCCGGTGAAGGAAAATGATTTGCCGAGACTTGAAAGCACGACCGTGCGCTCAACAAGCCCGTCTTCCATCGCGAGACTTTGGTGTGGCTGTGCGTAGAAAAGTTCTTCGTAGACTTCATCACTGAGCACGACGAGATCGTGCGCGTTGGCGACGCGTGCAATCGTGCGACGTTCTTCCGCGTCGAGCATGTGTCCGCTTGGATTGTGCGGCGTGTTCACGAGCATGACTTTGGTCTTCGTCGTGATCGCCGCTTCAAGCGATGCAGCTTCGATGCGAAAGTGTGGCGCGTGGAGCGTCACAATTTTCGCGACGCCCCCCGCCATCGCGACTGCTGCGGGGTAACTGTCGTAGAAAGGCTCGAAGAGGATGACTTCATCGCCGGGCTCGAGGAGCGCGAGCATTGCGTCGACGATCGCTTCCGTGCAGCCACACGTCACGACCGTCTGCTCGTCTGCGGCGATGGTGATGGCTGTCGTTTTGTGGAAGCGTTCTGCGATTGCGGAGGTCAGTTCTGGCAATCCCGTCATGCGTGCGTATTGACCGCGACCGTCGCGAATGGCTCGAATTGCCGCTTCCTTCACGAATTCTGGTCCGTCGAAATCTGGCGCCCCCTGCCCGAGATTGACAGCGTTGTGCGCGAGAGCGAGTCGCGTCATCTCCGCGAAGATTGTGGCACCGAACGGTCGCAATCGAGAGTTCACACGAGTCATGCGACAGATGCTATCGCGCACGCGAGTCGCACATGCATGCGGCGAGTCTTGCTACACTTCGCGCCCAATTGGAGGTTTCCCAAGTGATGATTTCGCTCTTGATCGCCGCGAGCACCCTCGCGACCCCGTCCGTCATGTTCGCTGTTCCACAGCAGAGCAGTTCGCAACTTTCCGCACCTCTCGCCAATCTCCAGATGGAGTACAACGCGCTCGGCTCCGTGACCGACACGGCGGGTCGTGGCACACGCGACGCGAACAAGCGCGTCGAGCTCATGAAGAGTTTCATGGCGACCAATGGTCTCGCGGATGAATTCGCGAAGACGACCTTCACCGCTCCCAAGAATCCTGGCTTGACGTTTATGCAGGCGTACCAAGTTGCGCTTCGACAAGCACAACTCGCAGGCACTTCGGTCAGCAGCGGATCTGACATCTCGACGCTCGCTCGCGAAGTCGGCGCGCAATCCACCCTCGCACAGGATTCCTTCACGAAGTACCAAGCTGCGCTCGCGTCCGCTGGTCAGGGCATCGGATTCTTGCAGAGCAAGGGTCAACTTGATGCGTACTACAAGTGGGCTGCGACAAGCCAAGCAGACAAGCGCAACGCGCGTCTGGCACAAGAGGCTGCGCTGCGCGCGAAGACCGACGCTGCTGCGCAAGCACTCGAAGATGCGAATGTTGCCGCTGCACGCCGACTTCAACTCGCGTGGGATGAGCATCCGATCATCACTGATGGCAACGATTACTCGTGGCAGCCAAGTCAGTTCAACCCTGCTAACGAGAACAACGGTGGCGGAACCTCGAATAATTACTCGAGCGGCAATGGTCTGCCGAACTACTGGCAAGGCTCGTATGAAGGTGGCTACGCCGATCCTTACTACGACGTCAACGGATTCCCCAACGGCGTCGATCCCAACCGCAACGCGAATCACCGTTCGAGCGGCGGTGGTCGCGGTAGTGCAGGACCCATCGCGCCTCCGAGCGCACCTGCAGCGGGTGGACAGGATCACGCCGGTCACGATCATCGATGATCGCTGATTGATGCATCACGAGAAGTATCCGAGGCGGGACGCGTGCGAATCACGAGTCCCGCCTTTTTCTTTGTGCCTCGCACGTGCAAGGAATCCATTTGTCGATCAGACTGCGCGAGAACTCTTCCATGGCAATTCCAGTTCCCAATGCAAAGATGCGCCTCTCGATCGTCCATGAAGACGCGCGCGTTCTCGTCTGCGACAAAGCACCTGGTGTGGTGAGTGAACCTGGCCGTGGGCATTCCAACGACAGCGTGCTGAACGCACTCTTCGCAACGCGCGCGAAACAACTCGCATCTCTTGGTGAAGCGCGCGATTACGGCATGCTCCATCGACTCGATCGCATGACGAGTGGTTGTCTCTGCTGCGCGCTTGATCACGAGGCGTATGACTTTCTTCGGGGTGAATGGGAAGCGCATCGCGTGCGCAAGAGTTATCTCGCGATTGTGCGCGCGTCGCACAAACTCGGTGGCGTTGGGCAACTTGGCGCGTGCGAACGTCCACTTGCGGAGAAGCGCGTGCAAGGGCGGCTCGTCAGCGTTGTCGATGCGCACGGCAAATCAGCGTCCACGCGCTGGCGCGTGCTTGCCTGCGCCGAGCGCGCGATGTTGATTGAGTGCGAGCCTGTCACCGGTCGATTGCATCAATTGCGCGCGCACTTTGCGAGCCTTGGCGCACCGATCGAAGGCGATCCGATCTACTCGATGTACGACAAACTGCTTCCACTCTCGAAGGCGGAAGAACCACCGCTCGGATTGCATGCGTGGAAACTTTCCTTCGCGCACCCTGATGGTGTGATGGTGCACGCAGAGGCGCCGCCGAGCCGCAAGTTCATCGACATGCTCTCCGCGCATGGATTGACCTTCGACGGTTGACGCGCGACCTCCGATGCAACATGCCCAATGAAAAAGGGTCGCTCTCCTGTGAGAGCGACCCCGTGTCATTTGACTTCGATGTCGAATCAATCCTTCGCGTCGGTCGGAATGCGCATGCCGTAGAAGCTGCGCCAGACGAAGAAGAGTGCGACAGCGGCGCAGCCCATGCCGATCCACAACTTCGCAGGGCTATCTCCCATCGCGATCGCGATCTCGACGGCGAGGAGGCCGAAGAGCGTCGTGAACTTGATGACAGGATTGAGTGCGACTGAGCTGGTGTCCTTGAATGGATCGCCAACGGTGTCGCCCACGACGGTTGCCGCGTGGAGATCAGTGCCCTTCATGCGCATGTCCACTTCGACGATCTTCTTTGCATTGTCCCAAGCGCCGCCAGCGTTCGCCATGAAGAACGCTTGGTAGAGACCGAAGAATGCCATCGCGATGAGGTAGCCGATGAAGAAGAACGGATCAAAGAACGGCAGTCCAAGCGCGAAGAAGAAGACGACCAAGAAGATGTTCGTCATGCCCTTCTGCGCATAAATCGTGCAGATCTTGACGACTTCCTTCGCATCGTCGACGCTGGCTTCGACCTTGGTCAGATCGATGTTCTTCTTGATGTACACGACAGCGCTGTACGCGCCTGTGACAACCGCTTGCGTTGCTGCGCCGGTGAACCAGTAGATGACTGCGCCGCCGACGAGGAGACCAAGCAACACTTCAGGCTGCACGATGGAGAGCTTGCCGATGACGATGTTCGCTGACTCTGTGAGCTGCGCTTCCGTCGCCGCTGCGCCGCCTTCGGCGCCCGACTTGATGAGTGCAAGGATGATGCCGAAGACCATCGTGGTTGCACCGACAACTGCAGTACCGATGAGCACTGGCTTTGCCGTCGCCTTGAAGGTATTGCCTGCGCCGTCGGCCTTCTCAAGCGTGTACTTCGCAGTCTCAAAGTCTGGCGTGAATCCGAAGTCCTTCTTCAACTCTGCGGCGATGTTGGGAAGTGCTTCGATACGCGACAGTTCGTAGACGGACTGTGCGTTGTCAGTCACGGGACCAAAGCTGTCGACAGCGATGGTCACGGGACCCATGCCGAGGAAGCCGAATGCGATGAGACCGAACGCGAAGATTGGTGCCGCGAAGGCGTACGCCTTGGGCATCACCTGCGCGAGATCGCCATCCTTCGAGCACCACCATCCGAGCGCCATGAGACTTGCGATGACGAGACCCTTCCAGAACGCGGAGAAGTTGCCTGCAACGAAACCGGAAAGGATGTTGAGGGAAGCGCCGCCCTGCTTGGATGCGTTGACGACTTCCTTCACGTGTGCACAGTTTGTCGAGGTGAAGATCTTGGTGAACTCAGGGATGAGTGCGCCTGCGATCGTGCCGCAACTGATGATCATGCTGAGTGCGAACCAAAGGTTCGGAAGCGCGTTGCCCTTATAGGAGATGTCACCGAGCAAGACCTTGCTTGCGACAAAGGTGATGACGATCGAGAGCAATGACGTGATCCACACGAGGCTTGTAAGTGGAGCCTCTTCGTGGAAGGACTTCAACTTCGCGAAACGCGCCTTGGAAATGGCTTCATTCACATAGTAGGAAACCAAGGATGCCACGATCATGAGCGCACGCATGGCGAAGAGCCACACGATGAGCTTGCCGCACATCTCGCCTGCTTCACCAATGTTGCCAAGCGAGTACGCAAGGAACGCGATGAGTGCAACGCCTGTGACGCCGTAGGTTTCGAAACCGTCTGCGGTGGGTCCAACCGAATCGCCCGCGTTGTCGCCTGTGCAATCCGCAATGACGCCTGGGTTCTTCGGATCATCTTCAGGAAGCTTGAAGACGATCTTCATGAGATCCGCGCCGATGTCGGCAATCTTCGTGAAGATACCGCCGCAGATGCGCAGTGCAGAAGCGCCGAGCGATTCACCGATCGCAAATCCGATGAAGGATGGACCGACAAGTTCCGAAGGCAGGAACATCAAGATGCAGATCATGAAGAACAGCTCGACGGAGACGAGCAACATGCCAATCGACATGCCCGACATGAGCGGAATGCCCAGCACGGGAAGCGTGTATCCCTTGAGCGACGCGAACGCGGTGCGCGAGTTCGCTTGCGTGTTGATGCGGATGCCGAACCAACTGACGCCGTAACTACCGAGGATGCCGAGGATCGAGCTCAGCAAGATCACGGTGACGTCGCGCATGCTCTTGTGTTCGAGGAAGCCGAAGTAAAAGATGATCGCGGCGGCGATGAGAATCCAGAGCACAGCGAGGAACTTGCCCTGCTGCCACATGTAACTCTTGCATGTCTCCCAGATAATGTTCGAGACATTCAACATCGACTTGTGCGCGGGAAGTGCAACCACCTGCTTGTATTGCACAAGCCCAAAGAGTGCGCCAAGGACAGAGATGACGAGGCCGCCATACAGGAGGAAACTTCCTGTCATGCCGTTTCCAAACGCGACATCACTCACGTTTGGAATCTGAAGATCGGCTTCGCCTGCGAAAGCCGCAGTGGTCATCGCCAAGAATGGCGCGGCGTACATTAGGACGCGAGAGTTGCGGGAAAGGGAATGCTGCATCTCCAAGTTTTCTTCCTTCATCAAGGCCGCCTGTAGAGCTGGCGGCGTGTGCTTCTGCATGAAATGAACGACAGCGACACTCCTAGGTCATCCTCTAAGAATGCTGCTATCAACGGACGCATCGGCGTCAGAGCGGCGGAACTATACCGCAAGGGCTCAAAGGGTGTTATCGGCGAATCTATCGACGGCGACGAACGAAGAGGCGCGGCTACGCGAGCAACCCGCCGATCGGGTTCCCCAACACATCCGTGAGTCGGTAGTCGCGACCCTGATGCCGATAGGTCAGCCGTTTGTGGTCCATGCCCAAGAGATGGAGCATCGTCGCGTGGAGATCGTGCACATCGACTGGATTCTCCACGATGTTGTAGGAGAAGTCATCGGTCTTGCCCCAACTGACGCCGGGCTTAATGCCGCCACCCGCAGCCCACGCGCTGAAGCAACGCGGGTGATGATCGCGACCGTAGTTCGTGCGCGAGAGTTGACCTTGGCTGTAGACAGTGCGTCCAAACTCGCCGCTCCACAAGACGAGCGTGTCTTCGAGAAGGCCGAGTCGCTTGAGATCTTTGACAAGCGCCGCTTGCGGTTGATCAACCGCCAATGCCTGTGCGCGAATCTCCCCGGGCAGATTGCCGTGCTGATCCCAGCCGCGCATGTAGAGCTGCGTGAATCGAACGCCGCGCTCTGCAAGTCGACGCGCGAGCAAACAGTTCGCAGCGAAACTTCCTGCGCGATGGACTTCAGGACCGTACATCTCGAGCGTCTCTTTGCTTTCCGTGCTGAAGTCCGTCAGTTCCGGCACGCTCATCTGCATCCGATACGCCATCTCGTATTGCGCGATGCGCGTCTGCACTTCGGGATCAAGACTCGCTTCGAACTCACGCGCGTTCATCGCTTGCACGGTGTCGAGCATCGTGCGTCGATCCTTCCGCGAAACGCCAGCAGGGTCCGTGAGATACAGCACAGGATCTGTGCCCGAACGCAACTTGCATCCCTGATGTTCACTCGGCAAGAAACCGCTGCCCCAGAAGCGCGCGGAGAGTGCCTGCATGTTGCCGACACCCTGCGTGATCATCACGACAAAGCTCGGCAAACTATCGTTCATGCTGCCCAAGCCGTAGCTCATCCAACTGCCAAAGCTCGGTCGACCTGGTTGCTCAGAACCCGTTTGGAAAAACGTGATGCCAGGCTCATGATTGATCGCATCCGTGTGCAGGGATTTGATGACGCAGATTTCTTTCGCGATGCTGCCTGTATGCGGCAGCAGCTCGCTCAACCACAATCCATCCTCGTTGTTTTCGTAGCGATCGAAGCGAAACATCGACGGCGCGACGGGGAATCGCGCTTGACCACTCGTCATCGTGGTGATGCGTTGACCGTTGCGAATGGAATCGGGAAGGTCTTTGTCGAATTGATCGGCGAGGGTTGGCTTGTGATCGAAGAGATCAAGCTGGCTTGGCGCGCCTTCCATGTGCAGATAAATCACGCGCTTGGCTTTGGGCGCGAAATTCGTGAGCGGCGGAATGCGCGGATCAATCTGCGGCGCACACATCGGCGCGAACATGCCTTCGGCGGTTTCGGAACCAAGTAACGAAGTCAGTGCAGCTCCGCCAATGCCTGCGGCGATGCCATTCGACAACGCGCCGAAGAATCGTCGACGGGTGAGATTGAGGAGATATCCCTCAAGTGGATCGAATGGACCTTCGCGATGAAGTGGATTGCTTGGCATGCGAACTTCAGTCTTTGACGATCACGGCATCACTTGCGAGGACGGTGTTTGCAAGCATGGTCCATGCGGCGAGTTCCGCAAGTGGAATTCCAACAGGAAGCGGAGATGCTCCCACAGCGAGGAGCGCTTTCGCATCCTCAGGCGCACTTCCATACCGCGCGCGGAAGGTCGCGAGCGCATCGCGCAGCACCGCACTCACATGAGCGTCAGGCGCGCCACCTGTCATCGTGCGAACGAGTACGCGAATGCGAGAGTCATCATCGAGTGCTGGTTGTGCGAGGCTCAGTGCTGCAGCGGCGCGTGCGGCTTCGACAAATTGCGGGTCATTCCAAAGAACGAGCGCTTGCAACGGCGTGTTCGTCGTTATGCGGCGAGTCGTGCAGAATTCTCGCGTGGGTGCATCGAGCGTGAGCATCGTGGGCGGTGGAACGGCGCGTTTCCAATACGTGTACAGGCTGCGTCGATAGAGTGCTTCTCCTTCGTCTTGCATGTAGGTGCGCGTGTTGGATTGCAGCATCGCGACTTCCTCCCAGAGCCCGCTGGGTTGATACGGCTTCACGCTCGGACCGCCGGCGCGTTCTTCGAGCAAGCCTGCAACGAACAGCGCTTGATCGCGAATCTGTTCCGCACCCAAACGCGCGCGAGGGAACCATCCGAGCAAGCGGTTGTCAGGATCGATCGCAGCAACTTCAGTGCGCAACTTTGAAGACTGCCGATAGGTCGCACTCAAGACAATCTTGCGCACAATGTGATCGACATTCCAACCATGCTCTCGGAAATCGACCGCGAGCCAATCGAGTAACTCTGGATGCGTCGGCCATTCGCCTTGATAGCCGAAGTCTTCGACAGTGCGCACGATCCCTTGACCAAAGAACTGCGCCCACAGCCGATTGACCGTCACGCGCGCGGTGAGCGGATTCTGATCGGACATCAACCATTGCGCGAGTCCGAGTCGATCGGGTGGCGCGCCTTCTGCGAGCACTCCTAGTGACTTAGGCACAGCACGCTGCACACGGCGGGTCGGATCTGGTTGGTTGTACAGACCGCGCGTGAGGACGAAGGTGTCGCGCGGCTTCATGCGTTCTTGCATGACCATGGTGCGCGGACTGTTCGCAACGAGTCCCGCGCGATCGGTTTCGAACGCTTTGAGTTCCGTGGTCAACGCCTGGTATCGCGGCGAATGTGAACTTCTCCACGCGATGTCGGCTGCGGCGAGGGCGGCTGCGCTCGCGCGATTTTCGGGAAGTGCAAACGCCAGCGTGGCGGGCGCGAGCGACGCGGCGCGTGGAACTTCGCGGTGATAGAAACCACCTGCGCCGCCGGTGTTCACGACCTTGCAGACGAGCGCGTTGGCGCCCTTGCGCAGTGGTAATCGCACGCGGTCGCTTTCAGGAGCAACGCTGCGCTCTACTTCGTTGCGATGCACTTCGGTGCCGTTGAGCGTGACGACAATGCCATCATCGCTCGACAGCAGCAACTCAATCTCACATTCGGTCGGCGCAAAAATCTCGCGCGCGACATACTCAGCGCCAACTCCCTGCGCGAGGGAGACTGACGAAGCTTCATTGACGCCTGGCGCGAATCGGTACTCGAAATTCTTGTCGATGCCGAACTTCTCGCGCAGTGCAAGCGTGCCCCCCTCTTCTGGCCCGAAGCGCGTTGCGTAGAGTTCCTTGCTTGAGGTGTTGGGGAAAGGACCCACGATGTACCAGCGACTCGTTGCGACAGGAAAGGACTTCGCGAACGGTTCGGAGAACTTCGCAAACGTCAAGCGAGGGCGAGCGAAAATGTGCTGCGCGTAGGGCGATTGATAGACAAGTCGCACGGTGATGTTCGTGCCGCCTTCGAAGCCAAACGGTTCTTGCGCGAGAAAGAGTGCCGCGCGAGGGGATGGTGGAAGTTCGTGCGCGTTCACCGCCCACACGCGACCATCATCGCGTCGCAGTGCATTGATCGCGTTGAAATCGTGGTTCTGTTGTTCGACATCCGCCCACGCCCACGACAATGGAACGCGGCGCGTCTCCCCCGTCTTCACGGAGGTTGCTTCCACTTCAATCGCATCGAGAACTGCGTTTCCGTTGGGCGAACGACCAACGCGCGCGTTCGGATTCGCGGGATCAAGCAACGCTTCGAGCAGGATGCCGTCGATGTCGACATCTTCCGTGTGCAGGACGATGGTTTGCTCATCGACGCTGGGATTGCTACCAGACACAACAATCGATCCGTCAGCTTGCGCGGACATCACGGCGCCCTGCGCGGAAGTGGCACTCACAATGGATGGTGTGACCCATGCGAGATTTTCACTCGAACGAAATCCTGCTTCAAATGCGACGCGCGCCGCGTTCTCCGCGTCATCCGGTGCGTCGCGGGAGTTGCGCAACTCCTTGATTTTTCCGTCGAGCGCTGCAACTTGCACCGCGTGCATGGGCGATGGAACTTCGAGCGCGGGTTCAAGCGCGCGCTTGGCATCGGGTACTTGCGAGTACACGCCGGGTTCTTCGATGGAATTGAAGAACGCGAACAGCGAGTAAAAATCTTCCGTGCTCACAGGATCAAACTTGTGATCATGGCAACGCGCGCAACCGACCGTGAGTCCCAAGAACACCGCGCCCGTGGTGTTCGTGCGATCTGCGGCGTACTCCACGAGATACTCCTCGTTGATCGCGCCACCTTCATCGCTCGTGACGTGGCAGCGATTGAATCCGCTTGCGACCTTCTGATCGATCGTCGCATCCGGCATCAAATCGCCCGCGAGTTGTTCGATCACGAACTGATCAAACGGCATGTTGGCGCGATACGCATCGATGACCCAATCGCGGTACGGCCAGATGGATCGCCCCGCGTCCATATGAATGCCCGCGGTATCCGCGTAGCGCGCCGCATCAAGCCACGGCACTGCCATCCGCTCGGCGTACCGCGTGCGATACGGTTCAGTCGTCAACAGCCGATCGACGAGTTGTTCGAACGCATCGCTGCGCGTGTTCGCGAGAAATGCATCGAGCTCTTCAATCGTGGGCGGCAATCCTGTCAGATCAAGGAAGACGCGTCTCGCGAGCGTCTCGGGCGTCGCTGCATCAGAAGGTGCGATCCCTCGCGCTTCAAGCGACGCGAGTATGAAGGCATCGACTTCATTGCGCGCAACTTCGTCGTGCGCCACCTGCGGAGGCGTTGATTTCACTGGCGCTGAAAACGACCAGTGCGATTCATACGCGCCGCCCGCGTCGATCCACGCCGACAAGATTTCGCGCTCCTGCGTGGAGAGTGCATGTTTCCCGCTATCGCTCGGGGGCATCGACTTCGAAGGATCCGCGCTCGCCACGCGTTGCATGAGCAAACTCGCGCTCGCATCGAACGGCACGATCGCTTGTCCATGTTCACGTTGCGCTGTCGCTGCTTCGAAACTATCGAGGCGAAGCCCTGCTTGCTGTTTCGCGCGATCTGGTCCATGACAGAGGAAGCATCGATCAGAAAGAATCGGTCGCACATCGCGCCCGAATCGAACAGGCTCCGCGCGAGCGTTCGATCCGAGTGATGTTTTCAATGCTCCCTCAAGATTCGTCGGTTGCATCGACGCAATAGCCGAGACGCCCGCGAGCGCCAGCACACCGACCAAGACTGCCCGTCGTGGTGGACTCATGACTGTCGAATACTACAGCCCATCGAGGAATTGCCAAATGCATCGAAGGTTGTGCCGATCGATCTCAGCGTGTGCTTGCGCATCGCAAACGCACAGATCCGAGAGGTCAGCAAAGCGGGCGACGGGATTCGAACCCGTGACATCTTGCTTGGAAGGCAAGAACTCTACCGCTGAGTTACGCCCGCAGTAGATCGACGAGTGTATCCGAGACAGCGCGTGTTCGCGACCTACTTCGCCGCTTGGACAGCGGCAAAGATTTCGTCGAACTGCACCTGTTCCTTTGGTGACTCTTGCACGGCTGCGTACGAGATCTTTCCTGCACGATCGACAACGAATACCGCGCGCTTCGTGACGCCTCGAAGTCCGGCGAGTTCCTCATGTATCGCGCCCCACTCCGTTGCGACGGTCTTATTGAAATCCGAAAGCAGTGGAAACGGAAGTCCTAACGTAGTGCGAAATGTGTCTGCGACGAACGGGCTATCGATCGAAACCCCGAACACGTCACATTCGAGCGCACTCCATCGACTCCAATCGTCACGGAAGTGGCACAGTTCCGCAGTACAAACAGAACTGAACGCGAGCGGGAAAAATAGAATGACGACGGGACGTTTTCCGAAGAGCGCGCCGACGTCGACGACTTCGCCAGGTTTCGTTGGAAGGCTGAACGCGGGCGCGAGGTCACCAAGTTTGAGGGTCATAGTCCTGCACGATAGTGAGCTCGCCGAAATCGCAGCCAACTTGGCGGTGCATGTTGTTCAGGATCGGAGTTTCGGGGAGTTTGCAACCATGACACATCCGTAGCGATAGTGTGGTTATAGGGCGTTCATTAGGCGTTCGCTACTGCCTGGGGAAGTTGCACCATCTCAATCAAATTCTCTCATTTGCCGAAACTTGAATTGGAAGGTGCCGAGAACGGTGTAGTTTCACTTGGTCTGCGGTGTATCAGGAGTGTCTCCTGGTGCCGGTGTTGTGATTGATGGGTTCTTTTGACCTCACTAGCTAGGAGAGATCTGATGCGTGTAAAGAATTGGCTTATCTGTACAACGGCTGTTGCGGCTTGTACCGCGACGACGCTGGCGCAAGACTGTGGCGCCCCTATTGTTGCCGTTGAAGGCGCAAACTTCGTCGACACAACCGCGATGACGGCTGTGCTGAACCTCACAGGAATCTGTGATCCTGGTCCGTTCGGGACCGACTCGATTTACAACACCGCGTACTACTCGTTCGTGTCGACCCTCGATGGCGACTGGACACTTTCGACATGCAACATCGCTGACTTTGACACGCGCATCGCGGTGATGTCGGTCTGCGGAGATGCAACCACGACTATCGTCTGCCTCGACGACACAGCGGGCTGCGCAGGATTCACGACAACACTTGTGCTTCCTGCGACCGTCGCCGGAACGACCTACTACATCGCTGTCGGCGGTTACTCGGCTGCTGATTCGGGTACGGGCACGCTGATGATCACCTCGGGTGGTGGCGGCGGCGGCGGCGGAACGGGCTGCGGCAGTGACAATCCTCAGGATTGCTGCGTCGCGGGCACGACTCCTGGCTGCAACGATGAAACATGCTGCACCACCGTCTGCGGTGCTGACGCTTACTGCTGCGAAACGCAGTGGGATGCGATCTGCGCTGGTGAAGCAGCCAACCTTTGCAAGATCTGCGGCGCGACTCCTTGCGTCCCCGACTTCACCGTCTGCAACGTGTACGAAGGCGAAGATTGCGGCCTTGATATGAACGGTGGCTGCAATAGCCCCTCTCCAATCTACGGCAGCATCGCCATCGGCGACAAGCTCTGCGGCAACATGTGGGCTGATGCGAACGTGCGCGATACCGACTGGTACCAGCTCACTTCCCCAGGTCGCTACATGACCTTCTCTCTCACGAGCGCAGTTCCTTCGTTCCTGTTCGTCACTGACTTTGCCTGCCCACCAGGCATCTTGGCGAGCAACACCGTTGGTGGTTGCCCAGTCGTTGTTCCTGGCGTCTGCCTCCCGGCAGGCGACTGGACCGTCATTGCGCTCCCATCGCTCTTCGGCGGCTTCCCTTGCCCAGGTGGCGACTATGTCCTCGAGGTGCTCGATGACGGCCTCGACTGCACCGGTCCAAAGAACGACGAGTGCGATGGCGCTCTCCCAATCTTTGAGGGTATCACTGCATTCGATACCAACGGTGCTCTCACCGGCACCGTGCTTCCTGCATCTTGCAACGAAGGATTCGGCCTTGGATTCGCGCGGACCCTTTGGTTCTCCTTCACGCCTGCGACCTCGGGTCCATGGACGTTCTCGACCTGCAACAGCTGCGATTACGATTCACGTCTTGCGATCTTCAATGATGACTGCTTGGCAATGGAAATCGTTGCATGCAACGATGACGGCGCTGGTTGCGGCTTGACCTCGAACATGCTTGCGTCGCTCGAAGCCGGCGTGACCTACAAGCTTGCCATCGGCGGTTACAACGGCGGCGGTGCGGGCACGATCTTGATCACTCCATTCGCTGCTTGCCCGATGGATTGCTCAAGTTCTGCAGTTGAAGCCGAACCCTGCGGTTCCGACTCCAACGGCGGCTGCAATGATCCATCCAACGCAAAGGAACCAATCGCAATGAACGGTTCTATCTGCGGCACCTTCTGGGCCGACGGTGGAATTCGCGATACCGATTGGTACTCGTTCACCCTTGCAACTGACGCGACTGTGAACTTGACCGTGAACACATCACTCCTCTGCACCATCGGTCTCCTCGATGGAAATTGCCCACCAGCGATCTTCGCGATCAGTGCCACGCAGTCCTGTGGTGCTTTCATCGAGGGATGCCTCCCGTCTGGTGACTGCACAGCGTTCGTCGCTCTCGGTAGCTTCTCGGGCACGCCTTGCGGTTCAGGCGATCTCAACAACTACCAAGCGATTCTCTCGGAGCTTGCTCCTTGCGATGCACCAAGCTGTGGCGAGAAACAGACTGGTGACTGCTGTGCTGTGCATGCCAACCCATACTGCTCGGATGAAGCATGCTGCAGCGCGGTCTGCGCGGCTGACGCATATTGCTGCGATACCGAATGGGATCAGTTCTGCGTCGATGCAGCCCTGCTGAGTTGCGAGTCTTGCGGCGCTGGCCCTCCACCAGTCAATGACGAGTGCGTCGGCGCAATTGCGATTTTCAATGGCGACACCGCGTTCGACACGACGACTGCTACTGGCCTTCAAGCCACAGCATGCACGGAGTTTGGCGGCAACATTTACAATAACCTTTGGTACACCTACGTCGCAACGCAGACGGGCACGCTGAACGTGTCCACCTGCAACACCGCGACCTTTGACACCAAGGTTGCGTTCTACAGTGGTGATTGCGCTTCTCTCGTCTACCTCGCTTGCGATGACGATGCTCCAGGTTGCGCTCTCCTCACCTCGTTGATGACGGTCTCCGTCACACAGGGTTCAAGCTACCGCCTCCTCCTGGGTGGCTACGGTGCTGCAAGCCGCGGCACAGGAACTGTCAACCTTTCTTACGGTGGCGGTGGTGGCGGTGGCCCAGCAAACGACGAGTGCGCCAGTGCTATCGCGCTCTCGGTTGGAACAACTCCATTCAGCACGATTGGTGCAACTGGAACTCAGGTCACTGCATGCACTGAATTCGGTGGCAACATCTACAACAACATCTGGTACTCCTACACGCCAGCGTTTGATGGTTTCGCGACCTTCTCGCTGTGCACTGCGGACGGTGGTACGACGGCGTATGACTCCAAGGTTGCGATCTACTCGGGCAGTTGTGCGGCCCTTGTGTACATCACCTGCGACGACGACACCTGCGGTCTTAGCTCGAAGGTCACTTGGGATGTTGAGTGTGGCACCACCTACTACCTCTGCCTTGGTGCATACGGCACCGCAGGCTTTGGCAGTGGCATGATCGCCATGTTGCAGGGCGGCAACGCCTGCATCGTGCCGAATCCTGCAGATCTCAACGGTGATGGCGTCGTGGATGCTGCTGATCTTGCGATTCTCCTGAACTGCTGGAGCCAGCCATGTGCTGACCTCAACGGTGATGGAACAACCGACGCAGCAGATCTCTCGATCCTGCTGAACGCATGGTCTGTCTGATGTGGTCTGTCTGATGTGGTCTGTCTGATCAGGCACGGTCTGACGCAAGTCAGTCGATCCTGATTGAAGATGCAAACGCAAAGTTCCGCCCCCCGACCAACTGGTCGGGGGGCTTTCTTTTTGTCGGAATGAAGATTCCTCTCGCATTCCTGCCACTTTGATGGCAGGTTGAACACGCTGTTGCGTAAGTTAGTTCGATGTCCCCTCGATTTGAACGTATGCCCTTCGCACGAACCATCCTTGCTCTGACGCTCCTACTCTGCGCAGGAGTTTTCCCATCGCGCCACGCGCACGCTCAGATCTGCACTTCCACCGCGTCATGCCTCGCGGTGCACGGCTCAGGTGGCTGCAACGACGCTGAGTGCTGCATCACAGTCTGCTCACTCGATCCTGCATGCTGCAGCGGGAATTGGGATGCGAGCTGCGTCTTCACCGCGGACTCCTACTGCGTTGGAATCTGCGGCGCATCGGTGAACGGAAGTTGTTTCACGGCGCATCTCAACCCGAGCTGCGATGACGAGACTTGCTGCCTTGATGTCTGCGCGTCCGACGCATTTTGCTGCGATCAACAGTGGGATTTCACCTGCGCATTGATCGCGGGATTTACCTGTTCGGGCACACCTGGTGTCTGTCCTGGTCAAGGAAACTGCAACACGGCGCACGCGACAGGAGGCTGCAACGACGCAGGCTGCTGCGAAGTTGTTTGCTCGGTTGATCCGACCTGCTGCTCGGGCGCGTGGGACACGATCTGTGTGACGTTGGCTGCGGATATCTGTCAAGGAAACTGCCAGCCCGCATGCCCATTTGGATCAAACCTCGAGCCCGAATCATGCGGAAGTCGCAACAACGACGGTTGCTACAGCGCTAGTGGCGGAAACGCGACGATCCTTCCTCCGAACAGAGTCTTGTGCGGAACTCTTGGATTCATGTCAGGCAGCGGAACAGCGGCGGACGTCGACACGTTTTCTGTCACGCTCACCGATCCCGATGGAGATGGGCTCGTCTCCGTCCGATTGCAATTGACAAGCGCGTCGAAAGCATTTGTCGCCCTGCTTCCCATCACTGGATGCGCTCCGATCGCGAGCGCTGCACTGAGTGTGAATTCGAATCTCTGCATTCTCCGCGAGAGCGATGCGCTCTGCGTTCCCGTTGGAACCTACCGCGTGTTGGTTGCTGTCGGCGAGTTCCCGTACGTGAGCGGCATTCCGCAGTGCGGTCCTGCGTCGAATTACACACTGCACGTCGAAACAAATCAGAAATGCGTCACGGCGTGCGGTTCTGGCGACGCGTCCTGCTACTTCCCGCGTGGTGTTCCTGGATGCACCGACACGGCGTGCTGCAGCAGCGTCTGCGCCGTCGACCCAGCATGTTGCAATGCGGGCTGGGATGGACTCTGCGTGGACGCGGCGGTGTTCGTATGTGGACTTGGTCCGAGCGCGCAAGATGAATGTGAAGGCGCGCTGGTTGCAGTCGAAGGTTTGAACGCACTCACGCTCGAACGCGCAGTGACGAACGGCACGTTACTCCCGACATGCACGCTCAACGGCAGCACATCATGCTTCCACGATGTGTGGTTCAAATACACAGCGACGCGTTCAGGAACAACGACCGTGGAAACCTGCGGCTACGGAAATTTCGATTCGCGCATGGCGGTGTATTCAGGATCGTGCGCGAACCGCGCGCTCATCGCATGCAACGACAACGGGCAACTCTGCCTTCCATTAGGCACGAGTCGATTGACGTTCACCGCGGCGTGCGACGAGACGTACTTGATTCAAATCGGCGCAGCGCAAGGCTACGGCGGCGATGGACAATTCAACATCTTCAGCGCGGGCGCATCCTGTGCGCCCTGCGTTGCGGATCTCAACGCGAATGGATTCGTCGATGCGGCGGATCTCTCGATACTCTTGAACGCCTGGGGTACGAAGGGCGGCGTCGCCGACATCGATCAGGATGGCATCGTCGACGCGCCCGATCTCACGGTGCTGCTCAGCGCGTTTGGGAACTGTCCGTAACCAACAGCGGCGCGAGTTTGCGGCGCACGATCTTGCCGGTGGGATTGCGTGGGAGCGCGTCAATCAAGCGGATTTCGCGCGGTACTTTGAATCCTGCGAGTTCGGTTCGGCAATGCGCTTTGATCGATTGCTCGTCGAAGATCGCGCCCTCTTTCATTTCGACGAATGCGACGGGCACTTCGCCGCGTGAAGGATCGCTGCTGCCGATCACGGCGGAATCTTTTACGCTCGGGTGACGATTGAGTACTTCTTCGATCTCGCGCGGAAACACATTTTCGCCCGCGACGATGAGCATCTCTTTGAGTCGGCCGGTGATGGCGAGGCGACCGTCGTTGTCTTGCCGCCCCATGTCACCCGTGCGAAAAAAACCGCGATCATCAAATGCCGCGGCACTCTCCTCAGGAAGATTGAGGTACCCCTGCATGATGTTGGGTCCGCGGAGTCGCACTTCACCATCTTCGTTCGCGCTGAGGTCTTTTTCATCCGCGCCCACGATGCGCACTTCGACCCGCGGAATCGCCCGACCAACCCAGCCGCGCTTCTGCTCTTGCGGTCGGCACCAGTGACTCACAGGACTCGTCTCCGTGAGTCCGTACCCTTCATTGATCTCGACGCCAAAGCGTTCCTTGAATCCGTCAAACACCGCTTGTGCAAGCGGCTCACCGCCGGAGACTGCAAAGCGCAGCGCGGCGAAAGTTTTCGGATCTGCATCGCGTACAAGTCGCAGCGCGTTGTACATCGATGGAATCGCAACGAACGCCGTCGGTTGATGCGCGAGCGCAAGATCGAGCAGTTTTCTCGGCACAAACTTCGCGGTGTAGATGACCTTGCAACCTGCCAGTAGTGGGAGCAGCGTGAGCACCGTGAGACCGAAACTATGGAACTGTGGCAAGACACCGAGCATCACATCGCGCTGATCGAAGCGCACCCACTCGCGGATCTGTCGCACGTTCGATTGCAGGTTGCCGACACTCAGCATCACTCCTTTGGGCTTGCCACTCGTGCCTGAGGTGTAGAGCACCACTCCAAGATCATCTGGCTTCAGCGGATTCGCGAAACTGATCGGCGGAATGCCTTTGAACTTCAACTGATCGACGCGGATTGCCTGCACACCTTCAGGAAGGCCGCCCATGAAATCGAGCATCGGTCCCACCGTCACGCACGCATCGATGCCCGAGTCTTTCACCACGTGTTCAAGATCCGCGCGCGACAAGAGGTAGTTGATGGGAACGACTGTGCGTCCGAGCGACCAGCACGCCATCGTCGCCATCGGGAAAAGCGCGCCCGTAGGCAGCAGTATCCCGACGCGCTTTGCGTTCGTCGTCGCAGCGATCGCGCGCTGAAGATGCCAAGACCCAACGAGCAGATCAATGCCACGCCATGCGCGAATGTCATCGACAACCGCGATGCGCAGCGGCGCGAGCAAGAGACGGCGGCGAATCGTTGAGAGAAGTTCCATAGAGTTTTCAGCATGCACGCGCGCAACAACAAAGGAACACGTATTGCGCAGTGGATACGATACCGAAGATGCTGAAAGTACTCACGCTGCTGATCGCTTGCCTTCTCTGTGGAGCGTGTGAGACAATGCCCAAGACGAAGCCCAAGGCGACGCTTGAGGGCGCGCAATCGGCGTATCGCACTGGAAATTACGCCGAAAGTTTGCGCCTCGCCAAAGAGTTCGGCGCGAACGCAAGCGGTGTTGCGCGAGATGATGCGTCGTATCTCGAAGGGCTCTCGCTCCTGCGTCAGGATGAACCTGCTGCGGCGAAGGCGCCATTGCGGGATGCAGCGAGTTCCATCGATGCAGTGCTTGCAGCTGAGGCGCTCGTTTCGCTCGGAAGCGCGATGATCGCACTCGAGGAGTATGACGATGCAGCTCGCGCTTATGCGCGTGCGGCGGAACTTCTCGAAGGTGAAGAAGCACAGCGCGCGCATGCAACTGCGGCGCGATGCTTTGCGCGCGCTGGGCTTGCAGTGGAGAGCGCGCGCGAGTCGCTGGATGCAAACTCGCAAGACGCGACGGCGGTAGCGACGAAGGCTCTGGAACTTGCATCCCCTGCTGCACCATCGTCCAACATTGTGGGCAATGGTTTCGAAGCAGAGGAATCCCCGCACCCTCAATCGATTTCCGATGTCGCTCCTCGCACGGGCTACACGATTCAGTCGGGCGCATTTCGAGATCGCGCGAAAGCGGAATCCATCGCGCGTAGTCTTCGCGCAAGTGCGAAACGCTGCGGGTTGCCTGTGCCTGGAGTCACGCCACGTGTCGCCAAAGACGGCAGCGCGCTGTTTGCAGTGCAAGTCGGAGTCTTCGCGAGCCACGCGGAGGCGACGACGGCAATGACACGTCTCAAGTCCGCGGGCGCGACCGTGGTTGAGCGCTAGACCACAATTCTCGGTGTTTCGCAGGATTTGCTTCGCTCGACGTATGCTGCGCTGCGTACGTTGGTGGAAGCAGTTCATCCGTTGAACTCCGATTGAGAGACCCTCGCATGCGAAATCCACTCCCCTTCGCGCTCATCATCACCACTGGATTTTTTACCGCATGTGTGTTCGCGCAGGACAGCGCGACTCCTCCGCGCGGTGCAGAAGTGAAGTTGGTGCGTGAACTCAAGGCAACTTCGCTCATGCGCACTGCGAGTGCTGACGAACGCGCGCGCGCTCTTGAGAGTATTCGCTCACTTCGGGATGCGAGCAGTTTCACAAAGGTGTGGCGCGAACTTCGTCCGCTCGGGCTCGATACGAACGAAGCGTTCTTCGACGCGCTGTTGCAATGCGACTCCGCAGGCTTGGCATTTCTCACAACGATCGCGATTGAAGATGACGATCCACTGAAGCGACTTGAAGCGCGCACGCGACTTCCACAAAACGCGCCGCCAGTTGTGACGGACATCGTGTCGAGTCACCTGACGGCGGAGAAAGAGTCTTGGGTGAACCGCGCCGCGATGGTTGCCTCTGCGACGAATGCCGCACAACTGATCCCGCAACTCATTGACGCGCAAAGTGCAGAAGGAACAACAACAGGCACGGGTGGCAATGGATGCTGGATTGTGTTTGGTCGACAGACTTCCTACATCGCAGGCCTCGTCCCTGTCGCGGGCGACAATTCAGGCGCATTTCAGCCGATTCCTGGCATTATCTATGAGGGCAGCCTGTTGCAAATCACCGACTCGGTCGTGCTGATCTATCGCACCGAGGTCTACACCGCACTCGTCACCATCGCGCAAGCAAACACGGGCGTCTCGATGGCAAAGCTCGGCAACAACAAAGCGCTGTGGAGAGATTGGTATCGCGATGAGTATCCCGCGCTTGCGGCGGCGTATCAATCCGAGCGTGCGAAGGTTGAACAGGCAGATCACGTGACCGAAGTCCCGGACGCTTAACGCACGATCTCTAGAAACGCGGCGCGCGCTTCTTCGGTCGACAAAACTTTTCCATCACCATCGACGCGCTCGATCTTCACGAGTGCCGTTCGTCCGAGCGCGAACATCGCTTCGAATCCTGTGTTGATCGGGTACTTGCCATCAAGGACATCGCGAATCTTCTGCGCAAGCACGCCGCTGGTTGTGCGCACTAAGACGCACGATCGACCGCCGGTGGGCGCAGTACGGGAACTTGGATGATTGATGTGCAGTTTGCCATGATGCATCACTAAGCTCGACTCTCGCACATCCTGAAACTCGCCGAAGCGCGCATCATCGCACGCGAAAATCACCTCTTCGATCTCGTCACTCGCGGATGGATCGTTCGAGTTTTGTTCCCATGGCGAGATGCCGCAGCCGCTGCTCGCAAAGAGCAGTGCAAGCAGCCAGATTTTTGAACTTCGCGCGGCGTTCATGTCCTTCACTTCATCGACTGATTGCCTGCATCGCCTCAGCGAGCCGCTCAATATCTGCCGTCGAAGTGTGCAGATGCGCGCTGACCCGCACATGCCACGCGCCCTTCCAGTCAATGACCGGCACTTCCACCCGTTCTTGGTCGTAGAGCGCGGCTTGCAATGCTTCTACAGAGGCGAAACTCGCGCGCGTCGCATCGGGCACTCGCACGGGGCACATGCTGCCGATGGACGCGCCGCCTGTATCTGTCAACGCGCGCACGCTCCATGCGTCGCACAGGTATTCCGCAGCCCAAACCGCGAGCGCGTGATTGTGTTCGCGCACTTGCTGCCACCCAAACTGCTCGAAGAACGCGATCGCGGTTCTCGCATGCATCCAAGCGGTGATGTCGCGCGTGCCCTGCCAATCAAACTCTTTCGTGTACGCGAGCTCGAAGTGATGACTCGTCGCAAGTGGATGCGTGGTCTCTCGATGTCGAGGAGGTGTGACGAGCATGCCGCAGCCTTTGGGCGCGCACGTCCACTTGTGCAAATTCGCCGTGTACCAATCCGCGTCGAGCGCATCGATCGAGAGATCGAGCATGCCCGGCGCGTGTGCGCCGTCGACTAGTACGAGTACGCCGCGGGCGCGGCACGTCTGAATCACCCGCGCAACATCGATGATGATCGCGGTCGGTGAAGTCACATGGTCGATGATCACCAACCGTGTGTTCGGTGCAATCGCATCGATGAGAAGTTGCGCGAGTGCTTCGCCGCACCAGCCCTCACTCGGAGTTTCGACCTCGCGCAACGTGATTCCGTGCGTTGCGTGCATGCGCTGCACGGACTTTCGCACCGCGTTGTAAAGCATGTCGAGGGCGAGCACTTCATCGCCCTGCTTCCACGCAATCGACTGCAGCGCAGCGTTCACCCCCTCGGTTGCATTCACCATGAACCCAAGGCCGGCTGGATCCGTTCCGACAAACGCAGCAACCGCCGCACGTGAAGGCGCGAGGAGCGATTCAACCTTTCGACCGAGCAATTCGATCGGTCGTGCCTCGATCTCGCGGCGACTTCGATCCTGAGCGGCGAGAACTGCGTTAGGGCAGGCGCCGAACGAGCCGTGATTCAGGAACGTGTAGGAACGATCGAGCCCGAACAGAGCCTTTGGGTCAGTCAAGGTCAGCGGGAGTGTCGGCGCGCGGAGCATTCGCGCAAGGTACGGTCAGTACGGAAGTTGGGGATGCATCCTCAGGAGCAACACGGCGCGGCGTCCTTACGGCTAACATAAGCCGAACAAATTGTGGAGTGACTCCCGAACAGAAGCCGAAACAGATTTCCATGGAACATTCGACCAACATCTTGCCAACGAATTCCGACTGCGGATCGTTGTGCATGGAGATTGTCGAGTGCGCCTCGTGGCAATGTGGAACACGTTGTCAAGTTCAACCTCTCGACTTGCCCCGTGGAGTGCGGAGCGAGCGATGGACTTCTGTGACTGGGAGATTTGAGATGTCATTGTTCGCACACTTCACCGCGCCGTCGGGATCGTCAGCATCAGCAGCGTCATCAGCATCATCAGCATGGCCCCTCGTTGAGATTGGACCTGGCGGAAATTTTTCGCGCAGATACATGGCAGTCGATGGCGACATCGTGCTTGAACTTCCGCAGCACGATGGCACATGGTCGTCGCATGATCCTGAAGAAGACGAATCACTTCCGCCGCTTGCCGCGCGCGCGTTGTCTCGGTTGTGGCAGCGCGTTTCCGATTGCATTCTCGAGATGTTCCTTCCGCTTGATCAGACGCTTCTCGCGTTGGAAGCGGATCGCCTCGCACCTCCAGCGCCCCTCCTGTTTGCATCCTTGGAATTGTCGGCGGCGACACTCCCCGACGAATCCTCAGAACTCACCCACCATGAACTTCACACCCAAGCAACTCAAAGTCCTCACGCTAGTTCGTCAATGGCGTCGTCGCCACGGTTACTCGCCGACCATGCAGGAACTCGCGGACGAGCTCGGCGTCAGCAAGGTGACGGTGTTCGAGCATGTCGGAGCGCTGATCGAGAAGGGAGCGCTCGAGAAAGCACAGAACAAGGCTCGCTCTTTGATTCCGACACTAGCACTCGAGCAGCATGAAGAGGCGCTTGAAGAGGATCGGCAGATCGATGAGGACTCGAGCCACGGCCGTTTGCAGTTCCCACTCGTTGGTCGCGTCGCTGCGGGCTATCCGATTGAGCGATTTGAGCAGCATGACAAGCTCTCGTTAGAAGATCTGTTCGGTCCGCGTCGTGGTCAACGTGGCAACACGTTTGCGCTGCAGGTCACGGGCGAGTCGATGCAAGATGAAGGCATTCTCGACGGTGATTTCGTGCTCGTCGAACAGCGATCAACCGCGCGCGAGGGTGAGCGAGTTGTCGCAGTGTTGCCGAACAGCGAGACGACGCTCAAGACAATTTTCTTCGAGCCCGGCGGCAAGATTCGGCTGCAACCATCCAACCCAGCGTTTCAACCGATCATCGTCGACGCATGCGAGATTCAAGGCATCGTCATTGGCGTCCTGCGTTCGTATCGCTAGCGCGAGCCATGCGGGATTTATGCGCGAGCGCAGGCCGCGCGAAGTTCGCGGACCAATGTGAAAGCAGCGAGTGCGGGGTCTTGTCCTGCGGCAACTGCATCTCGAACCACGCGCACGATGGCGGTTCCCACAATCACACCATCCGCCGAGGCGCCGACCGTTCGCACTTGGTCCGCGCGCGCGATACCGAAGCCAACCGCGATCGGCTTCTTGGTGTGTTGACGAAGCTGCGTAACGCGATCGCCGACATCGAGTGCGCCTGAACTGTCGCCGGTGATTCCCGCGCGCGCGAGCAGGTAGATGAATCCAGAAGTGCGGGCGAGAAGTTCTTCCATTCGTCCCTGCGAAGTGGTGGGCGCGATGAGCATGGTAAGGCATGCGCCGCGACGAATGGCAGCGCGCGCGAAGGAGTCGAGCGCGTCGGTGTCTGCGTCGGGTGCGATGAAACCAGTGATTCCTGCATCGCATGCAAGATCGACGAACGCATCTACGCCGATGCGTTCGGCGATAGAAACCGAGGACATCGACACAAACGGCACGCTCGAAGTGCGCATGACTTCTGCGAGTGCCTCGAACGCAGCGTGCGGCGTGCAACCCGCCAGCAGCGCTTCATGCATCGACTGCGCGATGATGGGACCGTCGGCGATCGGATCGCTGAATGGCACGCCAACTTCCACAACATCAGCGCCTGCATCGACAATCGATTGCGCGATGCGCGCACTTGTGGCAAGGTCGGGGTAGCCCGCAGTCATGAACGCCACGAGCGCGGCGCGGTGCTCCGCCTGCGCGCGCGCGAACGCGTGAAGGATGCGCTGCGTCCCGGTCAATGGCAAGGTGCTTTGCTCACTCATGTCGAGAGGATACGGTGCTTCTTTGTCGATCGTCATTGCGCTAAAGATTGGGCAGCAGCGCGCGCAACTGCGCCGCGATTTTCTCGGCGATGCGTGTCGCTTCGTTCGAGTCGATCGCGGGTGTGGTTCCTGAGGCGACACTGCGGTAGAAGTCTGCAAGTGCCCAGCTCTTGGTTCGATCGTCGGTTGCGAAACGCGGGATGATGTGCAGGTGAAAGTGCTGCACCGCTTCGTTGTAGGTGATCGAATAGATGCGATCTGCGCCGGTGACTTCTTGCGTCGCCTTCGCAAGAGCGCGGAGCACAAGTCCGATCTCCGCACTCTCTAGGTCCTGCAGCGCTTCAAGCCCGCTGCGATGCTCGCGCGCCGCGAGCATCATCCATCCCGCGATGGGTGTTGGATCCGCGTGGCGATAGAGCCGCCAGTGTTTCATTTCGAGAAGCGGAACATGCACGGTATTGCGCGCGTCGCAGAATGGACACGCGTTTGGAGTGTGCGTCGTCAAACTTTGAATCCTTCTGGCCCGCCATCTTGCACATACTTTTGGTGCACCGCGCGGGTGAGATCGACTTCGCAGATGTTCGCAAGCGTCGAAAGCCACGCGAGGACATCGGCAAACTCTTCTTCAAGATTGGCGCGGTCGAGTTTGCCGCGCTCGCGATTGGCAATCGCGTGCGCGAGCTCCCCTACTTCTTCGACAAACCACAGATAGGTTCCCGGCGCACCGCGCGCATTGTCCGTCGCGAAATAGCGCGTGCGAATGAGTTGTTGCAATTCCGCGAGCGACATCGCGGGGACATTCTGCAGAGGTGAACTTGAGCTCATAGGAACGTCCGCGGCGGGAATCGAACCTGCAACCTTCGCCTTCGGAGGGCGACGCTCTATCCAATTGAGCTACGCGGACTGCGGATTGAAATTGTAGCAGACGATTGCACCGTGTCGTCGAGTTACCATCGAACATCGATGAGTGTCTCCACGCCCGCTGCACATACTTCCCAGCCCGTCCGCGCACTTCCGATTGCCGCCGTGACATTTTTCTGCTCGCTCGGCACGGGCATTCTGTGGAACTCGATTTACTTCGTCGCAGAGAGCATCTACTCGTTCACGCAAACAGAGAGCATGCTACTCGCGTTTGTCAACGGCGTGCTCTACACGATCGTCGCGCTGAACGCTGGGCGAATCGTTCGCGCGCTTGAACGGCACATGAGTCCACGCACCGCACTCGCGTGCATTCTCGCGGCGCAGGCTCTGCTCGCGCCGATCGTGCTGGTGGTTCCTACGGTTGAAGCGCTTTGGGTTTGCGCGGTGACGATGACTGCGCTCGGCGCATTGCAATGGCCGATCGTGCAGCACTACCTTGTCTCTGGTCGCCATGGCGCGCAGATGCGCAATGCGATTGGATGGTGGAACGCTTCGTGGATGTCTGCCACCGCGATCGGACTTGCACTCACGGGGCCGCTCGAAGCTGCGGGACTCTTGGAGTACGCGATCCCAGCGATGTTGCCGGTGCTGCTCCTGGCGATGTGTTTTTTGCCTACGTTTCCAGCCTATCCAGCGCGTCATGACCCTGATGCGCAGGCGGCGCACGTGCCTTCTTCTTACGCACCGCTACTGCGCAGCGCTCGGGTTCTGCACCCGATGGGATACCTCGTCATCGGTGCGCTCTCGCCAGTCTTGCCCTATCTCTTCCATGGACTCAACATCGATGCTGCGTGGCATGCGCCCATTTCATCTACCTGGCATGTCGCGCGTTTGCTCGCGGTGCTTTTTCTTTGGCAGACGGTGTTCTGGCATGGTCGCGGTGGAACACTCTTCGTCGCGGGTGTGCTTCTGAGTGGTGGTTTCGCATTGACTGCAACGAGTGCGAATGAAATGACGCTCGTCGTTGGGCTTGTTGCACTCGGACTCGGTCAAGGCGCGATTTACTACAACGCGATTTACTACGCGATGGCAGTGGGAAGCGCGGAAGTTGAAGCGGGCGGCACGCATGAAGCGCTCGTTGGCATCGGATACTTCTCAGGTCCGATGATCGGACTACTCGCAGCGGCAGCAGGCGCGGGAACTCCGGTGTTCATCGCGCTCGTGCTCGGCGTGCTCTTGATGGGCGGCATCTACGCGTGCTTCAGAATGCGAGCGAGCGCGCCTTCAAGCGTCGGCTGACCGAACACGAATCCATGCTCGCGCAATACCGTCGGCGCGACAAATTGTCCTTCGAGCAGCAATGCTTGACCCAGCTCACCAAAGATCAATCGCACGAGAAACGCAGGCATTGGCGCGAATGCTGGTCGATGCAATGCCTTGCCGAGCGCCTTCGCAAACTCGCGCTGCGTGTTGCGTGCTGGCGCGACGACATTGACCGCGCCTTCGATCGATGCGTGCGCGAGGCAGAATTGCACGCTGCCGATCGCATCGTCCATCGCGACCCATGGAAATCCTTGCCGACCATTGCCAAGTGGACCACCGAGTCCGCATCGAAACGGTCGGAGCATCGCGCCGAGTGCGCCGCCCTCAGCACTCAGAATCACGCCGAAGCGAAGATGCACCGTGCGTACGCCAGCATCGCGCGCGCTGCGACTCGCGTCCTCCCACTGCTGCACAACATCGGCAAGAAATCCGAGACCAGCACCGCTTCGCTCATCAACAGTTGTCGTTCCCGCGCCGTAGTAACCAACTCCACTTGCACAAATCAGCACACGCGGCGGACGCTGACAGACGCGCTGCGCTGCAGCCATCGCGTCCGCAACCGCGCGTGTTCCTCGCACGCGACTTTCGAGAATCTCTTGCTTTCGCGCTGCACTCCAGCGCTTGTCCGCGATCCCTGCGCCTGCAAGATGGACGATCGCGTCGATGCCTTCAAGGGATGCGGGCGCGATGCGCTGTTGCGCGTCCATCGCGATGTTGCGCATTGCAGAGTCCACCCCAGTTGCGGCGCGCACTATCGGAACAACGGAGTGCCCCGCAGCACGCAGCGCAAGAGTGAGTTGTCGACCGACAAGTCCACGCGCTCCGCTGACCGCAATGCGGAGTGGTGAAAAACCAGCAGCGTGCTCGCGTTCAGCAGTCATGCGGGCATTGTGCCGAATTCTCTGTTGCCTGCTCGCACTGCGTGAACTTCGTACAATCCGCGCCTATGACAATGCCTTCTCAGGCTCGTGAACATGCTTCGATCGCAACGACGAAAGAGATCGTCGCCCGACGACTTGCGCGCGCCATCGAAGCAACGGCGTTGCTTGCCAAACAGGCGACCTCGGTGGAGGAAGTTTGCGATCTCGCGCGCGCGACGCTTGAGCGCGGCGGACTGATTGCGACTGCGGGCAATGGCGGTTCGGCAGCGGAAGCGTTGCATCTCGCAGAAGAACTCGTCGGTCGCTACGAGCACAATCGCGCGCCACTGCGAGCGGTTTGTTTGTGCGCGGATCCAACTGCGATGAGTTGCATCGCGAACGACTACGGTTTCGAGCATGTCTTCGCGCGCCCTGCCACGGCAGTCTTGCGTTCGGGCGATCTGCTCGTGCTCTTTTCAACAAGTGGAAACTCAGCAAATCTACTGCTCGCCGCACGCGCGGCAAAGGATCGAGGCGCGCGCGTGCTTGGCATTCTGGGCAAGGGAGGCGGAAAACTACTTCCGCTCTGCGACCACGCCATCGTCGTGGGCGGAGAAGACAGCGCAATGATCCAAGAGGCGCATCAGATCATCATGCACGCGGTATGTGAAGCGTGCGACCAACTTGCGCCGACCAATGTTTGAAATTCTCTCATTGAATCCCCATGATGCCTACTGCCTCCATTCTTCCGTTGACTCGACTGCAATCCGTCGCGCTGATCGTCCTTCGCATCGGCGTGCCGCTCTGGATTGGCGCAGGCGCGGTTGGAAAACTAACTTCATTTGATCCAAAGACTTTGCCGCCGCCCGTCCTCGATGCAGTGCTCGCTGCTGGAAGCGCGATCGGTATGGACCTCGGCACTTTCGTGGGAGGTGCCCTTCGATTTTTCATCGGCGCCGAGTTGTTTGTCGCGCTGACGATTCTGCTCGTTCCGCGATTTGCGCGGCTGCTCGCGAGTGTTGTGCTCGGTCTGTTCTGCGCGATTCTCGCAGTGTTGATCACGCAGCAATTCATGAAGGGCGGTTTCGATGGTGTTGCGAAGGGAGGCTGCGGCTGCTTTGGAAAGACGAGCCTTCCCGCATGGTTGATGTTCATGATCGATGCGGCGCTCCTCTGTTTCGTCCTCAAGGCGCCGACTCCTACTGTCGCGAATACGCGCGGATTCGGCGTCGCGGGAGCGATCGCAGTCATTGCATTCGGCGTTGCGTTCGTCCGCCCCACGCCCGTCATCGACACCACGAGCGAACCGAGCGACACGCAACCTCTCGCGATCGCACCGACGACGAGCGAGATTTGGCCCGCCGCACCTGCAACCTATTCGAGCCTCTACTTCGTGAAGTGGAAGGATGCGATTGGCAAACGGCTCGTGGATGTCCCTGTCTTCCTCGCGATTGAGCGACCCGTTCCTGCGACGATGTTGAAAGGTCCGCAGCTCATCGTCTTCTACAGCGAGACCTGCGAGCATTGCCAAACGCTTTTCAAGAAACACTTCGCCGTTCCTTCCACTATTCCCGTACTCCGTGTGTCCATCCCCCTCAGCAACGACCGGCCGCTTCCGATGCAGTGCGCTGGGTGCGAGTCTGCGAAACTTTTCAAGGTCAAGATTGGCAAGTCGCCCGAGTACATGCTTGGAACGCCGCCGATGATCATCAAGGCGCACGACGGCGTCATTACCGATGTTTGCACGAATGTCGATGATGAAGCCGCACTCGCGCGCATCCTCGGCACTGCTCCAGTCGTGCCCAACAACACCAAGACGAGCGTGCAACCACCTGCAGTGCCCGCGGCAACGCCGAAGGCTTGGCCGTCGCTCCCCGCGCAACTCAACGGGTATTACGTCGCGGAGTTCGGTCAACTTGTGGGCACGCGTTTGGATGCCAATGACTTTGGCGTGCTCATTCAGAAACCACCAGCGAAGTTGAACGAAGGTCGTTGGATCGTCATCTATTACCGGCAAGATTGCGATCACTGTCAGGAACTGATGATGACGCACTTCACAGGCGCGCTCAAAGTTCCAACCCTCGCGGTTGCAGTTCCGGACGCAGATCCCAACGGGCTGCTTGACATGGCGTGCGACACCTGTTCGCTCGCGCAACTTGTCAAGGGTCCTGATTACGTCATTCAAACGCCGATCGTGGTTTCGATGCAAGATGGCGTGGTGACGTGCATCGTGGAAGATATCGAAGACGCAGCGAAGCTTGAAGCGTGTATCCGCGGCGTAAAGTGAACTCTCGAGCATCGCAAGAAGCATGAAACGCATCACTGTTCCACACTGGCTTCCATCGCTTGCGACCTCCATCACGCTCTGTGCTTCAGGCGTGTGGATCTTGCAGCATGGACCGCAGTCCGCGCCGCGGCCCCTGCGTGATCTATTCATGTCGATGAACGGGCTGACGGAAGAACCCGCAGCGAAGGCGATCGTCGCGATCTTGTTTGCCTTCGCGTTGCTGTGCTTGTTCCTTCGCGATCGACGCATCGCGCTGCTCGGCGGTGGGCTCGTCGCGTTTGGCGCACTCGCCAGTATCTCGCGCGCGTTCAAGGAAGGCGATGTCAGTGGCGCGATGGCACTCGCGTTCGCGCTTGGCGTGAGTTGCATCGCGCTCGCGCTGTTGTCAAAGTCGAAAGAAGTGCAACCGCAAGCGCGACGCGGGCTCTCTTCTTCTTGGCGGGTTTTTGCGGCACTTTTAGCGTTCGCCGTGGGTCCGATGATTGCGGCGCGCTTGGATTTTCAACAAGAAGATCACACCGTTCCGCCCGCACGAATCATCGACCTTCAACTCGAGACATCGATTGGTCGCACGCTTGATTCCACAGCCGTCGCGACCTACCTGCCCACGCTCTCCGCGATGATCGCAGCGGGTGGAAACTCAGGCTGGATCGTGTTCTTCAATCCACATTGCTCGGCGTGCCATGTCTTTTTCGCAGAGCATTTTCAAGGACCGCAACTGGAGCCCATCATTGCTGTGGAGATTCCTCTCGCAGACGGAGAGACCGCCGCGGCGGGTGATGAGTTTGGCCGCATCGAATGCGCGACGTGTGAATTCATCGAACTGCCGCGAGGTCCACTCTGGCTCGTCCCTCCTCCTGCGGTGCTCCGCATTGAGAACGGCATCGTGACGTGTTACAGCGACAAGATTTCAGGCGACTGCTTCGGCGCGAAGTGAAGTGCGCGTGAGCTTCATCGTCACGCCTCGAAATCGATACACGCGCGGACGAACGATCGCATCACCGACGGCGCGCGAGAGTTGATCGAGCGTGCGGCTCTGAGGTGCGACGCATCCCGCATGCTTGAGCATGCGCGCGAGCGTCGTGCGTCGAAGGTTTGGTTGCAGCGCGCACAACTCGGCACGCGAATTCGTCGGTGTAGATTTCGTCGCGCCCGGAAGCGCGCTCCGCGTTGTCGCGAGTGCTGCGAGTCCGTCCACGCAAGGGTCGAGTGTCTCTCCGCCAAGTAGGAGAAACTGGCGGATTTGCGCGCGAAACTGATCGGGCGAGTGATTCGTCGGATCTTCACTCCACGCGACTCCACAGCGCGTGAGGAGTGCGATCAAATCGCGTTTGCGCACGGCGCGCAGCGGTCGAATGAGCGCGCGTTGTTTCGGATTCGGAATCGGAATGCTCGCGCGTGAGGGCAGCGTGTCGAGCGCTTCTGCGCCGCGCTTGCGTGCAAGTTGGAAGAGGAAACTTTCGAAGAGATCATCCGCGTGATGCGCGGTTGCGACGACATCGATCGCGCATCGTTGCATCACATGGGCAATCGCGTTCCAACGCGCCGCGCGCGCTGCCGCCTCTTGATTGCCGCGTGGTGCAACTTTCACCCGTTCGATGTACACGCGTTGCACGCCGAGTGTTCGCGCGAACGCGTGCACTTCGAGCACCTCTTGTGCGCTCTCCTTCCGAAGTCCATGATCGACCGTGACAACGACAAGTCGATCGAGCGCGTTGTGCCGCTTCCACAGTGCGCACAACAGCAGCAAGAGCGCGCGTGAATCTGCGCCGCCACTGACGGCAATCAGGAGATCCGATGACATTTGAATTTGCATCGCGCACTGCTCTTGCAACGCTTGCGCAACTCGGTGCGCAAGCGGGCTTCGTCCGGCGAGTACGAGTGGGTTCGCGCTGCGCATGATGCGATCCGTAAACACGCAGTGATTACCGTTGAGAAAGCGAGGGCAACGCAGAAGGTGGTTCGATCAGAAGTTCAGCGCTCACGCGACCTTCTTGCGGTATCGAGTAGCGAAATCGCACAACGCCGATTCCTTCAATGAGCGATGCGAGCGCGTCCATGCCCGCGCTCTGCTCTGCAGCATCCGCTCGTTGAAGCGGTTTCCATGCTCGAAGCAGCGCCGCCGCGCGAGGCCCATCCACAAATCCTGCTCCCGCAGCCACCGTGCAGACTCCTTCAGGACAGCCGGCACGCTCGAGTTCACCGCTCACACTGTCAAGCCAAGTTGGATCGCTCGCGTAGACCTGCCAGCCGCCGCAAGGAGTTGGAACGGTGCGCCAACAAAGTGACATCGAACCTAAGCGAATCGCCCTGCCGAATTGCTGCTCGATAAATCGCCCGAGGAGTGGTCGCGGCGCGGCGCCAACACTGCCGCTGCCTGTTCCGTTCTCCATGCCTCCGCCACCCGAAATGGATCGGATGATGCCGCTCTCGACGCGCATCATGTACGTACGTTGATCTTCGACCGCTTGATCGAAGTCATCGACACGCACACAGCACGCGACGCTCGGCGCGCCTTTCGCGCAGCCACGACCAACCACGAAGAGTTTTTCGCCACTCAAGTTTGCGCGCATCGCAGGTGGTGGCAGGAGTTCAGGAAGGACGGCAATCCAAAATGCTTGTCCTGCCGACGGAACCCCGTCGCACGGTTGCGCGAGGGCGACGCACGCAGCGCCCTCAAACTTCGAGATGATCGCGCCATCCAGTTTCGCGCCGAGTTCTGCAGCGCCCAACGGAGATTTCTTGTACTGACCTTCGACGGAGACAACGAGTTTTCCTTCGCGTGTTGTCACGGAGATCGCGGTCGCGCCGCCTGTTGGAAGAATGTGTCGAATACCTACACGCAGTCCAACTTCGGGAGGCAACGCGGCGTCTTGCATTGGAAGCATCGCGATGAGCGCGTTCGCAATGCGTTCACTCGCGAAATCGCGCGGCGCAAAAAGCAGCCATCCATTGCAGGTGCGCGCAACCGCGTCTTGGCTCTTGATTTCAAAGACCCCTGGCGACACGAGTTGCGCGCCCAAAGAATGGAGGAGCGCGCGATTGCCCGCTGGTCCCGCATCGACGGCGAGTGCCCAGCCTTCACCTGCGAGCATGATGATCCTGCCATCGAGCGCGGCACGCAGCGCTTCGTTCGAACCATCGGCAGTTCCGAAGATGCCCGCAAGCTCATCAAACGCGCTCGCTCCGAGTAATCCTCGGACGAGCGCGGAGACGGCGTCGTGTCCGAGTGATTTCGCAATCGTGTTGAGGTGCGCGCCCTCGACGAGCATGTGAACTTCAGGAGTCTCGCACGGTGCCCCGATGGTCGTTGTCACGACAATCTTCGTGCGATGCCGCGGCGGAACAGTGGTGTGCGGCGCGTCCCTCTCGATGACCGGGCTTTGCGCGAAAACGCTCGCCGCGCACACGAAGACTGCAAATCGTGATGCGGCGCGCAAGAAAACCTGCATGCGAATCAGCCCTTCACGAAGAACGCGCACGCGACAGTGTCCGTGGGTGCTTCCGTGCAATGATCGGTGTTCTGCATGCCGTCGGAATTGAGAGGACGATCGCGCATGGGGCAGTCGACGCATCCTTCCGGAACATCGGGAAACATCGTGTTCAAGGCTTCAAATGCCGTGCCGTGACGATGGACACCGTGACCAATCAAAGTCGCGACGCGCTCGCCTTCTCCATGGTGCGCGTTGCGCAACACCACAGCGAACGCCGCGAGCACAAGTCCGCTCACGATGCCGCAGCCAAAAATCGCGATGCGTCGGCGGATCGATCCGGTGACTTGATCCACAAGCATTTCTTCGCGCGCGGATCGTGCAGTGGATGCTTCCAACGCGGCGTCTGGGTGCTTGCCCCTACGCAAGGCGCACAACAATCGCGTCAGCACTGCACAGTTACGCAATCTCATGAGATGCGCTCCGTCGAGGTCGATTCGTTCGTGCGTCGGGCGGGCTGTCGTGCTGCAAGCACACTCTCGCGCACATCGCGCAACTGGTGCGTTGCGGTTTCCTGTTGCGCTTCAATGGCGCCGAGCATCTTGCGTCGCGCGCGAAACAGATGACTCTTGATCGTGCCTTCAGGCATTTTCAATTGCGCTGCGATGCGATGCACCGGCCAGCCTTGCTGATGGAAGAGCAAGACGATTTCAAGTTGCGGTTCTTCGAGTGCACTCAGCGCGGTGTCGAGCATGCCGCGACCTAAGCGTGCTTCCTCTTGCGCTTCGTTCTCTGATGCTGGTGTTGAGTACGCGGCCGCGCGAAGTTCCACGAGATCGCTGTCGCTCGTTGGCTTCATCTTCTGCAGATTGTTGACGAGCAGTCGCTTGGCAATCGTGAAGAGCCACGTCGAAAATCGGAACCGCTCATCAAATCGATCGAGCGAGCGCATGACTCGCATGAATGCTTCCTGCGCGAGATCTTCCGCGAGGTCGGGTCGTCCGCAGAGGCGCAACAAGAACATCTCCACCGGACGATGATGCGCGCGAATGAGATCGGCAATCGCTTCACGATCGCCAGCTTTGGCGCGTCGGATCAAGAGTCTTTCGGCGGCTGCTTCCATGAGTCTGCATCCTACTGAAGAGAAGGGACCCGAGGTAGCCTCAGGTCCCGTGTGTGGGCAGGTAATTGAACGAGTCTCGAAGGTGGTTCGTTGCGAAAAGTGGCGCAGAATTCAATGGAAACGCTAAAAAGTCAGTTACGCGGCGTTTCGGCGGCGCTGCCGACAGGCAAGGCGAACCGCTCTGGTTGAGTCTCGGGTTCCGAGTGACGCGAGTGTTCGCACGAGTTCGAACGGGTCGTCTGCCCAGATGTCAGCACCCATTTCCTCGGCAAGTCCAGGAGCGCGGGCGAAGACGCCTCCTCCGAACGCGGTCGTGAGCCCAGGCACGGCGCCTGTCGTGCGAAGTCGATTGATCAGCGAGCGCAACTTTGGGGCATCAGCCGCGCTTGAGGCGAACGCGACGAATGCATCGGGCGCCCGGCGCGAGAGTGCGGCGTACAGGTCGTCCGCATCGCCACATGGACCGAGAAAGACGACTTCCGCTCCAGCAGCTTCGGCGAGCCCGCTGAAGATCTCGCCCGCGAGCGTTTCCCCTGCTTCGCTGCCACTGACCACGAGGTAGACCTTTCCGTGCTGCGGGGCGCGACCGTAGCCGCATTCAAGTCGCTGCACGAGTTGACTCAACATCAACACTGCCCCTTGATACGCGGAGTGTTCAACCTGATCTTTTCGCCAGAGTGCGTCGAGCGTGACTGCAGCGGGCCAGATCAACCGTTCCGCAGTTTCTTCCGCGGAATATCCATTGTTAATGGCGTCGCGCAACGCATCGCGCGCGTTGGCGCGATCTCCTGAAATGAGTGCGGTCACAAGATGTTCAACTGCAAGGGCCTGAGGCATAGCCTAGCTCCGTTCCGTGGATGGGGTGCTCTTGCGCGGTCTCCGAACGCGCTGCGCCGTGAGTCGTGAAGTTGGCATCCATGCCAACTTGAGTGCGACTTAATCTCGCGGGTGCATGATCAAGTCATAGAGACAAGCACTTCCAACGAAACTAATTTCGTGAATTTAAAGATCAATGCTTGACTGCGCGCGTGATCGCGCATGTCCCGAAAGTCAGCGTTTTTTGCGTGACTTCCGAGAAGCCTGCCGTGCGCACTTCTTGCGCGAGTGCCTCGCGATCGAGGTAGGTTTCCACCGACCTCGGGAGGTAGCGGTACGCGCCGCTCTTGTCGCGCGCAAGGATCGTTGCGGTGCAGGGCATGATCGTGTGGGTATAGAAACGATTGGCAGCGCGAATGAACGGATTGCTTGGTTGCGAGAACTCAAGAATGACGATTCGACCGTTCGGGCGCAGAATGCGGTGGAACTCACCGAGCGCTTGCGGGGTATTTCCAACATTGCGGATGCCGAACGCGATCGAAACAACGTCGGCGCACGCATCTGGCAATTGCAGCGCCGTCGCGTCGCCTTCGGTGTACTCGACCTGCGCAGCAGATGGCTTGCGTTTGTGCGCCGCCTTCATCCGCGCGACTTCAAGCATCTCCGGCGTGAAGTCGATCCCGCGCACACTTCGGACTCCCGCCGCGAGAAACGCTTCCGCGAGATCGCCTGTGCCGCACGCGACATCGATGACATCGTCCGCTGCGGTGACTTCTGCAAACCGCACCGCTGCCCGTCGCCACACCTGATCGAGCCCGAACGAATGCACGCGATTGTTGAGGTCGTACCGTTTGGCGATCGACGCAAACATCGCCTTCACACGGGCTGGCTTGTCGCCGAGTTCGTGCGGATTGCTTGCGAGTGATTGTTCCTGCCACGCGGTTTCGGACATAGCGCGGACTGTAGGGCAAGCACGCGCCACAGATTGGCTCGCTGTCCCAATCCGCGCACGCTTTGCCGTAGGATTGCGAACCTCGCATGATCGTTGATCTTGACACACGCCTTTGGTCCCGACTCGAAGATCTCGGCAGCGAACTCGCTGCCAAGATTCGTCGAACGGCTGCGCAGCGCTGGGTGAAACCGGATGCTTCGTTGGAGATGCACACCGCGGCGATGGGTGCCGTCGATGCTGCGGTCGTTGTTGGCTTTCGGAGCGCACTGCTGCGGGCTTCGATCTCGGAGAGTTTTCTCAAAGACGCAGTCGCTCAGGGCGCGGGACGATTGTTCCTTGCGCGCGCGATTGATCCGACACAACCGAATGCGCTTGATGATGTGGAGAGCGCGCGCGCCGAAGGTGCGCATCTCCTATGGACGGATCCGATGTTGCAGGGCTACCACCCCGCTTCGACTGCGGCGATGCGCGTGTTTGATCGCGCGGAAGCGTTGCAACTTCCCATCGTGACTGGCTTCAGTGGCGCGATGCCTTCAAGCGCGAAATTGGAATTCGGTCGGCCGTATCTCTTGGACGAAGTCGCGAGAAGTTTCCCCCGACTTGCGCTCGTCATCGGTGGCCTTGGCGCGCCCTTTGTCGAAGAAACACTCACGATGCTTGCCAAGCACGATCGCGTCTTCACGCATGTTGCGGGGATCGCCGCGCGACCGTGGCAGTTGCTCAATGCACTGGAAATCTGCAGAGATCTCGGCGTGGAAAGCAAGGTGCTCTTCGCTTCAGGCTTCCCGTTTGACACTCCCGCGCGCGCCATCGAAGCGGTGTATTCCGTGAACGGTTGGGTGCACGCGACTGCACTTCCGCACATCGCTCGCAGCGCCCTGCGAGAGATTGTCGAACGCGATTCCATCAGCCTGCTTGGTATTGGTGTTCCTCCACCTCCATCGCGGGATCGCGCCCGACTTCCGGCAGTTGAATCACCACGACTTCGTATCTCAGGAGAGACTGCTTGAACTTCATCAACGCGCGCGTTCTTTTTGCTTTGAGCTTGTGTGGCTGCATCCTGTCTGGCTGTGGTGTCACCCGCATGCTCGGACTGAAGTCGGAAGGCGGCGCAGGCACGATGCACGCAGTCGGTGCCTCAACCCTCGCGCTTCCTCTCGAGTTTCCGCATGTTGTCTATTCGCTCACGGACGCGAGCGAGTCGTATTGGATGTCGGATGTTCCACTGGATGCACTCACCAGTGGCAAGGTGCAGCAAGGTGTCGTTTCACACGTGCAGCTACTCTGGCGTCCGTATCCTGGAAAGACGCCGACAGGTTCGAGTGCGTTGAATCTTGCGGTGCGCGTACTCGTGATTTCGAACGGTGAAATGGGTCTGTACAGCGGTGGTGGATTTGGCGACCCGGCGGGCGATGCGGGCGATGATCTTGTCGAGCTCGTTGTGATGGGATCCTCACTGACGCTGGTCGCGAAGACTCAGGGTTTCACGGATTTGCTCTCGCCTTGCGCGTTGATTGTGGATGTTGCTGCGCGACTCTCCCCTGAGGACGCGGTTCGATATCGTCGCGGCGCGGCGCAACTTCTCACGAATACATTGGAGCAGCCGCGATGGGTTCGGCAGGAGAACGGCAGCGATCCTCCCACCCGCATCGCTTCCGCAGATGAGCTTGCAATCCTCGCGGAGATGTTTACGCAGGACTCGTCAGCTGCATCGATGCAGTAGACAGTCGAAGAAGTTCCGCTTCGATGTCGGCATGCAATCCGCGCCGAACTGGATGCGGAGGCAACAATGAAACTCGCGGCGGTGCATCCGAAGTTGTTGAAGGCGCAGCGGAAGTTGTTGAAGGCGCAGCGTGACGAATCAGAAGCGCGTGCTCAAGTTCGAACTTGCTAGCATCGAAGGGCGAGCCGTACAGGGTGTCACCCACGAGGGGGAAGCCAAGGTGCGCGAGCATCGCCCGGATTTGATGAAATCTGCCGGTCTTCAACTGAACGAGCAGATGCGCCTCGTGAGGCGCATCCGTGGACGGGCGGATCATAAGTCCAGTTTGTGCGGACGCCTCGCCGCCAGACCGGACGGCGATTGCCTTCGACCCCCGACGCTCGAGAAAGAGTTTCTGCTCTGCCAGAAGCGTGCTAAACGCGTACGAGGGAGGGGTCGGAATGCGAGCGATGTAAAACTTCATCCACAGTCGCTTTCGGATTTCGGAGTTCGCGCGCGCAATGGATTCGGCAGTCTTACACACGACAACGAGTCCGCGCGTGGGCCTATCGAGTCGATGAGGGAACTTCAATTCTGCGCATTGCAAATGTGATTTCGCCCATTGATCAAGCGGCGCGGACGCATCATCGTTGGATGCACCTTCGCAACTTCTTCCTGCGGGCTTGTACAGCACCGCTTCATCGCATTGAGTACTTACGATTCGAGGCGCGTCCATCATTCTCCCAATCTCCACGAGCCAGAGGCGATTGTAGACCACATTGCGGAACCAAACATGATTGCGGCACCAGAAAAAACGGGTCTACGGAGAGATCAAACCTTCGCGCACCGTGTAGAGCGCAAGTTCGACGCGATCGTGAATATCTAACTTCTCCATCACGCTCGTCACATGCTTATCCACTGTTTTTACGCTGATTCCAAGCATATCCGCGATTTGCTTCTTTGCGAAACCGCGACCAACGTAGCGCAACACTTCGACTTCGCGATCGCTCAGTGTGTCACTCTTGGTGCCAGAAATCTTCTTGCGGCGGAATGCGCCCGGATCACCGTTCACGCGCGCGAGCACGCTCGGAGAAAAATATTGTTCGCCGCGCGCAACGGCGCGAATGGCATCAGGCAAGAGATTCGTGTTGTCACTCTTCAGCATGAATCCGAGCGCACCGACTTTCAATGCTTGTTCAATCGCGCGATCTTGTTGAGATCCGGTGAGGAACAGAATCGCGGTGTTCGGTCGCACTTGCAGAATGTGACTTGCGGCATGAAACGCGTCCACCCCTGGCATCTCAATATCAATAATGACAACGCGCGGTGAAAGCTTGTGCGCAAACTCGACGGCTTCGGCACCATTGCTGGCTTCTCCGATGACGCGAATGTCGGAGGAGTCGTTGAGGACAGAAACCAACGCTGCTCGAATGAGCGCGTGATCATCGACAACAAGCACTGTCAGTGGCTTTGCAACCATGTTCGGAGTGTACCGCAATGGGGTGAATACCCAACCACGCCTCTCGTTGTGGGCGTCTAAAAAGTTCGCATCATTGTCGCCTTTCAGGTTTCCACCTGAGAGACAAACGATCCAGAGTGCGTATGTTCTGTGTAGTTAATCGCGGAGTTACTCACAAGTACCGCGAGAGGTTCGAGAAATCACGTTTGCTGGCGCAGCCTCGGTGGGCATCTCCGAGACTGAGATAGAAAAAGTGCTTGTCCGTCTAAGATGGAGGAGTCCGAGCACATGGAATACCAAGATCAGACAGAACAACCAAGGCTTGTACGCGCCTCCCTTCCGAGGAATCCCGAGCGGGCGACGCTCGTGCTCGATCTCTTCGATCGCTACTACGAACGCGTCTACGCGTTCCTGCGCAAGTCCACATCCTCCGATGTTGCCGAGGACCTCTCTCAGGAGGTTTTCGTGCGACTCCTCCAACACCCAGACCTTGAGTCGCTGACGATTTCGATCAGTTATCTCTTGAAGATCGCCCACAATCTATTGCGGCGCCGTTACACGCGCGCGGCTCGATTGCGCCAACTTCTCGAAGAGCGCGGCGAGTGCGAAGCGCCAGACGAAGCCACCGGCACCGGGATTCTCGATCATGGCATGCTCGAGACTGCTCTCGGGCTGCTCTCCCGCGACGAGCGCGACGCGATTCATCTCATCGTGCTTGAAGGCAAGAGCTACCAACACGCCGCGGATTCGCTGGGCGTGAGCGTGACGACGATCAACAACTGGAAGCACCGAGGCATCAGCAAGCTTCGTGAGTTGCTAGAGCATGGCGATCATGGTCACCTGCAGCGGGACGCACGCGGAAACTGGACGATGCCCCTGGGTGATGTCGGCTGACGAAGCCTGGCCCGCGAGAGCCCGAGGTCAGAGAAACTTCACGACAGGAAGCACCAACGCAAGAATGAGCAGGATGACGACGACGACGCTCAAGATACGCGTCGTCGTCGTTCGACTCTTGCCCTTCCGCAACGCTTCGCCGTCCACCCACATGCCACACTTGGGGCAAATGTCGGCGCTCGCATGAAGCGACGCACCACAATCTGGGCAGTAGGTGTCGAGCCGCCGCTCCTGCGCGAGCACGGATTCCTCGACCTCGTTAAATTCGTCATCATCAAAGAGGCGCGGCATCTGTCGTAGAGTACGGTTTGGCTTCACCGAACTGCGCATTCCTTTACGAGAATTTTTATGCCCGCTGTACCAAGTTTGATGGTCCCATTGGGTTCGCCCTGCCCCGCCTTTCACCTCCGCGACGGACGCGGTTTTAGTATGGATCGCGAAGACGCGCGTGGGACGAAAGGCTTGCTCGTCATTTTTCTTTGCAACCACTGTCCGTATGTGAAGCACATTCATGCGGCGCTGCTTTCGCTCATTCAAATGGCGCAGGAACAGGGCATTTGTGTGGCTGCGATCAACTCCAACGATTCGATCGCGTATCCGCAAGATGGTCCTGACGCGATGCTCCGCGAATCACTCTTGCATCGATACACCTTTCCTTATCTCTTTGATGAGTCGCAGGAAGTTGCGAAGTCGTTCAGCGCGCAATGCACGCCTGATTTTTTCCTCTACGACGCAAATCTCTGCCTCGCGTATCGAGGGCAACTTGATGACAGCCGCCCTTCAAACGGATTGCCTGTGACAGGCGCGGACTTGCGCAGTGCCGTGCTCGCAGTTGCGGAGGCCGGCAAGCCGAACGCCGTGCAAAGACCGTCGATTGGTTGCAATATCAAGTGGCGCGAATGACGCGAATGACGCGGCGTTCAAAAGCGAAAACGCCTGCCAGCGGTTGCTGACAGGCGTTTTTTTGAAGCGAGGCGGACGGGAATCGAACCCGCAACCACCGGCGTGACAAGCCGGTACTCTAACCAATTGAGCTACCACCCCAACTGATCCGTCGTTTTCGACGGGGTACAAAGGGTAGCAGATCTCACCCCTGAGTCAAGTCGAAGAACCTCAAGAATGCGGGAGAAGATGCGCGTTGTTCCCTAGACATCGCTCCAACGCTTTCCTTGACTCCACACGACTTCGAGTGGCACGCGCAGCGTCATTGCGCCGCGCATTTCGCGCTCAAGCAGCGTGCCTGCAGCGAGCGCTGACGATTCGGGAACTTCAAGAAGCAACTCATCGTGAATCTGCAAGATCATGCGACCGCCTGGAATCTCAGTCGGCAGTTTCTCCGCAACCGCGAGCATCGCCTTCTTGATGAGATCCGCGGCAGATCCTTGCACAACGCTGTTGACGGCGATGCGTTCGCCGAATGCGCGTTCGGAAGGATTGCGCGAATGCAATTGCGGAGTTGGTCGACGGCGACCGAGCATCGTTTGCACGAATCCCTGTGACTTCGCGGATTCGACGCAGGATTCGAGGAACGCATCGATGCCACGGAAACGCGCGCGATACCCCTCCATGATTTCCTTCGCGCGCGTGATCGTGCAGCCGGAACCAAGTCGACGTGCGAGTCCAGACGCGGTGATGCCGTAGACGATGCCAAAGTTCACCATCTTTGCGGCGGAGCGTTGCGTGTCATCTACAAGTTCGGGCGCGACTCCGAAAACTTCCGCAGCCACGGCGCGATGGATATCAAGTCCGCTCTCGAAGGCGCGCATGAGTCCAGGGTCGCCCGACAGATGCGCGAGGATGCGCAGTTCAATCTGAGAATAATCCGCGGCAACGAAGCACATCCCCTCTTGCGCGACAAACGCCTGACGGATCGCGCGACCGATGTCGCTTCGGATCGGAATGTTCTGAAGATTGGGCTCGCTGGATGAAAGTCGCCCCGTCGCCGTGCCTGTTTGGTTGAAGCGCGCGTGGATGCGACCGTCCGTCGGTGAGATGAACTCGCCAAGCGCGACGAGATAGGTGCCCACGAGTTTGGAGAGCTGTCGGTATTCCAAGATCTGCTGGGGGAGCGTGGAAGTGACGAGAGGATCATCGACGAGCTTCTCGAGGACTTCCGAGTCCGTGCTCGGTCCGCTCTTGAGTCGCTTCACGACTTTCAATCCAAGACCGGGTCTTGCGTCGGTAGGAAGTCCGAACAGCACTTCCGCGAGTTGCTTCGGACTATCGGGGTTGAACGCCCACGGCGCGTCAGCGGCAATCGACGCGCGCACCAGTTCGACGCGGAGCTCAAGTTCTTTGCGCTGCCGAGAAAGTTCGGCGCGATCGACAGCGATGCCTGCGCGTTCCATTTCGCCCAACACAACGGCGAGTGGAACTTCGACTTCCGCGTAGAGCGATTGCAATCCGCTCGCGGCGAGTTTGGGTTCGAGCATCGTCGCGAGTGCGAAGGTCGCTTCGGCGTCAAGCGCGGCGTATTGCGCGGCGCGCTCGAGTGGAACATCCGCAAACGATCGACTGAAGAGTCCGTCGTTGCCGCCCACGACGGCTTCAAACTCTTCCATCCGATTGCCGAGGACTGTTTCGCAAAGCGCCTTGAGCCCATGACCCGCGCGTTCAGGTTCGAGCATCCAACTTGCGAGCATCGTGTCGCCGTCGCAACCCCTGATCGAAACTCCATGCGCGGCAAGCACCGCGCTGTCGAACTTCAAGTTGTGCGCGACCTTGCCGATGGAATCATCTTCAAAGAGAGGACGAAGAATCGAGAGCGCGGCTTCTGTATTGAGATGCGCGCTCGGCTCTGGACTCTGGACGGGAATGTAAAAACCTTCGCCCACTGCGATGGAAACTGAAACGCCGACGAGTTTGATGGACTCGAGTGCGAGACTGTCCGTTTCGACATCGAACGCGAAGCGCTTGGCAAATCGCAATCGAAGCACGAGGTCTTGCAACTCGGCGCGGGTTCGAATGAGCGTGACAGTTGCCGAACGCTTCGAGAGAGGCGCGGCAATCGTGGGCTGCGCACCAGAGTTTGGATCTTGCGCTTTCGCCGCCGCTGTGCCAAAGAGGCTGCCTTCGAAGGGAGTTGTATCGATCGACGGCGACGCGTGAGGCGCTGCGCCGAAGAGTTCTTCGGCAGACTTCTGCAAACTTGAAATGCCAAGGAGTCTCAGAAACTCCGTCATGCGCGTCATATCCGCGCGAGACTTCAGGAACGCCGCGCGTTCGAGCGGAAAACCAATCTCGCAATCATCCTTGAGCGTGACGAGTGTGCGCGAAAGTGCGATGAGATTTTTCGACGCTTCCAACGACTCGCGTCGCTTGCCCTTGACCTTGTCGATGTTCTCGTAGATGCCTTCAATCGAGCCAAATTCGCCAAGCAATTGCGCGGCAGTCTTAGGACCAACGCCGGGCACGCCAGGAACATTGTCCGCGCTGTCGCCCATGAGCGTGAGGAAGTCAATGATCTGCTCAGGGCGTACGCCCTTGGAATCGAAGAGTTCTTCGAGTCCGATTTCGCGCCCCGCTTGCGTGTCGTAGAGCGTCGTGTTGGCGTCGATGAGTTGACCAAGATCTTTATCGCGCGAAAGAATCCGCACGCGGTCCTGTGGATGCAATCGACGAATGCCGCGCGCCAGTGTGGCGATCACATCATCCGCTTCTACCCCCTCAAGACCGATGACAGGAATGCCAAGAATGGAAAGTGCTTCGAGGCATCGACGCACCTGTCCGCCGAAATCTTCCGGTGGCGGATCGCGATGCGCTTTGTACTCGGGGTAGAGCACACTGCGAAACGTTTCCGTATCGCCACTCGCATCGATGACGACGATGAAATTCTCAGGTGGCTCTTCGCGCAAGAACTTGAAGAGGCTCGCGAGAAATCCATAGACCATGCGCGTCGGCTCGCCGGTCACTTTCGATGCGAGCGGCGTGCGAATCGCGTAGTAGGCGCGGAAAAAATGCGCGTGGCCGTCGACGATGCCCCACACCGCGCGTGGCAGGGCAACTTGGTTGGAGTTCATCGAGACGCTGCTTTCGCGTGTAACGCAGACAGCCGAGCTTCAAGCGCTGGCGTGATTGCGTGCGCGCGCCGCGACATCATCGCGTTCGCAGTCTCCATAAACTTGTCGAATCGGAAGGATCGCGGCACCTGCGCGTTGTCCGTGATCCACGCGAATCGTTCGACAAGCGTCGCTGGTGGTTGGCTCGACGCGATCATCGCGCCAGTGCCAATCGTTGTGCCGGTCATGAGCCGCGTGCCGATCGCGAGTTTCACATGATCGCCCACCACCCCGCCCCAGAATTGTCGTCCTGTTCGCACGAGTCCTTGCTCGGCATCGAGTCGCACGATGACTTCGCCGTAGGTATTCAACAGATTCGAGTTACATGAACCAGCGCCGATGTTGACCCACTCACCAACAAAGCAGTCGCCAAGATGTCCATCGTGCGACTTGTTGGAAAACGCTTGAAAAATGCAGCCGCCGACTTCGCCGCCGACGCGGCAGTGTGGACCGACGATCGTGTTCGCTTTCAACTGCGCATGCGCCGAAACAACAGACTCGGCAAGGATCGCGCAAGGGCCAATGAGCACCGTGAGCGGTCCGATGACGACGTTCGCGCCGATGACGACAGGACCGTTGGATGCGTCGATGACGCAGAACGGACCGATCGAAGCACTGCGATCAATCAACATCGCGTGCGCCCCTCTCGACTGCCCCTCTTCACTGCGCAGCGCGCGTCGTTCGATGGTCACACATCGGGCTGCGTCTTTGAAGAGTTCAACGTCTGCTGCGAGCGAGCCTGCGATGCGTGCGGTGATCTCCCAGGGAAAACGCGCGATGTTCGCATCGGGCTGCGAGGTCGTTTGATCGTGGAAGCCCGACGCGATGAACTCGAGTGCTTGCTTGCGATTGCATCGATGCACGGTGGCAGTCGTCAGTGCACTACCGTTGACGAAATCAAACGCATCGCCATCTGGCAAGGCGTTGATCTGCGCGCTGTGGCGCGTTGCGAGCAGTGCCGCAATCTCGGGCGCGCAGAAAAGTGCCGCCGCGCTCCGCTTGAGTTGCTGTTCAATCCGCTCGAGGGAAGTGCCAAGGCCAACCCGCAATTCAAACGCAGCGCGCAGGTCGGTGAGTGGACCAAACGAACCTCGTTGATCATCGAAGACGACGAGCGCGCTCTCAGGCATCCTTGCACTTTACCTTTCTTTTCATCGCGCGATCTCAGCGCGCAGCGCCGCCGACAAGTCGTGCGGAACTCTCGAATGACCAGAGCGCGCGAGTGCGATCCATCCATCGCAGCATGAACGCGGCCAGCACGGCGGTGAGCGCTGCGGAGATAAGGCCGTTCAAGAGAAACTCCGTCGCGCTTCCCGCTTCGCCCCATGGCGCACTGCTTCCAAAGAGCGTGCGCAGGACGAAGGTGCTCGTCGTGCCGAGTGCGACGAGGAGCGCAAAGACGAGCGCCCCAAATCCGAGCGCAATCGGACTCTTGCGGTAGAGCAGATTGCGGAAGGAAAGGAATGCGAACGCGCCGAGTGCGAAGCCAAGTATGTGCGGACCAACGACGACGAGCACGGTCATGTCGTTCGCGAGGATCGGCGTGAGCAGATCCGCGAAGAGTCCAGCCGTAAGTGCTGCGCGGAGTGCGGTGCGTTTGGGCGCAGAAAGCAATGCGTAGACAACGACGATCATCAGCAACGATGGTCGCGCGGTGCCGATGCGTAAAACTTGGAGGAGTGATCCGTCGAGCGCGACGGCAATCAAACTTGCGACGAGAAACGCGGGCCAACTCATGGCTGACCCTCGGGAATTGCGATGGTGAGGCTGCCGATCGATTCAGCGGCGACGATCGGGCGAACTTCGATGCGCGACGCGAGTGGTGCCTGCTCGATCGGCTCAATCGCAATCACTTCGCCGATCCGAGCGCCGAGCGCGATGCGCGGCCAACGTTCATCTGCAAGTCGCGCGGTCATCCCTATCGTGAGCGCGAAACTACTCGCGACTTCTGCAGTCCATGTTCCATGCCCCGTTGGTCGTAACACTGCACCAGGAAGCGCGGAGACATTCTCGCCATGAGGCTGCACGGGAAACAATCGCACCGCGATGCCGGAGAGGCGCTCCACAGGGACGAGAGACGCGCTGAATTGCGAGAGGTCGGTTCCGACAATGCCCGCAATCGAGTCGTTGTCGAGGAACGCTGGCGCGCCTGAAACAAGTCCGAGCGCAGTGCCTGCGTTCAGTCGCAAGACCTGCGCCTGCGCGCCGCGACCGAGTGCCGCACTTCCGATGACGGAGCATTCCACCAGACGCACAGGACCACCACCGCGCGCGCTGATCGCCCCCACTGATGCGAGCGATCGCTCGAGAAACTCGCGGTCGATCGTCGCTTGCGCGTAGAGGGTTTTGTAGAGTTCGAGATCCGCGCGCAGCGCAACGGCTTCAGGCGCGTCGAACTCCCACGGTGTCTTGTAGGGGCGCAAGATGTCGCGAGCGGCGCGACCGAAGTGCGTGATCGGTGCAGTCGGAACGGTCACAACCAACGCGAGTGGCTCCGTCCATACGGAGAGAAAGCGAGCAGGCAACATGGCGCAGATGAAGACGATGACGAGGGCGAGGAATTCCCAACGCATGCCCGTGCCCATGGGAATGCGCCATGGATGTGCGCGCCAACTCAAGAGGCTCAACTGTCGTCGCCATCACTCTCCATCGTCGCCTTCCATTCCTCAAGATTCTCGAGGTAGCGATTGGTGCCGCGCGCAACGCATGTGAGTGGATCGTCCGCGATGACCGTGGTGAGTCCAGTGGCTTCCGAGAGCACCGTGTCGATGCCGCGCAAGAGAGCCCCGCCGCCCGCGAGAGTCATGCCGCGTTCCACGAGATCGCTCGCAAGTTCAGGATCCGCGCGCTCCAGCGTGGCGAGCACTGCTTTCGTGATTTTCGCAATCGGTGCTTGCAGCGCCTCACGAATCTCATCGCTCGTGACGGTGGTACTGCGAGGCAATCCGCCCACCATGTCGCGGCCGCGCACAACCATTTCGATCGTGGGAATCGGTGCAGCCGAACCGATCGTAATCTTGATGCGCTCGGCGGTTTGTTCGCCGATGGTCAAGCCGTAATTCTTCTTCATGTGCTCGATGATCGCTTCATCGAAGTCATCGCCTGCGACGCGTAATGATTCACACGTCACGATGCCCGCGAGGCTGATGATCGCAACGTCCGTGGTTCCGCCACCGATATCAACAATCATGCTGGCGACAGGATCCGCAATCGGAAGTCCCGCGCCCATCGCGGCAGCCATCGCTTCTTCGATGAGATAGACCTTGCGTGCACCCGCGCGCGTGGCACTTTCGAACACGGCATTTTTCTCAACCGCCGTGATGCCCGAAGGCACCGCGATGACAACGCGCGGACCAAAGATGCGTCCGTTGCCATTGACCTTGCGAATGAAATACGCGAGCATCGCGTCGGTGATTTCAAGGTCAGAAATCACGCCATCCTTCATCGGACGAATCGCGCTGATCGTGCCTGGGGTCTTGCCGAGCATTTCTTTCGCAGAGGTACCCACAGCGTTGCCGTTGTTCAGCACCTTGTTTGTGCCCTTGCGTACCGCAACCACGGAAGGCTCGTTGAGGACGATGCCTTCACCCTTCACGCACACGAGGGTGTTGCAGGTACCGAGATCGATACCCATGTCGACACTGAAGAAACTAAGAAGTCGTTCGAACATCGTCTTTATGCGCTCCCGCGCGAAGTGGTCAGACGAGCTCGCAGTAGTGCTCGTGCATCAATCCAAGACTATCAGAAGAAGACAGACGCCGCGCAACGGTGTTGCGCGGCGTCTGAGGGTTTCGAGCATGCGTGATCGTTCGATCACTTCACGAGGTCGAACGGTCCACCCGCTTGCGAGCCATTGGCAAGCACGAGGGCGATCACGCCGAAGAGCAGCGCGATTGCTGCCGCTGCGAGCAGCGCGGTGAAGACATCAGGATCGGAACTGCGATTGGTCTTGGAGATCATGGCGGGAGTTTCTCATTGCGGCGTGTGTTCGAGGCGTACCTCAGGACACACGCGATGCGTGGTTTGAAGGAAGCGAACGAATCACTCTCCAGCGCGCGCAATCGCGCGCTGTCCGACCTTAACTTCGCCGCGAGCCGAAGCGTTCTCGAGTTCAACGACGCCGACGGCGCGATTGACATCGATATGTGTGATCTTGAGATTGCCGATGTAGGTCGCGCCGTCGCCGATCATCATCGTCCAACCAACCTGCACACCGTCGCGGCTGCCCGCGTTGATCTCAGCGAAGGTCGAGCCATCGCGTGCACGCACATCGATGATCGTTGCAGAGACATTGCGATCGGCGACGGGTTGTGCAACGGCGCCTGCGCGGCTTCCGCCGATTTGACCGTAGGCAGCGATGTATTGATCGATCGAGTTCTTCGACGCGAGGTTCTCTTCTTCAAGTCGCTTGCGCTCTTCTTCGAGAAGGCGGCGTGCGGCTTCGGCGACTTCGAGTTCCGCGGTGCGCTCAGAGAGTGCAGCGTCGAGTTCTGCCATGCGACGCTGTGCATCGATCGCCTTGCCGCGAACATCCTGCAGTTCGCTTGCGAGCGAAGCGGTGATGACTTGGTTTGCCTTGAAGGTCGC